>CANQHN010000010.1 GCA_947623745.1 uncultured Oscillospiraceae bacterium
AGGTTGCGGGGGATGGAGCCCATCTGCTTGATGTTGCCCTCGGTGGTGTCGAAGTGGCCGTTGGAGGGGATGGTGAACACCTTGCCGGGGTGGCGCTTGGCCAGGATGTTCTTCACGATCTCCATCAGCACGGACTCGGCCGCGCGGCCCTGCTGGATGATGAAGGCGTTGGGGCGCTCCATCTGGGCGGCGCCGCCGTTGAACAGGCCGCCCTCGTACTCGCAGAGGTAGACCTGGTCCATCATCTTCTCCACGTCCCGGCAGTCGGTGCGCACCAGGTCGATGATCTTCTTCCAGTTCTTCTCGCCGCCGCGCTCGAAGATGTCCCGGAAGGTGTCCAGCAGGACGTAGTAGCCGGTGTTGCGGCCGTAGGCCTCGTCGCCCAGGAACAGGGCCGCCCACTGCTGGTTGGTCATGGCGGTGGTGCCCGAGTCGGAGAGCATATCCACCGTCAACATACCAGCGGGGAAGGCGAACTCGTTGTAGTGGGTGGCCTTCAGCACACGCTCACGCTGCTCGACGGTCACATTGGGGATGTCGCGGACCGCGAAGGTAAAGTGATGGGGTGCGGGAACGTTCAGGGGATACTCTTTCATTTTCTGTTACCTCCATTTGATCTGGCGCGGGAAGCGCCGTATGTTGTGGAGGTACCCCGGTCGTCGGCTGCTGCCTCTCCTAAGAGGGGCGTTGCAGGGCTCCCTCGCCCCTGCCGGTCCCTCTCAACAGCACTCGACTGGCGGACAGTACCTTGGACAGCGCCGCGCGGCCCATTTCCAGGTCATAGGGCGTTGCCCGTGGAAAACGGACCGTTTGCGCGGCCCGCGCTGGGGTACGGTCTTACTTGGCGGCGATGACCTCGATCTCCACCATCGCGTCCTTGGGCAGGCGGGCGACCTCCACCGCTGAGCGGGCGGGGTAGCTGCCCTCGGTGAAGAAGGTGGCGTACACCGCGTTCATGGCGGCAAAGTCGTTCATGTCCTTGAGGAACACGGTGGTCTTGACCACCTGGTCCATCGACACGCCGGCCTCGGCCAGGATGGCCTTGGCATTGGTCAGGGACTGCTTGGTCTGCCCGGAGATGTCCGCGGGGAAGGCCCCGGTGGCGGGGTCCAGAGGCAGCTGGCCCGAGACGAAGATCAGGCTGCCCAGGTCGATGGCCTGGGAGTACGGCCCGATCGCCGCGGGGGCGTTCTGCGTGCTGATAATTTTTTTCACGCTTAAAACCTCCTTCTCTTATTGATATATAATCTATCACAACTAAAAATTTTTGTCAATCGGATTTATGCAATTTGGATGATTTACTATTTTGCGGGCGGCGTTTTTATGTATTTTTACAACGAACTTTACACGGGCTTAACGGACGACTCTGATGAAGAATTTTTTCTACAATAATTTATTATTACAATTGACAAACGGGCCAGCCTAATGTATAATACTACAACATCTCTTTTGCCGGATATTATTTTTAATAGAAAGAGGCGATCTTATGGCCAATCCGTATCTACAGCCGTACATCAAGCTGACCGAATTTCTTGGCCTCGCCCTCGGCCCCGACTATGAGATCGCTCTGCATGATTTGACGGACAAGAACCACTCCATCATCGCGATTGCCAACAGTCAAATCAGCGGCCGAACAGTCGGGGCCCCCTTGACCAACGTAGCCCTCCAGGTCCTGATGGACAAGAGCTACGAGCGCCAGGACTACCGCCTGCACTACCAGGGCCTGTCCGCCAGCGGGACCACTCTGCGCTCCTGCACCTACTATATCAAGCAGGACCAGAAGCTCATCGGGATGCTGTGCATCAACTTTGACGACAGCCGCTACCGCGCCGCGGTGGACAACTTCCTGCACCTGTGCCACCCCCAGGCCTTCCTGGACGGGGAGCTGGCCCCCGGCGCCGGCGCCGCCGGCCCCCCCAAGGCGCCCCAGTCCACCACCGAGAGCTTCCACAACTCCATCGGCGCGGTGGCCGGCGACGCGGTGGAGCAGAAGCTGGAGCGCATGGGCCTGCAGGCCGAGCGCCTGACCCCAGAGGAGCGCATCCAGATCATCTCCGATCTGGAGCAGGAGGGCATTTTCCTGCTCAAGGGCGCGGTGAAGGACGTGGCCGCCGCCCTGCACTGTTCCCAGGCCAGCGTGTACCGCTACCTGGCCCAGATCAAGAAGGAGAACTGAACTATATTTAAGGAGGCGCGCACAGTGATCTCTCCCCTGACCCCGTCCGAGCTCCCGGCCTTCACCGCCGCGTGCGCCTTCGAGCGCATCTTCGGCTCCAGGGTCCTCACCGCCCTGCGCCTCTGGGGGCTGGAGGGGGAGGCGGAGTTCTTCCTGTGCCGGAGGGACGGGGACCCCGCCGCCGCGCTGTGCCTGGAAAACGGGGTGCTGACCGTCGCCGCCGACGGCAGGGTCGACCCGGCGGAGATCGCGCAGCTGGTCCGGGACCGGCGCGCCGCCGAGGTGGATACGGACTACGCCCTGTGTGCCGGGCTGCACGCCGTTTTGGGCGGGGAGTTGGACACCTGCGACTTCATGGCCTACCGGGGCGCCCCCATCCCGGAGGACGGGCTGGTCATGCGCCCCGCGCAGCTGCCCGCGGTGTTCGGGGTGCTCCAGCGCAGCCACGAGTACTATCGGACACATCTGAAATATACCCCCTGGGCCGCCGACTGGCAGCGCAGGCTGGACGCCGGGCTGTCGGAGCTGTACCAGCTGGAGCTGGACGGACAGACAGTGGGCGCGGGCGGCATCTCCTCGGAGGACGACGCCTGCGGTGTCATCGCCTCGGTGGCAGTGGTGCCGGAGTACCGGAACCGGGGCCTGGGCAGCTCTATCACCAGATATCTGGCCCGGCGCATCCAGGCCAAGGGCAAGACCCCCTGCCTGGTGGCGGGGTACGAGGGTGTGGCCAGGCTGTACCGCGGCCTGGGCTTTGAGGCCGTCGGCTGCTGGGGGGAGCTGTACCTGTGAAGAAGCACTATCTCCGCCGCCTGCTGATCCTGGCGGGCGGACAGGTGGTCAGCGCCGTGGGCATCACCATGATGCTCCAGGCCAACGTGGGGCTGGAGGCGTGGAGCGTGCTCCAGCAGGGCATGTCCAAGACGTTCGGCATCACCTACGGCACCGCCGCTATGATCGTGGGGGCCGCCGTCATCGCCGTGGCCTTCCTGTGCGGGGAGGGGTTCGGCATCGGCACCCTGTCCAACATCGTGATCTGCCCCATGCTCATTGACCTGCTGCTGGCCCTGGGCTGGGTGCCGCTGATGGAGAATTTCTGGGCCGGGCTGGCCATGCTGCTGGCCGGCATGGAGCTGCTGGCCCTGGGCACCTGGATGTATATGCTCAGCGCCCTGGGCGCCGGGCCCCGGGACGCGCTGATGGTGGTGCTGGCCCGGATGACCGGCCGGTCCGTGGGCCTGTGCCGGGCCAGCGTGGAGCTGCTGGCCATTGTGGTGGGGTTCTTCCTGGGCGGCCAGGTGGGCGCCGGCACCGTCATTTCCGCTGTGGGGCTGGGGACGCTGTTTAACGTCAACTTCCGCCTGCTCCATTTCCAGGCGGTACAGCTCCACCAGGAGAATTTGGCTGAGACGCTGCGCAACCTGCGCGGCGGATGTAGGGAATAGAGCTCGGTAAAAGGAAAAAAGAGGTCCGCCGCGGGGTTCCCGCGGCGGACCTCTTTTGGTTTAAGGGAAGAATCAGAAGCTGTAATTCTTGCAGACGGGGGCGCAGGCGTCGGCGGACTCCTTGTCGTACCACACCAGGTTGTTGCCGGTAGCCTTGTCGAACAGCTGGATCAGCCGGGGCTGGGTGGTGAACTTCACCTTGGCGCCCATGGACACGTCGGTTTTCAGGTCCACAGTGGGGATCACCATGACCACCTCGTCCTTATCGGAGCGGGCGTGGAGGTTGACCTCGGAACCCAGCATCTCGTTGACCTCAATGGTGGCCTCCAGCTCGCCGGAGCCCACGCTGATGTGCTGTGGACGGATGCCGGCCACGATGTCGCAGGGCTGCTGACCGTTCTGCTTCAGCGCCTTCTGCTGGAACTCGTCCAGCTTGAACTTGGCGTTCCGGATCTGGGCGTAGTAGGTGTCGCCCTCCTTGAGCAGCTTGCAGCCGTCGAAGAAGTTCATCACGGGCATCCCGATGAAGCCGGCCACGAACAGGTTCACGGGCTTGTCAAAGACTTCCTCGGGGGTGCCGATCTGGTTCACGAAGCCGTCCTTCATGATGACGATGCGGTCGCCCAGGGTCATGGCCTCGGTCTGGTCGTGGGTGACGTACATGAAGGTGGTGTTGATCCTCTGGCGCAGCTTGATGATCTCGGCCCGCATCTGGTTCCTCAATTTCGCGTCCAGGTTGGACAGGGGCTCGTCCATGAGGAACACCTTGGGGTCGCGGACCATGGCCCGGCCAATGGCCACACGCTGCCGCTGGCCGCCGGACAGGGCCTTGGGCTTGCGCTCCAGGTACTGGGTGATGTCCAGGATCTCCGCCACCTCGCGGACCTTCTTGTCGATCTCGTCCTTGGGCACTTTTTTCAGTTTTAGGGCGAAGGCCATGTTGTCGTACACAGTCATGTGGGGGTACAGGGCGTAGCTCTGGAACACCATGGCGATGTCCCGGTCCTTGGGCTCCACATCGTTGCACAGCTTGCCGTCGATGTACAGCTCGCCGCCGGAGATCTCCTCCAGGCCGGCCACCATGCGCAGGGTGGTGGACTTGCCGCAGCCGGAGGGGCCGACCAGGACGATGAACTCCTTGTCCGCGATGTGCAGGTTCACGTCGTGGACCGCGGTGACGCCGCCGTCATAGACCTTCTTCAAGTTTTTGATCAATACCTCGGACATACTTTCTGGCTCTGACAGCCGGGCCTCCGCCCAGACTGCCTCGCGGCCGCCCACAGGGGGCGCGCCGCTTTACGACAGGTCTCCACACTGCCGCACCGCGAGCCGCACGGCTCTTTTTCCTCCTTTTTGTATGTGCGTTCCGCCCATGAGGTGGAGTGGACGGGCGCCATATGATTTTGGGTCGCTCAGATTTTCAGGGGATATTCAACTCGTATTTTTCCACATCTACCAGCACCGCGCCGTCGGCCTCAAAGCTGATGGAGTCCGCTGACTCCGGCGTGTAGATGATGAAGGTGGCCGCCTGTTCCCCGTCGTTGACGAACAGCTCCAGGCTGTGCCGGTCCATGACCACCCGGAGCTTGATCTCGCCGTCCCGGGGCCGGACCAGGAAATCCCGGACGTGGACCACGTCGTACCGGATGCCGCAGCGGGTGCGGTCCACCCGGACGGTGGAGCAGTCGGGCTTGTAGCGGATGGTGGTGGCGTACTCGCCACTCTTGGCCATGTGGAGCTTGAACCAGTTGTAGCCCCGCCCGGCGGGGCGGACGTTCACCGTCATGTCCAGCACCCGGCCGCTGACCCCCTGCATGTTGGTCTCGCTGGACACCAGCACGTCGCTGTACGCCACCCGGTGGCCGTGGAAGCGCTCCAGCTCCCGCACCGGGTTCTGGACCAGCCGGCCGTTCCGGATGGACAGCTCCCGGGGGAGGGTCATCTCCCCGAAGATGCGGGCGTTCATGGGCTGGCAGTTGGAGTTGGTCCAGTTCTGCATCCAGGCGATCATGATCCGCCGCCCGTCGTAGCTCTCCAGCGTCTGGGGGGCGTAGAAGTCGATGCCGTAGTCGATGGAGTGGACCTTCTCCCGCTGGAACTGGCGCTTCTCGGAGTCCCAGCTGCCCAGCAGGCAGATGGCGCCGTACCCCGCGTGGAACTCCAGGCCCAGAGCGGCCATCTCCTGGGGGCTGGTGAGCAGCACCTGCTTGCCGTCCAGGGGGAAGAAGTCGGGGCACTCCCACATCCGGCCGTACTCGTTCCGGCAGGCGTCCAGGGTGGCGGCGTAGTGCCAGTGGAAGCCGTCGGGGCTCTCGAAGAGGAGGGCGGCCCCGCTGCCGTCGGCGGTGCGGTTGCCCACCACGCAGCGGTAGGTGCCGTCGGGCTCCAGCCAGAGCTTGGGGTCCCGGAAGTCCAGCATGCTGTTCCCTTCTGGCAGGTCCTTGCCGTCCAGCACCGGGTTGCCGGGGTACTTCTCGTAGTTGACTCCGTCGCCCACGGCCACGCACTGGGTCTGGTACTCCTCCATCACGCCGTCGGCCCGGCGGACGTGGTAGACGCCGGTGTAGAGCAGCAGCTGCCGCCCGTCGGGCATCTCCACCGCGCCGCCGGAGAAGCAGCCGCCGCGGTCGGCCTCGGTGTCCGGGGCCAGGGCCACGGGCAGCCGCTCCCAGCGGATGAAGTCCCTGGTTTTCATGTGTCCCCAGTGCATGGGGCCCCACTTGGTGGAGTAGGGGTGGTACTGGTAAAACAGGTGGTACTCCCCCCGGTAGCAGGAGAACCCGTTGGGGTCGTTGATCCAGCCGATGCCGCCGGTGACATGGAACACGGGGCGCTCCGTGTCCGGGATGAAGGGCATATACCGGGCCTCAAAGTCCCGGGCCTGTTGCAGCTGTTCGCTGACCATGTTCGGGTCCTCCTGTCAGGGGAATTTCAGGTTTACTGCTGGGCGGCGGCGTAGCGCTGGTAGGCCTCGGTGTAGACCTGCAGCAGCTCCTGCATACCGCACTTGTTGTTCAGATGGTCGATGTAGGACTGCCAGGCCGCGTCGGTGATGCCGCCGTCCCGGATCCACAGGCCCTCCTGCTCGGAGAGGGCGGACTCGAAGTCGGCCTTGTACCGGTCGATGGTGTCCAGCTCGTCAGAGGTGAACACGCAGTCGACAGGGTAGACGCTGTCGCTGTCCACCTGGGGCATCCAGTAGTTGTACAGGTCCTCCAGGCGCTCGATGGCCCGGTCCTCCATGCGGAAGTTCTCCAGGTAGTACTTGGAGAGGATCAGCTTGGGTCCCCAGACCTCGTACTGGCCTTTCAGCTCGCCGGCGCCCTTGCCGAAGCGGGCCTGGGCCTCATCCTCGGTGATGGACAGCCACACGCCGTTCTCGTCCTGCTCGTTGAAGTACACGCCGATGGGGCCGTACTGCAGCTGCATGACGATCTCGCCGTCGTACCACTTGTCGAAGAACTTCAGCAGGTTGATGGGGCTCTGGCAGGCGGAGGTGATGGACAGCTGGCCGCTGTTGGTGCCGCCGCCGGTGCGGACGGTGACGTTGCGGGTGCCCTCATACTGGGTGCCCTCGGGGCCGGTGAGGACGGGCAGGAACACGTAGTCCTCGGAGTACTTGCCCATCAGCTCCTCGATGTACCACCAGGTGGACACGCCCACGTAGCCCTGCTGGCACTTGGAGATCAGCTGGGAGTCGGTCTGGGAGAACATCTCCACGTCCATCAGGCCCTCGGCGTACCAGTTGTGGAAGTACTCCAGGGCGTCCCGGTAGTTCTGAGTGGTGCTGACGAAGCCCACGGAGCCGTCGCCCCACAGGGTCAGGTCGGCGCACACGTCATTGGGCCAGTTGGTGAAGCCGAAGCCGGAGTAGAAGATGTTCTGGCCCCAGCACCACTGGTCAAAGCCGGTGGACATGGGGATGGTGCTGCCGGCGGCCGCGCCGTAGTAGGTGTGGGCCATATCGTTGTCCTTGAAGGCCTTCAGCGCGTCGTGCAGCTCATCCAAGGTGGTGGGGACGGGCAGGCCCAGCTCATCCAGCCACGCCTTGTTGATCATGGAGAACTGGGGGATGGTGTAGATGGAGTAGTCCTTCTCGGCGCCGATGCCGCCGGTACCCATCTGCTCGCCGGCGGGCAGACCGTAGATGCCGCCGTCCTCCATGGTGATGGCCGCCTTGACTTTGGGGTTGTCCTCCAGGATCTGATAGAGGTTGGGCATGATCTCAGGGGTGATGTAGGGGGCCAGGTCGATGAAGGCCCCGTCGTCCCCGTGGCGGGACAGGTCGTAGTTGTTGAAGCCCACGCCCAGGAAGGCGTCCGGCATGATGTTGCCGGCGATGCGGATGTTCACCTGCTCGGACAGGGAGTCGCTCATGGTGCTCCAGGAGATGTGGATGCCGCTGTCCTCCTGCAGCTGGTTGAGGACCTGGTTGTCCTCGTAGCCAGCGGACAGAGCGGACATACCGCCCATGATGGTGAACTCGGTCTGGTCGGTGTTGGGGTTCAGGGTGTGGGGCTCGGTGTTGTAGTTGGGGGATTTGGAGCCGCAGGCGGTCAGGCCCAGGACCATGCCCGCGGCCAAAACCAGGGCGGCGGTCCGTTTGACCCAGCCGTTCCATTGAATCTTACGCATTTCGCTTATCTCCTTTCTTAGCCCTTCACCGCGCCGGCCATGAAGCCCTTCTCGAAGTACTTCTGCACGAAGGGGTAGATGACCAGCATGGGGGCGGCTGCCACGATGATGGAGGAGAATTTGATGAGTTCGGTGACCTTCTGCAGCTCGGCATAGCCGCCGGAGATGGTGGCCGCCTGGTTGGCGCTGGCGGAGCTCTTGATCAGGATGTTGCGCAACACCAGGGGCAGGGGGGCCTTCTCAGCGGTCAGATAAATCATGGCGGTGAACCAGTCGTTCCAGTAGGCCACCATGGAGAACACCACCATCACGGCCAGGATGGGCTTGGACAGGGGGATGACGATGCTCAGGAAGGTGCGCAGCTTGGAGCAGCCGTCGATCTCCGAGGCCTCGATCAGCTCGTGGGGGATGCTGTTCTGGAAGTAGTTGCGCACGATGATCATGTTGCCTACCGCCACGCCTCCGGGCAGGAACAGGGCCCAGATGTTGTCGATCAGGCCGGTGTCCTTGACCACCAGGAAGGTGGGGATCAGGCCGCCGCCGAAGTACATGGTGATGAGGAAGAAGATGCTGAAGAACTTCCGGCCGGGCAGGTCCTTCTGGGCCATGGGGTAAGCGGTGATGTACAGCAGGGCCACAGAGAAAATGGTGCCGATGACGGTGTACTTCACGGAGTTGAAGAAGCCGGAGAAGATCTTGGGGTCGGCAAAGACGGCGGAGTAGCCCTTCAGGGTGAACTGGCTGGGCAGCAGGAAGGTCTTGCCGGCGTACACGTCATAGGGGTCGGACACGGAGGCGATGAGCACGTAGTACAGGGGGTAGGCCACGATGATCAGCACGATGGCGGTGATGGCGACCAGGATGATGTCGCTGGTGCGGTCAGACAGACCGTTCTTCTTTTTCACGTTGCCCACCTCCTTAGACGAAGTCCACGTCCGAGGTCTTGGACGCGATCTTGTTGACGACGAAGAGCAGGATCAGGTTGATAGCCGTGTTGAACAGGCCCACTGCCGTGGAGTAGCTGTACTTGGCGTTTTCAATACCCTGTTGGTACACATACACGGCGATGACGTCGGAGGTGGCTTTGTTCAGGTCGGTCTGGAGCAGCCACACCTTTTCAAATCCTACGTTCATCAGGGAGCCGGCGCTCATGATCAGGTTCAGGATGGCCATGGGCAGCAGGGCGGGGACATCCACGTTCATGATGCGCTGGAACACGGAGGCGCCGTCCACCTTGGCCGCCTCGTACAGGCTGGTGTCCACGTTGGACAGGGTGGCCAGGTAGATGATACATCCCCAGCCGGCGTCCTGCCAGATGCCCGAGGCGATGTAGATGGTCCGGAAGGCGGAGGACTGGGTGAGGAAGTCGATGCTGGTGCCGAAGAGCAGGTTGATCAGGCCGCCGGAGGGGCTCAGGAAGATGCGCAGCATACCGCAGATGACCATGGTGGAGATGAAGTGGGGGGCGTAGAGCACGGTCTGGACCACCCGCTTGTAGCGGTTGAAGCGCAGCTGGTTGATGCACAGGGACAGGATGATGGGGATGGGGAAGCTCCACAGCAGGCCGTAGAGGCTGAGCAGGATGGTGTTCTTGATCATCCGGCCGAAGGTGGGGGCGGTGAAGAACCGCTCGAACCACTTGAACCAGACCCATTCACTGCCCAGGTAGCCCTGGCTGGCCCGGAAGTCCCGGAAGGCGATCTGGATGCCGTACATGGGGATGTACTTGTACACCACAGTCAGCACAACGGGGATGAGCAGCAGCGCGTAGAGCTGCCAATTGTCCTTCATGCGCTGGCCGAGGCTCTTTCGGCCTAGCGCAACGGCGGACGCTTGGTTTGCCGTTTGGTTCATTTGACTCACTCCTATTTCTCGATTCTCAGATTTGGCGCGAAAGAAGAAGCGCTTTCACCCCCCAGAAGCATGGAATACCTTGAAATGTGTAACGTTTCACACCAGGGACAAAAGAAAAATCCGCGAAGTGCCGGATATTGAACGTGAAACGTTATACATCGATACAATGAAATAATACGGCAGATTGTACCAGACGTCAACGATAATTTACAAAAAATTTTACTTTCAGCTAATGTCACAAACCGCCGGGGGCGTTTTTGGTGGAAATAACGATTTTATAATTTCATGAAATTAAAATGAAATTTATGCTTTACAACGCTTTTTGCTCTGTGCTATACTGGCGGAGTAAAAGAAATACGTGAAACATTTCACGCCGAAGGGAGCGGCTTCGGATGAAGCAGAAGAGCACCACCCCCACCATGAAAGACGTGGCCCGGGAGGCCGGGGTGGCCCTGGGCACCGTGTCCAAGGTATTCAACAACATCCCCGTGGGGGAGAGCTACCGCCAGCGGGTGGTGGAGGCCGCCGGGAAGCTGGGCTACCAGGTGAACCAGTACGCCCGGGGCTTAAAGACCAACCGGACCAACACCGTGGCCCTCATCCTCCCCAGCGTGGACCATCCCTTTTTTGGCGCCCTGGCCCAGCAGCTGTGCCTGGCCCTGTCCCGGCGCAGCTACCGCACTCTGCTGTATGTCACCGGCTCCAACCCGGAGGTGGAGCAGCAGTGCATCCGCATGGTCCAGCAGAACAAGGCCGACGGCATCATCGGCCTGACCTACAACCCAGGTCTGGAGGTGGACGAGGCCCTGCCCTTCGTCAGCATCGACCGCTATTTCAGCCCCGGCGTGCCCTGCGTGGCGTCCGACAACCTGGGCGGCGGCCGCCTGGCGGCGGAGCGGCTGATCTCCCTGGGATGCAGGCACCTGGCCTTTTTCCGCAACGGCCCCATCCAGGCCGGCGAGGCGGACAAGCGGGGGGACGGCTTTGAGCAGATATGCCGCGCCCGGGGCGTGTCCTATGAGGTGATACGTATCAACGACGAGGAGCAGTCCCTGGAGGTGTTCCGGGATTACCTGATCGGCCACATCTCCAACGGGAAGCTGGACCTGGACGGCATCTTCTGCTCCACCGACCTGCTGGCCCTGACCATCCGGGGGATGCTGGAGGAGCTGGGGCAGCGGGTGCCGGAGGACGTGCAGCTCGTCGGCTTCGACGGCATCCGGCAGTTCGGGTCGGAGGGCTGCTACTGCTCCACCATCGTCCAGCCCATCGCCCAGCTGGCCCAGACCAGCGTGGATATCCTGCTGCAGGAGGACCGCTCCGCGCTGCCCTCCCTGATCTGCCTGCCGGTGGCCTACGCCGCCGGCGGCACCACGCGGGAATAAAAAAGGAGGCGAGCCGCCGTGGCCAGCGAGTATTTGAAGTGGAAATACCGGGACGTCAAGCCCGACGTTCCCCGGGAGCTGACGCCCAAGGAGAAGCGGGCCAACTGGTGGCACTACCACAAGTGGCACGTGCTCCTGGGGGCCGTCCTCCTGCTGGCGGCCGGGAACATACTGTACCACGTGCTGGGGATCGGCCAGGTGAAGCCGGACTTCCAGGTGGCCTACGTGGCCTCCGATCCCCTGCCCGAGGACACCGTCTCCGCCCTGGAGCGGGCCCTGGCCAGCTTTGGGACCGACTGCAACGGGGACGGCCAGACGGTGGTCAGGGTGAACCAGTACGTCAGCGGGGACAGCGAGAACAACAGTGACGCGGCCATGTACGCCTATGCCGCCGGCGCCAAGCTGATGTCCGACCTGACGGACTGCGACAGCTACCTCTTCCTCCTGGAGGACCCGGAGGCATTCCAGCGCAATTACCAGGTGCTCCGCCGCCTGGACGGCACCCTGCCCGACGAGCTGGACACGGACTACGACAGCTGCTACCTTCTCTGGAGCGACTGCCCCGCCCTGGCGGAGCTGGAGCTGGGGGAGTACAGCGAGGTGGTCCTGGGCCAGCAGGTCACCGGGGACAGCCAGCAGCTGTTCTCCGGCCTGTACGTGGCCAGGCGGGGATTCTGGACGGAGACGACCTGCGCCTACCCGGACCAGTGTGACCAGCTGTGGGCGGAACTGACGAAAGGGGGCTTTTAGTTGAAAAATCTGAAACGTTACATCCTGCCGCTGGCCATCCTGGCGGTCCTGGCGGCTGCGCTGGCCCTGTTCCTGAGCCGCCTGGGGAGCGAGCACCCGTCCCAGGCCGCTGACGGGACCCCCTGGGACGAGAGCTGGACCATGATCGGCTCCGTGCTGGGGGTGGAGGATCCGGGGAACGGGTTCACGCTGCTGGACAACAACACCGTCCTGGCCTCCAACGACCTGTACTACGCCTCCTGGACCTGCGGCGAGGCGGCCCCCTACACCAATGACGAGGGGGACGAGGTGGACCTGTACCCCGCCCAGCTGTATCTGCTGCTCCAGGGCTGTGCCGACGCCGAGAACGCCCGGAAGGCGGCGGAGGCCTGGAGCGACCGGGAGCGGGAGACCTATACCGTGCGGGAGGAGCGGACGCAGACCATCAACGGCCAGGACTACACCCTGCTGCTCTACGACTGCGCCTCTGAGACCAACCCGTACAGCCGGGGCGTGTCCGCCTTCACGGTGTACGGCGCCAGCGCCGTCAGCGTGGAGCTGACCTGTCAGGACGGCTTCACGGGGGACGAGCTGGTCATCCTCACCGATTTTCTCGGCGGCTTCCATTATGGCACCGCCGGAGCGTGAAAGGAGCGCTATCCATGGGATTATTCACCCCTGACGACCCGTATGAGGATCTGAGCGTCCGGCAGACGGGGTTCGCCCGCTATAAGCAGCTGCTGTCCGAGCACGCCGGCCACTGGTTCCGGATCAACCTGCTGACGGTGGCGGGGGCCCTGCCCCTGGCGGCGGGGATCTTCGTGTCCATCCTGTCCTCCAGCGTGCTGGTGCTGCTGCCCTGCTCCCTGCTGGGGGGCGCGGTGTTCGGCCCGTTTTTGGCGGGGCTGTTCGACTCGGTGCTGCGCGCCCTGCGGGATGACCCCAACAACTGGTGGACCAATTACAAGAAGAGCTGGCGGCAGAACTGGGCGGGGAGCCTGCTGCCCGGGGCCCTGCTGGGGCTGTTCGTGGGGGTGTACGCCTTCATGGGCAACCTGTTCTGGTGGGCCCAGTCCGCCCCCAGCCTGGGGACGGTGGCCCTGTGGCTGTTCTCCGGCTTTGTGCTGCTCATCCTCAACACCCTGTTCTGGCCCCAGCTGGTGCTGTTCCGGCAGACCGCCCTCAACCGCCTGCGCAACATCATCCTGTTTACCGCCAAGTATCTGTGGAAGGTGGCGGGGGCCGCCCTGCTGCAGATGGCCTATCTGGCCGCCTATGTGCTGTTCGCCCCGTGGACGCTGCTCCTGGTGCCCCTGCTGGGGCTGTGGTATATCGTCTTTCTCTCCCAGTTCCTGCTCTACGACGCGCTGAACCAGGAGCTGCGGATCGAGGAGCAGTTCGCCCAGGCCGCGGAAAACCCGTAGGGCCGGCGTACCGCTTTCCTGAGAAATAGAGAACAGGCGCCTGGACCATGTCCGGGCGCCTGTTTCCGTATATAATAATGTAGGGCCGTCCGGGGAGGATCGGGGCCCGGCGCATCTGCCGGCCGCCCCTTGCGCCGCGGGGGAAACTGTGCTATGATGATACTGGATGAGTATCCAAAATCTGAATTTGAACGCGGATCAGAGGCCGCGCCGGAAAAACGGCGTTTTCGATTTGGTTTGGGTTGGCCTTGGGTCCCAGGAAAGGAATCTTCATGGAAATCAACGGCCAAGTCGTCAATGAGGACATCAAGTATGCCGAGCTGAATCTCTCGCCGGAGATCATGCAGGCCCTGGAGAAGAAGGGCTACGTCCAGGCCACCCCCGTCCAGGGCGGCGCCATCCCCTACTTTATGGATTGGAAGGACGTCATCGCCAAGGCCCCCACCGGCACCGGCAAGACCTTCGCCTTCGGCATCCCCATGGTGGAGCACATCGACCCCGCGTCCAATAAGGTGGCTGCGCTGATCCTGGCCCCCACCCGGGAGCTGGCCCTCCAGATCCAGGACGAGCTGCGGGACCTGTGCGCATTCAAGGAGGGGGTGCGGGTGGTTTGCCTCTACGGCGGCCAGCCCATCGACAGGCAGATCACCCAGCTGAAAAAGAACCCCCAGATCGTGGTGGCCACCCCCGGCCGGCTCATGGACCACGTGAAGCGCCGCACGGTCCGGCTGGACAAGGTGGAGACCGTGGTGCTGGACGAGGCCGACCGGATGCTGGATATGGGCTTCGTGCGGGACGTGACCCGCATTTTGGACCTGGTCCCCAAGCGCCGAAACCTGGGGATGTTCTCCGCCACCATTTCCCGGGAAGTGATGGACATCTCCTGGGTCTACCAGCGGGACCCGGTGGAGATCACCGTCCGGGCCGACGAGCAGAACAAGCCCGACATCGCCCAGTTCCGCCTGGACGTGGAGCGCAACCGGAAGATGGAGGCCATGGTGAAGCTGATGGAGCTGGGGGGCTACGACCGGGTCATCGCCTTCTGCAACACGAAGAACATGACCGACCGGCTGGCCGGCCTGCTGAAGATGCGGAACATCTCCTGCCAGGCCATCCACGGCGACATCCAGCAGCGGGTGCGGGAAAAGACCCTCCAGCAGTTCCGGGAGGGGAAGCTGCGGGTGCTGGTGGCCACCGACGTGGCCGCCCGGGGGCTGGACATCGACGACGTGGACGCGGTGTTCAACTACGACGTGCCCGACGAGAACGAGTACTATATCCACCGCATCGGCCGCACCGGCCGCGCCAAGCGCCACGGCGTGGCCTACACCCTGGTGTCCACCATCACCGAGGGCATCCGCCTGGACGACATCCGCCGGAATACCGGCAACGATATCAAGCCGGTGCGGTTCGCCGAGGACGGCACCCTGGAGCCGGTGCCCCCCAAGCAGTGACGCGGTTTTAAGCGGTTTTTAATCTGTTCCCCATGATTTTTTCATATTCCAGAACGTATACTATCCTTAAATCAAGCACAAGAAATGGAGTGATTTTGGAATGGAAAAGAAACGGCTCTATAAAACAGAGGGTCCCTACAAGATGATCTGCGGCGTGTGCGGCGGCGTGGCGGAGTATTTCGACATCGATCCCACCCTGGTGCGGGTGATCTGGGTGATCGCCGCATTTATGGGCTCCTTCGGCTTCTGGGCCTACGTGATCTGCGCCGCCATCATGCCCAAGAAGAGCGACGTGTATCCCGGCTATTGATAAAGGAAGTGCGGCTATGATCCACATGCGGACGTCCCGGCCGGAGGACATCCCCCGCCTGCGGGAGCTGTGGCGGCTCGCCTTCGGGGACCCGGAGGCGTATATGGACGCCTTTTTCCAGTGCTGGTACCGCCCGGAGCGGATGCTGGTGCTGGAGGAGGAGGGGGAGCTCCGGTCCATGCTGGCCTGGTTCGACACCTGGCTGGACGTCCCCGATGGGAACCGCTGGAAGGCCGGATACCTCTATGCCGTGGCAACCCACCCGGACCGCCGGGGACAGGGACTGAGCGGGGCGCTGCAGAAGTATGCCGCCGCCTACCTGCGGGGGGAGCAGGGCTGCCAAGCCATGACCACCGTGCCGGCGAACCCCTCCCTGCATCGGTTTTTCGCCGCCAACGGGTTCCGGGAGTGCTTCACCCACAGCGTCCGCGTCTGGGACGCCCCCGTTCCGGAGGGGGAGCCGCCCTTCCGGCTGGAGCGCCTCTCCGCCGCGGACTACGGCCGCGCCCGGGAGGCCATCTTGTCCGGCACGGCCCACATCTCTTACCCGGAGCAGGCCCTCGCCTTCCAGGAGGAGGCCGGCGCCCTGTCCCCCGGAGGCGGGCTGTACGCCGCCGGCGCCGCTGTGCTGTGCGCCGAGGAGGGGGAGCGGGGCCTGGTGATCAAGGAGCTGCTGGGCAAGCCGGAGGACGTAGAACTGGCCCTTCGATGGGCGGGGGCCCTGCTGCCCGGCTGGACCGGCGAGTACCGCACGCCCGGGAGCCAGGTCCCGTTCGGGATGCTCCAGTGGCTCTACCCCGGTCTGGAGCGGCGCTGGGACTGGTCCTCCAGCGCCTATCTGGGGCTCGCTTTTGACTAATTTCCTGCATTTGAGAAAAAATCACGCGTTTTTGGTTAAAAACGCGTGATTTTTTACTGCTTTATCAGGTTAAACAATGGAAATTGTAGGAAAACAAGAAAGCCACAGCCAAAAAGCTGTGGCGGCATCCACAAAAAATATGCTTTACTTTGCGGCTTTTTATGGTATGCTTATACATGAGGAGAGATAAAACCCCAAAAAATTGAATCCCTTCCGTCAAAAACAAAAATTTTATTAGGAGGAGAACTATCATGAGCAAGTACATTGACCGCGTCCTGGAAGAGACCCGCAAGAAGAACGCCGGCGAGCCTGAGTTCCTGCAGACCGTGGAGGAGGTCTTTACCTCTCTGGCTCCCGTGATCGACGCCCACCCCGAGTACGAGGAGGCCTCCCTGCTGGAGCGCATGGTGGAGCCCGAGCGCACCATCGAGTTCCGCGTCACCTGGCTGGACGATCAGGGCCACTATCAGGTCAACCGCGGTTACCGCGTGCAGTACAACGGCGCTCTGGGCCCCTACAAGGGCGGCCTGCGGTTCCACCCCTCTGTCAACCTGTCCATCATCAAGTTCCTGGGCTTCGAGCAGACCTTCAAGGATGCCCTCACCGGCCTGCCCATCGGCGGCGCCAAGGGCGGCTCCGACTTTGACCCCCGCGGCAAGAGCGAGGGCGAGGTCATGCGCTTCTGCCAGGCCTATATGACCGAGCTGTACCGCCACATCGGCCAGGACATCGACTGCCCCGCCGGCGACCTGGGCTGCGGCAACCGGGAGATCAACTACATGTACGGCCAGTACCGCCGCCTGGTGGGCGCCTCCGAGTTCGGCGCTCTGTCCGGCAAGTCCGTGGGCAACGGCGGCTCCCTGATGCGCGCTGAGGCCACCGGTTTTGGTGCCGTCTACTATCTGTGCGAGGTCCTGAAGGACGCCGGCGAGTCCATCGAGGGCAAGCGTCTGGCCATCTCCGGCTTCGGCAACGTGGCCTGGGGCGTCATCCGCAAGACCGCCGAGCTGGGCGGCAAGGTGGTCGCCATCTCCGGCCCCGACGGCTATGTGTACGATCCCGACGGCATCACCTCCCAGGAGAAGATCGACTACGTGCTGGCTATGCGCTCCTCCGGCCGCGACAAGGTGCAGGACTACGCCGACAAGTTCGGCTGCGAGTTCCACGCCGGCGAGAAGCCCTGGGGCCTGGGCTCCGACAAGGTGGACATCATGATGCCCTGCGCCACCCAGAACGACGTGAACATCGACAGCGCCAAGAAGATGGCCGCCAACGGCATCAAGTTCTACATCGAAGTGGCCAACATGCCCACCACCAACGACGCTCTGGAGTTCCTGAAGAAGCAGGAGAACATGATCGTCGCCCCCTCCAAGGCCGTCAACGCCTGCGGCGTGGCCGTGTCCGCTCTGGAGATGTCCCAGAACGCCGAGCGCCTGTACTGGACCGCCGAGGAAGTGGATGCGAAGATGCACCAGATCATGAGCGGCATCTATCACGCCTCCAAGGAGGCCGCCGCCCGCTACGGCCTGGGCTACGACCTGGTGGCCGGCGCCAACATCGTGGGCTTCCAGCGCGTGGCTGACGCCATGATGGCCCAGGGTATTTTCTAAGAAGCGTTTTCCTCAATTCCCCCCTTGTGCCGCGGCCCCTCCGGGGCCGCGGCACCCCCCTTTTACGGCGCAGAAAAAGCCGCCCCGCCTCGTATGAGGCGGGGCGGCTCTGTTTTTCAGTCCCGGTTCAGCCCAGCTTGTAGAACATCTGCACCGCCATCGCCAGGGCGGCCTGGGCCTGGGTGTTGGCCTTGGGGTCGAACCTGTTGTCCCCCACCCCGTTGATGATGCCGTGGCGCTCCATAAAGTAGACGCTCTCCCGGGCCCACTCGGAGATGTCTCCGTCGTCGGCGAAGGGGACGGCGCCGGCGGAACCCAGCTTGCCGTTGAGCCGGTAGTAGGCGCTGCTGAGCACGTTGACCGCCTGCCGGGGGGTCAGGTCGGTGTCGTCATCCACCCGGTCCTCCGGGCCGTTGGTGAGGATCCAGTCGATCCTGGACTCCGGCTGCTGGAGGAGGATCCACAGCAGATAGGCCCGTTTGTCCACATCGTTGCACGCCCGGTACACCGAGTCCAGCATGATGGCGGCCTCCTCCCGGGTCACGAGGGCGTCGCCGTCGAAGGTGTCCTCACTGACGCCGGCCACCAGCCCCAGGCCGTAGGCCTTGAGCACGTCGGGGTCGTCGGTGTCCGTGAAGGGGTCCTCCTGGGGGAGAGGCGCCTGCTGGTTGGACATGACCTGATACAATTGCAGGCACAGGGCGGCGAACTCCGTGCGGGTGATGTCCTCCCGCAGGTCCTTGTCCCGCAGCTTTTCGGGGATCAGGAGCAGCCGGCCGGCCCGCTCGACGTGGGTGGCGGCCCAGGTGTCCGATGGCCCGGTCTTTACTGCGGTCAGCCCCAGCCCGAGCGCCGAGGCGGGCATGGCCAGGGCGCAGGACAGCGCCGCGCCCGCCAGGAACAGGGATAGCCATCGTTTCATACGCGTATGCTCCTCCTCTCCGCACGCTGTGCGGCTTCTTTGCTCCCATTCTACACGATTTTTTCACAAAAGGCAATCGCTGCCCGCCATATTTTCCTGCTATTTTTACCCAGTTCCCCGCCTGGCCCCGCCCTTGTCCTCCCCGCCCCGGGTATGCTATACTGACAGCGTGAGGAAAGGGGGCGGAGCTGTGAGAAGGACCAGCTTTGGGATCGCGCCCGGCGGGGAGCCGGTGTACCAGTACACCCTGGCCGGCGGCGGGCTGGAGTGCCAGGTGATCACCTTCGGCGGGGCGCTGCGCGCCCTGCGCGTCCCGGACCGGGAAGGGAAGATGGTGGACGTGGTGCTGGGGTTCGACGACCCGGAGCACTACTTCGGGCCGCGGAACAAGTCCCTGGGGCTCCTGATCGGCAGGTACTGCAACCACATCGGCGGGGCGGGCTTTGACCTCAACGGCGTACACTACCCCCTGGCCGCCAACGACGGCCCCAACAATCTGCACAGCGGCCCGCTGGGGTTCCACCGGCAGCCCTGGAGGGTGGAGGCGGCAGGGGAGGACTTCCTCACCCTCTCCCTCACCAGCCCCGACGGGCAGAGCGGGTTCCCCGGTACGCTGACCGCCCGGGTGACCTACCGCCTGGAGGGGGGAGGCCTGACCCTCTCCTACTGGGCTCGCAGCGACAGGGACACCCTGTGCAGCCTCACCAACCACGCCTACTTCAACCTGGCCGGCCACGACAGCGGGCCGGTGCTGGACCAGCAGATCCAGATCTTTTCCGATTTTTTCACTCCCACTGGCCCGGGTTCCATCCCCACCGGCGAGATCGCCCCGGTGGAGGGCACCCCCATGGACCTGCGGCGGCCCACGGAGATCGGGGCCCACATCGGGGAGGACCATCCCCAGCTGCGCATCGGCCGGGGCTATGACCACAACTGGGTGGTCCCGGGGCCGCCGGGGACCCTCCGGCCCGCCGCCCGGGCGTACAGCCCGAGGACCGGGATATCCTTAGAGGTGCTCACCACCCAGCCCGGCGTCCAGTTCTACACGGCCAACTACCTGGGGGACAGCCCGCCGGGGAAGGGCGGCGCGCCCTACGGCCAGCGCTGGGGGTTCTGCCTGGAGACCCAGGCCTTCCCGGACAGCCCCCACCACCCCAATTTCCCCTCCGCCGTCCTCCGGGCGGAGGAGGAGTACCGCCACACCACCATATTCCGGTTCCGGACGGAGTAATACAAAAGGGCGCCCGCGTTTTCCGCGGGCGCCCTTTTGTATGTGGTTACTGCTGCTGGTGGGTCTGGATCAGCGTCTGCTGCTGGCGGCGGGAGATGGCCATGATGGTCTGGAACAGCTCCGTCACGTCATCGGTCAGGGCCTTGTCGTGGAGCAGGGCGGCCTTCCCGGCCAGCACCTGCTTCTCCCGGCCGCTGTCCAGCACGGGCAGGCCCCGGCTCAGCTTGTACTGGCCCACCTTGGCGGTCACCGCCATGCGCTGCTCGAACAGCGCCACCAGTTGGGCGTCGATGCGGTCGATCTGCTCCCGCAGAGAAGTCAGTTCATCCATTCATATCCCCTCCTAAATCCCTAAAAGCTGGCAGACGGCCAGGGCCGCCGCCGCCTCGATTACCGGGACGGCCCGCTGGACGATGCAGGGGTCGTGCCGGCCGTGTACTGTCACCTTCGCGTTCCGCCCGGTGGACAGGTCCACCGTGTCCTGCTCCCGGCCGATGGAGGGCGTGGGCCGCAGGACCGCCCGGACCACCACCGGCATCCCGTTGGTGATGCCGCCGTTGACGCCGCCGGCGTGGTTGGTGCGGGTGCGCACCTCGCCGCCGGCGCTGTAAAATGGGTCGTTGGCCTGGGAGCCCCGCATATCCGCCAGGGCGAAGCCCGCGCCGAATTCGATCCCCTTCACCGCCGGGACGGCGAACAGGTGCCGGGCCAGGATGCCCTCCACGTTCTCGTCCAGATCGGGGGCGCCTATCCCGGCGGGCAGGCCGCAGATCATGCACTCCACCGTACCGCCCACCGAGTCCAGCTCCGCCTTGGCCGCCAGGATGGCCGCGCGCATCTTCTCCCCCCGGGCGTCATCCAGAACGGGGAAGTCCTTGGCCGCGGCGGCGGAGAGGGCGGCGCGCTGGTCCAGGGTGGGGTCCAGGGGGACGTCGGGAATGCCGGCGACGGAGGCGATGTGGGCCCCCACAAACACCCCCTCCTGGGCCAGCAGCTGCTTGGCGACAGCCCCGGCGGCCACCAGCGGGGCCGTCAGCCGACCGGAGAAATGTCCGCCGCCGCGGTAGTCGTTGCAGCCGTCGTAGCGCATGGCGCCGGTGTAGTCGGCGTGGCTGGGCCGGGGGAGAGTGCGCAGCTGGGCGTAGTCCCCGGAGTGCTGGTCGGTGTTGCGGATGACCATGGTCAGGGGCGCTCCGGTGGTTTTTCCCTCGAACATGCCGGAGAGGAACTCCACCGCGTCCGGCTCCCGCCGGGCGGTGGACAGGGGGCTGTTCCCCGCCGCCCGGCGCGCCAGCTCTCGCTCCAGCTCGGGGAGGTCCAGCTCCAGCCCGGCGGGCACCCCGGTGAGGGTCACGCCGATGGCGGGCCCGTGGGACTCGCCGAAGATGGTGTAGTTCATTTCATACCTCCCACGAACTGCCCGCCCAGGGCGGCGTAGTCGCCCCAGAAATCGGGGTAGGATTTGTTTACGCTCTCCGCGCCGGAGAGGACCACCTTCCCGGAGGCCCTGGTGGCGGCGATGGCCAGCATCATGGCGATGCGGTGGTCGTTGTGGGCGTCCGCCCGGCCGCCCCGGAGGGACTCCACCCCCCGGATGACCAGGAAGTCGGGCCCCTCCTCCACCTGGGCGCCCAGGGCGTTGAGCTCCGCCGTGACCGCCGCCAGCCGGTCGCTCTCCTTGGCGCGCAGCCGGGCGGCGTTGACGATGCGGGTGGTCTGCCCGTCCCGCAGGGCGGCCATGAGCGCCAGGGCGGGCACCAGGTCGGGGCACTGGGACACGTCGATCTCCGCCTCCCCCGGCCGGGACAGCCGGGCGAAGTGGGCGGCGATGACCATGTCCCCCTGGGTGGAAAACGGGTTCAGCCCCTCGATCTTGATATCGCCCCCGAGGAGGAGGGCGGCGTACCAGAAGGCCGCCTGGGACCAGTCGGCCTCGATGGTGAAGTCCCGGGCCTGGAAGCTCTGGTTCCCGGGCACCAGGAAGCGCTCGTAGTTCCGGTTCTCCGCCGTCACGCCGAACTGCTCCAGCACCTCCAGGGTCATGTCCACGTACCCCCGGCTCTCCAGGGGGGAGGTGAGGACGATCTGGCTGTCCCCGTCCAGCAGGGGCAGGGCGTACAGCAGGCCGGTGACGAACTGGCTGGACACGTTGCCGGGCAGGCGGTACTCGCCGGGGGGCAGGGTCCCCCGGACCGTCAGCGTGTTTTCAGCGCGCTCCCAGGAGATGCCCTTCTCCCGGAAGATGTCGAAGTAGGGCTCCTGGGGCCGCTCCATAAGCCGGCCCTTGCCCGTGAAGTGTCCGCCCCCCCGCACGGCCAGGGCCACGGGGATGAGGAAACGCAGAGTGGAGCCGCTCTCCCGGCAGTCCAGCAGGGGCAGGCCGTCCGCCCCGGCGGACCGGGCGCTCTTCAGGGCGGCGACACAGCCGCGGGTGGCCAGGATGTCCTGGGAGAGGGAGAGGTTGTGCAGCGTTCCGTGCCCCCCGGACAGAGCCAGGGCCAGCACGGCCCGGTGGGCCTGAGATTTGGAGGGCGGGGGAGTGATGGCCCCCGCCAGCCGGGCGGGGGTGATGGTAAGGATCATGATTGCCTCCGTTTTCCCGCGCCGGGCGGGAGGGTAACAGATGTAAACGGCGCCGCGCCGCATGGATAGACCCTATTCTACCGTGTTCTGCCGGGAAATTCAACCCCCCCGGCGCCCCTGCGGGGAAAGGAACCGGCCCGCTCCCTCCGGGGAGCGGGCCGGACGATCTTCTATTTGGGCAGATTTTACTCGAACCGGTAGCCTACGCCGCGCAGGGTGATGATGCGCTCGCTGTACGGCGAGATGGCGTGGCGGATCTGCTTGATGTGGGTGTCCAGAGTGCGGGTGTCGCCGGACAGCTCCCCGCCCCAGACAATGTCCAGCAGCTGCTTGCGGGAGAAAGCCACGTCCGGCTGCCCCACCAGCAGGGCCAGCAGGTCGAACTCCTTGGGGGTCAGGCTGATGCGCTCCCCGTCCACAAAGACCCGGCGGGCGGTCAGGTCGATGGTGATGCCGCCGTTGCTCAGGGTCTTGGGGGAGGCGTTCTCTTGGGCGGGGCCGCGCTTGAGGATGGCGGCGATGCGCAGCATCAGCTCCTTGCTGGAGAAGGGCTTTGCCATATAGTCGTCCGCCCCCAGCTCCAGGCCGCGGATGCGGTCGGCCTCGCTGCACTGGGAGGAGAGGATCAGCACCGGGATCTGGGAGAAGGTCCGCACCGTCTGAAGGGCGGAGAATCCGTCAAGTCCGGGGACAGTCACCTCCAGGATCATCAGGTCGAAGGGGGTCTGGCGGCAGAGGGAGATCGCGGTCTCGGCGTCGCTGGACTCGGTGGCGGTGTATCCTTCCAGACGGACATATTTTGCGATCTGCGCGCGAATCTCCTTGTCGCTGTCCACGATCAAAATATGTCTCACAGGGATCCTCCTTTCATAATGGGATCGCACGAGGGTGCGGAGCGGCCGGACGGGCCGGCCCAGGTCAGTAGAGCGCGGACACGGCGGACAGCTTTTCCCGGTAGGCGTCCGCTGCCCACTGGGGCGCTGTGAGGACCACGTTGTCCTCCAGACCGAACAGCCAGCCGTAGAACTGGGGGCTGAGCACTACGGGCAGGGTGACGGTGAAGTGGTCCTCGTCCTGGGGGACCAGGATGATGTCCTGGCCGAACCGGTCCATCACGATGCCGGCCATGGAGCTGCGGCAGCGCAGGGTGACGGTGGCCTCCTGCCCACTGAACATGCCGAAGTGCTTCTGTCCATAGACGGCCAGGTCGAAGCTGGGGTACAGGTCCTCCCCCTCCCGCTTCAGGCTGGTGACGACGATGTCGGACATCTTATCCACCCGGTAGTGGCGCATCTGCCGGTTGGAGCTGTCGTAGGCGACCAGGTAGTAGTACTCGCTGTTCCAGATCAGGCCGTAGGGGGAGACGGTGTAGCGCCCGCCGCCGCGGCGAAAGACCTTCTCCTTATGTACGTTGTAGTCGAAGTAGCGGAAGGTGATGGCCAGGCGGGCGGCGATGGCGGTATGGAGCTTGTCCACGTTGTAGTAGATGCTCTCGTTCATCACCTTGATGCGCCCGCTGACGTAGACCTGACGCTGGAGCTGGCGGGCCTGATGGACGCTGGCCAGGCGCTCCAGCTTGCGGATGAGGGCGTCGCTTTTGCGCTGGGTGATGAAGCGGGAGGACTGCACCGCGTCCACCAGCAGCTTCAGCTCCGCCAGTTCGAAGGTGCGCGCCCCGATGAACCACCCCGGGGTGCTGCCCTTTCGGTTTTGTACGTCCAGCCCGAAGGTGCGCAGGGCCTCCAGGTCGTCGTAGATGCTCTTGCGCTCCGCCTTGATATCCTGCCGGGCCAGCTGGGTGATCAGCTCCTGGACGGTGATGGGGTGCTCCTCGTCGCTGCGCTGCTCCAGGATCTGGCGCAGGCAGAGCAGTTTCAGCTTTTGATTTGCGCTTTTTGCCACAGGCGTTCCCTCCCAGTTTCATGATACCCCTATCTTAGCGGATACCATGTCCGTTAAATGGGACTTTCTTCACGCCTGGAGCCAAGTCTGCCACACCTCGGGGCAGTAGCCCACGGTGGCCTGTCTGCCGTTGCGGACGATGGGGGTGCGCAGCAGGGTCGGGTCCTCATACAGCTTGTCCAGCTTGTCCTGGTCGTAGGCCAGATACTCCAGCAGCGCGCTGTCGGGATGGGCGGGGTCGATCATGGCGGCCAGCCCCACCGCGTTTTTCACGCTGGCCAGCTCGCCCCGGCTCATGCCGTATTTTTTCAGGTCCACGTCCTGGACCTTGATGCGCCGCTCCTTGAACCAGCGCTGGGCCTTCCTGGTGTCGAAGCACTTGGACTTGCCGAAGATCTGGATATTCACGGCTGGACCTCCAGAGGCACAAAGCGGGGGCCGCGGTAGCCGTCCCGGTCCACCGTCTCGCTCCACATGGCGGCGGGACGGACCCACAGGCCGCCCTCCCCGTACAGGGCGCGGTAGACCACCAGCTCCTCACCGGTCTCCGAGTGCCGGGCCACACCCAGGACCTGATATTCCCCGCCCTTGAAGTGGCGGTATTTTCCCGGTCTGATCTGCATCTGCACACCCCGCTGTGTCAACTGTTAAAATCTGTATATGGAGTATATCATATTCTTACACTATGGACAAGAGGGCATATCTCACAAATATTGCGTTTAATTCTTGTTTTTTAGGCAATAATAAGGGGCACTTGCACAAAAACCGGCCATTCCGGGGTGGGACCGGCGGCCGGCCCTCCAGAAAAATCGGAAAAGGTGTGGACACTTTTATGAAAGCTGTTATCATGGCCGGCGGGGAGGGCACCCGCCTGCGCCCCCTGTCCCTGGGGATGCCCAAGCCCATGGTGCCCCTGTTCGGCCGCCCGGTGATGGAGCACAGCATCGCCCTGCTCCGGCGGCACGGGATCACCGACATCTGCGTCACCCTGTGCTACATGCCCCAGGCGGTGAAGGACTACTTCGGGGACGGGGCGCGGCTGGGGGTCCATCTGACCTACCTGGAGGAGGAGACCCCCCTGGGCACAGCGGGCAGCGTGAAGGCCTGTATGCCCTACCTGGGGCGGGAGGACTTCCTGGTCGTCAGCGGGGACGCGGTGTGCGACTTCGACCTGACCGCCGCCATAGAGTTCCACCGGGAGCGCCGGGCGGACGCCACCCTGCTCCTCTCCCCCCAGCCCACCCCCCTGGAGTACGGGCTGGTGCTCACGGATGAGGACAGCCGCATCATCCAGTTCATCGAGAAGCCCGCCTGGGGCCAGGTGGTGACCAACATGGTGAACACCGGCGTCTATCTCCTCTCCCCCCGGGTCATGGACCAGGTGCCGGAGGGGTGCGCCTTCGACTTTGGCAAGGACCTGTTCCCCAAGCTGCTGCGGGGCGGGGCCGGGCTCTACGGCTGCCCCGGCGCGGGCTACTGGTGCGACATGGGGGACTGCCGGGCCTACCTGACCTGCGTGGCCGACGCGCTGAGCGGGAAGTACCACATCGACCTGGCCCTGCCCCAGCGCACCCCCGGGGTCTGGAGCGCCCAGGACGTGCCGGAGGGGGCCACCGTGGTGCCCCCCTGCTGGATCGGGGAGGGGGCCCGGCTGGAGCCAGGGTGCCTGATAGGGCCCCACGCGGTGCTGGAGGCCGGGGCTGTGGCCGGCAGGGCCAGCCTGATCCAGCGCTCCGTGCTCCTGCCCGGCGCCCGGGCGGAGGAGAGGACCACCCTGTACGGGGCCATCCTGTGCCGGGGGGCCGCTGCCCAGCGGCAGGCCGTTTTGAACGAGGGCGCGGTGCTGGGGGAGAACGCCGTCGCCCAGGAGAACAGCATTTTGCTGGAGGGGGTGCGGCTGTGGCCGGGCCGGGTGGCCCCCAGGGGCGGCCGTCTGGCCCGCTCCATCACCACCCAGGCCCAGCGGGGGACGGTGCGCTTCGGGGATGGCGGCGTCATCCGCGGGGTGCTGGGGCAGGACATCGGGCCGGAGGCCATGGTGTCCATCGGCAGCGCCCTGGGCACCGGGGGCCGGGTGGGCCTGGGCCACTGCGGCGGAGCCGGGGCCCGGATGCTGGCCCAGGCCGCGGCCAGCGGGGCCTGCGCCGCCGGGGCCGGTGTGCTCATCCACGATATGCAGTGTGCCGCCCAGGCCGCCTGGCTGGCCGGCCGGTGCAGGCTGGACGCCTCCCTGTTCGCAGAGCAGGAGGGGGAGCGGATCTACCTCCACTTCTTCGACCGGGACGGCCTGACCCTGGGCCGGGCCCGGGAGCGAAAGCTGGAGAACGCCCTGCTCCAGGGGGAGTGCCAGCGGGTGAACGCCGGGCGGATGGGGGAGGCGGAGCACATCCACATCACCCCCAACGACTACGCCGACGACGCAGCCCGGGCCGCCGCGATCCGGAAGGTGCTCCCCCGCGCCCTCACCGTGGCGGTGCCGGGGGACAGCCCGGCGGAGCGGAGCCTGCGGTGGTGCCTGGAGCGGCTGGGCTGCACCGTCACCGACTGCTGGAAGCGGGGCATCCCCGCCTTCGGCGCGGAGCACGGCGGGTTCTACCTCACCGCCCAGGACGAGCGGGGGGCCATGCTGGAGCCGGAGCAGCTGCTGACCCTGCTGTGCCTCATCGAGATGGAGAACGGCTGCGGCAGGGTGGCCGTCCCCGACGGGGCCAGCGCGGCGGTGGACCTGGTGGCCGCGGGGCTGAACGGCCAGGCCCTGCGGCTGGGCCGGGACGGGGAGCGGGCCCGGGAGCTGTACGCCCGGCTGCCCTGGCTGCGGGACGCGGCCTTCGCCGCCGCGCGCATCTGCTCCCGCATGGCCGCCGGCGGGGAGAGCCTGGAGGCCCTGATGGCCAAGACGCCCCGGTTCTCCGCCCGGAAGCGGGAGGTGCCCCTGTCCGCCGACCGGGGCCGGGTGATGCAGGAGCTGTCCAAGCAGTACGGCCGGGACGCCGGCGGCGAGGGGGTGCGCATCCGCACGGGCAACGGCTGGGTGTATCTGGTGCCCCTGGCCCGGCGGCACGCCCTGCGGGTGGTGGCGGAGAGCCCGGACATGGAGCTGGCCGCCGAGCTGTGCGACCTGTACGCCGGCCGCTGTGCCCGCACCGATCGGGAGCTGTTCCGTCAGGATGCCCAAGAGGAGCGAAAAAATTGAGGGTGTACTTTGACAGCAGGATGTGGTATCCTTAACTATACCACCCCCGGGGGCCGAGCGCGCCCCCGCCGGGAAAGGCACGGATTTATGCGCAGACACCGGGCGATGCGGGCCCGGGACGCGCCTAAATATATCCACAGGAGGTCCGCGCATACAGGCGCGGGACCGCCCTGCGGGCACAAAAGGAGACAGCGCGGCAAAAGGCGAAGGGCCGTTTGCGCTGGCCGGCGAGGCAGGGCCGGACAGCGCAGCCCCCTCCGCCTGATAGCCCTGCGCCGCCTGGCTCCCATACATAGCAGTTGATTTCCCTGTTATCACATGTAAAGGAGTATTTATGGCAGAAAAACTGAAAATCATCTCTCTGGGCGGTCTGGATGAGATCGGCAAGAACCTGACGGTCTACGAGTACGGCAATGACATCGTGGTGGTGGACTGCGGCATGGGGTTCCCCGACGACGACATGTACGGCATCGACGTGGTGATCCCCGATGTGAGCTACCTCATCAAGAACCAGAACAAGATCCGGGGCATCTTCATTACCCACGGCCACGAGGACCACATCGGGGCGCTGCCCTACGTGCTGCGCTCCGTCAACGCTCCCATCTACGCCACCCGCATGAGCGCGGGGCTGATCCGCCTGAAGCTGGAGGAGCACCACCTGCTGGACAAGACCAGGATCATCACCTGCGAGGCGGGGGATGTGGTTGCCGCGGGCAGGTTCTCCGTGGAGTTCATCCACGTCAACCACTCCATCGCCGACGCGGTGGCCTTCGCCATCAAGTGCCCGGTGGGCACCTGCGTCCACACCGGAGACTTCAAGATCGACACCACCCCCATCCAGGGCGGCATGATCGACCTGGCCCGGCTGGGCCAGCTGGGCAACGAGGGAGTGCTGGCCCTGCTGTGCGACTCCACCAATGTGGAGCGGCCCGGCTACACCCGCTCCGAGCGCAGCGTGGGGGCCAGCTTTGACGGCCTGTTCCGGGGCTGCACCCAGCGCATCATCGTCACCACCTTCGCCAGCAACGTGGACCGGCTCCAGCAGATCATCGACGTGGCCGCCCGCTACGGCCGCCGGGTGGCGGTCACCGGGCGGAGCATGGAGAACGCCATGAAGGTGTCCATGGAGCTGGGGTATATGAACGTCCCCGACGGGGTGCTCATGGACCTGAACCACATCAAGTCCCTGCCCAAGGACAAGGTGTGCATCATCACCACCGGCAGCCAGGGGGAGGCCATGTCCGCCCTGAGCCGGATGGCCTTCTCCACCCACCGGCAGGTGGACATCATGCCCGGGGACCGGATCATCATCTCCGCCAGCACCATCCCCGGCAACGAGCACGCCATGGGCAACGTGGTCAACGAGCTCTACCGAAAGGGGGCCGAGGTGCTCAACGAGCGGGAGCTGGCCCTGCACGTGTCCGGCCACGCCTGCCAGGAGGAGCTGAAGATCATCCACGCCCTGGTCAAGCCCAAATTCTTCATCCCCGTCCACGGCGAGCAGCGGATGCTCCAGCTCCACGCCCGGCTGGCCCGGGAGATGGGCATGGACTCCGACCGCATCCTCATCAGCGAGATCGGCCGGGTCATTGAGCTCACCGCCAACTCCGCCCGGCTCAACGGCGCCGTCACCGCCGGGCAGGTGTTCGTGGACGGCTACGGCGTGGGCGACGTGGGCAGTGTGGTGCTCCGGGACCGGCGGCATCTGGCCCAGGACGGCATGATCGTGGTGGTCATGTCCATGTCCGGGGAGGACGGCAGCCTGGTCTCCGGCCCGGACCTCATCACCCGGGGGTTCGTGTACGTGAAGGAGTCCGAGGGGCTGATGGATGAGCTGCGCCAGGTGGCCCTGGAGGCCATCGACTCGGTGGAGACCCGCTACGCCACCGACTGGTCGGCCATCAAGGGCGAGGTCAAGGCTGACCTGTCCGCCTACCTCTACAAAAAGACCAAGCGCTCCCCCATGATCCTGCCTGTCATCATGGAGGTGTGAATGATCGTCTCCCGCCCCCGCCGGGGGCGGGAGACGATTCGCATTTCGCCCCGCCGCCGCGGGCCGGGCGCTTTTCCGGGGGAGCGCCCGGTGGACATTTGGCAGACTTTTGGGCGGGCGGCGGGCCCGGAATCGAGCGTTTTGCAAGAAAAATGCGCCAGTTGGCAAAAAGCGATTGACAAATTCGGAGCGGTGCGGTAACATAAATCATACTTATAAAGGGGATTGTCCCCTGTGAACTGAGCGATGATTGGACAAGTAGGCAGGTCGCCGACGTACAGAGAGGGAGCGGGTGCTGCAAGCTCCTCCGAAGCGGCCAGGGCTGAACATCACCCATGAGCTGTCCCGCTGAACCGGCCAGGGCCCAAGTAGGCAGGAACGGTCCCCCCGCCGTTACCGGGGCTGAAAGCGCGCGGGCGGCCTGCCCGCGAATTTAGGTGGTACCACGGAGCAGCGGCTTCGTCCTAGAGACAGGACGAGGCCTTTATTTTTACTCCCCGGAGCGGGAAATACCAATGGAGGGAATACCATGACAGGAGCACAGGCCCTGATCCAAAGCCTGCTGTGCGAGCAGGTGGACCACATCTTCGGCTACGCCGGGGCGACGATATGCCCGGCGGTGGACGCGCTGAAGGAGCACCCGGAGATCGGCTACACCCTGGTGCGCACCGAGCAGAATGCCGGCCACATGGCCTCGGGCTACGCCCGCATCTCCGGCAAGGTGGGGGTGTGCATGGTGACCAGCGGCCCGGGGGCCACCAACCTCATCACCGGCATCGCCACCGCCTTCATGGACTCCATCCCCATGGTGGCCATCACCGGCCAGGTGCCCAGCCACCTGCTGGGCCGGGATATCTTCCAGGAGGTGGACATCACTGGCGCTGTGGCCCCCTTCTCCAAGCACAGCTACCTGGTCAAGGACGCCAACGACATCCCCCGCGTCGTGAAGGAGTCCTTCCACATCGCCGCCACCGGGCGGCCCGGGCCGGTGCTCATCGACGTGCCCATCGACGTGCAAAACCAGGAGCTCAAGCGCTTTGAGTACCCGGAGACGGTGAACATCCGGGGCTACAAGCCCAGCGTGAAGGGCAACGAGCTGCAGATCAAGCGGGTCATCGAGGCCATCTCCAACGCCAAACAGCCCCTCATCTGCGCCGGCGGCGGCGTGTGGCTGGCCGGGGCCCAGGCGGAGCTGCTGGAGCTGGCCGAGCGGTGCGCCATCCCCGTGGTCAAGACCATGATGGGCATCTCCCTCATGCCCACCGACCACCCCCTGAACATGGGCATGATCGGCGCCCACGGCAACGCCTGCGCCAACAAGGCCCTGGTCAAGTCCGACCTGCTCATCATGGTGGGCGCCCGGGCGGCCGACCGCGCCATCATCAACCCTGCCGAGATCCAGCGCCGGATGCCCATGATCCACATCGACGTGGACCCGGCGGAGATCGGCAAGAACATGCAGGCCCAGATCCCCCTGGTGGGCAACGTGAAGGTCATCCTGCGCCAGATGCTGGACAAGGACCCGCCGGTGGCCGACTCCGCCGAGTGGCTGGACTTTTTGGGGGACTACCGCCGGGCCGAGCTGAACCGCCAGTTCCCCCGCCGGGAGGGCTATGTATTCCCCGGCACCGTCCTGCGCAGGCTGGGCCGGAAGCTGGACGAGGACGCCATCGTCAGCGTGGACGTGGGCCAGAACCAGATCTTCACCTGCAAATACCTGCCTCAGAAGCACGGACGCCTGCTCACCAGCGGCGGCCTGGGCACCATGGGATACGCCCTGCCCGCCGCCATTGGCGCCAAGGTGGCCGCCCCGGACAAGCAGAACATCGTGGTCTGCGGCGACGGGTCCTTCCAGATGGACATGAACGAGCTGGCCGCTGTGAGGCACGCCGGCATGGACATCAAGATCGTGCTGTTCCGCAACCGGGTGCTGGGCCTGGTCAACCAGATCCAGCGCGCCGCCCCCTACCACGGCCCCTTCGGGGTGGACCTGGACGGCTCCCCCGACTTCGCCGCCATCGCCGCCGCCTACGGCATCCCCAGCCTGACGGCCGACGACGAGGACAGCCTGGACGGTGTGCTGGACCAGTTCCTGGCGCATGAGGGCAGCTGCCTGCTCATCTGCGAGGTACATCCCGACGTGAACACCACGGATTAAGGAGGGGGAGAGATGAAACAGACCATTTCCGTCCTGGTGGAGAACCGGGCCGGCGTGCTCAACCGCATCACCAACCTGTTCTCTCGCCGGGCCTTCAACATCGAGTCCCTGGCCGTGGGCACCACCGACGACCCCACCATCTCCCGCATCACCATCATCGTGGACAGCGGCAACAGCGTGGTGGAGCAGGTGGAGAAGCAGCTCAACAAGCTGGTGGATGTCATCAAGGTCCGCACCCTGGACGAGAACAGCCTGATCGGCCGGGAGCTGGTGCTCATCAAGGTCAACGCCACCCCCAAGACCCGGCAGGACATCATGACCATCTGCGAGCTGATGGGGGCCAGGGTGGCCGATATCTCCCCCACCTCCCTCACCCTGGAGCTGTCCGACACCCCCGACCGCATCGAGGTGTTCGAGGACATGCTGCGCCCCTTCTCCATCAAGGCCCTGGCGAGGACGGGCGTCATTGCCCTGCAAAAGGGGAGCGGAAATATTTAATCAAACAAGTGGCGGAGCCACTTGTTTGAAAAGACTGCGGCCCGCGGCAGCGCGCGTCGTCGCAAGCTCTATATCCTTCGCTTCCGCCTGCGGCGAAAGCTCACTCATTACGCTGCTCCTCCTTTCCCAGCCGAACCCGCTGCGCTGGGCTTCGGCCGGGACCCATTTCGCTCGCACGTTTGCGGGCCGAGAGGTATTTTTCCCGACGTGCGCGCCACCGGGAAAAATAAATGAAAATTCTTCGCGCCTGCGGGCGCGAACTCTGCGAGGCTTTGCCCAGAAACTGGAGTTGAAAACAATGAAGATTCGAGCAACCCAGGCCATCATGGAGTGCCTGCTGGAGCAGGAGGTGGACACCGTTTTCGGCTATCCCGGCGGTTCCATCCTGAACGTCTATGATGAGCTGTACAACTACCGGGACAAGATCACCCACATCCTGACCGCCCACGAGCAGGGGGCGGCCCACGCCGCCGACGGCTACGCCCGGTCCACCGGCAAGGTGGGGGTGTGCTTCGCCACCAGCGGCCCCGGGGCCACCAACCTGACCACCGGCATCGCTACCGCCTACATGGACTCCTCCCCCGTGGTCTTTCTGACCTGCAACGTGGCCGAGCCCTATCTGGGCAAGGACTCCTTCCAGGAGGTGGACATCACCGGCATCGCCATGCCCATCACCAAGGCCACCTACCTGGTGCGGGACGCCCAGACCATCCCCGACGTGATGCGGGAGGCCTTCGCCGTGGCCGCCACCGGCCGGCCGGGCCCCGTTCTGATCGACTTCCTGAAAAACGTCACCGCCCCCAGCGTGGAGATCGACTACGAGTTCGTCCCCTGGACCCAGAACCGCCGCCTGGGCAGCATCAAGGCCCTGGCCGACGCCCACGAGCTCAAGGCCCCCGAGCCCAATTCCGACGACATCGACATCCTGGCCGACATGATCGCCCAGTCGGAGAAGCCCCTGCTCATCTGCGGCGGCGGCGTGGTCCGCGCCCGGGCGGACAAGGAGTTCCGGGAGCTGGCCGAGAAGCTGGACGCCCCGGTGGCCATCACCGTCATGGGCGGCGGCGGGTTCCCCGGCGGACACCCCCTCACCGCCGGCATGATCGGGATGCACGGCTCCCAGGCCAGCAATGTGGCCTGCAACGAGTGTGACCTGCTCATCGCCGTGGGCTGCCGGTTCTCCGACCGGGTGGCCCTCCAGCCCGAGACTTTCGCCAGCCAGGCCAAGATCGTCCAGATCGACATCGACCGCTCCGAGATCGACAAGAACGTGCTCACCGACCACCACATCGTGGGCAACGCCAAGCGGGTGCTGGAGCTGCTCAACCAGCGGCTGGGCCAGTACAGCCACCCGGAGTGGAAGGAGCACATCCTGCCCCTGCGCCAGCCCTCCATCCCCCGGGTCAGCGAGCAGCTCACCCCCAAGCAGGTGCTGGAGACCATCCGCCGCCTGGCCCCCCAGGACACCATCGTGGCCACCGACGTGGGCCAGCACCAGATGTGGTCCATCCAGCATTTCCACTTCGACTACCCCGGTCAGCTTCTGACCTCCGGCGGCTTCGGCACCATGGGCTTCGGCCTGGGCGCCGCCATCGGGGCCAAGATGGGCAACCCGGACAAGGTGGTGGTCCACACCACCGGCGACGGCTGCTTCCGCATGAACTGCAACGAGCTGGCCACCGTGGAGCACTATAAGCTGCCCATCATCACCGTGGTGTTCAACAACGGCACCCTGGGCATGGTCCGCCAGTGGCAGCACCTGATCTATCACGAGCGCTACTCCGAGACCACCCTGGACCGGGGCCCCGACTTCGTCAAGCTGGCCGAGGCTTACGGCCTCAAGGGCTTCCGGGTGACCACCCAGGCGGAGATGGAGAAGGCCTTCCGGGAGGCACTCTCCGCCGGCTGTGGCTGCGTCATCGACTGTATGCTGGATATGGACGAGATGGTCCGGCCCATGGTGGCCGGCGGCGCCCACATCACCGACTTCCTGCTGCACTAAGGGGGTGGACGGCGTGAAGAAAGAGTTTGATATGACCAGGAAGGCCTACACCCTGTCCATCCTGGTGCGGGACGTCCCCGGCGTTTTGAGCCAGGTGGCCCGGCTGTTCTCCCGGAAGGGCTACAACATCGAGTCCATCGTCTCCGGTGAGACCGACCGGCCCGGCGTCACCCGGATCACCATCGTGGTCCACGGGGACGAGGTGATGATCTCCCAGCTGGCCGCCCAGTGCCGCAAGCTCATCCCCGTGCTGGCGGTGAAGCTGCTGGACGAGAAGAGCTCCATCCAGCGGGAGTTTGCCCTCATCAAGGTGCAGGCGGCCGACCGAAACGCCCGGGACGAGGTCATCCAGATGGCCAACATCTTCCGGGCCAAGATCATCGACGTCAGCCACGAGACCCTCACCGTGGCCATCTTCGGGGAGCGGGAAAAGACCGACGCCCTGACCCGGCTGCTGGAGGACTACGGCGTGCTGGAGATTGCAAAGACGGGTACTATCGCCATCGAAAGAGGACGTAGCACTATATATGACGACAATAAAATCAAGGAGGAATACAACTATGGCAAAAATGTACTATGAGAAGGACTGCGACATCAACTACCTCAACGGCAAGAAGATCGCGATCATCGGCTACGGCTCCCAGGGTCACGCCCACGCGCTGAACCTGAAGGACTCCGGCTGCGACGTGTGCGTGGGCCTGCGTCCCGGCTCCAAGAACTGGGCCAACGCAGAGAAGGCCGGCCTGAAGGTCATGACCGTGCCCGAGGCCGCCAAGTGGGGCGACATCGTGATGATGCTCATCAACGACGAGGTCCAGGCCGACGTGTACAAGAAGGACATCGCCCCCAACCTGGAGGAGGGCAACGCCCTGGCCTTCGCCCACGGCTTCAACATCCGCTATCAGCAGATCGTGCCCCCCAAGGGCGTGGACGTGTTCATGGCCGCCCCCAAGGGTCCCGGCCACACCGTCCGCTCCACCTATGTCAACGGCAAGGGCGTGCCCTGCCTGGTGGCCGTGGAGCAGAACGCCACCGGCGACGCCTATAAGATCGCCCTGGCCTATATCGCCGGCATCGGCGGCGCCCGCGCCGGCGTGATGGAGACCACCTTCCACGACGAGACCGAGACCGACCTGTTCGGCGAGCAGACCGTGCTGTGCGGCGGCGTGGTGGATCTGATGCAGTGCGGCTTCGAGACCCTGGTGGAGGCCGGCTACGCCCCCGAGAACGCCTACTTCGAGTGCATCCACGAGATGAAGCTGATCGTTGACCTGATCAACAAGGGCGGCATCGCGGCCATGAACTACTCCATCTCCGATACCGCTGAGTTCGGCGAGTACGTCTCCGGCCCCCGCGTCCTGCCTCACGACGAGATCAAGGCCCACATGAAGGCTGTCCTCAAGGACATCCAGGACGGCACCTTCGCCGGCCGCTGGATCGCCGAGAACAAGAGCAACGGCCGCACCTTCTTCAACTCCAAGCGCGCCCAGCTCAAGAAGCACCAGATGGAGATCGTGGGCGAGGAGCTGCGCAAGAACATGATCTGGGGCGGCGACACCGACCTGGACACCGCGTCCAACTAAACCGGCAAAAGGCCCCCGGCTCATGCCGGGGGCTTTCCCCCATTTTTGACAGGAGGCTATGCTATGCGCTCTGACGTTGTGAAAAAAGGTATCCCCGCCGCCCCCAACCGCTCCCTGCTGTACGCCCTGGGCTACACCAAGGAGGAGCTGGAGCGCCCCCTCATCGGCGTGGTGTGCTCCTACAATGAGATCGTCCCCGGCCATATGAACCTGGACAAGATCGCCGAGGCGGTCAAGGCCGGCGTCCGGGCCGCCGGCGGCACCCCCGTGGAGTTCCCCGCCATCGCCGTGTGTGACGGCATCGCCATGGGCCACGTGGGCATGAAGTACTCCCTGGTCACCCGGGACCTGATCGCCGACTCCACCGAGGCCATGGCCATCGCCCACCAGTTCGACGGCCTGGTGATGATCCCCAACTGCGACAAGAACGTCCCCGGCCTGCTCATGGCCGCCGCCCGGGTGAATGTGCCCACCATCTTCGTCTCCGGCGGCCCCATGCTGGCCGGCACCCTGAACGACGGCCGGCGCACCTGCCTGTCCCACATGTTCGAGGCCGTGGGCGCCTACTACGCCGGCAAGCTGGACGAGCAGGGCGTGGAGGAGTATGAGGAGAACGCCTGCCCCACCTGCGGCTCCTGCTCCGGCATGTACACCGCCAACTCCATGAACTGTCTCACCGAGGCCATCGGCATGGCCCTGCGGGGCAACGGCACCATCCCCGCCGTGTGGTCCGCCCGGCTCCGCCTGGCCAAGCACGCGGGCATGAAGATCATGGAGCTGGTGGAGAAGGACATCCGGCCCCGGGACATCATGACCGAGGCGGCCTTCCACAATGCCGAGACGGTGGACATGGCCCTGGGCTGCTCCACCAATACCATGCTCCACCTGCCCGCCATCGCCCACGAGTGCGGCGTGGAGATCTCCTTCGACATGGCCAACGAGATCTCCGCCAAGACCCCCAACCTGTGCCACCTGGCCCCGGCGGGCTTCACCTACATGGAGGACCTGGAGCGGGCCGGCGGCGTGTACGCCGTCATGAAGGAGCTGACCAAGAAGGGCCTGCTGGACACCTCCCTCATCACCTGCACCGGAAAGACCATCGCCGAGAACCTGGAGGGCGTGGTGAACCGCGACCCCGAGCTCATCCGGCCCATCGACAACCCCTTCAGCCCCACCGGCGGCATCGCCGTGCTCAAGGGCAACCTGGCCCCCGACGGCTGCGTGGTCAAGCAGTCCGCTGTGGCCCCCGAGATGATGGTCCACGAGGGCCCCGCCCGGGTGTTCAACTCCGAGGAGGAGGCCATCGAGGCCATCTACGCCGGGAAGATCGTCTCCGGCGACGTGGTGGTCATCCGCTATGAGGGCCCCAAGGGCGGCCCCGGTATGCGGGAGATGCTCAACCCCACCTCTGCCATCGCGGGCATGGGTCTGGACAAGGAGGTGGCCCTCATCACCGACGGCCGCTTCTCCGGCGCCACCCGGGGAGCGTCCATCGGCCACGTGAGCCCCGAGGCCGCCTCCGGCGGCCCCATCGGCCTGGTGGAGGAGGGCGATATCATCGCCATCGACATCCCCGGCAAGTCCATCCAGCTGAAGGTGGACGAGGCCGTCCTGGCCGCCCGGAAGGCCGCCTGGGTGTGCCCCGAGCCCAAGATCAAGACCGGCTACCTGGCCCGGTACGCCAAGCTGGTGTCCTCCGCCGACAAGGGCGCCATCCTGGGATAAATAAGCAAAAAAATACCCCTCAGCCGAGCTGAGGGGTATTTTTTTGCTTATTTTTCGATGTCCATGATCTCGCCCACCCGCCGGGCGTGGCGGCCGCCCTCAAACTGGGTGGACAGGAACACGTCCACGATCCGCTGGGCCAGGCCCGGGCCGATGATGGCCCCGCCCATGGCCAGCACGTTGGCGTCGTTGTGGCGGCGGGTCATCTCAGCGGTGTAGGAGTCGGCACACAGGGCGCAGCGGATGCCCCTGACCTTGTTGGCGGCCATGGAGATGCCCACGCCGGTGGTGCAGATGACGATTCCCTTCTCACACTCGCCGCTGGCCACGGCCTCGCCCACCGCCTTGCCGAAGATGGGGTAGTCGCAGCTCTCCGTGCTGTAGCAGCCCACGTCCTTGCAGGAGATGCCCTTGCCCTCCAGATAGGCCTTGATGTGCTCCTTGAGCGGGTAGCCTCCGTGGTCGGAACCGATTGCGATCATAATGAAAAACCTCCTTCAATGATAGCCCTTACAGGCGGATGAACTGGGGGATGCGGCGGCAGAACACCGCCTGGTAGCGGAACCCGGCCTGCCTGAGCAGGGCCTGGGCCTCCTGGATGCCCTTCCCGATGTCCTGGGCGGTGTGGGCGTCGGTGCCCACGGTGACGATCTCCCCGCCGCAGGCCCGGTAGAGCTCCAGCACCGGCAGCCACTCGTCCAGGGTCTGCCCCCGGCAGGTGTTCACCTCGATGCCCCGCCCGGCCTGGGCGGCGGCGGTGAACAGGGCGCGCAGCTGGTCCTGGTAGCGGTCCAGGGTGACGGGACCGTTGGACGCGCCGGACATGTACCGCAGGGGGTAGATCACGTGCCCCAGCACGTCGTAGGTGTCGGTCAGCTTCACCAGCTCCAGGAGAGAGGCGAAGTAGTCGTCCAGCACGGCGTAGCAGGCCGCGGCGTCGGTGAGGGGCAGATAGTAGAAGTCCTCCCCCCCGGCCCGGGGGCTCATGTTGTGGATGGAGCCGATGACGAAGTCCAGCGGCGCGCCGGCCAGGATACCCCGGGCGAGCTCCGGGTCCACCGGTGCCTCGCCCAGCTCCAGGCCCAGACGCAGCTTCAGCCGCCCCTCAAAGGCCGCGGCGGCCTGGGCGTACTGCTCCAGGATGGGGGCCCAGTCCAGGCCGGCCACCCGGCCGCCGTGCTCGTCCAGCAGATCGCAGTGGTCGGTGGTGCACAGCTCCTTCAGCCCCAGGGAGAGGGCCTGGGCGGCCTCGTCCAGCAGGGCGGCCTGGCTGTCGAAGGAGCAGCGGGTGTGGGTGTGGTAGTCGGCAAGGTACATGGTTCAGGCCTCCGGGAAGTGATCTCCAGGTCGATTATAAATGGTTTCCCGCCGTTTTGCAAGAGAGGGTGACATTTCCGGAAAACTATGCTACAATAATTCTAACCTGGGACAGTATTTTCCAGCCATCCCCACGCCGCCGCGAGAGGAGGACGCCATGAGGAGAAGGAGAAGGCCGGGCCGCAACCGGCGCATGGACTTGTACCGGGGCGTCGCCATCTACGCGGTGATCTCCATCCACGTCCTGTTCCCGGGGCCGGTGGGCATCGCGGTGCGGGCGCTGGCCCGGTTCGCCGTGCCCTTTTTCTTCCTGACCGCCGGGTATTTCAGCCTGAACGCCCCGGCCTGGGCCCTGTGGCGCCGGGCGGTGCGGACGCTGGAGTACCTGTGCGTGGTCTGCGTGCCCTACTTCTTCCTGGACCTGTGGCTGACCGTCCGCCGGGGCAGGCCGGTGCTGGAGTGGCTGTCCAGCGTGTTCAACTGGGAGCAGCTGGTGCGCTTCCTGGGCTGTCAGACCGTCCCGCTGTCCTACGGCTGGCAGCTGTGGTTCTTGGGGGCGCTGGCGGTGGTGTACCTGTGGTGGTGGATGCTGACCCTGCTCTGCCGCAGCGCCGGGCGGAAGCTGCCCTACGGGGCCTGCGCCATTTTGGGCCTGGTCCTGCTGGCAGTCCACCTGTACATGGGGGAGCTGGGCGGCCTGCTGGGCTGGTACGCGGACAACCTGGTGCTGCACAGCGCCCTGCTGGACGGCCTGCCCTTCTTCGCCCTGGGGGCCTGGTGCGCCAAGCGGCGCAGGGAGCTCAAGCGCCTGGACGTGCCGTGGCACATCCTCATCGCCGCCGGGGCGGGGATGAGCCTGCTGGAGGCCTGGCTGGCCGGGCGGCAGGAGATCTATCTGGGCACCCTGGTCCTGCTGGCCGGGCTGATGGGCCGCTGTCTGCGTTACCGCCGGGCCCCGGAAGGGACAGTGTACGACTTTTTACAGCTTTGCGGGCGCAAGCTGACCCTGGGGATCTACGCGATCCATCTGCTGGTGCTGGCCCTCATCCGGGAGGTGCCCGCGCTGAGCCCGCTGACCGGGCTAGAGTGGCTGATGCCCGCCATCGTGGCCATCCCGTCCACCCTGCTGGCCCTGGCCATCGCCTGGGGCAGGGAGGTCCGGTCACAGAAGAGGGGGAGTGCAAAATGAAGATCATCGACGCCCACCTGCACCTGTTCCCGTCCGACCCGCGGCAGGACGAGGAGTTCGCGGCGGTGGGCCATGTGAATTCGGTGGAGCACCTGCGGGAGGTCTACGGCCAGCTGGGCATGGTCCACGGCGTGGTCATGGGCAACCGCAGCCTGGAGACGGGCTACCACAGCTACCCCGCCGACCTGTTCCACTACTGCGTGGGGCTGGACAGCCTGGTGCTCCGGCGGGGCAGCTTCATCCCCGAGGACCTGCCCGACCAGGTGGAGGAGCACCTGAAGCGGGAGAACTGCTGCGGTGTCAAGCTCTACCCCGGCTACAACACCATCTGGCTGGACGACCCGGTGTACAAGCCGGTGTACCAGCTGGCGGCCCGGTACGACAAGCCGGTGGCCGTCCACATGGGCCAGACCGCCTTTTCCCGGGCCCACCTGAAGTACAGCCACCCCCTGGCCCTGGACGACGCGGCGGCGGAGAACCCCCGCACCCGGTTCATCATGTGCCACTACGGCAACCCCTTCCTGGAGGCGGCCGCGGCGGTGGTGGAGAAGAACCCCAACGTGTGTACCGACCTGTCCGGCCTGCTGGAGGGGCGCATCCAGCTGGACGCCTATTTCCAGAAGCAGGCGGGGTATGTGGCCATGCTGCGGGGCTGGCTGGAGTACATGGAGGCCTGGGACCGGGTGCTGTACGGCACCGACTGGCCCATCGTGAACCTGGGGGAGTATATCGCCTTCATCGCCCGGCTGACCCCGGAGGAGCACCACGAGAAGATCTTCTTTGAAAATGCCAACCGGGTCTACGGCCTGGGCCTGTGAGTAAAATGAGCAAAAAAATCCCGCCGGAGGCCCGGCGGGATTTTTTCAGCCCTCCCCCAGCGTCTGGTTGAGCAGGTTGCGCAGGGACAGGGCGGTCTGGCGGTTCATGACGATGGAGGCCACCAGCTCGGCGGCGGGGGTGGAGATGTTCTCCAGCCCCTTGGAGGTGACGGTGACCGACGTCTCCATATACTTGTGGCTGGCGTCCAGGGTGACCTCCAAAATTTCCCCGGTGGGACTGCTGACCTTGCGCAGACCAAAGGTATTCACATACTCAGGCTTCATGTTGACTCCTCCTTTATGGTTTTTCCATCCAGTACGGCGCGGACCAGGGTCTCCCCCCGGTAGCACAGCTTCAGGGAGAAGAAGGGGACGTCCCGGCCGATCAGGTCCAGGAAGATGGCGTCCCCCTCCCAGTGGGGCAGCTCCAGCAGACGGGGCCAGGGGACCCACTCCAGCACCCCCTCGTCGCACTCCCGGGGCTCCCCGGTGAAGCCGTCGGCGGTGAACAGGTGCATATACTCGGTCTCCCACTGGTCAGACACGAAGGTGACCAGCCCCCGGTAGCGGTAGCTGGTGAGCTCCAGCCCCGTCTCCTCCCGGACCTCCCGCAGCAGGCAGTCCTCCGGGCTCTCCTTGTCCTCGAACTTGCCGCCCACGCCGATCCACTTGTCCCGGTTGAGGTCGTTCTCCTTCTTGACCCGGTGGAGCATCAGGCAGTCCCCGCCCCGCCGGATGTAGCACAGTGTGGTGTTGCGCATGGCCGCGCCGCCCTTCCGCAGTTTTCTCCAGTATAGCACGGACGGCCCAAAAGGGCAAGCGCCCGGCGGGCGGGAACGGTTTCCGTTGACAGGGCGGGGGAACTGTGCTACCTTATATTTAACCAAAAAGTTAAATGGGAGAGAGGACACGTTGGGTCTGCAAAACACGCTGAAAGCTCTGTCCGACCCCACCCGGCGGGAGATTTTGAACCTCTTGAAAGGCGGCCCCCTGCCGGCGGGGGAGCTGGCGGGCCGGTTCGAGATGTCTGGGGCGGCGGTGTCCAAGCACTTGTCGGTGCTGAGAGAGGCGGGGCTGGTCCGGGACCGGCGGGAGGGCCGGTCCATTATCTACGAGCTGAACGCCTCGGTGCTGGAGGAGGTCATGCTGTGGCTGCGCGATCTGAGGGGGGACGGAACATGAAGAAGTATTATATCATCGCCGGAATTTTGACCGCTGTGGGGCTGATCGGCACGTTCATCGGCCTGTCCCTCCTGCCAGACATGGTGCCCGTCCACTATAATTTTGCCGGCGAGGTGGACCGGATGGGCAGCAAGTATGAGATGCTGATCTCTCCCGCCATAGCGATCCTGTTCTGCAGCGTTTTCCTGCTGGTGGCCCGGTTCTCCAAGGATACCAAGGACGGGCGGCTCCAGCGGAAGATTTTCGCTGTTACGGGGATTTTTGAGCTGGCGCTGTTTTTCGGCATGGGGTTCTGGTTCCTGTATCTGGCCGGCCGGGCGGACCCCTCCGCCCCCGCTGTGGACGCCGGGGTGCTGCTCAAGGGCTGCGGCATGTTCCTCGGGCTGATGCTCATCATCCTGGGGAACTTCATGCCCAAGGCCCGGCGCAACGCCTTTTACGGCCTGCGGGTGCTCTGGACCATGGACAGCGAGGCGGTGTGGCAGCGCAGCCAGCGGTTCTCCGGCATCGCCGCCGTGGCGGCCGGGATATTGACCGTCGCGCTGTCCCTCGTCCTGCCGGGGATGTGGGCCGTGGCCGGGGTGATCGGCGTGCCTCTGGTGTGGGTGGTCGTGTCGCTGGCGGTGTCCTGGCGGTACGCCCGGAAGGAGAAGACTGGGCGGAGGTAGCCGCCCGGGCCGAAAAAGGAAGAGAGGAAGTTTTTTCAAGGCTGGGTGTACGCGGCCGTGCACATCTTTGGGGGCAAAGCACATATACTGGTATGTGCGACAAAAACCAGAGGAGGTGCGCCATGGACGATACGCGGAACATCCAACTCCCGCGGCCGCCGGAGCCGCCGCCGACGGAGGACCTGGACGACTGGATCTTCCGGGGAGAGGGCTGGCTGGCCAGCGACCGATAGAGGCTGTCTCGCTTGCGGGGCAGCTTTTTTGTTCCACCGGGCGGGTTTTCCTTTACTTTTTTCCTGGCCTCGGATATAATAAAAAAACAAAACGGATATGAAGGAGTTTACCGCACATGCTCCAGTTTGACGAGTACAAAGTGAAGCTGAACAATCTCTCCCCCGCGCTGGAGGACCTGGCCCGGGCCCTGGATCTGGAGGGGGCGGAGCGGGAGCTGGACATGCTCCAGGCCGAGTCCGCCGCCGACGGGTTCTGGGACAACCTGGACAAGGCACAGAAGGTGCAGCAGCGCATCCGGAACCTCCAGGGCAAGGTGGACAGCCAGAAGAAGCGCCAGAGCCAGTGGGACGACCTGATGGCCCTGTGCGAGATGGGCAACGAGTTCGAGGACGAGTCTCTCATCCCGGAGCTGGAGGAGGGCTACGCCAAGCTGGAGGAGGAGATGGAGAGCGCCCGGCTCCAGACCCTGCTCACCGGGGAGTACGACGCCTCCAACGTCATCCTCACCATCCACCCCGGCGCCGGCGGCACCGAGGCCCAGGACTGGGCCCAGATGCTCTACCGCATGTACACCCGCTGGACCGAGCGCCACGGCATGACCTACCAGATCATGGACTACCAGGAGGGGGACGAGGCGGGCATCAAGTCGGCCACCATCATGATCGAGGGGGAGAACGCCTACGGCTATCTGCGGGGGGAGCACGGGGTGCACCGCTTGGTGCGGGTGTCCCCCTTCGACGCCAACGCCAGAAGGCAGACCTCCTTCGCCTCGGTGGAGGTCATGCCCGACCTGCCCGAGGACGCGGACATCGAGATCCGGCCCGAGGACATCGAGATGCAGGTCTACCGGGCCAGCGGCGCCGGCGGCCAGCACATCAACAAGACCTCCTCCGCCGTCCGCCTCATCCACAAGCCCACCGGCATCGTGGTGGCCAGCCAGCAGGAGCGCTCCCAGTTCCAGAACAAGGACAACTGTATGAAGATGCTCCGGGCCAAGCTGGTGGAGCTGCAGATGCAGGAGAAGGCGGAGAAGATCTCCGACCTGAAGGGCGTGCAGCTGAAGATCGAGTGGGGCAGCCAGATCCGCTCCTACGTCTTTATGCCCTACCAGCTGGTGAAGGACAACCGCACCGCCTATGAGACCAGCGGCATCAACGGCGTCATGGACGGCGACTTGGACGGGTTCATCAACGCATACCTCACCTGCGAGGCCACGGGCAACTGGGCCACAAAATAACAAGCAGGCGCGGGCGGCTGTGCCGTCCGCGCTTATTTTATGCCATCTGCGCCGTTTCGTTGCATTTTTGACCGTCCGGCGCTATAATTTTACTATATCCGCCCTTGAGCGGAACAGAGAAAGGTGGAGTTACAGTGGAATACAAAATCGTTGGCGAGCCGATGCCCGTGGTCATCTGTGACCTGGCCGGCGGGGAGTCCATGATCACCGAGAAGGGCTCCATGGTGTGGATGAGCCCCAATATGGATATGCAGACCTCCGCTGGCGGCATCGGCAAGGCCTTCGGCCGGATGTTCTCCGGCGAGGCCATGTTCCAGAATATCTATACCGCCCAGGGCGGCCCCGGCATGGTCGCCTTCGGCGCCAGCTTCCCCGGCTCCATCCGGGCCATCCAGGTCTCCCCCGACCGGCCCCTGGTGCTCCAGAAGTCCGCCTTCCTGGCCGCCGAGCAGGGGGTGGAGCTGTCCATCTTCTTCCAAAAGAAGGTGGCCGCCGGGTTCTTCGGCGGCGAGGGCTTCATCATGCAGAAGCTCACCGGCAGCGGCACCGCCTTTGTGGAGATCGACGGCTCCGCGGTGGAGTACGACCTGAAGGCCGGCGAGACCCTCATCGTGGACACCGGCAACCTGGCCATGATGGACGCCTCCTGCTCCATCGACATCCAGACGGTGAAGGGCGTGAAGAACAAGCTCTTCGGCGGCGAGGGGTTCTTCAACACCGTGGTCACCGGGCCCGGCCATGTGGTCCTCCAGACCATGCCGCTGAGCAGCTTTGCCGGCTCCATCGCCTCTGTGCTGCCCAGCTCGAAGTGAGCAAAAAAAGCGTGAAAAAGCTCCGGGAGCATCCGCTCCCGGAGCTTTTTGCTGTCTAATGTCTAATCAGATTTCCGCCTCCACAGGGTTGACGAGGGCGCCGATGCCCTCGATGCGCATCTCCATCACGTCGCCGGGCTTGACCGGGCCCACGCCGGAGGGGGTGCCGGTGAAGATCACGTCCCCCGGCTCCAGGGTCATGGCCTGGGACAGGTAGCTGACCAGGAACGGGGCGTCGAAGATCAGGTTTTTGGTGTTGGAGTGCTGCTTGCGCTCCCCATTGACATAGCTGGAGATGTTCAGCCCCGCCGCCGGGTCGATCTCCGTCTCGATCCACGGGCCCAGGGGGGAGAAGGTGTCGAAGCCCTTGCACACCCCCCACTGGCAGGTGGGGGACTGCAAATCCCGGGCTGTGACGTCGTTGCCGATGGTGTAGCCCAGGATGTAGCCGGGGGCCATCTCCCGGGAGACGTGCCGGGCCCGGCGGCCGATGACGATCACCAGCTCCGCCTCGTACTCCACCTGGTGGGTGAGAGCCTTGGGGCATAGCACCGGCCGGCCGGGGTCGGTCAGGCTGCTGTTGGGCTTCAGGAAGATGTTGGGCTCGGTGGGGATGGGGCGGTTGAACTCCTCGGCGTGGTCCCGGTAGTTGAAGCCCATGGCCAGGATCTTGGTGGGCAGGCAGGGCGTGAGCAGCTCCAGCTCCTCCAGGTGCCTGCGCTGGCCCGTGGGGGCCCACTTGCCGAAGGGCGTGCCGGTGAGGATCTGGACGGTGGTATCGCTCTCCATCTTGCCGTAGATGGGGGCGTGTCTGCCGCGGAAACGAACAAAGCGGGCCATAGCGATTCCTCCTTAGTGCTGTTTGTTCTAGTGTACCGCGATATGGGAGAAAAGGCAAGGACAATTTGCGGCGGGCTGTTTGGGAAAAAATCCGGACAGCCCTCCTGTTCCGACCTGGTTCTTCCAATATATGGAATATAATGGCATTCCAATCGCCCGGGACAAGCCCCGGGAGCACATAGGAGGAGAGGGTCATGGCGGCCAGAGAGGATATTCAGGCAAAGCTGGGGAAACTGCGCGGGGCGGCGGTCCGGACCGGCCGGGCGGGCGCGCCGGCGGCGGGGCTGCTGGCCGAGGTGGGCATCCACGCCCTGCTGGGCGCAGTGCTCTCCGGGGCGGTGATCTTCGGCTCCTGCGCCCCCTTCGGCGTGGCGATGGTGGCCGCGTCCGGCACCGGGCTGTGCGGGGCGGGAGCGCTGGTGGGGGCCGGATTCGGCTACTTGATGCTGCTCCGCTTTTCCGACGCGCTGCGCTACCTGTCCGCCTGCATCCTCACCTTCGCCGTGGCCTTCGCCTTTTACGACGTGAAGCTGCTACGCCGGCCCTGGAGCATGGCGGTGATCGCCGGGCTGATGGACGGCTGTACCGGCTTTGTCTACCTGGCCCAGGGGGGCTGGCGGCCCGCGGAGGTGCTGTTTTTCCTCCTGGAGCTGGCCGCCGCCGTGGGGGCGACCTACTGCTTCCGGCAGGTGCTGCTGCCTCTGCGCCAGGCCAGGGAGGACCGGGAGATGACCGACCGGCGGCGGTTCTCCCTGCTGGTGATGACCTGCTGTGTGCTGATCTCCCTGTCCGGGCTGGAGCTGGGCGGGGCCGTCTCCCTGGGGCGGGCCCTAGCCGCGGCGGCTGCTCTGGCCGGCGCGTGGAAGGGGGGACCGTCGGTGGGGGCCGTGCTGGGGCTGTACCTGGGCCTGTCCATGGATATGGCCGGGACCGGCACGCCGGTGTACGCCATGGCCTGGGGCGCAGCGGCCCTGGCTGCCGGGGCCTGCCGGAAGAAGGGGCGCCCGGCCGCTGCAGTGGCCTTCGTGTGCGCCAACGCCGCCGCCACCGCATGGACCTGGACCCAGGGGGCGCAGATGTCCATCCTGTATGAGGTGTTCCTGGGCTCCGTGGCCTTTGCGGCTGTGCCGGAGCGGCTGTGGCGGAGCGTCACCCCGCTGGTGGCGCCGGAGCGGGAAACCGGGGCCAGCGGCTACGGCCAGCGGTACGTCCGGGAGAAGCTGGAGGCCACCGCGCTGGCCTTCCGGGCCCTGTACGAGTCCCTGCGGGGGGCCTTCCGCGCCCCACCCAACGACAACAACGTGGCGGTGGTCTTTGACCGGGCGGCCTGCCGGGTGTGCCGGAAGTGCTCCCTGCGGGACAGCTGCTGGGAGCGAGGGTACGTGAACACCTACAACGCCCTCAACGACGCCACCGCGGCCATGCTGGAGCGGGGCCGGGGGGAGCCGGGGGACTTCCCCCGGCACTTCGCCGACCACTGCATCCACTTCGGTCCCTTCCTGGAGGCGGTCAACCAGGAGTTGTCCGCCCTGTTCACCCGGAGGCAGTACAGCGGCCGCCTGCGGGAGAGCCGCATGGCGGTGGCCAGGCAGTACGCCCAGCTGGGGGCGCTGCTGGACCGGGCGGCGGCGGAGCTGGGCCGGGAGCTGGTGCCCGACCTGCCCGGGGAGCGCCGCCTGCGCCAATACCTGGCCGCCCGGGGGCTGGAGCTGGAGGTGGCGGTGTTCCGGGACGAGTACGGCCGCCTGCGCTGCCAGCTGCGGGGCGACGGCTGGCGGGAGCTGGCACGGGAGGAGGAGCTGTCCGGCCTGGAGCGCACCCTGGGGGTCCCCCTGCGGGCGGAGGCCCGGGAGGAGGAGCTGCTGCTCATCCAGCTGGAGCCGCTGATGGCGGTGGCCGGGGTGGCCGCCCGGAAGAAGGACGGCGAGACGGTCAGCGGCGACGCGGGCACCTACTTCAAGCGGGAGGACGGCACCCTGTATGTCCTGCTGTGCGACGGGATGGGCAGCGGCCCGCTGGCCAACCGGGAGAGCAGCCTGGCCGTGCGCCTGCTGGAGCAGTTCCTCCAGGCCGGGGTGGAGACGGAGCACGCCCTGAACACCCTGAACTCCGCCCTGGCCCTGCGGGGAGAGGAGCAGGGGGGGTTCACCACGGTGGATCTGTTGCAGGTGGACCTGTTCACCGGGGAGGGCAGCATCTACAAGCTGGGGGCCGCCCCCACCTACATCAAGCACGGGGACAGCGTGCGCAGGATCACGGGCAGCGCCCTGCCCGCCGGCCTCCAGGACCAGGACAGGGACCGCCCCGACTGCACCCGCATCCGCCTGGAGCCGGAGGACTGCGTGCTCATGGTCAGCGACGGGGTGTCCGGCACGGGGGAGGACGACTGGGTGCGCCGCCGCCTGGCCGACTTCCGGGGGGACAGCCCCAAGGAGCTGGCCCGCAGCCTCATCACTGACAGCCCCGAGGGGGCCACCGACGACCGCACCGCCCTGGTGGTGCGCATCGCGAAGAGGGGATGAACGGAGAAGAAACGAGGGCCGCCGGCACAGCCGGCGGCCCAATTTTTATGCTTTGTGCCTTCGGCCCCACAGGACCTGCCACGCCGCCGCGCCCAGCAGCAGGATATTGCCGCACAGGTACAGCCACACCAGCAGGATGATCAGCGAGGCCAGGGAGCCGTAGAGCAGGGAGTAGCGGGAGGACAGGCCAATGAACCAGCCGAACAGGGCCGAGCAGCCCACCAGGGCCGCGGCGGCGAAGGCTGCGGCAAAGATCATGCCCCAGCCCCGCTGCTTTTTGGGCAGGCCCTCCCAGTAGAGGGCCAGCACGATCAGCAGCATGGCGCAGAACAGCAGCAGGTATTTCAGCCACAGCCACAGCTGGGACAGGGCGGACAGGGGGAGGGCGGCCAGCAGCGCCTGAGGCAGGTGGACCTCCAGCAGGTGGAAGAACCACTCCCCGGTGAAGATGACGATGATGGAGAGGTAGATGCCGGCCAGAAACACCAGGGACAGGGCTATGCTCATCAGGAACCGCCCTATGTCCACTCTGGGTCTGCGGCCGCTGATCTCCTCCAGGGCGTGGAACAGGGTGCGCAGGCCCGCCGAGGCGGAGAACACGATGGCGGCTAGGGCGGCGGGGAGGACCGCCGGGGCGTAGGTGCGGGAGGCGTAGCTGAGAAAGTCCCGCATCACCCCCAGTCCCTCCCGGGGGAGCAGGCGGTCCAGACCCAGCAGGAACTGCTCCAGATTCAGGTGGAACAGGCCGATGAAGCAGTTGACGCACAGGAGCAGGGGAAAGAGGGTCAGGATCAAAAAGTAGGCCAGCGCCGCCGCGGACTGCGGCCCGCCGCACCGGCCGTAGACGTCCCACAGCTCCAGGGCGAATCGCACCGGCGGGAGTTCCAGCAGCTTTTTCATGTCGTCACCTGCCCCCTGTAAGGATACAACGGGATGAACCGGAAATTTGCTGAAAAGAAAAAGACCGTCTGCCCTCAGACGGCCTTTTTACTTTGACTTACGCCAGCTTGTTCAGCCTGATGGTCATGCCGCTCTTCTTGTTGGCGGCATTGTTTTTATGCAGCAGCCCCTTGGCAACGGCCTGATCCACCGCCTTGACGGCTACCTTGTAAGCGACATCGGCCTCGCTGCGGTTGCCATCCGCCACCGCGGCGTCAAACTTTTTGATGTCGGTCTTCAGCGCGGACTTCAGGGCCTTGTTCTGCATGGCCTTGGTCTTGCTGACCAGAACACGCTTCTTGGCAGACTTGATATTCGGCAAACCAAACACCTCCTCCGATCTTGATCTGAATTTACGCATGGTTGACCTGCGCAGGTATGTATTATAGCAACGGCTCGGAAAAAAATCAACTGTTTTTTTTGATTTTTTCAGAAAAAACGGATAGTTTTTTTGAGTGGGCAAAAAATAGTGGAAAAACGTGCCGGTGCCACAATATCTGGTGCCGGGGAGGAGGAGCTATGCGCATCAGACGCACCGACCTGGCCCTGGAGGCCAGGGAACTATGGCAGGAGTCGGCGGGGGAGGCCACGGAGCTGCCCGGCGTGGAGGCCGGGGACAGTCTGCGGGAGGGGTTCCCTGTCACCACCGTGCGCATCCTGGACCGGCGGGGGGAGCAGGCCCTGGGCAAAGCCCCGGGCAGCTACGTGACCCTGACCCTGGACGGCCTGCGGCGCCGGGAGGAGGGGGCCTTCGGCCGGGCGGTGCGGGCGGTGGCGGCGAAGCTGGGGGAGCTGCTGCCCGAGCTGACCCCGGACGCGCCGGCCCTGGTGGTGGGGCTGGGAAACCGGTTCATCACCCCCGACGCCATTGGGCCCAAGGTCCACGACCACATTCTGGTCACCCGCCACCTGGTCGCCCAGGCCCCGGAGCACTTCGGCTCCTTCCGCCCGGTGGCCGCCCTGGCCGCCGGGGTGCTGGGCACGACGGGGGTGGAGAGCGGCGAGCTGGTGCGCAGCGTGTGCGGGACGCTCCGCCCGGCGGTGGTCATCGCGGTGGACGCCCTGGCCTCCCGCAGCGTGGAGCGGCTGTGCCGCACGGTGCAGCTGGCCGACACGGGCATCTCCCCGGGCTCCGGGGTGGGCAGCCACCGCCACGCCCTGGACCGGGACAGCCTGGGGGTGCCGGTGATCGCCGTAGGGGTGCCCACGGTGGTGGACGCGGCCACGCTGGCCGCCGACCTGACGGGGGCGGAGGAGCCCCCGGCCCTGGACCGGGGCCGGGAGATGCTGGTGACCCCCAAGGACATCGACAGCCAGGTGGACGATTTGAGCAAGGTGGTCGGCTACGGCATCAACCTGGCCCTCCAGCCGGGGCTGGGGCTGGAGGACCTGGAGCTGCTGCTGAGCTGAGATTTGCGGCACATTTAATCGATTCTTTATTTTCTTTCCGGGGGAAATGTGTTATACTGGACAGGCGCGGGGCAGTTTCCCCGCCAAAGACCAGAAAAAAGGTGGGAGACCCCTTGAAAAAGACATACGACGCCCTGGTAGTGGGCGCTGGATACGCCGGCGCGGTGTGCGCCCGTCAGCTGGCCGAGGGCGGCCGGAAGGTGCTGGTGCTGGAGCGCCGGGACCACGTGGGCGGAAACGCCTACGACCGGCTGGACGGCACCGGCGTGCTCATCCACCAGTACGGCCCCCACATCTTCCACACCAACAGCTACGACGTGTTCCTGTACCTGACCCGGTTCACCCGCTGGCGGGACTACCAGCACCGGGTCCTGGCCGATCTGCCCCGGGACGATTCTAAGGGGGATACCGGGCACCAGACGGCCGGCGGCCGCTTCCTGTTCCCGGTGCCCTTCAACCTCACCTCCCTGGAGAGCGCCTACGGGCCGGAGGAGGGCAAGCGGCTGGGGGAGAAGCTCATCGCCGCCTACGGCGAGGAGAAGAAGGTCACCATCCTGGAGCTGCGGCAGAGCGAGGACCCGGAGATCCGGCAGGTGGCCGACTACGTGTATGAGCACGTGTTTGTCCACTACACCATGAAGCAGTGGGGCCAGACCCCGGAGGAGATCGACCCGGCCACCACCGCCCGGGTGCCCGTGTTCCTGTCCCGGGACGACCGGTACTTCCAGGACGAGTTCCAGGGGATGCCCCTGAAGGGCTACACCCCCATGTTCCAGGCCATGCTGGACCACCCCAACATCACTGTGGAGCTGGGGACCGAGGCCCTGGACCGGCTGGACGTGTCCGGGGAGGTCCTCAAGGTGGACGGGGAGCCCTTCGCCGGCCCAGTGGTGTTCACCGGCCAGGCGGACGAGCTGTTCGGCCGGAAGTTCGGCCCTCTCCCTTACCGGGCCCTGGACTTCGCCTTCGAGACCCTGGAGCAGGACTGGTTCCAGCCCGTGGGCACGGTGAACTACACCGTGGACCGGCCCTACACCCGCATCACCGAGTTCAAGCACATGACCGGCCAGGACCTCCCCGGCGTGACCACCATCGTGAAGGAGTACTCCAAGGCCTACACCGGCGCCCCCGGCGAGACGCCCTACTACGCCGTCATCAACCCGGAAAACAACGCCCTGTACGCCAAGTACAGGGCTGAGGTGGAGAAGTTCCCCAACCTGTACCTGCTGGGCCGCCTGGCGGAGTACAAGTACTACAACATGGACAAGATCGTGGAAAAGGCCCTTGCCCTGTCCGCCGAACTGCTGAAATAACATACTTCTTGATTAGGAGAGGACATATATGGACAAGCTCATCACCTTCGCCGTGCCGTGCTACAACTCGGCGGCGTACATGGACAAGTGCATCGGCACCCTGCTCCAAGGCGGGGACGACATCGAGATCATCCTCATCGACGACGGCTCCACTAAGGACGACACCCCCGCCATCTGCGACCGCTACGCGGCCCAGTACCCCGATATCGTCCGGGCCATCCACCAGCCCAACGGTGGCCACGGCGAGGGGGTCAACCAGGGGATCCGGCACGCCAGCGGGATCTATTATAAGGTGGTGGACTCCGACGACTGGCTGGATGTGCCCGCCATGCACAAGGTGCTGGACAAGCTGCGCCAGTTCACCCGGGACAAAAAGCCGGTGGACCTGCTGGTGGCCAACTACGTGTATGAGCACGTGGAGGACCACACCAGCCGGGTGATGCACTACCGCAACGTGTTCCCCCAGGGCCGGATGTTCAGCTGGGACCAGATCGGCCGGTTCCGCCCCTCCCAGTACCTGCTGATGCACTCGGTGATCTACCGCACCCAGCTGCTGCGGGACTGCGGACTGGAGCTGCCCAAGCACACCTTCTACGTGGACAACATCTTCGTCTACCAGCCCCTGCCCTCGGTGCGCAACATCTACTATATGGATGTGGACCTGTACCGCTACTTCATCGGCCGCGCCGACCAGTCGGTGAATGAGAAGGTGATGGTGAGCCGAGTGGACCAGCAGCTGCGGGTGACCTACCAGATGATCGACTCCCACGACCTGAAGTTGATCTCCCAGCAGTCCAAAAAGCTGGGGCGGTATATGTTCAACTACCTGTCCATGATGATGGCCATCTCCTCCATCTTCCTCACCATCGACGGGAAGCCGGAGAGCATGGGCAAGCGCACCCAGCTGTGGGAGTACCTGCGCACGGTGGACTCCAGCATATACCACAAGATGAAGTATCGGGCGGTGTCCACCTTTACCATCTTCCCCGGCTACCAGGGCCGCAAGCTGTCGGTGCACCTGTACCGGCTGGCCCGGAAGATCTACAAATTCAATTGAACCAGCGGCCCGCCCGTGCAGACTCATGGGCGGGCCCGTTTTTGAGAGGAGAGAGGAACATGATCCGTCTTATCGCCTTCGACCTGGACGGCACTCTGCTGGACCCCGCCGGGGAGATCACCCCAGAGACGGTGCGGGCCATCGCCCGGGCCCGGGAAAATGGGGTGCGGGTGGTGATCGCCACCGGCCGCAGCGACCGGGAGGCGGCGGATTTCGCCCGCCGGGCGGGGTGCGACGGGCTGGCCGTCTGCGTGGGCGGCGCGGTCCTGACGGACACGGCCACCCTGGAGCAGCTGCGCCGTTGGGACATGCCTTGGGAGAGCGGGAGAAGGGCCCTGGAGCTGTGCCTGGGCAGGGGGATCGAGCTGATGCTCTTCGCCGGGGACCGGATCGTGCTGGACCCCTTCTCCAGCCAGTCCCTGCGCAGGACCTTCCCCTTCCCGGTATTCCATGAGGCGGCGGTGGTGGCGGAGGACCCCATCGCCTACCTGGAGCAGAACGGCCTGCCCCTGACCAAGATCCACGCGGACCAGAAGCCGGGAGGCTACCCCCGGGAGGAGCTGGCCGCCCTGCCCGGGGTGGAGCTCACCGCCTCCAACGGCAGGGACTGCGAGGTCATCCCCGCCGGGGTGAGCAAGGGCCGCGCCCTGGCCCTGCTGGCCGCGTTATACGGCGTGCCCCTGGCCGAGTGCGCCGCGGTGGGGGACAACGAGAACGACCTATCCATGCTGGAGGCCGTGGGGACGCCCATCGCCATGGGCAACGCCACACAGGCGGTGAAGCGGGCGGCCAAATATGTCTGCGCCTCCAACGGCCAGGAGGGCGCGGCCTCCGCCATCCGGTACATCCTGGAGCAAAATGGGACGATTTAGAAAAACGGGGCAAAATGCCCCGTTTTTCTTGCGATTTCCCCTTGACTTTCCCCCTGGGGGAGGGTTTATCATGACCTGCGCTGGGCAAACTGTATCGAAATTCGCCCCGCCGCCTGGACCGCGGGAAGGGCCGCCGGGCGGATTTGGAAAAGAAATGTAAACAAATTTTGAAATCCATGCTTTCCCGCTTGACAGTACAGTTAGCCCCGGCTATACTCGACATGACAACTTGTCATATTCCCGGAGAGGAGGGGGACCGTGCCAAGCGATACATTTTTCCGGCTGCCGGAGGAGAAGCGCCGGCGGCTGCTGGCCGCCGCCCAGGCGGAATTTGCCCGGGTGCCCTATGACGAGACCTCCATCAACCGGATCATCCGGGAGGCCGGCATCCCCCGGGGCAGCTTCTATATGTACTTCCAGGACAAGGAGGATCTGTTCCGCTACCTGCTCAGGGACTACACCGGCTGGATCGGCCAGCAGCTGCTGGAGCTGCTGCGGCGGGAGGAGGGCGACCTGTTCGCCGCCTTCCGCGGCCTGTTCGACCGGCTCACCGGCCTGGCCGCCGGCTCGGAGGGGGAGCGGATGCGGCAGATCGCCCAGGTGCTTTGGCGCAACGCCGGGGCCCAGCAGGGGGCGCTGCTGCGCTCCATCAGCCCGCCGGCCCTGGCGGACCCCATTTTGAGCGAGATCGACGCCAGCCGCCTGTCCCTGGAGCGGGAGGAGGACCTGGAGGAGATCGTACATATCCTCTTCAGCGTGACCATCCCCACCCTGTGCGCCGCGGAGCAGGAGCCGGCGGCGCTGGTGCGGGAGCACTATCTGGCCCGGCTGGACATCCTCAGCCGGGGTATGGCGGCGCGGTGAGCGCCAAGAAACGCGCAAAGGAGACTGGAACCTATGGAAACTGCACAGCTGACCAACCAGACCCCGGCCCCCCAGGCGGAGGCCCCCGTCCTGGAGGCGCCCAAGAAGAAGCGCCGCTGGCCCAAGTGGGTGCTGGTGGGCGTGATCGTCCTGGCGGTCCTGTTTTTCACGGTGATCCGCCCCATGATGGGCGCGGGCCAGAGCCTGATCGCCTCCACCTATCTGAGCCAGCAGGCCCAGATCCGGGATGTGACCGTGTCGGTGAGCAGCACCGGCACCGTGACCCCCATCGACTCCTACACCGTCAACGCCCTGGTCACCGGCGAGGTGCTGGACGCCCCCTTTGAGGAGGGCGACCGGGTGGAGAAGGGGGCCCTCCTGTACCAGATCGAGGCCGACGACGCCGAGATCGCCGTGGAGCAGGCCCGGCTCTCCGTCCGGCAGGCCCAGCTCTCCCAGCAGACAGCCAGCGAGAGCCTGAACCCCGCCGCCAACGGCGCGGGGGTGGTACAGAACCTGTACGTGAAGCGGGGGGACACGGTGAGCGCCGGCACCCCCATCGCCGACATCGCCGACAACTCCACCATGACCGTGGACGTCACCTTCCACAGCATGGACGCGGCGGCCCTGTCCGTGGGCCAGCAGGCCACGGTGACCATCGACGGCACCCTGGAGACCCTGACGGGTACCATCGAGTCCATCTCCGCCGCCGACCAGGTGGGCCCGGGCGGCACCCTGCTGCGGCAGGTGAAGGTGCGGGTGACCAACCCCGGCGCCCTCACCGCCGGCACCAGCGCCACCGTCAGCGTGGGGGACATCGACTGCGCCGGGGGCGGTACCTTCGCGGCTAACCTGAACCAGACCGTGGTGGCCATGACCAGCGGAGAGATCACGGCCCTGAACGTCTCGGTGGGCTCCCCGGTGAAGGACGGCACAGTGCTGGCCACCATCGGCGGCACCAGCGCCAGCAGCACCCTGGAGAACGCCTCCATCTCCCTGGAGAACGCCCAGCTGGCCCTCCGGCGGGCGGAGGATGCCATGGAGAACTACACCATCACCGCGCCCATCTCCGGCACCGTCATTGAGAAGAACTTCAAGGCCGGCGACACCATCGAGAACGCCTCCCTCACCGCCGCCGGCGGCCGCCTGGCCCTGATCTACGACATGACCACCCTCACCTTTGAGATGCGCATCGACGAGCTGGACATCAACAAGATCCAGGAGGGGCAGGAGGTGTCCATCACCTCCGACGCTGTGGAGGGGGCCACCTTCTCCGGCGTGGTGGACAAGATCAGCATCAACGGCACCACCGTCAGCGGCCGGACCACCTACCCCATCACCGTGAACATCCTGGACCCCGGCGACCTGAAGCCCGGCATGAACGTGTCCGCCGACGTGATCGTGGAGCGGGTGGGCCAGGTGCTCACCGTCCCCGTGGAGGCGGTGAACCGGGGCAGCGAGAAGCCCTACGTCCTGGTGGCCGGCGAGGGTGCTCTGGACAAGGACGGCAATCTGTCCGACCCCAACCGCCTGGAGCGCCGGGAGGTTACCCTGGGCCGCAACGACGACAGCTTTATCGAGATCGTGGACGGCCTGTCCGAGGGGGAGCAGGTGTTCTGGCTCAACGAGGTCACCAACCCCCTCGCCGCCATGATGGGGATGTGAGCCCATGGGACACCTGATCGAATTCAGACAGGTATACAAGATATACCAGATGGGGGACACCGCCGTCCACGCCCTGGACGGGGTGGACATCACCATCGACAAGGGGGAGTTCGTGGCCATCGTGGGCCAGTCGGGCTCCGGCAAGTCCACCGCCATGAACATCATCGGCTGCCTGGACGTGCCCACCCGGGGGCAGTACTTCCTGGGGGGCACCGACGTGTCCACCATGGACGACGACCAGCAGGCGGTCATCCGCAACAAGATGCTGGGGTTCATCTTCCAGCAGTACAACCTGATTCCCAAGCTCAACGTGCTGGAGAACGTGGAGCTGCCCCTGCTCTACGCCGGCGTGCCGGAGCGGGAGCGCCGGGAGCGGGCGCGCTCCGCGCTGGAGCGGGTGGGCCTGGCGGACAAGAGCAAAAATCTGCCCAGCCAGCTCTCCGGCGGCCAGCAGCAGCGGGTGTCCATCGCCCGGGCCCTGGCCGGCAGCCCCTCGGTCATCCTGGCCGACGAGCCCACCGGCGCCCTGGACTCCCGCACCGGCCGGGAGGTGCTCCACTTCCTCAAGCAGCTCAACCGGGAGGGGGACACGGTGGTGCTCATCACCCACGACAACTCCATCGCCGTCATGGCCGACCGGATCATCCGCCTCCAGGACGGGAAGGTCATCTACGACGGGGACGCCCACGACCCCCGGGCCGTGGTCCAGCCCCACCTGCCCGGCGAGGATGAGGAGGTGGGGGCCTGATGGGCATCAAGCAGTCCTTCCTGCTGGCGCTGAAATCCCTGGCGGTGAGCAAGGTGCGGGCCCTGCTGACCATGCTGGGCATCATCATCGGCGTGGCCGCCGTCATCGTCATCATCTCCCTGGGCGACGGGATGCAGAAGATGATGAACGACCAGTTCGAGTCCCTGGGCGCCAACCTGATCCAGGTGTCGGTGTGGGGCTCCGGCTCCTCCCGCAGCGTGGCCCCGGAGGACATGTACAAGCTGGTGGCCGACAACCCGGACTACCTGCGGGCGGTGAGCCCCTACGTGCAGGTCAGCGGCGTGTCGGTGCGCTCCACCCGGGAGGCCTTCACCCCCGGCTCCATCCTGGGAGTCAGCGAGGACTACGACTCCATCCGGGGCATGACTCTGAGCCAGGGCCGCTTTTTACAGTATGTGGACGTGCTGCGCCAGCAGAAGGTGTGCGTGGTGGGGTCCTACGTGAACAAAGAGTACTTTGACGGCCAGGCCGTGGGCCAGCAGCTCAGCATCGGCGGCTACACCTATATAGTGGTGGGGGTGCTCTCCGAATCCGCCGAGTCCCGGAAGGGCACCGATGACGACCAGATTGTCCTGCCCTACACCAACGCCATGTCCCTGGCCGGCAGCCGGGTGTCCGCCTATATGTTCACCGGCGCGGACAAGGACACCGCCAGCGTCTCCCGCACCATCATTGAGAAACGGCTGGAGAAGATATTCGGGGACGACGACTACTTCATGGTCATCACCTCCGCGGAGATGCTGGACATCATGAACACCATGATGAACACCATGATGGTGGTGCTGGTGGCCATCGCCGCCATCTCCCTGCTGGTGGGCGGCATCGGAATCATGAACATCATGCTGGTCTCGGTGTCCGAGCGCACCCGGGAGATCGGCATCCGAAAGTCCCTGGGGGCCAAGCGGCGGGACATCCGCTCCCAGTTCATCATCGAGGCGGGCACCACCTCCGCCATCGGCGGGGTCATCGGCATCGGCTTCGGCCTGCTGGCGGCAAATGTGGCCGGGACGCTCATCTCCGGCCTGGACGGGGCGGAGGGCTTTGCCGCCGTGCCCTCCCTGGGGGCCATCGCCCTGGCCTTCGGCGTGTCGGTGGGGGTGGGGGTGCTGTTCGGCTACCTCCCCGCCAACAAGGCCGCAAAGCTCAACCCCATCGACGCGCTGCGCTATGATTGAGCCCCTCCGCCTGGAGGACAAACATCACCCAAGCAAAGGAGTAGTTGTTATGAGACGACGCATCTTATCCGCTCTGCTCGCCGCCGTCATGCTCTCGGCGCTGGCCCTGCCCATCTCCGCCGCCGGGACGGCGGACCAGACAGAGGTGGCCGAGGTCATCGGGGCGCTGAACATCATGGTGGGCGACGAGACCGGCAGCCTGAACCTGGGCAAGACCGTCACCCGGGCGGAGTTTATCACCATGGCGGTGAAGGCCACGCCCCAGGGCGACCAGGTGGGGGAGGCCTCCGTGTCCCCCTACCCCGACGTGCCCCGGAAGCACTGGGCCGCCGGCTTTGTCCAGGCGGGGGTCCGGGCCGGGCTCATCACCGGCTACCTGGACGGCACCTTCCGGCCCAATAACCAGATCACCCTGGCCGAAGGCGTCACCATCGTTCTGAAGCTGCTGGGCTACACCAGCGCGGACTTCTCCGGGGCCTACCCCACCGCCCAGATGGCCCTGGGCGGCACCCTGGGCCTGACGGACGGTCTGAACGCCAAAAACTCCGGCGATATCCTCACCCGGCGGGATGCCATGTACCTGTTCTACAACCTGCTCTCCGCCCGCACCACCTCCGGTCAGTACTACCTGACAACCCTGGGCTACTCCGTCACCGCCTCGGGCGAGGTGGACCGCACGGCGCTGATGGGCCAGGTGATGGACGGCCCCATCGTGGCCGGTGACGGCTGGCGGGATCAGATCCCCTTCGACATGTCCGGCGCCAGCGTGATTCGCGCCGGCCAGAGCGCCGGAGTGGGTGATATCCAGAGCGGCGATCTGATCTACTGGAACGAGGGAATGCGCCGGCTGTGGGTGTACACCGACCGGCTCACCGGGCTGATCCAGGCCCTGTCCCCCTCCTCCGCCTCCCCCACCTCTGTGACGGTGGCGGGGCGTACTTACGCCATTGAGACCGACGCGGCCACCTACCAGCTGTCCGACATGGGCGGCCGCCGCCTGGGGGACACCGTGACCCTGGTGCTGGGCCGGAACGGCGGCGTGGCCGCCGTGGTGGACCCGGTGGTGGGCGAGCAGTCCAAGGTGGGCATGGTCACTGCGGTGAGCAGGGCCAGCTACGCCGACGACCCGGTCAACTCCCACTATGACGACACCGTCACCGTCCTGGCCACCGACGGGAACACGTACAGCTACCAGTGGACCACCCGCTACTTTGAGGCGGGCGACCTGGTGAAAGCGGTGGTGGCGGACGACGGCACGCTGACCCTGAAGCGCCTGTCCAAGACCGGCCTGACCGGGCATGTGCCCGCCGACGGCTCCGCCGTGGGCAGCCGGCCGATGGCCGCCGATGTGGAGATCATGGACACCTACGGGGAGACGGGCATCCGCGTATTCCCCAGCCGCCTGGGCGGGGCCAGCCTGACCAAGGAGAACGTGCTCTACTACGACACCAACCCCCAGGGCGAGATCCAGCACCTGATTTTGAAGGAGTACACCGGGGACATGCACCAGTACGGCATCATGACCAAGGTGGTGGACATGACCGCGGGGATGAATGTGGCGGCCAGCTACACCATGGAGCTGAACGGACAGAAGGTGTCCTTCGTCTCCCAGGGGATCAAATACGCGGTGCAGGAGGGCCCCTTCTTGCTCAAGGGGAGTGTGAGCAGTCCGGACCGCATCTACCAGCTCAAATCCTCCCCTGTGGAGCGTATCAGCGGCGGTGTGATCCAGGCGGACGGGCTGAGCTTCACCATCTTCGACACCATGCAGGTCTATGAGTACCGGGACAACGGGTACTACCTGTCCAACCTGGACCGGGTGACCCGGGAGGGCTACACCAAGCTCACCGTCTGGTATGACAAGACCCAGAGCCAGGGCGGCTGCGCCAGGATCCTGGTGGCCAAGCCCTGACACAGCGCAGAAAATAAGAGCCCCGCGGGGAACGGTTCCCCGCGGGGCTCTTTTCTTTTGCAGTTATGCCTGAACAGCAGGGGCCAGGCAGAGGGTGAGGTCCGCCTCGGTCACGGTGTAACCCAGCAGGTTTGCCGCATCCTCCAGCGGGACCATCAGATCCTGGCCCTGGAGGAAGCAGGCGCAGCCAAGGACCTGATCTTCGCCGTCCAGGACACAGCGGGCCTGCCGCGGGGTGAGGGCCAGGGTGCTGCCGCCGGAGGCGGCCAGGACGGCGCCGCCGTCCTCCGTCCGGGTGCAGGTCATCCCCAGCGCGCCGGCCAGATCGGAGGCGGAGAGGAAGTAGGTCCCGTCCAGGCGCAGCGGGGCGCGCTGGAGCTGTTTAGTCTGGCCCTCCACGGAGAGGGACCGAGCCCCCTTGACCTCCCCGGTGGGCCGGGTGGCCATGTACTCGTCGTAGGTCAGGCCGCTCTCGGTGATCTCCTTGGCCAGCTCCAGGCCCACGTAGCGGTAGTGCCAGGGCTCGAAGGTGAAGCCGGTGATGGCCTTCTTCCCCTCGGGGTAGCGCAGGATGAAGCCGTACTCCCAGCAGTGGGTGGTCAGCCAGCGGTACTGGGCGGTACGCTCAAAGTGGGCGGAGATGCGGGAGACGTTGATATCCGCCGCCAAGCCGGTCTGGTGCTCGGAGAAGCCGGCCCGGGCGGAGTAGGTGTCCGCCGAGGCCCGGCCGTTGCGGCTGACGTAGCTCTGGTATAGGCTCTTCTGGTAGGAGTAGGAGCGGTAGACCGACACGGCGTACAGCCGCAGCCCGTCGGCCTTGGCGGCGTCCACCATCTGGGTGAAGTGCTCATAGGCTGTGGGTTCCATCCGCGCATTGCTGAACCCGGCATACTGGGGGGCCATTTTGACCAGCTCCGGCTCGAAATCGCTGCTCAAAACGTGGAACTTGTTCACCAGCACGTCGGTGGCGTTGGGGTCCTGCACCTCGTCATAAGCGCTGTAAAAGGGCTGGTCCAGGCCGATATTCACATAGGTGACCACCGTCTCGGCGGACAGCTCCGGGTTGGCCTGGCCGTAGTCCAGGCAGCGCTCCAGCAGCTCGGCGCGGAAGTAGGGCAGGGAAACGTACCGGACCGCCCGGGCGTCGTAGGGGTGGTCCAGCAGCGGCTGGACGGACACCGATCCCAGGTTGGAGAAGATCTGGTCGATCTCCGCCTGGGAGTAGCCGTGGGCCGCCAGCTTGGGGGCGTCCCGCAGGTAGACCACAGCCGGGGAGGGGCTGCTGGGGACGGCGGCGGGCTGCTGCGGAGCGGGCTCCGGAGCAGCCGGCGCGCTGGATACGGCCGCCTGGACGGCCCCGGCCTGTTCCTCCCGGACGGCGTAGGCCCGGGCCTGGAAGGCGGGGTGTACGGCGGCCGCCGCGGCCAGGGCCAGTCCCAGGGCACAGACAGCCCCCGCGCGGGGAAGTGAAAATTTGGACATGGACGTCTCTCCTATGTACAAAAGGGATGGACTTCAGGATACGCGGCGGCACTGCTGGGCGAACCAGCGCAGGATGGGCGCGCCGTCGGCGGTGTCCGGGCGGCGGAAGTCCCCGGACATGCGCTCGGGGTGGAACTGCACCCCCAGAACAGGCAGCTCCCGGTGCTCCAGCACCTCGGGGAGACCGCCCTCGCTCCAGGCGGTGGGGACGAGGCCGGCCCCCACGCGGTCCACCGCCTGGTGGTGGGCGCTGTTGACGCAGAAGCGGGGGCCGTACAGGCGGAAGATCAGACTGCCGGGGGCGGTGCGCAGGGGGTGGACCAGGTCGTGCTCCGACCGGCCGTGAAAGGGAAGGACCTGGGGCGGCAGGTTCTGGATCAGGGTGCCGCCCAGGGAGATATTGAGCATCTGAACGCCCCGGCAGATGCCCAGAATGGGCCGCCGGGCGGCCAGAAAGGTCCGCAGCAGGGCCAGCTCCGCGGCGTCCCGGACCGGGTCAGGGGGATCGGAGCCCCGGTTTTCCTGGCCGAACAGGGCACTGTCCGGGTCGCCCCCGCCGCACAGCACAAGGCCGGCGCAGCTCAGGTCGGGAGCGGGACAATATCCCCCCGCGGGGGTCAGTCCGGCCCGGCGCAGGGCCGCCTCGTAGTTGGCCGCGCCGCCGGGGTCGCAGGAGAGCAGGACGCGGGGCGCAGGACTCATTCAGCGCGCTCCGGGGCGGGGGCGGTCTTGTCCAGATGGGCCCGGCGCTGGAGGAGCAGGTCAGTGATCAGGTCCACCGCGCCGTCCACCCCCACGGTGGAGGAGTTGATGGTCAGGTCATACTGGCGCATGGCGCCCCAGACCCGGCCGGTGTAGTAGTTGTAGTAGTTGGCCCGGCCCCGGTCGGCCTTGTTGATGCGCTCGCTGATGCCCTCGGGGCTCAGGTGGTAGTCGTTGACGCACCGGGCGGCCCGGTCCTCCAGGTCGGCGTGGATGAACACCTTCACGCAGTCGGGGCGGTCCCCCAGCACATAGTCGCTGCAGCGGCCCACCACGATGCAGTCGCCGCTGTCGGCCAGCTCCCGGATGACCTCCGCCTGGGCGAAAAAGGCCTGGTGGCTGACGGGGACGCCGTGGCTGACGAAGCTGGGGGAACCGATGCCGGTCGGGGCGACGTTCAAATGGAAGCGGCTGCGGGCGCGCTCCTCCGCCCGGGCGATGAAGTCGGGGGAGAGGCCGCTTTTTTCCGCGGTCTTTTGGATGATGGTGCGGTCGTAGCAGGGGATCCCCAGCTTGGCCGCCAGCTTTTTGCCGATGAGGCGGCCGCCGCTGCCAAATTCACGGCTGATGGATATAACGTAACTCATGCAATCACCTGCTTTTTGAGAGCGATGGGGCCGCAAATGCGGCCGGGATGAAACGATACCAATTTCATTATAGCGCTGTCCGGCGGAAATGACAATAAAAAATTGTGTGAAAAATCCGCCGGACTGCCCCATAGGGCGGGAGAAAGTGATTTCCTTTTCCGTCCGCCTGTGGTATAATATCCTTACATTTATACTATTTGAATCATCTGAATCAATGAAACGGAGGGACTCATGATGAAACTGACTTGGCATGGACACTCCTGCTTCACCCTGGAGGCGGGGGGCTGCACGGTGGCGCTGGACCCCTACGGGGACGGCTCCGTCCCCGGCTACGCCCCGCTGGCGCTGACCGCCGACGCCGTCCTGTGCAGCCATGAGCACGGGGACCACGGCGCGCGGGACAAGGTGACCCTGTCCGGGAAGGGCTGCTCCATCCCGGTGGAGGAGATCCACACCTTCCACGACCCGGAGCGGGGCGCTCTGCGGGGGCCCAATATCATCCGCATCTTCTCCGCCGAGGGGATGAAGGTGGCCCACCTGGGCGACCTGGGCTGTGAGCTGGAGCCGGAGCAGAAGGAGAAGCTCAAGGGCCTGGACGCGGTGCTCATCCCCGTGGGCGGGCACTTCACCATCGACGCCAAACAGGCCAAGGCCCTGGTGGACGAGCTCAAGCCCCGGGTGGTGGTGCCCATGCACTACCGTTGGCCGGGCCACGGCTACGGCGTGATCGGGCCGCTGGAGGACTACCTGGAGCTGTGCGGCGACGCGGTGAAGTACGAGGGGAACACCCTGGAGCTGACCAGGGACACCCCGGCGCAGACGGCGGTGCTGACCTACCTGGGCTGATTTGAGAGAAATGCAAAAAAGAGAGGGAGCCGGATATCCGGCTCCCTCTCTTTTTTGAGATTGGATCAGACCTCGTACATCTTCTGTAGCTTGGTGAGCTTCTCGTAGCGCTTGTTGGCGGTCTCCTCGTTGAGGGCGAACAGCTCCTTGGCGCGCTCGGGGAAAGAGCGGGTCAGGCTGGAGTACCGGGCCTCGTTCATCAGGAACTCCTGATAGCCGCCGCCAGGGGCCTTGCTGTCCAGGATGAAGGGGTTCTTCCCCTCGGCCTTGAGGGCGGGGTTGAAGCGGAACAGGTTCCAGTAGCCGCACTCCACGGCCTTCTTCATCTCGGCCTGGCAGTTGGCCATGCCGCCCTTGATGGAGTGCATCTCACAGGGGGCGTAGCCGATGACCAGGGACGGGCCGTGGTAGGCCTCGGCCTCGGCGATGGCCTTCAGGGTCTGGTTGGGGTTGGCGCCCATGGCCACCTGGGCCACGTACACGTAGCCGTAGGTCATGGCAATCTCCGCCAGAGACTTCTTGGCCATCTGCTTGCCGGCCGCGGCGAACTGGGCCACCTGGCCGATGTTGGAGGCCTTGGAGGCCTGGCCGCCGGTGTTGGAGTAGACCTCAGTGTCGAACACGAAGATGTTCACGTCCTCGCCGCTGGCCAGCACGTGGTCTACGCCGCCGAAGCCGATGTCATAGGCCCAGCCGTCGCCGCCGAAGATCCAAACGGACTTCTTGGCCAGGTAGTCCTTCTCGGACAGGATCTCAGAGGCCAGGGTGCAGGCCTCGCAGGTGCAGAACTGCTTGCCCTCGGCCTTGAGTTGCTCCCCGAGGGCCTTGACATGGGGATTGCTGCTGGCGAGCAGGTCGTCCACAGTGGCGATGTTCTCCTCCAGGGCGGCGATGTACGTCTTGGCGGCGGGGCCGTTGGCCTGGCCGTCCTCCATGGTGTCCAGCCACTTCTGGGCGGCCTCCTTCAGAGCGGGCTGGGCCCAGGGCACCGCGATGAGGGCCTCGGTCTTGGCCTTCAGGCGCTCGCGGATGGACTTCTGGCCCAGATACATGCCCAGGCCGTGCTCGGCGTTGTCCTCGAACAGAGAGTTGGCCCAGGCGGGACCCTTGCCCTCGGCGGTGGTGGTGTAGGGAGAGGTCGCGGCGGGGCCGCCCCAGATGGAGGAGCAGCCGGTGGCGTTGGACACGTACATCCGCTCACCGAACAGCTGGGTGATCAGGCGGGCATAGGCGGTCTCGGCGCAGCCGGCGCAGGAGCCGGAGAACTCCAGCAGCGGGCGCTTGAACTGGCTGCCCTTGACGGTGAAGTCGGCCACATCCTCCTTGACGGAGACGTTGGCGACCATGTAGTTGAAGGCGTCCTGCTGGGGCAGCTCCTGCTCCTGGGGCACCATGGACAGGGCCTTGGTGGGGCACACGCCCACGCACACGCCGCAGCCCATGCAGTCCAGCGGGCTGACGGCCAGGGAGAACTTGTACACGCCCTTGCCCTTGCCGGCCTTCACGTCCACGATCTTGGCGCTCTCGGGGGCCGCGGCGGCCTCGTCGGCGGTGAGCGCGAAGGGACGGATGGTGGCGTGGGGGCAGACGTAGGAGCACTGGTTGCACTGGATGCACTTGGAGGAGTCCCAGGTGGGCACGGACACGGCCACGCCGCGCTTCTCGTAGGCGGCGGCGCCCTGCTCGAAGGTGCCGTCGGCGTGAGGCACGAAGGCGGACACAGGCAGGCTGTCGCCGTCCATGCGGTCCACGGGGTTGAGGATGGAGTCCACCATCTTGGCCAGCTTGGAGGAACCGGCGGCGTCGGCGTCCTTGGGGGCGTCCTGCGCGTCGGCCCAGGAGGCGGGCACGTCGAACTTCTTGAAGGCGGTGGCGCCGGCGTCGATGGCCCTGTGGTTCATGTCCACGATGTCCTGGCCCTTCTTCAGGTAGGAGTGGGTGGCGGCGTCCTTCATGTACTGGATGGCCTCGGCCTGGGGCATCACGTTGGCCAGGGTGAAGAAGGCGGACTGGAGGATGGTGTTGGTGCGCTTGCCCATGCCGATCTGGGCGGCCAGGTCGATGGCGTCGATGGTGTAGACCTGGACGTTGTTCTCGGCGATGTAGCGCTTGGCCACGGCGGGCATGTGCTTATCCAGCTCCTCGGGGGACCACTGGCAGTTGATGAGGAACACGCCGCCGGGCTTCACGTCCCGGACCATGGGGAAGCCCTTGATGATGTAGGAGGGGTTGTGGCAGGCCACGAAGTCGGCCTTGTTGATGTAGTAGGGGGCGCGGATGGGCTTGTCGCCGAAGCGCAGGTGGCTGATGGTCACACCGCCGGTCTTTTTGGAGTCGTACTGGAAGTAGGCCTGCACGTACTTGTCGGTGTGGTCGCCGATGATCTTGATGGAGTTTTTGTTGGCGCCCACGGTGCCGTCGCCGCCCAGGCCCCAGAACTTGCACTCAATGGTGCCCTCGGCCGCGGTGTTGGGGGCCTTGTGTTCAGGCAGGGACAGGCCGGTCACGTCGTCCACGATGCCGATGGTGAACTGCTTCTTGGGCTCGTCCTTGGCCAGCTCCTCGTACACGGCGAACACGGAGCGGGGCGGGGTGTCCTTGCTGCCCAGGCCGTAGCGGCCGCCGATGACGGTCTTGTCGGTGATGCCGGCGCCGGCCAGAGCAGTGATCACGTCCAGATACAGGGGGTCGCCCAGGGCGCCGGGCTCCTTGGTGCGGTCCAGGACGGCGATCTTCTTGGCGGTGGCGGGGATGGCGGCGATGAGCTTGTCGGCGCGGAAGGGCCGGTACAGGCGGACCTTGATGAGACCCACCTTCTCGCCGTGGGCGTTGAGGTAGTCGATGACCTCCTCGGCCACGTCGCAGATGGAGCCCATGGCGATGATGACCCGGTCGGCGTCGGGAGCGCCGTAGTAGTTGAACAGCTGGTAGTTGGTGCCCAACTTGGCGTTGACCTTGCCCATGTACTCCTCGACGATCTCGGGCAGGGCCTCGTAGTACTGGTTGGAGGCCTCACGGTGCTGGAAGAAGATGTCGCCGTTCTCGTGGGAGCCGCGCATGGTGGGGTGCTCGGGGTTGAGGGCCCGGGCGCGGAAAGCCTTCACGGCATCCATGTCCGCCATCTCGGCCAGATCCTTGTAGTCCCAGATGGCGACCTTCTGGATCTCGTGGGAGGTGCGGAAGCCGTCGAAGAAGTTCAGGAAGGGGACACGGCCCTTGATGGCGGCCAGGTGGGCCACGGCGCCCAGGTCCATGACCTCCTGCACGTTGCCCTCGGCCAGCATGGCGAAGCCGGTCTGGCGGCAGGCCATGACGTCGGAGTGGTCGCCGAAGATGTTCAGCGCGTGGGACGCCACGGTGCGGGCGGAGACGTGGAACACGCCGGGCAGCAGCTCGCCGGCGATCTTATACATGTTGGGGATCATCAGCAGCAGGCCCTGGGAGGCGGTGTAGGTGGTGGTCAGGGCGCCGGCGTTCAGGGAGCCGTGCACAGTGCCCGCCGCGCCGGCCTCGGACTGCATCTCGATGACCTTGACGGTGGTGCCGAAGATGTTCTTCTGGCCCTGGGCGGCCCACTGGTCAACATAGTCGGCCATAGGGCTGGACGGCGTGATGGGGTAGATGCCCGCTACCTCGGTAAACGCATAGCTGACGTACGCAGCCGCGTTGTTGCCGTCCATGGTCTTGAATTTTCTTGCCATAGTGTTCCCTACTTTCTTCCTTATTTCGCTTGGAGGGGCCGCGCGGGGCGGACCCGCCCCAGTGGTGGCGTTGGCTGCCGGAGCGCGCCGCCTGTGGCTCCCGGCATTCGGGCGCGACAACAAAACGGAACGGCGGGTTCCGACGAGGCTAGTTTAGCATCTTTTCCGGCGTTTGTAAATCGCTTATCCCGTAAATTTCCTTTTTTGCCGGCAAAAATTCTGATGTCCATTGAATTTTCCGGCGGGAACAGGTAAAATGGGAAAAACGCAGTCTGGACGACGAAAGGGAGGCGGAGCGCGATGGTATTTCCGGTGCGTTCCCTGGGGCTCAACGGGGTGACCGGCTACCAGGTCATGACCGAGTGCGACCTGTCCGGCGGCCTGCCGGCGTTCACGGTGGTGGGCCTGCCCGACGCGGCGGTGAACGAGGCCCGGGAGCGGGTGCGCGCGGCCATCAAAAACTGCGGCTTCACTTTCCCGGTCAGCCGCATCACAGTGAATCTGGCCCCCGCCCACGTGAAAAAGCTGGGGACGCTGTACGACCTGCCCATGCTCATCGGCATCCTGTGCGCCGGCGGACAGCTGAAGCTGCGGGAGAAGAACTGCGCCTTTCTGGGCGAGCTGTCCCTGTCGGGGAAGCTGCGGCCCTGCGCCGGGATGCTGCCCATGGCCCTGTGCGCCAAGCGGGAGGGGATCGAGGCGCTCTACGTCCCGGAGGGCAACGCCGCCGAGGCCACCCTGGCCGACGGGCCCGTCGTCTACCCGGTGCGGGACGTGACGCAGCTGGTGCGCCACTTCACCGGGGAGGAGCCCATCGCCCCCGCCGCCCCCTGGACGCCCTCCCGGGCCCAGGCGGCCGTGCCGGACTTCGCCGAGGTGAAGGGACAGGAGAACGTGAAGCGGGCCCTGGAGATCGCCGCCGCCGGCGGCCACAACCTGCTCATGTCCGGCCCGCCGGGGTCGGGCAAGTCCATGCTGGCCCGCCGCCTGCCCGGTATCCTGCCGGAGATGACCCGCCAGGAGGCGCTGGAGGTCACTGAGATCCACTCGGTGATGGGCCTGACCAGCGCCGAGCAGCCCCTCATCGCCCAGCGGCCCTTCCGGGCCCCCCACCACACCATCTCCCCCATGGGGATGGCCGGGGGCGGCTCCATCCCCAGGCCGGGGGAGATCTCCCTGGCCCACAACGGGGTGCTGTTCCTGGACGAGCTGCCCGAGTTCCACAAGGACGTGCTGGAGGTGCTGCGCCAGCCCCTGGAGGACGGGCAGGTGCAGATCTCCCGGACCACCGCCTCGGTGTCCTACCCCAGCCGGTTCATGCTGGTGTGCGCCATGAACCCCTGCAAGTGCGGCTGGTACGGCCACCCCTCCGGGCGGTGCCGCTGTACGGAGAATGAGGTGAAAAAGTACCTCTCCCGGCTGTCCGGCCCCCTGCTGGACCGCATCGATCTGTTCGTGGAGGTGGCCGCCCTGGAGTTCGACGAGCTGTCCCACCGCGCCGCCGCCGAGACCTCGGAGCAGATCAAGGCCCGGGTGGACGCCGCCCGCCAGGTGCAGAACGCCCGGGGCGGCGGCAACGCCAAGCTGGACCAGGAGGGGCTGGAGCGGTACTGCGCCCTGGACGAGGGGTGCCAGGCCCTGATGAAAGGGGCTTTCGAGCGCATGGGCCTCACCGCCCGCAGCTACGACCGCATCCGCCGGGTGGCCCGGACCATCGCCGACCTGGACGGCAGCGAGGAGATCCAGATGCCCCATCTGGCCGAGGCGCTGCAGTACCGGCCGCCGGAATACTTGAGAAGATAGCAAAGGAGTACCCAAATGAACGAGATGATCCTGCTCAAGCTGGGGGAGATGGTCCTCAAGGGCCTGAACCGCCGCAGCTTTGAGGATAAGCTCCAGGCCAACCTCTACCGCCGCCTGCACCCCTACGGCCAGTTCCGGGTGTATACCCGGCAGTCCACCACCTACGTGGAGCCCAAGGAAGGGGCGGAGTGCGACGTGGAGGGGGCCTACGAGGCGCTGAAAAAGGTGTTCGGCGTGGTGGGCCTGTCCCTGGCCCGGCCCTGCGAGAAGGACAAGGACGCCATCCTGGCCGCCGTCCAGGAATTTTTGGGCGGCCGGCTCAGCGCCGCCCGCACCTTCAAGGTGGAGACCAAGCGGGCGGACAAGACCTTCCCCATGACCTCCATCCAGCTCAGCCAGTACGTGGGGGGCGAGCTGGACGAGCTGTACCCCAACCTGACCGTGGACGTCCACGACCCGGAGCTGACCGTACACGTGGAGGTGCGGGACTACGCCGCCTACGTCCACGCCGACCCGGAGCCCGGGGCCGGCGGCCTGCCCGTGGGCATCAACGGCCGGGCGGTGTCCCTGTTGTCCGGGGGGATCGACTCCCCGGTGGCCTCCTGGATGATCGCCAAGCGGGGGGTGGCCCTGGAGATGGTCCATTTCTTCTCCTACCCCTACACCTCCCCGGAGGCCAAGGAGAAGGTCATCGAGCTGGCCCGCATCCTCACCCCCTGGACCGGGCGGCTCACCGTCCACGTGGTGCCCTTCACCGCCATCCAGGAGGAGCTGCGCCGATCCTGCCCGGAGGAGCTGTTCACCGTGGTCATGCGCCGGTTCATGATGCGCATCGCCCAGGAGGTGGCCCGCCGCTGCGGGGCCAAGGCCCTGGTCACCGGCGAGTGTCTGGGCCAGGTGGCCAGCCAGACCATGGAGGCCATGAACGTCACCGGCGCGGTGGCGGACCTGCCCATCCTGCGCCCGGTGGTGGGCATGGACAAGGAGGAGATCGTCCGGGTGGCCCGGAGGATCGGCACCTACGACACGTCCATCCTCCCCTATGAGGACTGCTGCACCGTCTTTACCCCCCGGCACCCCCGGCTGCGGCCCCTCCCCGGCGAGGTGGAGTTCGCGGAGCAGAACCTGGACGTGGAGAAGATGGTGGCCGAGGCCGTGGCCGGCATCGAGCGCATCCAGGTGTGACAGAGAATCAATCAAAAACCGCGCCGCGGGTCATTCCTGCGGCGCGGTCTCTTTTTCATTTTCTGTCGGCCGGTACAGGGGCAGCACGAAGGTGATGCGGCTGCCCACCCCCTCCCGGGAGACCACCTCGAACCAGCCGCCGTGGCGCTCCACGATCCACCTGGCGATGGCCAGCCCCAGGCCGGTGCCGCCGGTCCTGCGGTCCCGGGACCGGTCGGCCCGGTAGAACCGCTCAAAGATGTGGGGCAGGTCCTCCTGGGAGATGCCCGCCCCCTCGTCCTGGACGGTGAGCCGGGCGTAGTCCTCCCCGCGGGACACCCGCAGCCAGATCCGCCCCTCCTCCGGGCTGTACTTGACGGCGTTGTCCACCAGGATACGGGCGGCCTGCTTGATGAGGGCGGGGTCGGCGTGGACGGGGACCTCCCCCTCCCACACCGGGAGGAAGGCCCGCCAGGGGTGGATGAGCTGCTCCTCCCGCAGCACCTCCCCGGCCAGGGCGGCCAGGTCGAAGGGCTCCGGGTTCACCGGCTGGGAGTCGTTGTCCCCCCGGGCCAGGAACAGCAGCTGCTCCACCAGCCGCTCCATGGACTCGGCCTCGGCCCGGATGGCGTCGATGGACTCCTGGAGGGCGGCGGGGTCGCTCTTGCCCCAGCGGTCCAGCAGGGCGGCGTAGCCCTGGATGACGGCGATGGGGGTGCGCAGCTCGTGGCTGGCGTCGGACACGAAGCGCATCTGGGCGGAGTAGGCGCTGTTCACCCGGTCCAGCATGGCGTTGATGGACTGGGCCAGGGAGCGCAGCTCCCTCTGGGTGCCGGACAGGTCGATGCGGCTGTCCAGCCGCCCGGCGTCGATCTGGTCCAGAGCCCCGGCCAGGTCCTCCAGCTCCCGGCGGGAGGTGTGGGCAGCGGTGTTGAGCCGGGCCGCCGCCGCGGCCAAATCCTGTATAGGCCGCAGAATGCGGCGCACCGTCCGCTCCCCGGCGAACAGGGTGAACAGCAGGATCACCGCCTGGCCGCCCAGGAAGGCCGGGACCAGCCAGTTCATCCGGTCGGCCAGATTGACGGCCAGGGAGGAGCCGAAGAAGAACAGCGCCAGCAGGAACAGGTCCAGCAGGACGAAGATCACCAGCTGCCGCAGGAAGAAGCTGAAATTCAGCCGGAACGCCAGGGAGGAGTCCCGGGCCGCCGCGATGGGGTCCTCCGGCGGCGGAGTGCGAAAGCGGTGTCTGTGTTTTCCCACGGTGCTCCCCCCTTCGGCGGCGGCCTTTCGATCAGTTCTGCTCCCGGAGCCACCTGCGCAGGGTGTCCAGGTTCTCGTAGGCCACCCGGCTTCCCCCGTGCAGGAGCATGTCCAGGTCGGCCTGCTCGGCGGGGGTGCGCTGGCTCTTGGCCTGGAGGGCCCGGCGGGTGCCCTTGGTCACCAAGTTCACCATGCGCCGCTTCAGCCAGCCCACCTTCTCCGGGGCCCAGCCGCCCTGGAGGTAGAAGATGGGGGCGTTGGGCACGTAGTTGGCCTTGGACAGGGTCTCCAGCACCTGCCGGCCGGGGGCGGACATGCCCACACCGCAGACGGCCTTCACCTGAAAGCGCTTGACGGCCTGGTCCACCCCCTCGATGTGCCCGGCCATGAGGGGGCCCATGTAGAGGACCTGGGCGCCGGCGGGGAGGGCCCCCGACCCGTCCAGGGGGTATACCTTCAGTTTCGCGTCCTTTCCCAGCATCTGGGCGTACTGCTCCGTGAAGCCGGTGTTGGACTTGTAGACAATGGCGGTGATGGACATGGGTGCGCGCTCCTTTCTGTTATTCCCGGATGACATACCCCACGCCGCGGACGGTGTGGATGAGCTTGACGCCGAAGGCCTCGTCGATCTTGCTGCGCAGGAAGCGGATGTATACGTCCACGGAGTTGGTCTCCCCCACGAAGTCGAACCCCCAGACCTGGTCCAGCAGGGCCTCCCGGGAGAGGACCTTCCCCTTGTTCTCCAGCAGATGGCGCAGCAGGTCGAACTCCTTTTTGGTCAGCTCCACCGGTACGCCGTTCACGGTCACCTGGTGCCGCTCCACGTCCAGGGCCAGGGGGCCGGCGGTGAGGGCGCTCCCCCGGGCGTCCGGCGGGGCGGCCCGCCGGCGCATGGCCGAGCGGATGCGGGCCAGCAGCTCCTCGATGGCGAAGGGCTTGGTCACGTAGTCGTCCGCCCCCGAGTCCAGGCCGGAGACCTTGTCCACCACGCTGTCCCGGGCGGTGAGCATGATGACGGGCAGGTCGGGGCGCTCCCGGCGGATGCGGCGGAGCACCTCCATGCCCGACATCCGGGGCAGCATGATGTCCAGCAGCACCAGGTCGCAGGCGCCGGACAGGGCCTGCTCCAGACCGCTGCGGCCGTCGAAGGCCTTGATTACCTCATACCCCTCGTAGCGCAGCTCCAGCTCCACCATCCGGGCCAGCTTTTCCTCGTCCTCCACCAGCAGGATCCTATCCGGCATATCCGTCCACCTCCGGGAAAATCACGGCTCCTCCTCGTCCTCGTCCCTGTCCGCTCCGCGCCTGTCCTGCTGGGAGCGCAGCTCGTCCATCACCTGGCGGCCCACGCTGTCGGCGGCGCCGGCCACCTGGTCCATCACGTCGTTCAGCGCGTCCCGGTCCAGGTCCGGGCCGGAGAAGCGGTAGCGGAACCCCAGGAACAGCCCCAGGATCAGCAGGGGGATGGTGACATAGAAGGCGAAGATCAGCAGGATCACCAGGATCAGCACCGGCATGGCGGTCACCGGCTCCTGCCGCCGCCACACCTCCAGCTCGTTGTCCACCAGCCAGCGGCGCAGGGAGGCGAACAGGGCCCGGAAGCTGAACCGGCGGGGGCGCCGGGCCAGTCCCGCCTGCTCCGGCTCGGGCTCCGGCGGCGGGGGAGGGGTCTGCTCCCGGGTGGAGTAGTAGGCCCCGCCGGGCCGGGGGATGGCCCCCTGCTCCTCCAGGTAGATGAGCGCGTCCAGCAGGTTGCCCTGGCTGTACTCCAGGGCCTGCTTGGCCTGGGCGTAGCTGACGTCGGCTTTCTCCCGCAGGCGCTCCACCTGCTCCAGCGTGATCTCCATGTCCAGCCCTCCTGTCCGGTCTCTTTGCCCATAGCTTACCACCGCCGGGTTGAACGGGGGTTTAGAGTTTCTTAAAATTCGGTTAAAATCCGTCGGGCAGGGCCTCTGCTGCCCGGCAAACGGGAAGCTGCCTATTTCTTCTTTTTCGGTTTTGGTGCTGGTAATTCCTCATACATGGCGTTAAATAAACCTGTCAAAAACCCTCTGTTATCAACTTCGTCCACCAACAACATCCCTTTTGCTCCCTCATAGGGTAATTCATAGGTCGCTGTTGGCATATAGCTGATTGCTGCTTTGATTGGTTTTACAAGCAACCTGTCATCATAGATACCGCCTACGATTTTGCCACGGTAATAGATGATAAATTCTCCCATCATAGCCCGATATGTGATTTCGTCCAATTCGGATAACTGCCCTAAAATAAAATCCAAATATTCTTTGCTTGACGCCATGATTCCACCTCAAAAGCACCGATTTATTAGTCAGTATACCATATATTCTCGTCCCTTTCAAGGCGCGGGCCGGCGGGGCGTTTCCCTCCGGGAACGCGGGCGGAAGGGGGGCGGGATGTTTCCCTTGTGGAGCGCTTCCCTTTGTGCTATAATAATAATGAAATACTGTGATCCTGCCGGCCCGTATGCCGCGCTAAGAGAGGAGGGGACCCCATGCGCCGCCGTGTTTCCGCCCTGCTGTGTGTGCTCGCCCTGTGCGCCGCCATTCAGATCCCGGGCCGCGCCGCATCCAACGGGGAGGTCTTTTTCACCGCGGTGAATATCACCGTGCTGCCCCTCACCTCCGATACCATGCCGGTGTGGTCCGGCGGCCTGCTGTACGTGCCCTACTCGGTGTTCAACACCACCCTGCTGGGCACCAGCAGCATCTATAGCCGCAGCAACAACACCGTCAGCGTGTTCAACCTGCGCCAGATGATGGTGTTCGACCTGGACGAGGGGGTGTGCCGGGACCACCAGTCCGGCGAGGTCATCCCCGGCCAGGCCATCTTCCGCAACGGCCGGCCCTACGTGCCGGTGGAGTATGTGTGCAGCTTCTTCGGGTTCAACCCGCCCTCCTACCTGACCACCAGCTACGGCAGCCTGGTGCGCATCACCAACTTCGACCGCAGCGACCCCCACAATATGTCCGACGCCGCCTTCCTGGACGCGGGCAGCGAGACATTCCGGATGCGACTGCGGGACTATAACCAGAGCCTGCAGAGCCAAGATGAGACGAGCCAGCCCACTCAGCCCACTGAGCCAGAGCCGGAACCGGCGGAGAACCCGCTGTATGTGGCGGTGCGGTGCGGCCAGGCCGGCCGGGCGGAGGATGTGGCCGCGGCCCTGGAGAGCGCCGGAGGCGTGGGCGTGTTCTTCTTCCCGGCCCGGGAGGCCGGGGAACAGGGCGCGCTGATCCGCCGCCTGCTGGGCGCGGGGCACAGCGTGGGCCTTTTGGCCGAGGGGGAGGATACGGCGCAGACCCGGCAGCTGCTGGAGGAGGGCCAGCGGGCCCTGGAGACGGTGGCCCGCGCCAGGACCTACCTGGCCCTGGTCCCCGACGCCCAGCGGCCGGCCCTGGAGGAGGACGGCTGGGTGTGCTGGCAGACGGGGACGGACGCCGCGCCCCAGGAGGGGACGAGCTCCTACAGCACCGCCCAGAGCGCCGCCCGGGCCCTGGCCAAGAGCGATGTGCCCCACCTGACCCTGGATGACAGCGCGGGCAGCGCCGAGATCTTCGGCTACCTGCTCTCCCCGCTGGGCAGCCAGGGCTACGTGGTCACCCCGCCCAGGGAGACTCAGCTATGAGGTCGGTGTGGCTGGACCGGCCCGGCGGGGCCGCCGGAGACGCCGCCCGCCTGGCCCGGCTGACCCGCCACCTGCGGGCCCGTCTGCTGGACTTCGACCCCGGCGGGCCGGAGGTGCTGTGGGCGGACGAGGCTGCCGGCGCCGTGGCAGCCCGGTTCCCCGGATATGACGCCGGGGAGGTGCTCTCAGAGCTGGAGCGCGCGTATGGGGTGCGTGCCGCCCGGGAGGGGGAGCAGGCGGTGTTCCATTTGAGCCCCGGCACCCGGTTCGAGGATTTGGACTACCTGTGGGGCGCGCTGAACGAGATTTTATAAAAGACAAAACACGGGAGACGCTGCGGCGTCTCCCGTGTTTCTCATGTTTTCTGCTTGAACTGCTCCAGGGCGGCCAGCAGCTCCGGGCGGCGGTTGGGCCGGCGGCCCTCCACCACGTCGTCCAGCAGGGCGTTCAGCGACTTGCCGATCTCCGGCCCCCGCAGGCCGGCGGCCAGGGCGTCGTCCCCGTTGACGGCCAGCTGCTTCAGGCTCAGGCAGGCGTCCTGCTCCAGAATCTGCCGGGCCATGTCCCTCAACTGCCGCCAGTGCTCCTCCGGCGGGGCCTTTCCGGGACCCTTGGACAGGCCGTCCGCCCGGTCCAGCTCCATCAGGTCGAAGAACAGCTCCGGCCCCAGCCGGGACAGCCACCGGCGCACCACCCGCTCCTGGGCGGGCAGGCGCATCCCGTGGCGGCTCACCAGGGCGACCACCCGCTCCCGGGCGGCGCTGTCCAGCCGCAGGCGGCGCAGGGCAGCGTCGGCCAGCCGGGCGCTGTGCCGGGCGTGGTCGGGGAAGTGGCCCACCCCCTGCTCATCGGGGGCGAAGGCGGCGGGCTTGCCCACGTCGTGGAGCAGGGCGGCCAGGCGCAGTACCCGGTCGGGAGGCACGTTCCCCACGGCGTAAACACAGTGTGTATATACGTCGTAACAGTGGTAGGGGGTGCGCTGGTCGAAGCCCACCGCCGGACCGAGCTCCGGGATCACCTGGACCACGGCCTGCGGGTGGTCCAGCAGCACCCGGACGGCGTCCGGGGCGCACAGCAGCTTTATAAACTCCTCCGCAACCCGCTCCCGGGACACCCGGTCCAGCAGGGGGAGCTCCCGCTCCAGGGCGGCGGCGGTGTCCGGGTGGACGGCAAACCCCAGCTGGGCGGAGAAGCGCAGGCAGCGCAGCATCCGCAGGGCGTCCTCCCGGAACCGGCGCTCCGGGTCCCCCACGCAGCGCAGCAGCCCGGCACCCAGGTCCGCCCGGCCGCCAAAGGGGTCGGTCAGGCCGTCTCGCCCCCAGGACATGGCGTTGATGGTGAAGTCCCGGCGGGCCAGGTCGGCCTCCAGGTCGGAGGTGAAGGCCACGCCGTCCGGGTGGCGGTGGTCGGAGTAGGCCCCCTCGGTGCGGAAGGTGGTCACCTCGACGGGCAGGCCGCTGGAAAAGACGGTGAGGGTGCCGTGGCGCAGCCCGGTGGGGACAGTTTTCCAGCCGTCGAACACCCGGAGCATCTCCTCCGGGGCGGCGGAGGTGGCCGCGTCGTAGTCGTGGAGGGGGCGGGAGAGCAGCCAGTCCCGCACACAGCCTCCCACCAGCACCGCCCGGTATCCGGCCCGCTCCAGGGTATCCAGCACCGCCAGGGCCCTGGGGTCGAAGGCAGGGCGGGGGAGCCCCGCCGGGCTTTCCGGCGTCAAAGCAGGATGGGGTTGAGGGCGGCGCCGGGGGCGAGCACCCGCACATAGCCGCCCAGGCGCTCCTGGAGCCCGGCGATCTCCTCCGGCGTCACGCCGGGGGCGGCGAAGAACAGGAAGGCGATGTGGGTGCTGTCCAGGCGGATGCAGGTGCGCTGGTCCGCCCCGGCGATCATGCTGAGGATGATGCCCTCATCGTCCCGGCCGCTGGGGTCGCCGGGGTAGGTGTGGACCTCCTCCCCCCGCATGCCGGGGAAGGGCAGCTTTTCTGTCGGGCAGAACAGGACGGCCTGCCCGGAAATGCGGCCGATGTCGTGGGTGCCCATGAGGGCGCGGGTGCGCAGCTCGGCCAGGAAGGTCACCTCGTTGACGGGGTTGCCGCTGGGGAAGGGGCGGCCCTTGAGCAGGTAGGACTCCACCTGCTGGAGCACCGGGTAGGTCTTTTTATACTTCTTGAAATAGCGGTTGTAGGGGTTCTCGCCAAAGACGGCCTTCCGGTCGTAGTTGGCCAGCTCCTGGCGCAGCAGGGCCAGCTCCCGCTCCTTCAGCTCGTCGAACGCGGCCAGGTCCCACTGCTCCTTGGGCGGGAACTGGACCTCGAGGGCGCCGAAGGGGACGCCTTTTTCCAAAAAAGAGGAGTCCGCCGTGATCTGGAACATATCGCTCACCTGTCTTTCTCATCTCTGCCGCCCGGAGGGGCGGAAAATTGGCTGTTCCCAGTATAACCCATTTCCGCCCCGGGGGCAAGGGAGAGCCGGCGCGGGCGGCGGCGAAATTTTTTGCGAAACCCCTTGACGGCGGACCGCCGCCGGCTATTATAGTTATTATATAGGATAAAATGGAGAAGGAGGCAGTTTTATGGAGCGATTCACCTACACCTACCCCACCAAGGTCTACTTCGGACAGGGCGCGGCGGCGGAGCACCTGCCGGCGGAGCTGGAGCGCTTCGGCAAAACCGTGATGCTGGCCTACGGCGGCGGCTCTATCCGAAAAAACGGCATCTACGACGAGATGAAGGACCTTCTGACGCGAGCGGGCAAGGAGATCGTGGAGTTCTCCGGTATCATGCCCAACCCCACCTACGCCAAGGCCCTGGAGGGGGCGGCCCTCGCCCGGGAGCGGGGGGTGGACTTCATCCTGGCCGTGGGCGGCGGCAGCGTGATCGACTGCTGCAAGGTGATCTCCGCCCAGGCCCACTTGGGGGAGGACATCTGGGAGCTGGAGTATCTGAAAAACGACCTCCCGCCCCAGGGCATCCCCATGGGCGCGGTGGTCACCGCCTCGGGCACCGGTGCGGAGGTCAACTCCGAGGCCGTCATCACCTATGAGGAGAAGCTGTGGAAGGGCTCCGTCTACGGCACCTTCCCCTCCTTCGCCGTCCTGGACCCCAATTACACCCTGTCCGTGCCCAGGATGCAGGCCCTGTCCGGGGCCTTCGACTCCCTGAGCCACGCCATGGAGATCTACCTGGGCCACTCCGACGCGGACAACCTATCCGACGACCTGGCCCTGGCGGTGATCCAAAACACCGTGGTCAATATGCGCCGGATGCTGGCGGACATGGGGGATATCCAGGCCCGGGGCAACCTGATGTGGGACTCCACCCTCACCGAGACGGGAATTTTCAAGGTGGGCCGCTCCACCGACTTCCAGGCCCACCACATCGAGCACCAGCTGGGGGCCTACACCGACTGCAGCCACGGCCAGGGCCTGGCGGTGATCCACCCGGCCTACTACCGGCACATCCTGAAAGACGCGGAGGAAAAATTCGCCAGGCTGGGCAGGGCGGCCTTCGGCACGGACGGCGCTCAGGCGGCGGTGGAGGCACTGGCGGACTTTATCAAAGCCTGCGGCCTGCCCACCCGGATGGGCCAGCTCAGGTCCCGGGTGGAGATCACCCCGCAGGTGCTGCGGCAGGTGGCGGATACCTGCAATCTCGTTGAGACCGGGCCGCGCACCCTGAGCCGGGACGAGATATACGAGATTTTGATGGAGTGTATGTGAGAATAATAAAAAAAGCGCCGGAGGGAATGACGGGTGCCCGTAAGAAAGTTTTGAGGCCAAAATTATAATTACGGCATCTGTCAGGCTGGATTGGGGCAAACAAAAAGCACGAAGTATGGGGAGCAATCCCTGCACTTCGTGCTTTTTGGTTATTTGTCTATACCTTTGTCCTTGTCTTGTTGTTTTTTCCATTCCTCAAATTCACGACGGTTTTCTTCATGGGAATAAAATTCCTCAATGTCAGGGAGAATTTGTCTGGCAAAACTCTCAATAGCATGTTTTGGCGGAAAGTAATGCTCCATGTTATATTTGCAAAGCGTTTTTTCACTTTCCATGTCAACTACTACTGTTCCATAGCCATCTAAGACTTTTTGCCGCTCTGTCTCTGACATTTTTTCAAATATCTGCCGCTGAAATTCGCTCATTTTTTCCGGCGAAACCGGTTTGGATTTCTTCAAGTCTGTCTCAAGGAATATCACCATAGTTCCTTGCGGATTCTTTTGCCGTTTCATCAGTTCCACATCCTTCTTCATATTGCGAACGATAAAGAGTGATATAGTCGGTGACAAGGTGCAGATAGTGACAATAAGCATAGCGACACAGCTTTTTGAAAAGCTCCAGAAAACGGACATCCCCACAGAAATCAAGCAACTGATCTAAAAGATGCTCAATCTGTTGTTCACTCGGTTGTGAGCTTTGAATCATAGAATCGACATCATCCCTATAAAGTCGATATACTCTGTCGCGTATTTTTTGTACCTTGTCCACGATGTCAGCAAAATTCTTATTTGCTTCGCTCATGCGTTCAGCCTCACGCTTTCAAAAAGATTTATGCTTCCCGCAAGCTCTTATAAATCTCCTCTGTGAAAATCCCCAGCACCTGCTTCTTAACATCATCGTTGCTGAGCAGCATGGAAAAGAAATCCTGATTCTGCGAAAGACCCTCGATTAGCGCATCGTCGATGTCGTCAAAATAGGAAAACTCAAAATCTTTGACTGTATTGTTCTTTGCGCTGGTTTTCAGCCTTTCGGACTTCAACAAAATGTCCCGAATCTGGAGCATCGCTTTAACCGCTACATCGTTATCATAGCTCTTTCCCATGCGGCTGTTGATTTCGGCTATGATTTCCGACAGCCGTTCTTCTTTTGCCGGTGTCAAGCCAAAGCTCTCCGCAGTCGGGAGCTTGACGACCGGCTGTGCCACAAAGTCGGATTTGGTATGCTCGTCCGCTTTCTTTTGCACAAAGTTAGTCGCCTTGATTTTGCCATCGAGATTGTATCCCCCGCCGGGATGCTTGATATTGATGTACGCCATCAGGTAGGTCATAAAATTGTATTTCTTGTGCAGTTCCACGTCCTCAAAGCAAGAGACTTGAAGCAGGAACTCATAGAACCGAATGAAGTGGCGCATGAGAGCGACGATCTCATGTTGCTTCAAAAGGTCATATGCCTCTATCATGTTCTTTGTGCGTTTGAAATAGAACGTGAGCTTCTGCTTATCCTTGGCGTCGATCTTTTCCTTGTACAGCAGGGTATTTGCCTTTTCAATGTCGTCAGGGTCAAGAATCGTGTATGCATCTATTTTTGCTTCAAGGTCATAAATCGCCGTGGGCGTTACGGAATTGGACAGCAGCGTGGTGGTGTAATACGGTGCAAAGGCGTCCGTAATGTCCTCGTAGCTGTTCACAAAATCCAGCACAAAGGTCTTTTTCTCAAAGGGCGGGCAGATACGGTTGAGCCGGGAAAGCGTCTGTACAGCAGACACGCCCTTCAGCTTTTTCAGCACATACATGGCGCAGAGCTTCGGCTGGTCAAACCCTGTCTGATACTTATTTGCCACAAGCAAAACCTGATAATCGTCCTTGTCAAATTCCTTTGTAAGCCGATCCTCCGGGAAACCGTTCATGGACGCCTCGGTGTACTCCATATCGTCGTCGGGCAGCTTCACCTTGCCCGAAAAAGCCACAAGCGCTTTGATGTCCGTATAGCCCTTTTTCTTTGTGTAGTCCTCAAACGCCTGACGGTACTTGACCGCACCCTGACGGGAGGCAGTGATAACCATCGCTTTTGCCATGCCGCCAAGCTCCGGCATAACGGACGTGCGGAAATGCTCTACGATTACCTCCACCCGCTGGGAGATGTT
>CANQHN010000011.1 GCA_947623745.1 uncultured Oscillospiraceae bacterium
TGCTGGAGCAGCCGAGGTTTGCTGTGCTGAGTGCTATGATGATGCAGTATCTGGAGGACACCTTTGCCGCCGGGGTCGCCGCTCAAAACCAGCTGTTCGACTCCATGAGAGACATTCTCCTGGGTGCCGGGCAGCAGGACCCGGAGCAGCGGGCGGCGGCAAAAGAAGCGGCGCGGGCTGTCAGTCTGGCCAAGGTCCCGTCGTATCAGGTAGAACTGACGAAGATGCAGAATCTGTTTGTAACGATGCTCAAAGAGATGAAGCGGGAGGCGGGTTCGGACCTTGGACCGGACAAGGCCGTGACCAGGGAAGTTGTGGAGAAGCTGATGGCGGAACTGACGGAGGGGCAGGACGCGCCGCTGGCCGCAGTCACACCGGAGCAGATCACAGACGCAATCATACATACGGTGGACGGCGGCGAACTTGACCCGGAGAAGCTGGCGGAGTTCCGGGGCGGGTTGACTGCGCTCTTTGAATCGCTCCCCGGGAGTAATCATACGCAGGACGAATAACCGGGCCTGCGCGCCACCCGGGCGGGTACTCATTGCCATTAAAGAAGCAAACCGTCCCAAAAGCGACACGGGGTCGGTTTTAGAACTGCGCCATTGGCGACAACGTGAGCGAACTAAGTTCGGTTACGCCAAAGCCATTTCCAAGGATACATTAAAACGGAAACGGTTTCCCTTTTAGGCTCCGGCACCAGCCCTCCAGCGGTTGCGTTCGCCGGACGGGGCTGGCGGTAATCGGGCAGGTCCACCTTTTGCCCACGAAGCCCGATATCGGCTTGCGCTGCGGCGGGACGAGAGACGAGGGACGGGGGCTGTATATACCTTTTGTCCCTTACCAAACCAGAGGGAGGCTGACGCCGCCGCGTCAGCCTCCCTCTGGTTTCCTGGCGTGGAAAAGCGCCTGCGCCAGACCGCGCCGCCCCTTTCCCACGCCAGCCGGGAACAAAAGGTATAACACACTAGACTTTCTGCGAAAGTCGTGTGCCAAAGGGGACGCCGTCCCCTTTGGATTCCCCTGCCGAGGGGACCGCATCCCCTCTGGACTCCCCGCTGTTTGGACCTGAAACAATCGTCGGTTTCCGGCCCAAAAATGAAACGGCCCCATGGCCTCTCTGCGGCCATAGGGCTGTTACTGTTCGTCAGGGATATACACGGCTACATCTTCCAGTCGGCAGTTCAAGATGGAACACAGCTTATTCAGCGTGTGCGTCGAGACTGGCATATCCGCCTGGAGGCGCTGGACGGTGGCGTGACTCATGCCATGCTTGAAGCGCAGGGTATAGGTCGTTACCTTTTGGTCGGCCATAGTTTTCCACAGCGGCGCATAGCAGATCATCACAACCACCCCCTTTACAGCCCTTATTATGGCTGATATAATGGCCATGGAATATGGCTATTATTTAGCCATATAAAGGGGAGTGAACGATGATGATTGAGAATAGTTGTGCCTTTACCGGTCACCGCCCCCAAAAGCTCCCGTGGAGGTATGATGAATCCGCCGCCGGGTGTGTGAGGTTGAAGGCAATACTGGCCGAAAAGATCGCGGAGTTAGCCGATGCCGGGACCACCACTTTTCTATCCGGTATGGCCGAGGGCACCGATACCTGGGCAGCTCTCGCTGTTCTTGCGCTGCGCGAAAAGAATCCCGCGCTGAAGCTCCACTGTGTCCTTCCCTGTAAGGGACAGGCAGACCGGTGGACCGCTTCGGCGCGGGCGCTTTATTTCAGCATCCTGGAGCAAGCTGACATAGTGACCTATGTAGGTGAGGACTACCACAAGGATTGTATGTTAGAGCGGAACCGCTATCTGGTGGATCACGCCGCCAAACTGCTGGCAGTCTACAATGGGGAGCGGCGGGGCGGGACGGCAATGACGATACGGTATGCGCGAAAGCTGGGACGGGAGACTATTATCATCGACCCATCTAGTGGGCTGGTAGTCCACGAGAAACCGCTGTAAAATATCTCTCAGTCTTAAAATAGTTCTCCCATTTTTCCGCAAAATATGATACACTAAGAATGTTACATCTCCCACATGGAGGTATCCCTATGACGGACTTGGAACGGCGGACAGCCGCCGCTGGATTCGCGGCTGACTGGAAGGGCCGCGGCGATGAAAAGCAGGAGACCCAGGCCTTCTGGCTGGCCCTCCTGCAAAAGGTCTACGGTGTCGCGGAGCCGGAAAAATACATCTCCTTTGAGCTCCCCGTAAAGCTGGACCACACCAGCTTCATCGACGGCTATCTCTCCGAAACCCGTGTGCTGATCGAGCAGAAGGGCCGGGACATCGACCTGTCCAAGGGCTACAAGCAGTCCGACGGCAGTATGCTCACCCCCTTCCAGCAGGCCCGGCGGTACGCCGGGTACCTGCCCCACGACCAGAATCCCCGGTGGATCGTGGTCTGCAACTTCCGGGAGTTCCGCATCCACGACATGAACCGGCCCAACGACGAGCCGGAGATCCTCCTTCTGGCGGATTTGGAGAAGGAGTATGACCGGCTGGACTTCCTGGTGGACACCGGCAAGGAGCGCATCAAAAAGGAGATGGCCGTATCCCTCCAGGCCGGCGAGCTGGTGGGGGTGCTCTACGACGCGCTCCTGAAGCGGTACAAGGACCCTAGCGACCCGGAGACGCTGAAAAGCCTGAACAAGCTGTGCGTCCGGCTGGTGTTCTGCCTTTATGCCGAGGACGCCGGGATCTTCGGCGGTAAGAGCATGTTCCACGACTACCTGGAGCGCCACCGCGCCGAAGACCGGCGGGCGCTCATCAACCTGTTCCAGGTGCTGGACCAGGATATCCCCCAGCGGGACAAGTACCTGGACGACGATCTGGCGGCGTTCCCCTATGTCAACGGCGGTCTGTTTGCCGACGAGAACATCGAGATCCCCCGCCTGGGGAACGAGGTGCTGGACCTGATCCTGCGCCGGGCCAGCGAGGACTTCAACTGGAGCGATATCAGCCCCACCATTTTCGGCGCGGTGTTCGAGAGCACCCTGAACCCGGAAACCCGCCGATCCGGCGGGATGCACTACACCAGCATCGAAAATATCCATAAGGTCATCGACCCGCTGTTCCTGGACGGACTTTATAAGGAATTAGAGGAATGCAAAAGTAAACCTGTTGCAGGAGGCGCACGCACAAAAGCGTTACAGAAGTTCAAATCGAAACTTGCCAGCCTCAAGTTTTTGGACCCTGCCTGTGGCTCGGGGAATTTCCTGACAGAAACATACCTCTCTTTGCGCAAAATCGAAAACGAAATCATCAAAGAATTTTATGATGGCGTCGTCGGCCAAATGACGTTTGGTATCATTGACAGCGACTTTTTGGGTATTGAAGTGAGCATCGGCCAATTCTATGGCATCGAAATCAACGACTTTGCTGTGACGGTGGCCAAGACAGCCCTGTGGATCGCAGAGAGCCAGATGATGAAGGAAACCGAGGACATTGTCCATATGTCCCTGGATTTCCTGCCGCTGAAGTCCTACGCTAACATCACGGAGGGCAACGCCCTGCGCCTGGACTGGGAGAGCGTGGTGCCGAAGCATGAGCTGAATTATATCATGGGTAACCCGCCGTTCGTGGGGTATTCCCTGCAAAGCAAAGCGCAAAAGGAAGATATCCTCTCCATCTATGTGGATGAGAAGGGCAAGCCATATAAGACCGCCGGAAAAATCGACTATGTTTCCGGCTGGTATTTCAAGGCCGCGCAGATGATGCAGGGAACGAGTATTCGGACCGCATTCGTGTCTACCAACTCTATCACGCAGGGAGAACAGGTGGCGGGGGTATGGAAACCGCTGTATGACCGGTTTGGTATCCACATTGACTTTGCCCACCGCACGTTCCGCTGGGACAGCGAGGCCAGCTTGAAAGCGCATGTGCATTGTGTGATCGTAGGTTTTAGCGTTGCCCTTAATTCAGTCTCAAAGAAGATTTATAGCACGGAGAGGTTCCAGACTGTGGAAAGCATCAATGCGTACTTACTTGATGCTCCGAATGTTTTTATTGAAAGCCGTTCAACTCCGATTTGCCCTGTACCTCAAATGGTATACGGGAATAAACCAACTGACGGCGGATTTTTATTCCTGACATCTGACGAACGTAATGAGCTATTAAAAAAAGAACCCATCACGGCGAAGTTTATCAGGCGGATTTATGGGGCTACAGAGTACATTAACGGCAAGGAACGCTATTGCTTATGGCTAGTCGGGGCCTCCCCTACCGAATTACGGAAATCTCCATTTATTATGGACAGGATCGAAAAGGTAAGACAATTTCGATTGAGTAGCACAAAAGAGGCAACTTGTAAGAGTGCCGATACGCCAACTCTGTTCCAAGAAATTCGTCAACCAAGTAGTGAATATGTAATTATTCCGCGTCATTCTTCTGAATCGCGCCGCTATATTCCGTTTGGATTTGTTTCTCCCGAAGTAATAGTTAATGATGCAGTTCAAATAATTCCAAACGCTGGAATCTATCATTTTGGAGTTATGGTATCAAATGTACACATGGCCTGGACACGAGCCGTCTGTGGCAGAATAAAGAGCGATTACCGCTATTCCAAGGATGTGGTCTACAACAACTTCCCCTGGCCCACCCCCACGGAGGCCCAGCGGGCGAAGATTGAGCAGACGGCGCAGGCCATTCTGGACGCCCGGGGGCTGTACCCGGACGCGAGTCTGGCGGATCTGTACGACGAGACGACCATGCCGCCGGAGCTGCGGAAAGCCCATCAGAACAACGACCGGGCTGTCATGCAGGCGTATGGGTTCTCGGTGAAGGACATGACAGAGAGCAAGTGCGTGGCGGAGCTGATGAGGATGTATCAAGGAATTGTGGAGATATCAAGGAAATAGTCATGGATGATTTTGCAAGCAAGTGATGGATTCTGTACCCAGAAATTTTAGTGTAGCACTGAGCGACTTTTTTGCAATCATTGGAGCACTCTTGGAATGAATGCTAGATTTATTGACAGCAAAGCACCATGATAGACTTCAATTTGCTTTTGTAGCTGAGAGTACACCAAACGGCGAACCAACAGAACCCGCATTAAGGGAAGAAACATACTTACTTGACTAGAACGTATGAATATGCAATGCCATAATGTCGAAAAAATAGCATGGTTTTGAGAAATTCGCAACGAATTACAAAAGCTATTTAAAACCTAATTAGGAGGTAGAAACTATGACAGATTATAGTCCTACTCTTGTTACAGCTAAAGATGAAATAGGAGTAGTAAAGGCCGGAAAAGAGGGGAAGATTCGTATATGTGGCACACAACAAGCCCAACGTGCTGTAAATGAGTTTTCTAAGTACGGGCTTATCTCTTTTTCTCGCAAACAAATGTTCAAAAGTAGCGACTATTCGTTCCACTTCATTAAACCTGTACGAAAGTTAAAGGAATTATATAATTTAGGTGACGAGGTGCTTATCTTATGTTGTAATAATTCTTTAACAGGGTTTAAAAGTAGAACAAAGGATTTTTTGGATTACTTACTTTCATCGAAGGAAGAATTTAAAAATCGTCTGGATAAAGTAACTTGCTTTGTAGTGGATGATAGTGAAAATATAGAAGATATAATTAAAATCGACCGTGCTCAAAATCCAGATACCCGACTAATTGTTCCGTTTTCTTATTCAGAATTAGACAGCGGACTGACAGATGAATTTCTGCAATCAAGATTAAGAACATTTCTATATGAAAGAGATCTATTTGGAATTGCTGCTCCTTTGCAGGATGAAAACTTGTTTTTCGGAAAAGATCGTACAAATCTTATTGCTGAACTTTATGGGAAATATCGTCATGGAGAACATGGAGGATTGTTTGGCTTACGTCGGATAGGAAAAACATCAATTCTTAATCTATTACTTCAACGTGTAGATCAAAGCAGTGGCGTTGCGATTTATTTAGACTGCTCAAAGTATCATCATCATCGTTGGAATACCTTTTTACATCAAATTGTCACAGATATTGAGAAACGATATCACGATAAAAATGATAGACTTTTACGCTTTTTACCAGATGATTTTTCTTTACCTGCAGAGGCTTCTAGGTATAATGAACCCAAAGCACCGATTAGTTTTGAAGAGGATTTATCATCTTTATATAATGCATTAGGATGTACTCGTATTCTCCTTATCTTCGACGAAATAGAACAAATTGGTTACTCAACTTCGCCATCTGAGCATTGGAAAACAGGAAATGATTCGCTCTTTTTTTGGCAAACGATTCGTTCTGTTTTTCAAACGAACCCTTCACTTTTATCTTTCATTATAACAGGTGTAAATCCCAAAAGCATCGAGATCGCCAAAATAAATGGCATCGATAACCCTATATTTAATGGCTTAACAGCGCAATATATTTCATTGTTTGATCTTGACGATGTGCGTAAAATGGTGACAAATATAGGTGGCTATATAGGTTTGCGATTTGATGAAGAAATCTTTACAAAACTGATTGACGATTATGGTGGGCATCCTTTCCTAATCAGACAAGTATGTAGCCGGATGAATTCTGAAGTTCTAAATCGTCATGAAGTTAGACCCTATGTTTTTTCAAAATATAATTATGAAAAACACTCTAACGATTATCAATCGCAGATGACTGGAGTAATAGAGCAAATATTGGGCGTTCTTCAAGACTATTATCCTTCTGAATACGAACTTTTGAAAACATTAGCGCTAGACGGAAGCGTTGCTTTTAAGAAAAAATTACGATTTGGTGAAAGCGCAGCGATGCATTTGTTGGGATATTGTTTGATTAAAAAAGATGGTGATGATTATTTTGTAAGAATTCAGTCTATCTCAAAATATATAGTCGACAAATATCGTTATGATAGAACATTAACAGATTGGGGAGATAAGCTTACCAGAATCAGCATACGGAGAAATAATATAGAGAAAAAGTTGCGGGAGATTGTGTCTACACAATTTCAGTTGAAATTTGGGAAAAGGTCAAAAGAGCACCTTATTAATCAACTTAAGAACACCACAAAGGATACATCACAAGAGCCAAAATTACTTTCGAAAGATTTTAAATCCGCAGTACAAGAGATATATTTCAGCCAACTGAAATTTATAATAGTAAAGAACTGGCCAGACTATGAAAAGCTGTTTAATGATCGTGTAAAATTTGAACAGTTTTTTGATATTATTAATTCCTTCCGTGCAGATGCGCATGCGAAGGAACTCGCGGAAGAAGATGAGGCTATCTTAAATATTGCGTTTAAATACTTTGAAAATGCACTAAACGATTTTTGACAGTAACCGTCAACTCAACCGTCGCCTTGAATCATCGTAGCCGGATATGAGAGACTATATTAGAACCCTGGAAACTGCATGATAGTATCCGTCAGTCTCTAGGGCTCCCAAAAAAGTATCAGGCGGTGCAGGAAATGAGACAAGAGCGTCAGACAGTACATCATAATCAGCAGCTGTCAGTGTGGGGACGGCGGATGGAGGCCTGCCCGAATGCCCAGAACGTGCCGCAGTGATGTGAGGAGAACGTGATCGCAGTATCCACCTATTATGCGTGGTAGCGAGAGGTGTTCCAGGCGGTAGCTGGGACGACGGACCCCTGCTTCGCGGAGTTCCCGGTGAGCGCGGGGACTTCCGAGGACAGGCTAGCAGTTATCTGGTATTCGTTGCTTATGTCGGCCATTTATTCAAATCCTTATAATAAAAGTCCGGCAACGAAGGAATTACCTTCCATGCCGGACTTTTTTGCACCGAAGCTATCAGCTGACAGTTGATGAGTTGATTTGTTCCTTACCACTATCAATCCAACGGTTTCAGGGTTTTCCTTTTATCCGCTTCTGTCCGACCGCACCAGAGAAAATCGAAAAAATTGAGGTTCATTTTGAGGTTCAATAGCCGCCCAAACAGCCATGCTCCGGCATGGCTGTTTTTTTGCCCTTTTTCGGGAGCGCTCGGCGGGAGGACCGTTTGAATCACGGCGTCCTCCGGGGGAAAAGAGCGCTCCGATTTTCTGGAAATTGCTTGGACGGCCCCCAAGCGCTGCTATGCTACATTGTTTACAGCAAAAGCGCGGCGTACAGCCTGTAATTTGTGAAAAAAGAGGGGGAGGTTAGGGTGAGTTTTGGCTACTACCTGATCGGAATTCTTACGTGGGTCGCCGTCGGGCTGGGCTATGGCGTCCTGTGTGGGTGGGCCGCCCGGGCGATCTGCCAGCGCAGGGGGATGTACCAGCTGGGGGAGAGGGCCTTTAAGGTCTGCCTCGTCTGCGGCCTGGTGGGGGTCTCTTTCATTGTCGCTGTGGTGTTCTGCGTCACCGCCTACATCAGAGACACCGATGTGGGGGGATACCGGGCGCCAGCTCCAGCCCCCTACGCCGCCGTTCATGCGCCCGCCGGCGCCCTGCGCCTGGTATGCGTCGCCGGCCCGCTGAGCGGGCAGAGCTACATCCTGGGCAGAGGGGCGCTCACCATTGGCACTGACCCGTCCAATACGGTCCATCTGCCCCAGGGCACGCCCGGGGTGAGCCGCCGCCACTGCTGTATCCGCTGGCAGAACAGCGCCCCACAGCTGGTGGACCTGGGCTCCAGCTACGGCACCTTTCTGAGCAACGGCCGCAGGCTGCCGCCCCAATACCCCACTGAACTGGGGGTGGGCAGCCGGTTCTATCTGGGTACCAACAGCTGCCTGTTCCAGCTCACAATGGGCTGATCTTTCGCCAAACCAAATCACATCAAAATCTAAATAAACAGGAGGAAGAACCATGGAAGCCAACACTACGATGACGATTTGCCCGAACAACCACCCCTATGACACCGCGAAGTACGCCGTCTGTCCCATCTGCGGCGCCCGGGCCGGTACCCTGCCCACGTCCCCCCTGAGCGGCGGGTTCACCCCCACAGAGCCCATTTCCGGCGTTCCCGGCAGCTTTGTTGCCACAGAGCCCATCGGCGGGCCGGGCGGATTCACCTCTACGGAGCCCGTCAGCGCCACCAGCATGGGCGGCGTCAGCAGCGGCGCGTTCAACCCCACCCTCCCGCCCGATATGCCGGAGGCCTTCGCCCCCACCATCGCGGGGGACATGATCTCCAGCGGCGACGGCGGCGGCCGAACCGAACCCGTAGTGGGCTGGCTGGTGTGCGTCGACGGGCCGGTGCGGGGCACCGACTACCGCATCCACGCGGGCTACAACTACATCGGCCGCAGCTCCGGTGATATCTGCATCCGGGGGGACAACCAGATCTCCCGCCAGAACCACGCCATGATCGCCTTCGACAGCAGTGAGCTGACCTACTTTGTGGGGCCGGCGGCCGGCAGGAACCTGATCAAGGTCAACGGAAAGACCGTGCTCAACGCGGTGGAGATCCACAGCTACGACATCATCTCCATCGGCACGACCAAGCTGCTTTTTGTGGCCCTGTGCAACGAGCGGTTCAGTTGGCCTACGGAGGGGTCCGCCAATGGCTGACACATACCAGTGGAACGATCCGGCAGTGTGGGGCCCGACCGAAGGGACCTTTGACCAGCTGGTACTGCTGACCGGTCCCCAGGCCCCGGGCAGTTTGGAACGGCCGGGCGCTCCTGAAGTACCCGGCACTCCAGCCGGCCCCGCTTCCCCCGCGCCTTCCGATGATCTCCCTGCGCCCGCGGGCTCCAGTCCCGCAGAAGGTCCCGCTGTACCGGCTGCAGTGGGCGGACCGGATGGGACAGAAGGGACAGAAGGAACCGAAGGAGCGGAAGGGGCCGAAGGAACCGGGGAAACGGAAGGCACCGAGGGAACAGAGGGAACCGAAGGAACAGAAGGCACCGAAGGGACGGGAGGAACCGAAGGAACGGAAAGCACTGAAGGGACGGAAGAAACCGAGGGAACGGAAAGCACCGAGGAAACGGAGGAAACGGAGAAGCCGGGCGCCCCGGACAGCTCTGCCTCTGATATGCCCGTGGTGTGCGCGGAGTGCCCGGCCTGCCAGGCGGGGGAAACGTGCGAGATGTGCAAAACCGGCCAGCCCTGCCAGGAGTGCACCGAGTGTCCGACTTGTCACCTGGTTCCCATGATCACCTTGACCCAGGGGATGCTGCTGGCCGGGGCCGGCCTGGCGCTGGGCGTCATCCTCACGCTGATCTGCGGCGCGGTTGTCCGGCGGTTCCGCCGGGGAAAAAAGGATAAGACTGTGGAAAAGAGCGCGGAGGCGCCCGCTGTGGTGCACGCCGTCGAGAAGCTGCATGAGCAGGGGGCCAGGAAGAGCCAGCAGGACTGCTTTGCCGTCTCGCCGCTGGAGTTTGCCGCGCAGCAGGGCGTGCTGGCGGTCGTCGCCGACGGCATGGGCGGGCTCTCCTCCGGCGACAAGGTCAGCCAGGCGGCGGCCACCGCCGCCCTCAACGGCTTTTTCACCGCTCAGGGCGCCCCGGAACAGATCCTGCTCAGTCTGCTCGGCGACGCGCTGGACGCAGTGAACCGGACCCTGGGACCGGACGGGATCCGCACCGGCGGCACCACGATGGTGATGGGCCTGATGAAAAACGGCCAGTTCCATTACCTGTCTGTGGGCGACAGCCGCATCTGCCTGTACCGGGACGGTGCCCTCTATCAGCTCAACCGGGAACATATCTACCGCAACGAGCTGGCCGTCCAGGCCGTCAATGGGGACACCACCATGAAGGAGGTGTTCACCCACCCCAAGGCGGGCGGCCTGACCAGCTATCTGGGAATGGGCGACCTGCGGTATGTGGACCTGCCGGCCCGGCCGGTGGAGGTCCGGCCGGGGGACCGGTTTATCCTGATGTGCGACGGCGTGTACAACGCCCTGACAGACCAGGAGCTGGCCGCCGCTTTGGGCGCGGAGGACGCGGCCGAGGCCCTGCGCCAGGCCATCCAGGCCAAAAACTTCGCGAATCAGGACAACTATACCGCCGTCATCCTCAAATGCTGACGGCTGCCGGGCGATTTCAACAACGAGGAGGTTCAAAGAATGATCCAAGTCGCGACATATAGCGATATTGGCGGCAGACCGCGCAACGAGGACACTGTCCGGTACACCCGAATGGGGGAGGACCGCCTGTGTCTGCTGGTGGCGGACGGCCTGGGCGGCCACGGCGGAGGGGAACAGGCCTCCGCGGCGGCGGCGGACGTCATCTGCGGCCAATGGCGAGGGGAGGTGGACCGCGAGGTACTGGCCGAACTGATCCAGGCGGCCAACCGCCGGGTGCTGGAGCTCCAGACTCCCCAGTGCGCCATGAAAACCACCATCTCCGCCCTGACCCTGGAGCCGGGCCGGGCGGTGTGGGCCCACGCGGGGGACACCCGGCTGTACCACTTCCTGGACGGGACCCTGGATTTCCAGACCCGGGACCACAGCGCCGCGCAGATCGGCGTGATGCTGGGCCAGATCACCTCCGACCAGATCCGCTTTCACCCGGACCGAAACCGGGTGCTGCGCGCCCTGGGGCAGGAGGATGAGCTGACCGTCGAGGCGGCGGAGCGACCTCTGGCCAGCGGCCGGCACGCATTCCTGCTGTGCAGCGACGGCTTTTGGGAGTACGTGCTGGAGGACGAGATGGAGGAGGATCTGCGCGCCGCCCCTGACCCCCAGCAGTGGCTGGAGAAGATGAGGACCCGGCTCTTGGCCAGGGTGCCCGCCAACAATGACAACAACACGGCGGCCGCCGTGTGGGTAGATGAATCATTCAATGTGGGAGGAAAGAGAAATGAAGCGTAGAGTGTGTTCTATCCTGGCGATTTTGGCCCTGGCCGCGTCCCTGCTGGCCGGATGCCAGACAAAGGACGGCGGTACCGTGGCCAATGAGGCCCGGAACGGCGTGGCCCGCGTGCTGTCCGTCTATGATTGTACAACTTACCTGGTTGATTCGACGGACCCCAACAACAGTATGGAGTACGAAACCGGCGTCATCAGAATGAGATCCGGCTCTTCCTTCGGCGTGGGAACAACGGGAGAGGAGACACAGGACTTCATCACCAATCGTCACGTCGTGGAGACCAACTACATGGCAGTGGAGGACTTTGATGAATATGCGGAACGGAATAGCGATCTCTATAAGATTCAGGAAGCGTTCCCCGGCCTGATTATCCTCACCATGGGAGAACTGAGTGAAGTTTATCTTCTGGAGGACGATTATGCTGTGCGCGAGGGGGTACTGAATACGGACAGGGCGGCGAGGTGTGAAGTCGTCTACAAGGGCAACGACTACGAGCCGGATCTGGCGCTCCTGCACGCGTCCAGGACTCTTGACGGCCGTGTGGCGCTGCCCCTGCTGGACGCGGCCGAGGATGCGACCGTAGAAAGCGGCAACGAGGTGTATGCCCTGGGCTACCCCAGCACTACGGATGACAAGAATCCCACCGTGGCTGCCAGTGTCGACCGGGTCACGCTGACCCAGGGTGTGGTCTCTCTGCACAGTCAATACAATGACAACAATGTGATCACGGACATTATTCAGCATACCGCCGACATCAACCACGGCAACTCCGGCGGCCCGCTGCTGGATAAACGCGGCGCGGTCATCGGCGTGAACACCTGGGGATGGGGCCAGGACGATTCCACCGGCGACGCGGGTGTGAACGGCAGCAGTGAAATCAAATACGTGCGGGACCGGCTGGACGACCTGAAAATCAAGTACGACACCTATAAAGACGACAACAATTCCACAGTCATCGCTGTGATCGCCGCGGCGGCCGTGGTGGCCATTGTCGTAGTCGTGGTCGTTTTGAAAAAGAAAAAGTCCGCCCCCAAGCCCTCTGACTCCGAGGCGGCCGCTGTTCCCGCCGCGGCACCCGTCCAGGAGTTCCGCATCCAGGGGTTAGCCGGCGCCTTCGCCGGCCGCCGCTTCGCCATCAATGAGGGGGTGCCGGTGCGCATCGGCGTTGACCCCAACGCCAACGACCTGGTGTTTCCGCCCAAGACCGGCGGCATCAGCCGCAGCCACTGCGTGCTGCTGCTGCAGAACGGACAGCTCACCATCCAGGATCTGGGCTCCACCTACGGCACCATCGTGGACGGCCAGCGGCTGGCAAAGGGAGTGCAGGTCACGCTGCGGATGGGCAGCCGGATCGCCCTGGGCTCTGAGCAGCAGACCTTCGTGATCACGGGAAAGGGAGGCGTGTAAGCCATGGAGTACTGCCCGCGCTGTATGCGGCCCGTTCAGACGCCCATCTGCCCCCACTGCGGCACCGGCGTCAAGATCCAGAACCTGCCGCCGCTGCTCCCCGTTGGGACGAAGCTGACCGGCGGGGCAGGAAAGACCTACCAGCTGGGCATGGCCCTGGGGGCAGGCGGCTTTGGCATCACCTACATTGGCCTGGAGCTGGAGACCGGCCGCCGGGTGGCGGTGAAGGAGTATTTCCCCAAGCGGTGCAACTGGGTCGTCCGCGGAAAGGACGGCGTGACGGTGGAGGCGGTCCCCGGCCAGGAGAACGTCTATAACCGGGGCAGGATCAGCTTCTTGAAGGAGGCCCAGGTCCTGGCGTCTATCGACGCCTGCCACCCGGCGGTGGTGGAGGGCCTGGACTACGTGGAGACCAACAATACCGCCTATCTGGTGATGGAGTACCTGGACGGCAAACCCCTCTTCCAGGTGGTCCGGGAGCGGGGCGTGCTCACTCCCGGGGAGCTGCTGCCCAAGATCGACACGCTGATGGACGGCATCATCTGGCTGCACAACAGGGGGATCATCCACCGCGACCTCTGCCCGGACAACATCATGTGGATGCCGGACGACACCCTGAAGCTGATCGACTTCGGGGCGGCCCGTATGGCCGAGGGGAACAGCCAGCTCACTGTCAGCTTCAAACCCGGCTACGCCCCACTGGAGCAGTACACCAGCAGCGGCCAGGGGCCGTGGACCGACGTGTACACCCTGGCGGCCACTATCTGGTACTGCCTCAATGGCCGGGACCCGATTGCCTCCGCCGAGCGCATGTACGCCATCCACGGGACGGACGCCAGCGGAAATGCCGTGGCCAACGGCACCGATCCGCTCTTGCCCCCGGCCAGCCTGGATCCAACCCAGCAGGCGGCGCTGATGCACGCGCTGGGCCTGAAAAAGGAGGACCGGACCCAGACCATGGAGCAGTTCCGGCAGGAGTTGTTTCCCCCGGCCCGGCCGGTTTTTTCCAAAAAGTCCAGGACCGGAGGCACCGCAGGTCAGCCCGCCCGGCCCGTACAGGGCGGGGCGGGGTGGCTCCAGTCCCACAAAAAGCTGGTGATCGGGGCGGCAGCGGCGGTGGTCGTCCTGGTGATCCTGGCCCTTCTGCTGGGAGGGAGCCGGCCGTCAAAACCCGCCCCCTCCACCTCCACCCCGGCCCCTGCGGTCTCCGCCCCCGTGGCCCCTGCCTCCGAGGCGCTGGTCCCGGAGAAGATCCCCAACCGGCAGGGGACCACGGAGGACGGCTACGACTATGAGATCGTCGAGGGGGAGTACGCCGTCCTGACGGGCTGCTCCAGCACCGCGACAGTGGGGACTCTGCCGGACACCATCGAGGGTGTGCCTGTGACCCAAATCGCGGACAAGGCTTTTGCCGGGGCAAAAACGGACAGCTGCGTCACCCTCCCTGACACGCTGGAGTCCATCGGCGCCGGCGCCTTCCGGGGCTGCGTCAGCCTGGAGGAGATCGCGGCGCACAGCGACGTCTCGGTGGATGAGACCAGCTTCGAGGGATGCGGAAATTTGAAGTGGGTCCATACCACGACGGCCGGCATCTCCGGCTGGAAAGTGCCCGAGGGAGTCAGCACCTTCTGTACCGCGACGGAGACAGGAGTTGGAACGCTGGACAGCTTTGAACGGAGCGGGAGCGAGCTCTACGGCGTCACGCCGGAAGGGGAGCGCGTGTTGCTGAGCAGCCGGTCCGAGGCGGACGCCCTGGAGCTGCGGGACGACACCTCCTATATCTGCGAGGGCGCACTGGACCATATCCAGGAGGGCGCTGCTGTAAAGCTGGGGCAGGACACCTATTTTGCGTACTCCATGTTTGACCGCTTCCAATGGAGCGCCCCGGAGGGCGGATTTTCTGATGCGTGGCTGTTCACCTGCAAAACGGCGAACGCCGTCAACGCGGCCAGACCGGCGGAGACGCCCCGCATCGCGCCGGATCACGACATGGTCCGGGCGGCCGGAATCCTGGGGGAAATGCTGAAGAAGGCCGGCGGCGGCGAAGAGCCGGACATGCAGGCCTTGAGCGCAGCGCTTGAGGAAGTGGGCATCACTGAGTGGGACGGCCTGCTTAGCGCTGGCTTCGACCAAGGGGATACCCGCGATGAGCTTGAATCCTCCATCATCAAGTTCCTTGCGGATCAGCTTGAAGAGCCTGAGAGCGATGAGGAGTACCCCGAGTTTGTCGGAAGCTACTATACCAAGCTTGGGGTAGCCTGTGTCAAAAATGATGACGGGAAATACTATGCCGGCGCGTGCTACGTCGCCCCGCCGGCAGACGATGCGGCGTGAGGCCCCGGAATACGCTTGAGAGGAAATTTGGAGTAATGTATAATAAAAACAAGAATCGGGGAAGGAGGTGGCGGCATGAAAGACGAATACTGTCCCTACTGTATGGCCAAGGTAGAGCCGGGGGAGCCCTGTGAGAGCTGCGGCCTGACCGCGGGCAGCTACACGCCCAATCCCCGCCACCTCCCGCCCGGTACGGTGCTGCGGGAGCGGTATCTGGTGGGCCGGGTGCTGGGAGAGGGCGGATTTGGCATCACCTACATCGGCCGGGACCTGATACTGGACCTGAAGGTGGCCATCAAGGAGTATTTCCCTGTGGATAAGGCCACCCGGGATTCTGAGACCACCCTGGCGGTGTCCAGCTATTTTGGCACTCCCAGCGAGCAGTATGACATTGGCAGGACCCGCTTCCTCCGGGAGGCCCGGACCATGGCACGTCTGGACCGGCAGGCCTGCATCGTCAACGTCAAAGACTTCTTTGAGGCCAACAACACCGCCTATATCGTCATGGAGTATATAGACGGCACCACCTTCAAGGATCTGGTAGCGCAGCGAGGCGGAAAGATCCCGGCCCAGGAGCTGCTGAAGATCATCGAGCCCCTGTTCGGCGCGCTGAGCGCCATGCATGAACAGAAGCTGCTCCACCGGGACATCAGCCCGGACAACCTGATGCTGGAGAGGGGACTGGTGCGCCTGCTGGACTTCGGGTGTGCCCGGGAGTCGGCCAACGGCGACGCCACCATGACCATCATGCTTCGTCACGGCTACGCGCCGCTGGAGCAGTATCAGAGCTCCAGCGGGGCCCAGGGGCCGTGGACCGACGTGTACGCCCTGGCGGCCACCATTTACTACTGCCTCACCGGCAGAAAGCCGCCTCAGGCCATGGACCGCCTGCTGGAGGACGAGATGGTCCCGCCCAGAAAGCTGGGGGTGGAGCTGACCGAAATCCAGGAGGAGGCCCTGCTCAAAGGGCTGAGCGTTCACCCCAGGGCCCGCTACCAGTCAGTGGAGGAGTTCCACACCGCGCTGTACAAACAGGGCGTAAAAAATGACAGCGGCGGGAAACACAACGGCAAAAAGCGTGAGGAAGAAAAGCCCGATGAGAAAAAGCCCAAGGAAGAAAAGCCCGGAGAAGAAAAGCGCACGGAAGAAAAGTCCGACGAGGAAAAGCCCGACGAGGAAAAGCACAAGGAAGAAAAGCCTGACAAGAAAAAGCGCGACAAAGAAAAACCAGACGAGAAAAAGCACGACGAAGTAAAAGACGACGGCGAAAAGGACGACGGCAAAAAGGACAACGGCGAAAAGAGCGGCGAGGAAAAAGACGGCGGCGAAAAGAAGGATGGTAGCGGAGAGGACAAGAAGGACGGCGGCAAGGAAAAGCCCAAGCGGAAGATCAACAAGCCGCTGGTCGGCGTCATCGCGGCCGCGTGCGTCCTGTTCGGAGTCCTTCCGAAGTACCTCCACCTCACCGGGGAACAAACTCCCGGGAATCCCAGCCCAAGCCCTTCCGCATCGTCCTCTCTCCAGGGGGACAGCAGCGCGGAGGATCTCTCCAATCCGGGGGACTACGGCGGGAAAGCCGTCTATGTGATCAATTGGGATTTTGATCATTTCCGGCGGCTGATGGAGGGTAGTGCCCCCGCCATATATATCCCGGACGGCAGTGGGCTTTCCATTGATGAGCCGATAGAGATCACCAAGCCGGTGGTCGTGGCCGCCGGCGCGGAACTGCACCTCAACGCGGAGACCACCCTGTCCGCGCCCCTTTGGATCTCAGAGGGCGCCCAGATGTTTAACAACCACCATCTTATCATATCCGGCGGGGGCCTGTTGGAGATCGAGGGGAAACTTGCCGGCAGCGGTCTGCTGCAAACTGCAGACGGTGGGTCCCTGGCGACTCGCAGCCAAGGCCACGTGGAGTTTAATGCCCTCTGGCTGGAGCAGGACAGCGATCTGCAGAGCATGAGCGGCCACTATGACCTGAATTCTAATATGTACGTCGTGTCCAATGAGGACCAGCTTTTCGCCAACGCCACCCGTGTGGGCAGCTTTGACGAGCTGCAGGCGGCCTTCGGCGACCCCCGGACCAGCGCCGTGATCATCAACAGAGGATTTGAGCTGCAGAACTATCTGATGGTGAACAAGCCCCTGCTGATCCCCGAGGGCGTGACGATGTCCTGCCGCCAGAATGAGGGCGGCCTGAACGCCGGGCAATTGGTCATCAACCGGGGTGAGCTCACCGGCTCCTTTTTGGTGGGAGAGGGCGGCACCTGGATCAACTACGGCTTCATCGACGCGGATGTCTACGCCGAGGGGGGCTGTATTCTGAATCTGGGGGAGATGAACCTCCGGTACGGCCAGTATAAATTTGCCGGCATCATCAACCTGGGGAACCTGCGCCATGAACGATCTGGGGAGGACTGGGAGGAGACCTACCTGGACCTGATCGGCGGCACAGCGCTGAACCTGGGCAGCTTTACCCTCGCCTCCGACTGTCGAATGCTGCTTAGTACCAGCGGCTGGTTTGAAAACCGGGGCGAGTTTGACATTGAAGAGAACGCCCGCCTGGAGAGCGGCACCGAACTCTCTAATAGCGGCAGCGGTGTGCTGACGGTGCATGGGGAGTTCTGCAACGACGGCGTGCTGACCGTGGACAGGCCCGAGAACCTGGCAGTCTTTGCGCCGGGCCGGATCAATGGCGGCGTCATCCAGGTGGAGGGCAACGGTGACCTTCTGGCCGCTAATGAACTGATCGATGCCAGGATACTGGAGCGCATCTTCCCTGAACCCGAGGTCGAGGCCTCCACCGTAGAGGAGTTCCAGGAGCTCCTGTCTCGGGAGGATGCGCCGCCCATCCGCCTGATGGGCCCTGTGAAGGTAGAGGGCGACCTGACCCTGCGCCAGGACCTGGTCATTGAGGGGGGCTACCTGGAGGTCTCCGGAGACCTCATCGTGGACGGCGCGCGGCTGGTCAACTACGAGGGCGTGATAGCCAAGAGCCTGACCCTCTCCAACGGCGCAGCCCTGTTCCACGACGGAGGTTTGATCTCCGCGACGGGCATGGAGCTGAACAACAGCCGCTGCACTCTGTTTGCCCCTATAAATCTGAATCAGGGCGGCCTGCTGGTGGTCAATGACAGTCTGATGGTCAACTGGGGCGATCTAAGAGCTTGCGGCGATCTTCAGGTCGATGACGGCGGATACTTCTACAACGCCGCCAACTTTGAACTGCTCGGGCGTGTCTCCATTGGTGGAGGCACTTTCGCCAACCGCAACTGGATGGACCTGTACGGCGCCGATGTCGGCGAGATGGGCTGCATGTATCTGGGCGGCGGCCTGTTCGTGCCGGGCGAGGCAGAGATCAAAAATCGCGGAAGCCTTGTGGCCACCTACTGTGACATCCAGGTGGACGAAGGCGCCCGGATCGAAAATGACGGCTCACTCAGTCTCTGCAACTGGGAGTGGCAGCGCTTCGACCTGGGGGGCGAGATCGTCAACCGGGGCAGTCTGCATGTGGGAGGGGAGCCCAATATTATCGGGACCCTGGTCAATCAGAACGAGCTGTGCATTGACTATGGTACGCTCCACATCAGCGGCCAGCTGAACAACAGGGGCATAGCCTGGTTGGAAAGCGACGACGCCGGATATGAGGGCAACTGGAACGGAAATCCCCCGACCCGCCGCTGATCCGGCGCATGACAGACAAGGCCCGCGGCGCAAGCCGCAGGCCTTGTTTTGTCTGTCTATTCCCGATAGATCATCTCGATGACCTGCTCCATCCGCTCGCTCATGGACTCCTCGTCGGCGGTCAGCGCGTAGAGCACCAGCCAGTCAGTGGGGTCCCTGGGGTCCAGGGTGGGCATTCCGCAGTCGGTGAGGATGGCGTTGAGGGTCCACCAGTGGTCCTCCAGCCGCTCCTCCGTGCTGATATACGCCTCGTCCTCCTCGTGGTAGCTGTCGTCCATCACGTTTTCCGTCACCACGTACAGCAGGAGCAGCAGTTTCCTGGGCACGTCGATCTGGCGATTGCGGATATTCTTCAGCGCCGTGGCGTTGGGCCAGTTGTGCTTGATGAGCTTCTGCACCGCCGAATAGCCCGACCGCTTCCGGCTGGAGGGCATGTGCATGGAGAAATAGTGCTCCATCACCGCCTCCACCGAGTAATCCGGCTCCGGCTCGCTGCCCCAGCTTGGGGCAGGCCGGATGAGCTGGTTCATGTACTTGGTGAAGTAGGCGTAGGCCCGCAGGTGCAGCGCGCCGAAGCGCTCCAGGTTGGCCTCATAGCAGGCGCGCAGCTCGCCCAGGGTCTGGACGCGCTGAAAATCCGCCTGGATCTCGTGGGTGGCGTGGATGCCAGTCCCCGCCGGCGGAGAGGAGGGCGGCAGGGAGGGCGCAGGCAGGGAGGCGAAAAAGGACCGGGCCTGCTCGTAGCTGCGGCTGGTCCGCAGAAACCAGGCGTAAACCACATCCCGGCCCTCCCGGTAGTGGATGCCGCAGTCGGTGCACATGCCCAACAGGCGGTCGGCCTGCACCTCGGTCAGATTGAGCGCGAAGGCGATGCGGAAGATGTCCTCCCGGCTGGTGGGGCGGTTGCGGTCGTGGAGCCAGTTGCTGATCTTTTTTTGGATGGACTGGGGGTCCATGTCCGGCTCCCACGCGATGAACGCGTCCAGCAGGCGGCTGCGCAGATCCTCCGCCGGGTAGAAATCACGCAGTACGCTGCTGAAGCTACGCAGGACGATGCGCCCCTGCCTCAGGTACTCCGCCGCCACGGCCGGGGTCATGTGCAGGGAGCGGATGCGGTCATATTCGTAGATAGACTGGTTGGTCAGTTCCAGTTCCAGGACAACCGCCCCCCTTCAGCCGTTTTCAGGTGGATTTCACCTGTGTCTATTTTTGCACATTTTTGACGATTATGCAACGGTTTTTTGCAAAACAGGCGGGGGAGCGCCGGGCCGCGCCCCGATTTCCGACAGGCGCTGATCCAGTCTATATTTACCCAAAAGTGCCGCCCATATAGGCGGCACTGATACTGTCCAAAAAGCAGGGGGCTTTTTGACAAATTGAAAGGTCCGGCTCCCGTGGGAGCTGGACCTTTTTTCGTTTCTTTAGTTCTTCCTGCTGAAATAGTCCTTGGTGACCTTGGCGACCACGCCGCTGAGCAGCAGCAGCGCCACCAGGTTGGGGATGGCCATCAGACCGTTGAGGGTGTCGGAGATGTTCCACATCAGGGCGCCGGAGCCGTTGGCGCCCACGATGCACACCAGGATAAAGACCACCTTGTACACCAGGGTGACGGTCTTGTTGTTGTGGGTCAGGTAGCCCCAGCACTGGACACCGTAGTAGCTCCAGCTGAGAATGGTGGACAGGGCGAAGAAGATCAGGCTGATCTGGATGACCAGGCCCGCGATGTTGCCGGGGAGGATGGTGTTGAAGGCGGCCACGGCGGCGGCGCCCTTGGAGGCGTAAGCGCCCAGGGCGTCCTCGCCCAGCTCGATGCCGGACAGGACCACGGTCAGGCAGGTGATGGAGCAGATGACGATGGTGTCCACAAAGACCTCGAACACGCCCCAGACGGCCTGCTCCACAGGCTCCTGGGTGGTGGAGGTGGCGTGGGCGATGGGGGCGGAGCCGAGGCCGGCCTCATTGGAGAACACGCCCCGGGCGAAGCCCTGGCGGATGGCCAGCATGATGGCGTAGCCGAACACGCCGCCGCCCACGGCCTTCATGCTGAAGGCGCTGGTGATGATGGTGGCGAAGGCGGCGGGGACGTCGGTGATCCGCAGGAGGATGACGGCGATGCCGGCCAGGATGTAGAAGATGGACATGACGGGCACCAGGTAGGAGGTAACGGTGCCGATGCGCTTCACGCCGCCCAGAACGACAATGGCCACCACAACGGCCAGGATGATGCCGGTGACCAGGCCGGACAGGCCGAACAAGCTGCTCATAGCGCCGGCGATCTCGTTGGACTGGGAGATGTTGCCGATGCCGAAGGAGGCAAGGCCGCCCAGGACGGCGAAGATGCAGGCCAGCCACTTGAAGTTCTTGCCCAGGCCGTTCTGGATGTAGTACATGGGGCCGCCGTGGTAGGCACCGTCGGCGTCCTTCTCACGGTACTTCATGGCCAGGGCGATCTCGCAGTATTTGGTGCACATGCCGAAGAAGGCGGACACCCACATCCAGAAGGCCGCGCCGGGGCCGCCTACGAACACCGCGCCGGTGACGCCGGCGATGTTGCCGGTGCCCACGGTGCCGGCCATAGCGGTACACATAGCCTGGAAGGGGGTCAGGTTCTGGCCGTCCTTCTTCTCTGTCTTTTTAAAGACAGAGCCGATGGTGTTCTTCATGATCCAGCCGAACTTGGTCACCTGGATGAAGCCGGTGCGGATGGACAGGAACACGCCGGTGCCCACCAGCAGGGCCAGCATGATGGGGCCCCAGGCAAAGTCATTGATGTGGCGTTCGATGCCGCCGGGCCCGAACAGGATTTGATACAGGTCGCTCATGTGATTAAACTCCTTTCCTTCACAAACACACGAAAAATATCAAAGCGGGAGCGCGGCCTATGGCGCGCTCCCGCATACAGACTTACTTCCCGCCCGGCGGCGCGCGGCGCGCGCCCTCCGAGGGTACGGAAGCTCTGTCCTTTTGCCTGAGAGATTGTTCGGGCCCGCGCCCAAACTTGCACCTTCGGCCCCCGCATAACGCGGGCGTCTCCAGAGTACCATCCGTCCACAGTCCTCGTACCTGAGAGCGTTACACCGTCGGTGGGCCCCGCCTGCGCGGAGCCGCTTCCCTGTGGACATCAGCTGGTCCTATGAACTTGTTATGGCGTCTCGTCCGCCTGACGGGGACGATTATACGTCATACGGATATAAAATGCAAGTTATTTTGCGTTCCGTTTCATTTTTCTTCCGAACCATAAAAAATATCGGGCGGAGAGGGGTGGATTTTCGTCATTCTATCACAACCGGGACGTTTGGACAAAGTGTGATTTTTCAGACATTTGACCCGTGAGGGAGCCAAAAACCGCCCCAAAAGCAAAAAAGGACAGCCGCTCTCGCGGCTGTCCCTTTAAGGTGTCCTTACAGCACCACCACGGTGATCCCGTTGTTGTGCCGCTCCAGGTCCCTGTCACGGCGCAGGTCGGGACACTTCTCGAAGGCGGCGCGGGTGTCGGCGCTGAAGATGGTGAAGTCCTCCCCGGGGATGACCGCGGCGATCTCCCCCCGGTTCTTCAGCCGGGCCAGGTAGGCCCTCGCCTCCACCCGGATGCGGCCCCCCGCGCCGGAGGAGCCGTAGCCGTGGATGAGCTTGACGGCGGTACAGCCCAGGTGGCGGCTGTGGTGCAGCTCGAAGGTGAGCTGCCGGATGGCCTGGTCCGCCCGGGGCATCCCCCGCTCCAGGTTGACCTCCCGCAGGGCGCTCATTCCAGCTCCTTGAAGGCCCTGGACAGCCGCCAAATCAGGTACAGGTCGCTGACCCCGTCGTACACCAGGGACAGGCCGATGAGGACCACCAGGGCCGCGAAGGTGCCGAAGGGGTTGAGCAGGATCAGGATGCCCAGCAGGACCGTAAGGATGGCCAGCACCAGGTCCAGCCACCAGTTCTGATACCCGTACCGGGCCAGGGAGACCGCCGCCTGCAGGTCCAGGACCCCGTGGAACACCAGCACCGCCCCGAACACGTATTGCACCAGGGTGATGACCGTCTCGGCGCTGACCATCAGCCAGATGCCCAGTCCGGCCAGCACCACTCCGGGGATGAGCACCACCACCGGCGAGCCCTCCCCCCGCCGTCCGGCGAACCAGCCGATGATGTACAGCGCGCCGAACACCAGCAGCGCCCCGCCCAGCAGCATACACATCAGGGACACCGAGTGGTCCGGCCACAGGGCCAGGGCCAGCCCCAGCACGATGGTGCCCGCCGCTACCAGCAGCGCGCTGCGCCGCTGCTGCCGAAGGATACTTTTCATTTTCGTTCCCTCCTTAAAATATCAACGGACCTGGATCTGCCCCAGGACCGCCCCGATCGCCCCGGCGATCACCAGGTCGGCGTGGCTGTCGTAAGGGGTGGGGGACTTGTTGATGAGCACCAGGTGGTCCCCCCGGTAGTAGTTCACCAGCCCCGCCGCCGGATACACCGCCAGGGAGGTCCCGCCGATGATGAGCAGGTCCGCCTTCTGGATGTCCCGCAGGGCGCCGTTCATGGTGCGCCCGTCCAAGGCCTCCTCGTAGAGCACCACGTCGGGCTTGATGATCCCCCCGCAGGGGCACCTGGGCACTCCGGTGCTCTCCAGAATCTCCCGGGCGGTGAAGGAGCGGCCGCAGTCCATGCAGTAGTTGCGCAGCACCGAGCCGTGCAGCTCCCACACCCGCTTGCTGCCCGCGGCCTGGTGCAGCCCGTCGATGTTCTGGGTGACCACGCTCTTCAGCTTCCCCGCCGCCTCCAGCTCGGCCAGCTTCCTGTGGGCCGCGTTGGGTTTGGCGTCCAGGCAGAGCATCTTGGCCCGGTAGAAGCGGTAGAACTCCTCCGGCCGGCGGTCGAAGAAGGTGCGGCTCAAAATCTCCTCCGGCGGGTAGTCGTACTGCTGGTTGTACAGCCCGTCCACGCTGCGGAAATCGGGGATGCCGCTCTCCGTGGACACCCCGGCCCCGCCGAAAAAGACGATGGACTGGCTCTGGTCGATCCAGGACTGTAAGGTTTTCAGCTTTTCTTCCATGCTGGCTCCTCCTCCCACAGGTTTTCTGAAATGATTATAGCAGTTTTTTCATGGAAATGCAATTGGGGCCGGCCCGGCGGGCCTGGAGATATCGCCAAAATCCGGCCCGGGAAATTGTGCACCTTTCACCTTGATAAAATACCCCTCGTGATTATAATTAAATTCAGTAAATCAATCAAAATCCACTGAGAGAGGGCGTGTTACCATCAACCTCCAACAGATGATGCATGTGAAAGTGGCCGTGGCCTCGGGGGAGAACCGGTTCTCCATGTCCCACGGCAGCTTTCAGTACCGCCAGAAGCTGGGGCCCAGACGTCCCCTGACCCTGACCACCCGGGTCAGGACCGCGTGGGGCTTTCGCCTGATTTACACGGACAAGTCCAACGGCCAGAAGTATGAGTTCCAGCTGCGGGAGGAGAGCGGCCGCCTGTCCCTGACCTGCGCCGGGGAGAACCGCCCCTGGGCCAACCGCTGGTGGCTCACCTTCGACGTGGGGGCGGATGAGCACTTCTACGGCTGCGGCGAGACCTACTCCAAGCTGGACCTGCGGGGGGAGAAGGTGCGCATCTGGGTGGCGGAGCACCAGAACACCGGCCGCATCTCCCGGAAGCTCATCCGGGAGAAGCTCTTCGGCAAGCAGCCGGACAAGGTGCTGCCCTTCGGCCGGTACGAGTCCTACTACGCCCAGCCCACCTTCGTCTCCAGCGCCAAGTACTACGTCCACTGCCCTGTCAACACCTACAGCGAGTTCGACTTCACCCGCCCCGGCAGGTTCACCCTCTACTTCCAGGAGCCGCCGGCGGTGGTGTCGGAGCGGGGAGGCAGCTTTGAGGAGGTGTCCGAAAAGCTCTCCGACCTGCTGGGCCGCCCCGCCCCCCTGCCCGACTGGATCTACGACGGCGGCATCTACGCCATGCAGGACTGGGTGTTCGACGGCAAGACGACCCGGGAGGGGTTCGACGGCTGCGGCAATGTGGAGCGCAAGCTGGACGCCGCCCGGCAGGCCGGCGTCCGGGTCAGCGGCGTGTGGTGCCAGGACTGGTGCGGCTGCCGTTGCACCCAGTTCGGCTATCAGGTCATGTGGAACTGGCGCTACGACCCCCGGCAGTACCCGGATCTGCCCGGCAAGATCCGGGAGTGGGACGCCCGGGGGGTGAAGTTCCTGGGCTACATCAACCCCTTCCTGGCCCTGGAGGGAGACCTGTACCAGACGGCCAGCGAGAGGGGCTACTGTGTGAAGGACTGGACCGGGAAGGACTACCTGGTCACCATCACCACCTTCCCCGCCGCCATGGTGGACTTCACCAACCCGGCGGCCTGGGAATGGTACAAGGACATCATCAAGGAAAACATGATCGGCATCGGCATGGGCGGGTGGATGGCCGACTTCGGGGAGTACCTCCCTGTGGACGCCGTCCTCCACAGCGGGGAGGACCCGGCGGTGCTCCACAACCAGTGGCCCGCCCTCTGGGCCAGGCTGAACCGGGAGGCCATCGAGGAGTGCGGCAAGCTGGGGCAGGTGTTCTTCTTCACCCGGGCGGGCCACACGGGGACCGTCCGCAGTTCCACCATGATGTGGACCGGGGACCAGCACGTGGACTGGTCGGTGGACGACGGGCTCATCTCCGTGGTCCCGGCCACCCTCTCCCTGGCCATGAGCGGCTTTGGGATCACCCACTCCGACGCGGGGGGCTACACCACCGTCCTGCACATGACCCGCAGCCGGGAGCTGCTGATGCGCTGGTCGGAGATGTGCGCCTTCTCCCCTTTGCTGCGCACCCACGAGGGCAACCAGCCCGCCCGGGACGCCCAGTTTACCGACGATCCGGAGCTGCTGGCCCACGCCGCGCTGTGCTCCCGGCTCCACGCCGGCCTGAAGGACTACCTCAAGGCGCAGGCGGCGCTGGCCGCGGAGCGGGGCATCCCCGTGATGCGCCCCCTGTTCTACCACTACAGCGAGGAGCCGGCCTACACCGAGCAGACCGAGTACCTGCTGGGCCGGGACATCCTGGTGGCCCCGGTCTACCGGGAGGGGGAGACCGCCCGGACCTGCTGGCTGCCCCACGACAGGTGGGTCCATCTGTTCACCGGGGCGGAGTACGGCGGCGGGAGCGTCACGGTGGACGCCCCCATGGGCTGCCCGCCCGTCTTTGTGCGGAAGGACTGCCCGGATCTCCAGGCGCTCATGCGCCTGGCACAACAGGAGGAGTAAACTATGAACAAGAGAGAGAACAGCGCCCTGTCCCGGGTGGCCTACGGCCTGGCGGACATCTACGGCGGCGGCGCCTTCGTCATCATCGGCACCTTTTTCACCGTATTCTTGACCAAGGCCCTGGGGATGCCCCCGGCCCTGGCCGGCACCATCCCCCTCATCGGCAAGGTCTGGGACGCGGTCACCGACCCGCTGATGGGCAACATCTGCGACCGCACCCAGTCCAAGTTCGGCGCCAAGCGGTTCTATATCCTCATCGGCAGCGTGGTCTCCGCCGTCACCTTCGTACTCATGTGGGTGGGGTTCCGGGCCGGCGGCGTGATGGGGCAGTACTTCTTCTACATGCTGATGTATATGCTCTTCTCCACCGGGTTCACCATCGTCATGGTGCCCTACAACGCCCTGCTGCCCGACATGGTAGAGGATTACAGCGTGCGCAGCCGCTTCTCCGGCACCCGGATGATCTGCTCCACCTTCGGCGCCATCCTGGCCGGCCTCATCCCCACCCTGGTGGTCAGGGACAACACCGACGCGGGGGCCTACCTGACGGTGGCGGTGCTGTTCGGGGTGATCTTCTTCCTGGTCATCCTGGCCACCTTCCTGGGCACCTGGGAGCGGCAGAAGGAGCCGGTAAAGGTCGGCTTCGCGGAGAGCTTCACCCAGTCGCTGACGGTGTATAAGAGCCGCTCCTACCGCCTGTTCATCGGCCTGTTCCTGTTCGGGCAGGCGGCGGCGGATTTCGTCACCGGTCTGGCGGTGTACTACATCGACGACGTGCTCAACGCCTACGGCGGCGGGCGGTTCACCTACCTGATGGGGGTCATCCTGGTCTCCCAGTTCGTGGGCACCATCCTGTTCTCGGTGATCATGCCCAAGACCTCCAAGCGCTTCCCCCTGATGTTCGGCTCCCCGGTGCGCATCATCGCCACCCTGGCCATGCTGTTCTTCTCCCATGAGGGGGCCAATTTCGCCGTCATCCTGGCGCTGACCTTCTTCATCGGCCTGGGCATGGCCGGCACCTCCACCACCATCTACGCCATCCTGGCCGACATGGCCGACGTGGACGAGCTCATCACCTCGGTCAACCGGCCGGCGGTGTGCTCGGCCATGGCCACCTTTGTGCGGAAGATCGCCCAGGGCCTGGCCTCCGCCGTCATCGGCCTGCTGCTGTTCCTGGTGGGCTACAACGAGGTCATCGCCGCCGAGGGCGGCCGACAGGCCGCGGCCACCCAGGCGGGCATCGCCTACATCTACATCTTCGCCCCCATCGTCCTGCTGGCCGCCGCCATGCTCTTTACCGCCCTGTTCCCCATGAACAAGGACCAGTTCGACATCGTGAAGAGGGAGATCGCCCGCCGAAAGGGTCTGGACAGCTCCGTGCCCACGCCGGAGGAGATCGCCGTGTGCGAGCGGGTGACCGGCTTCGCCTACAAGGACCTGTGGAACAAGGACAACGCCTTCAAGTTCCGCTCCTCCCACCGGTAACTCCGCAAAATACCGTATCAAAGACAACGAAACGTGCCGCCCGTACGGGCGGCACGTTTCGTTTCTTGAAAAAAGCCTCTGGCCTTTTTCGACAGGTTCATACCATCAGGGAGCACACCAGCTGGGCAAATCCCGCCGGGTCCTCCAGGGGCAGGTCGGCCAGCAGCAGGGCCTGACCGTAGAGCAGCCTGGCGTACTTGGCCACGGTGTCCTTGCCCCCGGCGTCCAGGGCCTTCTTCACCGCGGCGTAGGGGGCGGAGTCGGGGTTGAGCTCCAGCACCCGCTGGGCCTTCATGCCCCGGTCGCCGTCCACCCGGCGCATATACTTCTCCATCTCCAGGGAGACGGGGCCGTCGGCGGTGAGGCAGCAGGCGGCGGACTTGAGGATGGAGGAGGTGCGCACGGCGTGGACCTGGTCGCCCAGGGCCTCCTTCACGGCCTCCAGCACGCCCTTGGCGGCCTCGGCCTTCTCCTCGGCCTGCTTCTTCTCCTCGTCGGACTGGGGCAGGGCGTCCTCGTCGTTGACCGACTTGACCTTCTTGCCGTCCAGCTCCTCCAGGGCCCGCATAACGAAGTCGTCCACGTCCTCGGTGCAGTAGAGGATCTCGTAGCCCTTGTCCAGGATGCGCTCCACCTGGGGCAGCTTGGCGATCTTCTCCACGCTCTCGCCGCAGGCGTAGTAGTAATAGGGCTGATCCTCGGGCATCCGGTCCTTGTAGGCGGCCAGGGTGGTGTTGGCGTTCTCCTTGGAGGACCAGAACAGCAGCAGGTCTTTCAGCAGCTCCTTGTGCTGGCCGTACTCGCTCACCACGCCGTACTTGATCTGGGTGCCGAAGGCCTTCCAGAACTTCTCGTACTTCTCCCGGTCGTCCTTCTGCATTTTCAGCAGCTCGCTCTTGATCTTCTTCTCCAGGTTGGCGGCGATGGTCTTGAGCTGGCGGGTGTGCTGGAGCACCTCGCGGCTGATGTTCAGGGAGAAGTCGGCGGAGTCCACCACGCCCCTGACGAAGCGGAAGTGGTCGGGCAGCAGGTCGGCGCACTTGTCCATGATGAGCACGCCGGAGGAGTAGAGCTGAAGGCCCTTCTCATACTCCCGGGTGTAGAAGTCGTAGGGGGTCTGGGAGGGAATATACAGCATGGCCTTGTAGGTCACGGCGCCCTCGGCGCTGGTGTGGATGACGGCCAGGGGGTCCTGCCAGTCGGAGAACTTCTCCTTGTAGAAGGCGTTGTACTCCTCGGGCTTCACCTTGGACTTCTGCCGCTGCCACAGGGGGACCATGGAGTTGATGGTTTTCCACTCCTTGACGGTCTCCCACTCGGGCTTGTAGTCGTCCCCGGCGTCGGCGGGCTTCTCCTTCTGGCGGTAATCCTCCACCTCCATGACGATGGGGTAGCGGATATAGTCGGAGTATTTCTTGATGAGCTCCTGCAGCTTGTAGGTCTCCAGGTACTTACCGTAGTCCTCCCCGTCGGCGTCGGCCTTCAGGTGCATGATCACGTCGGTGCCGGGGGCCTCCTTCTCGCAGGAGGTCAGAGTGTAGCCGTCCACCCCGGAGGACTGCCACATCCAGGCCTCGTCGCTGCCCCAGGCCCGGGAGATGACGGTGACGCTGTCGGACACCATGAAGGCGGAGTAGAACCCCACGCCGAACTGGCCGATCACGTCCACCTTGTCGGCGGCCTTGTCCCCCTCCTGGAGGTCCTGCTTGAACTGGCGGGAGCCGCTGTGGGCGATGGTGCCCAGGTTGCTCTCCAGCTCCTCCTTGGTCATGCCCACGCCGTTGTCGGACACGGTGAGGGTGCGCATCTCCTTGTCGGGGACGATGGTGATCTTCAGGTCCTTGCGCTTGACGTCCACGCTGTCGTCGGTGAGGGACTTGTAGGCCAGCTTGTCCTCCGCGTCGCTGGCGTTGGAGATCAGCTCCCGGAGGAAGATCTCCTTGTGGGTGTAGATGGAGTTGATCATCAAATCCATCAGGCGCTTGGACTCCGCCTTGAACTGCTTTTTTGCCATTGTGGATCGGTCCTTTCGTATCTGAAAATTTTATAAAAAAACAAACCGTTAGCACTCCGATATATGGAGTGCTAACGGTATGATAGCGCAAGCCGGGAAAAATTGCAAGAGGGTTCATAAAATTTTTACATTCTCACCGCGGGAGTGCTGATATTCAGCCCCCGGTTTTGATGATCTGGTAGTTCGTCCCGGGGGAGAAGGTCCTAGCCGCCGGGTCCAGCACAAAGGGCACCGCCAGCTCCTCCAACCACATCATGGGGGTCTCCTCCGGAATGACGGCGCACCGCAGGACCAGCCCGTCCCGGTCGCCGTTGACGCCGACGGAGTAGCACCCGTCGAAGGTGACCTTTCCGGAGAACCCGTCGGCGTACTCCACCGGCAGCTCCAGGCTGGTTTTGGCCGTCAGGCCGCCCGGCCCGGTGAGGCGCCAGGTGTAGACCATGTTTTCCCCGCTGACCTTCCGGTCCGTGATCTCGGCGCGGATGTCCCGCTCCAGGCCGGAGAAGTCGATGTTCACCGCCAGGGGCTCCATGGCCGCCAGGTCGAACACCTGGCACTCGTCGCTGCCCACGCCGCTGCCGTGGTAGCCCGCCACGTATATCAGCTCGGGCGCCCCGTCCCCGGTCAGGTCGGCCAGGGTCATGGCGCACTCTCCGAACACGTGGGCCAGCAGGGGCGCGATGGGGTGCACCGGCATGGTGAACTCCAGGGAGCGGCCCCGGTACTCCACAGCGGCCCGGTAGCAGGTGGAGCCGTCCTCCGCCTCCGACTCATACTCCTGGGGGTCCACGTACACGTCCACGCCGTACTCCGCATTGGAGAAGCGGTAGTAAGCCAGGCCATTCCGGTCAGCCACCGAGGCCGTCAGCCCGGAGCCGTCTATCTCCACTTGGTTATTGTAGGAGTCGATCCACCCGGCAAAGTACAGGTCCTCCCGGATGGCGGTCACCTGCCCGTCCACCAGCTCCAGGGCGCACAGGGCGGGCTTGGCGGCGCTGGACAGGGGGCTGAGGACGCTGCGCAGGTCCTCGGGGATGTCCGCGTCCTCCGCCAGGGGGAGGGTGTACTGGGCGTCGTCCTCGTCGAAGCTCAGCTCGGTGCAGGGGTCAAAGGTCACGGCCCCGCCGCGGCCCGCCCCGGTCACCGGGTGAACACGGCGCTGTTCGTCCAGCATCACCCCCATCCCGGGGGCGTACACCGTGCCGGTGAAACCGGTGAAGTCCAGGCCGGCGGCGCTCAGATCCAGGCTCACGCCGCCCCGCAGCACCAGCCGGGTGACCTCCCCGGCCCCGTCCAGGGTCAGCTCCATCTCCCGCCCGGACAGGGACTGGCGGATGGAGGACTCGATGACCGCCGGGTTCAGCGCGCAGGTCTGCTCCGAGGGGTATTCCAGGTAGTACAGCAGCTGGGCGTCTTTGGCCAGGGGGTAGGTCTGTTCCTGCCCCTCCTCATCCTCCTCCTCGGTGGGGGCCTCCGCCCGGCTGACCCACTCCAGGTTTTCGCCGATCACGGCGGTGAGGTCGTCGCTGAGGGTCCCCCGCACCAGCAGCTCCCCGTTGGGGCCGGCCAGACCGCCCTCCGCCGTTCCGGAGGAGGAACCGGCGCTCTCCGCGCTCTGGCTGGAGGCGGGGGGCTCCGCCGTCTGGACCGGCTGGCAGGACACCAGGTTCCCGCACAGGGCGATGATCAGGACCGCCAGCGCGAGCAGCGCCGCCGGCGGGCGCTTTTTTGGCCCCTCCATCAGATTTTGGATGCGCTGTTTCACCAGGCTGTCCGACCCGGACAGGGGGGTGGAGAAATAGGTGTGTGGCAGCTTTTCCATAAGAATGCCTCCTTTTTTTCTGTTTTCTGTCAGGGCAGCAGGGCGCTGAAGTTTTCTTCCGTCAGGCTGTACCACTCCGCGTCCGGCTTGGCGGCCTGCTCCGCCTGGGCGGCCTTGACCGTCTCGTATTCCTCCCCGTTGAAGCGCAGGCGGCCCACGCCGCTGTCGAACGCACTGCTGGAGAAGCTGAAGGTGCCGTCGGCCTTGAGGTTGCCCAGGGAGCGGATGTAGAACTCCCGGCCATAGAGCTCCCCGCCTGACCAGTGGAGCACCAGGGTCCAGTCCCGGTAGTCCCCGCTCTGGAAGAGCAGCTCCGATATGCCGTCCCCATCCATGTCCAGCACCGTGAACACCGACGGGGCGAGGCCGTTGGAAAAGCCCTCCCGGATGTGGGCGAAGTCGATGTTCCGGCCGATATCCAGGTCATAGAAGGTGACCTCCCCGTTCAAAAAGGCCCGGAGGGCGCCCTGGGCCCCGTCTCCGCCGGTGTAGGGGACGGCGGGGCGGCCGGCGAGGTAGGCGGTCATGGCCGCCTGGTAGTCCCGCAGGTCCTGGAGCAGAGAGAGGCCGGTGCGGTGGAAGGCCCGGCGCTCCTGGTCCATCCACCACAGGCTCTCCCGGAGGGTGCGGTCAAATTCGGAGTACCACATGTAGGGGTTGGAGCTGATGAGGGGGGTGGACCGGGCCAGCATACCGTTGACCTCCTCCACGAAGGCGGCGATGGCATCGGGGTCGAAGTCCTCGCCGGGCTGGCCGAAATGGGTGTTGAAGGAGAGCCCCTTCCCGGAGGACGGGCGGCCGTCCAGGCAGAACAGCTCCCAGCTGTAGTTCCCCGTGCCCGCGTCATAGACGTAATCGGCGGTGTAGCGCAGCAGCCAGTCCTTCCCCTCCCCGTCCCGGTACAGGAGGAGGGTACGGTCGGGCTCCGAGCGGAAGGTCTCGGTGTAGATCACCTGTCCGGCCTCTACCACGGTCAGGTGGTGGAACCCGATGTCGATATCCACAGTCGCATACAGGTCCTCGGGCACGCCGTTGCGATTCAGGTCCGTCTGGGGCAGGTCGGGCATCCCAACGATCTGCTTGGTGTCCCAGCCCCAGCCGCTGTCCGGGGTATAGATACAGGCGCAGTCCAGGCGCTCCCCGTTCTTCGCGTACACCGGGAAGATGGCGTAATCGCCGTCCAGCAGGGGGGAGGCGGCGGTGAGTCTCCACTCGGGCTGTTCACGCAGCTCCAGGGGGACGGGGATCTCCGCCAGGGCCCAGGTCCTGCCGCCGTCGGTGGTCTCGTAGATCTCGGGGCCGGTGGTGACGGCGTAGCGGCTGCACACGAAGCCGTGCTCCGCCGTCAGGAAGCCCGCTCCCACCGTTTGAGACAGGGCGAGCTGTCCCGGACAGCGCGTCCAGGTCTGCCCGCTGTCCCGGGAGAGGAGGACGTTGACGAGGGAGGTCCCCGCCGCCGGGCCGGAGTTGAGCACGGCCCAGGCCAGAGTGCCGTTTTGCCCGAAAAACGCCGGGATGCCGGGGGCGCCGGAGGGGCCGGGCTGGACGGCGGGGAAGCCGTACAGGGCGTCGTCATAGGGGAGGGAGGCCGCCACGGTGCCGTCGCTCTCGCGCAGCTCCACCCGGTCGCCGGCGCAGAAGGCCAGCAGCGTGCGGTCCCCCGAGGGGGCCGTATAGGAGGCGCTGCTGGACAGCGGGACCAGGTTGGGGTCGGGCACGCTGGGGGTGTTGGCGCTCTGGCAGGACACCAGGTTCCCGCACAGGGCGATGGCCAGGGCCGCAAGGACGAGCACCGCCGCCGGCGGGCGCTTTTTGGGGCCATCCATCAGGTTCTGGATGCGCTGCTTCACCAGGCTGTCCGACCCGGACAGGGGGGTGGAGAAAAAGGTTTTGGGCATAGACATGGCAAAAACTCCTATCGCAGATAGAATCAGGCAGAGATGTATCGGGCCGCGGTGCGGGACAGGGCGTCCCTTCAAAGAGGAACGGCAGAGCCGAGGCGGGACCGTGCCCCGGTCCCCTTCATCCGGCGGCGTCCGGCTGGTCCTCGCTTACCCGGCGCACCAGCTCCGCCCCCTCTTTGGTGACCCGGTAGTACTCCGTGTAGTGTTCCTGGCCGTCCCGGAGGGCGCAGGCCACCAAGCCCGAAGCGGGGTCAGGCTCCGGGTTGCACAGCTGGCAGCAGTAGCGGAACTGCCCCGCCTCCTCGTCCCAGAGCCAGAACCAGTAGGGGAGGTTGGCCCCGTTGGTGACCCAGCCCATGAGCCCCAGGTCCTCGGTGCCGTCCAGGTCCAGATCGGCCAGCAGCAGGGCGGTATCGGCCTGCCAGGTCTCGGTGTACCGCCCGTCCCGGAGCATGGAGACGTCCTCCGGCGGCAGGTCGTCGGCCACCACAATGGCCTGGAGCAGGGTATCCCCCTCCCAGACCTCCACGCGGTCCACGCCCACGGCGTACTCGTCCAGGGACTGGACCGCGCAGCGCAGGGTGAGGGTGCGGCCAGAGGCGGTGGGCAGGGTGCGCTCCAGCAGTTCCCCATTTTCCGGGGGATCTTCCGCCTTTGCCGCCAGGAACAGCGCCCCGGGCTCCAGCTCCCAGCTCACCCAGTTCCCGCTCTCGTCCCGCCATTCGGCGGTGACGGCGGCGTCCGGATCGTCCTTCAGGTCCAGGGCGTTCAGGCTGACCCAGGTGTCCTCCTCCTGGCCAAGCAGCTCCCGAGCGGCGTCGTTGAGCTGCCAGCACAACACCTGGCCGTCGTCCTGCCGCTGGAACACGTCCAAAAAGCCGCTGGCGTGGTAGTTGGACAGCAGCTCTGGCGCCCCGTCCCCGTCCAGGTCCACCTGGAAGGAGGTGTTGTAGCAGGTGGCGATGAGCTGGGGCTGGCCGTCCACCAGGCCGTAGTAGTCGATGCCGGCCCACGCGGCCCCGATCTCATAGCGCAGCACCGCCCCGTCGTACCCCAGCACGCCGGTGAAGGGCTCCAGGGACACGCTGTTCCAGTAGTGGTGCTCCGGGCCGTAGTCCAGATAGGCGATGATACGGATGTCCTCCCCGCCCGGGGCGCGGTAGCACAGCGCCCCCACCTGGTCGGACATGTACTGCTCCCCCTCGGGGGCGTCCTCCAGGGTGACCAGGAACTCCCCGCCGCCGGAGACGTCGGCGCGCAGCAGCACCTCGCCGGCGGAGCCGTCCGGGGCACCCTGGCTCTGATCCGCTGGCACGGAGAGGCCGGAATGGACCTGGCTGGTGTCCGGCACCTGCGGGGTCTGGGCGCTCTGGCAGGACACCAGGTTCCCGCACAGGGCGATGGCCAGGACCGCGAGGGCAATCACCGCCGTCGGCGGGCGCTTTTTGGGGCTCTCCATCAGGTTCTGGATGCGCTGCTTCACCAGACTGTCCGACCCGGACAGGGGGGTGGAGAAATAGGATCTCGGAAATCTATGTTTCATCTTGACACCTCAAAAAATGATTTATGACAGGTTGTTTCGCCTTTGCAGCCGCTCCACGGCGGCCAGGATGGTCTGGCCGTAGGCGGCGCGCTCCTCCTCCGGCAGCAGGCGGGCCGCCGCGTCGTCGCAGGCCAGCTCCGTGTCCCGCTCCACCCAGCGCAGCATGAGCCACACCGCCGGGTTGAACCAGTGCAGGGCCGCCGCCCACAGAGCCAGGGCCTTCAGGAGGATGTCCCGGCGGCGGCAGTGGGTCAGCTCGTGGAGCAGGGAGTAGAACAGCGGCTTTTCGGAGATGGTCTCCCGGGGCAGCAGCAGCGCCGGGCGCAGCGCCCCGGCCAGCATGGGCACCTCCAGCCCCTGTACGGCGACCAGCCGGGGCAGGCGGCGCAGTCCCAGCATCGCGCCGGTGCGCTCGTACAGCTCCAGCACCTCACGGTTGGATACCGGGGCGGACCACCGGCGCAGGTAGCGGAGAAAGCGCAGGTGGCCCCACAGGCTCCAGGCCAGGATCAGCACCGCCACCCCCAGCCACAGGGAGAACACCGCCTGGGACAGCGTCAGGCCGGGGAGCGGGGGGCGCTCCGGGTCAGAGGCGGCCGGGAGTTGGGCGGCGGGCGGCGGGGCCGCCTGCGTGCCACTCCGATCGGGCACGGGCCGACTGGCGGCTGGGGGCTGTGCCTCGGCGGGGGTGAGGAGCACCCGGTCGGTGGGGGCGGGCAGCTGGATGGGAGGCCGCGCGGCGGGGACCGACGGGGAGAGGGGGACGGCCAGCCGCAGGCACAGCAGCAGCCACGCCCAGCACCGCCACCGGGCGGTGAAGCGCCGGCCGAACAGCCGCCCCGCGGCGGCTAGGGCCAGCGCGGCGGCTGCCCCGCCCAGGGACAGAGCCCCCAGAGAGGTGAGAAAATCTGTCATCCCTTCTGCCCCCCGCTCAGCCGCTCCAGCAGGGCGCGCAGCTCGTCCAGGTCCTGCTGCTCCAGCCCGCCCCGGGCCAGGGCGGCCAGGAAAGCGCTGGGGGAGCTGCCGTACAGCCGGGAGAGGACCTGCCGGCTGTCGAAAGCCAGGTAGTCCTCCCGGGAGACCAGGGGGGTGTACAGGTTGACCTTCCCCATGCGGCGGGAGCGGACAAAGCCCTTGTCCGCCAGGCGGGAGAGGTAGGTGTTGACCGTATTGGAGGCCCAGCCGAACCCGGCCAGGGCCTGCTCCAGCTGGGCCCTGGGGGTGTCCGGGCCGGAGTCCCACAGGGCCTTCATCACTTCCAGTTCGGTATCTGGCAGGCGCTTCATCAGGGATCGCTCCAATCTACTTCAAATGTAGTTTCGACAATATACTACAATTGAAGTTGATAAAGGTCAAGTTACAAATTGGTTACAAAAGAAGAAAAGAATCCCCCGCCCTCCGGGCGGGGGATTCCAGGTCGGTTTTCTTGTTCCGCCCGGCGGGCGGGGATTTGGTCAATTTGCAACTGTGGACAGGAGTTTTGGTTGGTTTGCTTGTTCCGCCCGATGAGCGGGGGTTGATCTGCTTGTTCTGCCCGATGGACGGGGGTTGGTTGATTTGCTTATTCCGCCCGGTGGGCGGGATTTTTTGATGATTCGCCGCTGCGGGCGAGGGTTGGGTCGGGCCGGGAAATCAGCGCACGCTGATATAGTCCTTGGACACGTAGCCCTCGGTGTCCTGGCCGTTGGTGCCCTTGAAGGTGATGTGATAGAAGTTGTTGCCCGCGTCCTCCAGGATAGTGACGGAGGCGCCGTTCTGCAGGGAGGCGATGATCGAGTTGGTGGTGCCGGGGCCGGAGCGGACGTTCAGCCCGTTGGAGGCGTTGGTCACGGTGCCGGTGGAATTGCTGGTAACGGGGGCGTCGCTGGAGCTGCCGCGGCAGTAGATGGTGCACTGGGCCACCTTGCCGCCGGCGGTGGCGGAGATGACGACCCGCACCTGGGAGGAACCGGTGTTGATGTTGGTGACGGTGCCGTCAGTGCCCACAGTGGCCACGCTGGGGTTATCGCTGGTCCAGGTGACCTCCGCGTCGGCGGGGTCCACGGTGACGATGAGCTGGACGGACTGGTTGGGGAGCAGGGTCTCCTCCGCGGTGTTCAGGGACACGGAGAGGACCTCATCCACCACCGGCGGGGTGGAGATATCGGGGGTGCTGATGTCGGGGGTGGCGGGAGTGGACTGGCTGGTGGAGACCTGGCTCCCGGAGGAGGCGGGCTCGTCCTCGCCCCAGCCCAGCAGGGGACCGATGGTGTTAAAGACGATATACAGCGCCGCGATGATCAGGATCAGGGACAGCACCAGCCCCACGATCTGCAGGGGGTTGACCCGGTTGCCGTTGTAGCCGCTGCCGGCCACCCGGCGGCCGCTGCCCACCTGGGCGGACCGGGAGCTGCGGGAGCGGGCGGGCCGCTCGTCGCAGAAGGGGCATCTCTTATAGGTGATGGAATAGTCCTCGCCGCACTTCTCACAGCGGATCACGTCGCTGCGGCGGATCGGTTCTGGTTGTTTGTTGGCCATAGTTCAGGCTCCTCCATGTTTGATTTGGATACAGCATAGCCTGCATCTGATGAATTTTTAACTGCAATCAATTGTTATTGTACCCTCTTTTTCCGCCTTAGTCAATGAAGAAACTGTGAATTCCATCTTTTTTCGACGATTCCGCAGGAAATCTTGGCGGCCTTGGTGCTTGACCGCGGCTGTTTGGTATTCTATAATGGTGGAAATCCCACGATTTATCCCCAATCCCGGGATATTCCCTATTTCCAGCGAGGTGAACGCCATGAAGGGCACCATGTCCGCCGCCACCGCCCACAAGCAGTACACGGAGATCGTCTCCACCCTGCGCAGGCTCATCGCCGACCCGGCCCTGCGCACCCGGTTCAGCCAGGAGATCGACGGCTTTGTCCGCTCCTGCGCCCTGGGGGTGTGGCAGGCCGACAACGCCAGCCAGATCACCCCCCGGCACGTGGAGTTCTACAACGCCATCTACTCCCCCGGCGCCCAGTCCCCCTCTGCTCTGTACTGGGAGGTGGCCACCGGCGTGGCCAACTTCCCCGGCTTTGCCCCCCCGAAGTTCTTCGCCCGGATGCGGGAGTACGACCGGCTGACGGGGAACCACCTCTCCCGGCGCTTTGTGGACCAGCTCACCCTGGTGCTGCTGGTGTTCGCCGCCGTGGACGACGTGGTCAGCGAGGCGGAGGCCGGCTTTGTCAACGCCTGCGCCGACCAGCTGCTGGCCCTGTGCGAAGGGGACGGCTTGGAGGGGGACCGCCCGGCCCTGAAGGCCGACGAGTTCATCACCCGCTCCGGCCCGGCCCCGGCCCCCGCGGCACAGAAGCAGTCGGCCCCGGAGACAAAAGAGGAGGAGAAACCCCTGCCGCCCCCCGACTTGGATGAGGTCCTGGCCGAGCTGGACGGCCTGTGCGGCCTGGAGCAGGTGAAAAAGGACGTGAAGAGCCTGATCAACCTGGTGAAGGTGCGCAAACTGCGCCAGGAGAACGGCCTGCCCGTGCCCCCCATGTCCCTGCACCTGGTGTTCCTGGGCAACCCCGGCACCGGCAAGACCACTGTGGCCAGGCTGCTGGCAAAGATCTACTATGCCATCGGGGTGCTGTCCAAGGGCCAGCTGGTGGAGGTGGACCGCTCCGGCCTGGTGGCCGGCTTCGTGGGCCAGACGGCCATCAAGACCCAGGAGGTGGTGCAGAAGGCCCTGGGCGGCGTGCTGTTCATCGACGAAGCCTACGCCCTGGTCAACCAGGAGAACGCCAACGACTTCGGCCACGAGGCCATCGAGGTCCTACTGAAGAACATGGAGGACCACCGGGATGACCTGATCGTCATCGTGGCCGGCTACACCAACCTGATGGAGAAGTTCATCCACTCCAATCCCGGCCTGGAGTCCCGGTTCAACAAGTATTTCTTCTTTGAGGACTACGACGGAGCCCAGCTCATGGAGATCTTCCGCTCCACCTGCAAAAAGAACGGCTACGCCCTCTCCCCCGAGGGGGAGGCGTGGGCCGCAGAGGACTTCAAAAAGCTCTACGAGGAGCGGGACGAGAACTTCGGCAACGCCCGGGACGTGCGCAACCTGTTCGAGAAGGCGGTGGCCCGCCAGGCCGACCGGGTGTCCAGGATGGAAAACCCAACCAGGGAACAGCTCATGGAGCTGACGAAAGAGGATCTGACCGAGGAAGAGGAGACCGAGGACGCCGAAAAGGCGGAAAACAAGGAGGAGAAGTGAGATGCTGATCAAGTTCGACCAGATGGAAGAGAACATCACCCCCCACATGCGGGGCGGAGAGGGCTTCTATGCCTGCCGCCGCTATGTGGACGAGAACAACCGCATCATGCGCGGCCGCCTGGAGCCGGGCTGCTCCATCGGCCTGCACACCCACGACACCAGCAGCGAGATCATCTACATCCTCTCCGGCACCGGCAGGGTGCTCTATGACGACGGCAGCGAGGCTCTCGCCCCCGGGGACTGCCACTACTGCCCCCAGGGCCACCGGCACAGCCTGATCAACGACGGCAGTACGGACCTGGTGTTCTTTGCCGTCGTCCCCCAGCACACCAAGTGAGGATCGCGTTTTTTACCCTGGGCTGCAAGGTCAACCAGTATGAGACCCAGGCCCTGGAGCAGCTGTTCACCCGGCGGGGCCACACCCTGGTCCCCTTCGAGGGGGAGGCGGACGTCTACGTCATCAACACCTGCACCGTCACGGCGGTGAGCGACAAGAAGTCCCGGCAGATGATCCGCCGGGCCCGGAAACAGGCCCCGGAGGCGGTGGTGGCCGTGTGCGGCTGCTACCCCCAGACCCACCCCGCCGACATGGACGGCCTGGGGGCCGACCTGGTGGCCGGCACCGGCGACCGGCTGGGGTTCGTGGAGCTGGTGGAGCGGACCTGGGAGGAGCGCCGGAGCGCGGTGGCCCTGGACGACGCCTTTGCCCGCCGGACCTTTGAGATTTTGCCCGCCGGCGGCCTGGAGGGCCGCACCCGGGCCATGCTGAAGGTGGAGGACGGCTGCGTCAACTTCTGCTCCTACTGCATCATCCCCTACGCCCGGGGCCGGGTGCGCTCCCTGCCTGCCAAAGAGGCGGCGGAGCAGGCCGCGGCCCTGGCGGAGCGGGGCTACCGGGAGATCGTGCTCACCGGCATCGAGATCTCCTCCTGGGGCCGGGACCTGGAGGGCGCGCCGGAGCTCATGGACCTCGTCGAGGCGGTGTGCGCCGCCGCACCGGCGTGCCGGGTGCGGCTGGGCTCCCTGGAGCCGCGCACCGTCACGGAGGACTTCTGCCGCCGGGCCGCCGCTCTGCCCAACCTGTGCCCCCACTTCCACCTGTCCCTCCAGAGCGGCTGCGACGCGGTGCTGGCCCGGATGAACCGAAAATACGACTCCGCCCGGTATTATGAGAGCGTGACGTTGCTCCGGGAACACTTCGAGGTCCCTGCCGTCACCACCGACCTGATCGTGGGCTTCCCCGGCGAGACGGAGGAGGAGTTCCAGCAGACCCTGGCCTTTTTGGAGAAGTGCGCCTTCTCCGCCATGCACGTCTTTCCCTACTCCCGCCGCCCCGGCACCCCCGCCGCCGCCATGCCCGGCCAGGTGCGCAGGGCGGTGAAGGAGGAGCGGGCCCACCGGGCCGCCCAGCTGGCCGCCCGGATGGAGCGGGCCTACCTGGAGCAGTGGGTGGGCCGGAGTGTCCCCGTCCTGTTCGAGGAGCGGCGGGACGGCCTTTGGTACGGCCACACCGCCCGGTACTGCGAGGCGGCGGCGGACAGCGCCGAGGACCTGCACAACCGCACGCGGAATGTGCGGGTGGAGGCCGTAGAGGGGACCGCCCTGCGGGGGAGCCTGGAATAATGCTTGCGTCGGCGGGATAAACCGGCTATAATAAGGCAAACCACAGCAGAAAAGAGGAGTTCACCTTGAAATTAGGCATCGTTGCATACGAGCCCATTTCTATAAGTTCATGTAACCTCATGTAAGTCCGCAAAACCGCATGATTTCAACGTTTTTTAAAATTACAAGTCCATAAGGATTCATAAAAAACCACGCACTTTCATGCCATTTGGGCGTAGAAATGGGCGTAGAAAACTAATCTGAAAATAGAGTCCAACGCATTATATTATTTGTTAATTGATACGCTTATACGCTTCTATGCCTGCAGCCTATACGGAATAACATTGCAAAATTTACCCAACGTGACAACTGAATATCGACCGCACAGCGGCGTTTCTCAATCCTCAACAGAGAGAACAGAAACGCCGTTTCTTTATGCCCTCTGTTGTGCAATAGGAGTGAAAAAGTTGTGATTTGTGCGGCTTTGCAAGTGCGGTTTCTACCGGTCAGGTGTCATCTGCCGCTCCCACGGCAGCGGTGAGGATGGCGTCAGCTGATACAGCAGCAGGGAACAGCAGTGCAAAGTAAGGATCCGATCAGATACGGCATAGCAGGAATATCACGCCATCCGGCGGCTGCTGGATGCCTTTGAGGCCAGAGGTAAAACGGTCCCGTATTTCCGTGAGCGCGCCATGTTGGTCATCGACGAACACAGCGAAGTGGACGGGCGGCGGGTATTCGATCAGGACAACAAGGGTTGGAAGGCCGTGTGCAACGCACTCAAGGGCAGGGCTGTTCCAGACGATGACCAGTACACCTTGGCCGTTTCGTTGCTCTCCACCCCCAGCCCGGAGAATGTCTGCCATACCACCCTTATGGACCTGCGGGACGCCTCGGATTTCTTTGCCCTCCACTCCGGCGACTATGTCTCTGGCAGTATTTACGGTTAGGGCTGACCTTGTCAGATTTTTTATATTTCCGATCATTTTTTTGCTCTTGGATTTTCTTCAAAAATCTGACATACCCCTATCGTCGGAAACGCCTGATCTTACAGGAATTTTCCACATGCGAGGGGGCTGTCAGAAAAATAAAAAAGCTGACATCTACGTGGGGTTGTCAGATTTTTTGAAACAAGCCCCTCCCGGCCGCCGAAATCGTGCTTGCGCCGGCATCGGCGCAAGGGCGGTTTTGGCGGCTCTCAGGAATCGAAAAGAGGTGACACGGTATTCTTTTAAGTGTTCGTGATATTGAGCTTCTGCGCCTTCTTCGCTGGTGCAGTTTCATTTCCCCGGCCGCTTTAGGAGGCGTCTTTTCCCAAACGGAGATCGCCAACCTCACCGGCGCCGGTTTTATAAAAAGGCATCCGGGCAGCGGCGCCTGTGTTCTCACGGCAAAAGGGGGCCGCCTGCTCGACAGCATCTCTGTGGGTGAGGAACTTCCTCCAATGCAGAGGGGGTATCGGGAATCAGATATCCTGCGGCGGCTGTCCATTTCCAAATTGATGCTGACAGTTTACCTGGCCGGATTTAATGTGTTTACCACAGGCATAGAGGAATTGAAAGAGGCACCTGCCCTGTTCCTCCCGTCCAATCGGAGGGGACACGGGACAAACCTCTGGGCCAATGCCCGCATCGCGGGGGTGGGCGCCCTGGGAGATACTGCCTACGCCGTTCACTATGTCCGACCTGGGATCGGCAAGATACTGCTTTCGGATGAACTTGCAACTTTCACCCGGAACATCTCACCGCTGAGGGCTGCGTCCCAGGCGTTTATCTTCTGCGGGGACAGTTACGGCGAGCTCTTGTCCGAGCTGGAGCGGGAGGAGGATCCAGACATGGGCCGTCTCGTCAGCTATGGCGGGGCCTGCCTGCGCATCTGCTCGCCTGTGACGATACAGGGGCGCTGCAGCTGTGTATCATGGGCCGGCCAGGCTACCGGGAGGAACTGACTCGCATCGCGCTGAAATCGAAATACACCCCGCCGCCGGCGGAGTTCCCCCTGTGCGACGCCATGTTTGGAGGCGCGCCCTTCCTTCTGGCGGCGGACATGGATCTGCGGCGCATCGACGCAGCCGTTGAAAGCGCCCGTGTAAAGAATGTTGGGCCTGTGGTACTGGCCGCTCTGGAGGGGCAGGCCGAGGCAGTGCTGTATGCCCGGTACCGGGATACGGGGAAGGCCAGGGTATTCACTCTGACCGCATCCGCACTCAGCGAGTTCCTTGGAGCGGAAGGGGGCCTGTATGATCCCTCCCACGGGCCGTTCATGACATCGAAAGGAGGGGTGATCGATGCCCCGCTTATTAAAGCTCATTGAAAAGCGGGTGGTCATCGTTCTGCTCATATTCCTGATCACCAAAAAGGCTATGGCCTTGGACGGCATCATTCCAGCGGGACATAAAGCATCCCCACCCGCGAAAAAGCGGATGGGGATGCCTCCGTTCAATCCTCAGTCAGCGTTTCGAGTTTTTTCAAAAATTCTTCCGGGGTGTAAACAAGAACTCCTGATTTTTGGAAGTCCCGGCCGTTCCGTGTCACGATGCAGTCCGACTCGGTGCGTACAGCGGTTTCAACCATGACAGCGTCCTCGTAGTCCGAGATTGCTGAGGGGATAGCATGGCGGCAATCTATCCCGGCCGTATCTAAAACATCAAAAAGGGTAAACAGCTTGGAAAGGACCATCCTCGCCGCTTTATCGTCATGGGTGCGGCGATGTGTCAGATAATAAATATCGGTAACGGATTTTGCTGAAATACACCCGATGAACTGGTTGTTCGCGGCGGCGAGGAAAATCGCCTGCGCATTCTTACAGAACGGCTCACGACTTTGCAGAGCGTCAATAATGACGCAGGTATCCAGAAGCGCCCTCATATTTTCCCGAGCCTTTCCTCTTTCGATTCCTCCAGGGAGACGTCATTTGGAATGATCCCAAAGAGCGATTTGGCTACATCGACGCGCTCCTGAAAGGGATTAGTCAATTTTGAAACGATCTTTCCATTGCGTGTGATATAGATGTCCTCTGTGGCGGAGAGTAGCAGGTACTTGCCGAGGTTGTTTTTCAGCTCTGTTGCGGTAATTGACATGTAAAAACCTCCTCACTCTGATTTCAAGTTTTATTATACTCAAATCGCGCGATTTTGTCAATCGGAATCATACGATTTATCTGTAAAATTCGCCCGAAATATATAGGCAAATCCGCATAGGCCGTATATCCCCTGATCCTCAAGCAGCTGATTTACCGCGTTACAGACTTTGATGCCATCATAGCTGCCCAGTGCTGCCCACTCCGAGGCAGCTGAAGCGAGGGGGATTTACGCCGTATATGGCAAAAAACAACAGCTTTTCCGAAATCGGAATAGTCAAAAGAATTACGATAAAATATTCCGAAAACAACAAATCCTGCCGACGCTGGCGCATCCTATCGCTGAGCAGGACCACTCACCCCGTGCGGGGAAATCACAGTTCATGGAGGTGTTCATTATGAGGGCGGAGAAAATGAAGGAACGTCCCAGCTTTTCCCTGATGAAGCAGACGGACATACAGAATCTCTACTACATGCAGATGCCGCGCTGGCTCTTTTCTGACCCGCGCTATGCCGGTATGAGCCTGGACGCCAAAGTTGCCTATACTTTTTTATTGAACCAGTTCCAACTCTCCCGCAGGAAAGGCTGGATCAACGAACAGGGGGAGGTGTTCGTCATCTTCCCGCGCCTGGAGCTGGCAAAGGAGCTGCGGGTGTGCGAGAAGCGTGTCACGCCGCCTTCCGCGCCCTGGCCGGCAGACGGCTCATCTGGGAAAAGCGGTGCGGCCGGGGCGACGCCAATCAGATCTACCTTGCCAAGGTGGAGCCCATAGACGATCCGGACTACCACTGCGCCCCCTTCCTCGCGGAAGAGGAGGATGGAGGCGGTTCAAGAACGGCGGATATGGCGGTTTTAGAACCGCAAAATCCGCCGTCAAGTAAAAAAGAAATAAAGAACTCAGTGAGAAAGAAGACAATCAGTCCGTCACGCCGGCGCCGCCGGGCACGGCACGGGATGGACTGACGGACAGCGAGAAAGAAGAACTCATGGACATCCTGGATGCCTGTGAGCTTTCCTGTTTTCTACCAGAGACAGCTCTTGTGCTTGAAAATGCCATAGAGTGGCTCTTCTACTCGGACAGTTTTCGGATCGGAAACGCCACGCTCCCTCGGAGGCATATCCGCGCCAAGCTCAGGCTGCTGGACGGAATGATACTGCGGGACGCGGAGCGGAAACTGTCCGCCAATTTGGACCGGGAGATCAAGAACTCCACGGCCTGCACCATGGCCACCATCCTCAACAGCATCGTCGAGAGTGAGAGCGACCTGATGGTGGATCCCTATCTCAACAGCCTGCGGGCGCCGCCGGAGGGGAGGTGATAGAAATGCTCATATCCAAACAGCAACAGTATGTGTTGGATATACTCAAACGCCTGAGCTGCGCACACAAAAAGCAGCTGGAGAAGCTGCTGAAGGCGCGGTTTTTCCCGGAGGGGAAGCTGCTGCCCCGGGGTTTCTGGAGGCCCTTCTGCGGCAGTTCCGATGCTGCGGCATCGAAATACGCCTGGAGGGCGAAACGGTGTTTCTGCCAGGGGACCAGCCCGATTATGTGTTGCGGGACATGAGTGGAGCGTCCATTGACTTTGCAGTGACCCATGTGGACCATAAGGCTGGCTATCTCCGTCAAGGAGACAAGTCCCAACCCCTTCGACGGCGCGGGACCGCGTCACCTGGAGGGCTCCCGCAGACAGGCTCAGATGGCGGGTAAATACTGTGGCGTTTTCTGCAACCTTCCCGACGGCGCAGTGGTCATGTGTTCCTATTCCTTTCATTACGATGATTCCGCTTTCGCTGTTGGCGATAAAGCCATTGTGCCGATCCAGCGGTGTGACTTTAGCAAGAAGCAAATCTATGGTAAAATCGTAGCCAAATGGTGAAAAAAGACTGCCCCCGTTCCTCCAGCAGGAACGGGGGCAGAGTATTCTTTTTATGCGAATTGAAAAAAACGATGATCAGGTTATGTATTCAGTTCACCTGTGCAGGGACCAGAATTACTTATATCAGGGCGCAGAGTTTGTCCCTCTGCGCCCATTTGCCCCCAGTATTACTTTGTTAAAGCATAGCACGAAAGACATTCTATTTCAATAGGCTGTTTGTAATTTCCAGAAAAAAACTTTTTTGTATACGCGAGGAAATACAGGAAAGAATCAGAGCATCCCCCGTTGACCGCGTGATTCCACGCTATCTAACGCAGTCAAACGCGCAGTCAGAGGCCTTCGCGGGGCCGTATAATGGAATCCCCCGCAAGAATCAGGCCAAAGGAGGTACACAATATGGCCAGGAAAGGCGAAAACATTTTCAAACGAAAGGACGGGCGCTGGGAGGCTAGATACATCAAGGGCTACGAGCTTTCCGGCAAGATCAAGTACGGGTTCTGCTACGGGAAAACCTACAAGGAGGCGAAGGAGAAGGTCATGCGGTGCAAAGCGGCTCTGCTGGCGGGGACGCCTGTGCCGGCGGCGAACCGCCACAGATTCGCGTACTACTGCGGGGAGTGGCTCCGGCTGGAGAAGGGACAGGTGAAGGAGTCCACCTATGTAAAATACGACACGACCCTGACAAAGCACATCCTCCCCCGGCTGGGCGGCTGTTTCCCGCTGGGGATCACCACACAGCTTGTCGAGCGGTTCAAGCAGGAGCTGCTGGAGGAGGGGCTCTCTCCCAAGACCGTGCGGGATATCCTCGCGGTCCTGCACATGATTCTGAAATACACCGCGGCACAGTACCCCGGCATATTCCCCGCGGTGGAGATCACCTATCCCAAGGATCAAAAGAAGGAGGCCCGCGTGCTCGATATCGATGAACAGAGCCGGTTTGTTGCCTATCTCCAAACAGATATGGACGAGTGCAAATTCGGCATCCTTCTGGCACTGCTCACAGGCCTGCGGATCGGGGAATTATGTGCCCTGCGGTGGGAGAACATCTCGCTGAAAAACAGGACGATCCATGTCGCCGCCACCATGCAGCGGCTGCGGGACTATGAATGCACAGGCGGCAGGAAGACAAAAGTGATGATCAGTACACCTAAAAGCGATACCTCGATCCGAACGATCCCCCTTACCGAGAGCGCGGTCAGGCTCTGCGGACGGTACGATCCGCACTGCCCGGCGGCGTTTCTTTTGACCAGCACGGAGCAGTTCATGGAACCCCGGCAGGTACAGAAGCGGCTTGCGAAATATACAAAGGAGTGCGGATTGAAGGGGGTCCACTTCCACACCATACGCCACACATTCGCCACCCGCTGCGTGGAGGTCGGATTTGAGATCAAGAGCCTCAGCGAGATCCTCGGCCACGCCAATACCGGCATTACTCTGGACCGGTATGTGCACGCCTCGATGGACATGAAGCGCGCGAATATGGACAAGCTGGCGGTAGTGGGCCTGTAGAAAAAGCAGTCAAACATTTTAGTCAGGCGGGGGGAAAGAGGCAGCGGCGCTTTTTCGTCCACTACAGGTACTGTACGGTGAAAAGGCCGATTGAACCAGGTAAAAACCCAGTTTAAGCGCAGAGGGACAAACTCTGCGACCGGGCCGCCTGTAAGCATTATTTCGGCTTTCGGGGTGGCATTTTGTTTTGCCAAAACCGGAATAAAATGCAAAAAATTTGCTGGAAAAAAACGAAAATGAAGGAAACCGCACAGCGGGTGAGGAGGGTTCAGATATGGCGAAACGCCTGAGAGAGCAGAAGTATATGTACCAGAATGAGTTTTCGACTGCGCTTGCGGACCGGCTGGACATCAGCAAAGCCGAGAGCGACGAGATCACCGGCGTCTTCCTTGACACCCTGAAAACAGCGTGGGGCCAGGGGAGGACCGTATGTTTCCCGAACTTCGGCGTCTTTGAACTGCGCATCATCACGGAGAAGTTGGGGCGCAACCCCAAAAATATGAAAGAGTATATGATCCCTGAATCCTATAAGCCCGCGTTCCGGCCGACCAAGGGCCTGCGGGAGGAGATCAGTCAGTCGATCCAGGGCGGAGCGGTGGATATCCAGCCGCAGATCGCGGAATAAAGCGCGATTTATCATCTTCCTCGGGCATGGGCGCAGGCGGTCCGGGGGACTCAGCCGGCGGCCGGCCGCGCAGGAATGAACAGCGTAATTTCTTTACTCACTGGGAGGGAATGGTTATGGAACATCTCAAAAGGTGCGCTCTGACGCTCAAGAAGCGCGTTCTGGCGCTTAAAAAACGCGGCCGGCCGCGCAGGTTCACGGCTTCTCTGCTGTGCGTGTGCATGGTGCTCTCGCTGTGCGAGGGGCTGCATCTGCTCATCCCCACCGCCCGCGCGGCGGGGACTGGGGGCCCGACGCTGGGCGTCGAGCGCGAAGCCGACCCCAGTACCATGGACGGCTATCAAGAGATGCTGGATTTCTCCACAAACACCCGGCTCGCCGGGCGTCTGTGGTCCGACAAGACCGTGTTCGCCTATAACTATCAGCAACCTGAGAAGGAATACCAGGATGAGAATTGGACGAAGTCTGGCGACATCCGTAAAACCCTGAATCTGACCCTGGAAGACGACGGCGTGGAAGGCGAAATCGAATTAAACGACGACTTCCTGCATGTGTACAGTGTCCTTGGGTCGAGCCAGGAGCTGGCCGAGTCTGTCTCCACACCCATCGATCTGGTGATCCTGCTGGATATGTCCGGGTCTATGTCGGTGGAGATTGATTATGCCGAGGGCAATGGTCGTCTTGAAAAATCCCGTATCGGGCAGACCCTTAATGCCATCAACAGCGCCATCGGCACTTTGATGGCGATGAACGAGACCAACCGCGTGGCCGTGGTGGGTTACGGGGCCACGGCTGCCGTCCTCATGCCTTTGGGACACTATAAACCAAATATCTCCAATGAGAGTGAGCCGTACAAGGGTACATATTTAACTGTGAGTCAGCTTACAGGTTATAGTAACGGGACGCCTAATGCAAATTCAGGTGCATATACTGTAACCGCAGACTGCCAAAAAAAGGACGAGACAGGAGACGGTTATACTCAGCATCAGAAATCAGTGCGCAATGATTATGATGCTGACGGCTTCACGGGTAATCAGTTGATCGGTTTCCATACCAATATGCAGGCCGGCATCTACCAGGGATTCGAAGAGCTTTATAAGAATCTGTCGGACGATGAAAAATCGTACAGCTACACCTATAAATCCGCGTTGACCCAAGAGGAGAAAACGGTGTTCCGCATCCCCGTGGCCTTTGTCATGACCGACGGCGGCTCCAACTATGCGCTGAAAGCTGATGACACAGATAAGGGCGGCACGGGTGACGAGTGGCATCAAGTGCCCATCAAGACAGATGACGTTAAAAGCTATTCCGGAGCCGCTTGGACAAAATATCAGAGTGAAAGCGACGGCAAGGAAGGCGCCGGCGTCATTCTGGACATCCTGCTCACAGCGTCCTATATGAAGTCCAAGGTGTTGAACAGGTATGCTGACCTGCTGGCGAAGAACGACAAGATAGCCGAGGATAAAAAAACCCCGCAGTTTCCCATTTATACCATCAGTGTGGATTCGCCTGATGTGCAGTGGCAGAACCCCCGTATTTACGCGACATTAGATCCGGAAAATTACTTTAAGGAGACTGTAGGGGAGCTCAATTCTTTGCCAGCGGGTAGGGACTGGGATCAGAAAACGGACATTACAACGGCGTACGCGGCGTGGAAGGAATGGAAGAGCGCGAATCCTGGTACTAATATCACGGCCCCGGTTGATGGAGAAGGTGGAACTGGGAGAATTGACGTTAATTTTAAAAAGTTGACGGACGGCTATACTGATGAAGGCGTCACCGTTACCAATCAGAACATCGAAGATCATATTATCTACAACGACGACTTCTTCGATATCAAAACGGCCAACCTGGCCGATACCTTCAGCGACCTGATCGCGGGCCTCAAAACGCCCATGTTCACCCCGGTGGGCGGCGTCAACGACCTGGGCGTGGGCGACTCCGTCACCTACATGGACCCCATCGGCAAGTACATGGAGGTCAAGGACGTCAAGAACCTGGCCCTGTTCGGCAAGCTGTACAATCTCGTCAAGACCGCCGTGTACGACTACCAGTGGAACGACACGTATATGACGGCTAAAAATCAGAAGGGTAACCCGATGACAGAGGGCTGGTACAGGGGCGAACCGACTGCGAGCGCGGAGTATAAGCCGGCGGCGGAGACCCCTGAGGGATCCGCTGAGAAGGCCTGGGAGGCCGGCTGGGTCTACCGGGTCAACTACGTGACCGCCGCCCGGTTTGTGCCCACGCTGGAAGGGATCAATGACCCCGGCGATGCCATAAGAAAAGAGCGGGAGACGGAGTACACCTTCTACCGCATCGATAGTGTTGATGGTAAGACACTGGATAGCGCCCAGCGCATCGAACTGCACATGAACCCCGCCTATGACACTGAGGTTCCCACGACATCGAAGCCCTATGACGAGAACGGGGGGCACTGGAGCACCCCCGGCGTGTACGCCCTGGCGGATCTGCGCATCTGGGTGGAGGACACCGGCGACTACAACGACAACCACCCGGGCCTGGCGGGCGAGGCCAACTACGACGAGGCCCTGTACGTCAACGTCCCGGTGAACATGCTGCCCCTGCGCAAGGTGACCATTACCGGGACGCAGGACGAGAAAAGTAACGTCAACCTCACCTACACAACCAACATCCCCGGCAAAGATGGGACGGACGCGGACGATTTCAAAACGTATCTTGAGAACAACTCCCCCGAGCTGGCCAGCTTCCCGCTGCGTGTGTTCTACAGCGTGGGCGTCAGCGAGGAGGTGCTGGAGGGCAACCGCCGGGTGGACATCTCCGGCTCCATCAGCCCGGAGTACATCGCCCGGAACAAGGCCAAGACGGCCGAAGACGCGGCGATCCGCGACGTGGACCAGGGCGACCTGGAGATCTTCTCCAACTGGTACAACCCCCTGAACCGCTACACCGACTACGCCACCACCACCGCCGACTACACCTTCGGCAACCCGACGGTGACCTTCTCCCCCGACAAGGAGAACCGGTACTACATCTTTGAAAAGGCCCTGCCCCTATACAGCACGGCCTACGTCTGGGTGCCCAACGATCCTGATGCCCTCCCGGATACGGTGTATACCGACAGCACCCAGGGCGACTGGCGGAAGGTCGTGATCAACGAGACGGCCGGCGATGGCGAGCGGACCTATCTCCCCACTGAGTTCGGCGGCAAGCTGATAGCCCAGGACTTGAAGGGTGTGACCGGCGGGAATGCCGACACTCAGCGCCAGACGACCATGTGGAATGCCCTGGGGGAACGCGGTGTTACTGGGGTCCATGCCGGCGATATCGTCCTGCTGGACGAACACCGCCTGACCAATGTGGACCAGAACACGCCGAGCGGCGACCCCTTCACCTCCGACACGTACATCTACATGCCCATCGAGTACTACGAGCTGGATGGGGCAGGGAACGCCACGTCGGTGAAGTACGTGGTCACCCGGAAGAGCAGCGAGTTCGGCTCCGCCTATAGCCACTCCAACATCTCCAACGGCGATATGCTCTGCTGGCACGACCTGAGCGGGAAATACCCCGACTACCCCTATCTGTCCTACACCGACACCAAGGACAACACCCGTGGCCGGGACCTGATCGGCTGGCCTCTGGACGAAAGCGGTTATTATGCAAACTGCGATAAGAGCAATAAGGAAAAGCCTACTAGTGGAGGCGAGTACGAGGCCGCGCTGGAGAAAGTGCCGGCCGCGGATAAGAAGTACTACAAGGACTCCTGGACGGAACAGCAGGAGGCAATCAAGAACGGCGACTGGGTGCTGTGCGCCAAGCCCGGCGGCCTGCGCGTGGGCGCCCTGGCCCAGAACATGCAGGGCAAGGGCGGCGAGTTCTTCAGCGAAGTCCAGGTTGGCGACACGGGGGAGACCGTGTCGGTCGAGAAATATTACACCGACCGGTACGTGGACGCGGCGGGTCTGACCTGGGGCTACTATCCGAAGAACGTGACCCGCACGTCCAACACCTACTATGTGCCCACCATCAGCTCCTCCTCCACCAGTGGGGAGGATGCCGACATCGTGATGAACGTCTACCTGGGCAACAACGGCCGCCTGCGGGTGCCGGACACCACCCTGCTGGTCACCAAGCTGGTGGAGTCCAACCGGAAAGACATGCCCATCGACACCAACAAGGAGTTCAACTTCCAGATGTTCATCAACGACGACAGCTTCAACGGCGACGTGAGCGCCCTGGTGGTCCGCTACGACGAGAACACCGATTCGTGGCAGCGCCAGTTCCACTATATCGACCTGGAGCTGAACAGCCAGCTGTTCCTCATGACGGAGGACGACCAGATGGCCATGGTGGACGCGCAGGGCAACCGCGTCGTGGGCAGCGCGGACAGCGGCTATACCTACGCCGAAGGCGGTGACAACTACGCCGGCACTATATACGACGCCAGGGACGGCGGGCCGTACTATGTCTACCTGGGCAAGAATACGAACACCGAGGGTACCGGCAGCCAAAACACGGTCTTCCGCGTCTACCACAACCCGGAGGTGGACAATTTCACGGTGTCTGCTGACGACGTTACGATCACCAGCGAGTCGGGCGCCGGCTCGACGGGCACGGTCTATGCCAACAACGTCTGGCTGGTGTCCATCGGCCAGTATAATACCACCTGGCAGACCGGTGGAGGAAAAGATGCGGATGGGCACGATATTCCGGTCGATTCTGTAGACGGCGAATTCAACATCAGGAACCATAGTGATTACTACACTTATCAGCTATCCAACTTCAGACTGCTGTCCATCAACCCGAACATCGACAAGACCACCGAGCTGGAGATCGACACGCCGTATCTCACCCAGAGCGCCTACTGGACCATGAAGGTGTATTTCGGCTACGATCCGGCGAAGATTACGTTGAATGACGACGGCAGCTTTGACATGACGAAGAACACGGGTGCCAAGCTGACGGGGGACGACCTCTACGACAAGAGCTCCATTAAAGATGTGGACGCTGAGACCGTTGCGAACCACACCGCCCAGTTCACCCTGAAGCACGGCCAGGGGCTGCTGTTCAGCGGTATCCCCAACAAAACGGAATACCGCGTCACCGAACAGCTCACCGCTCAGGACAAGGCGGACGGGTTCTCGCTGAAGGAAGTGCGCCACGTACAGCAGGAGAGCGACGACACCTACGTCCCAGCGAACTCGAACGACACCGGGTACCCCGCGTACTCCGTGTCCGGCGACACCGGCTACGTTGAGGAGGCCGCCCACTACTTCAACATCCAGAACACCGACAAGCAGGAGACCCAGATCAACGGCGCGGATATCCCCAACACCGGCAGCAACGTGAAGCCCAACGTGCAGGTGGGCGACGAGATCACCTACAAGATGCACTGGAACAACAACACCGAAGAGAAGCAGACTGTGGTGATCACCGACGTGCTGGACGCCGGCGTGGACTATGTGGACGGCAGCGCCAGCGAACCCGGGAAGTACTTCAAGGATTTCAATGCGGCGAACGAGTACCTGAAAGAGCAGGGCCTTGAGATCACGATAAAGTACGCCGATCTCAAAAACCCCGGCAACGGCGTCATAGTCTGGGTCCTGAAGGATCAGGTCGCCGGGGCCAACGACGACGTGTCCTTCACCGTCAAGGTCAACGAGAGCGCCAAGAAGTATTGGGACTACGACGGCGACGGCGAGGGCGACGCGCCGGTTGAAGGCAACGACAACCTTGTGCGCAACCGCGGCACCGTCTACGTGGGCGACAACCAGTGGGACACCAACACCCTGGTCAACCCCGTGGGCGGCCCGGACAAGACCGAGACCCAGATTCAGCACAAGGGCAGTGAGGGAAACACTGAAACTGTTGGCGAAGACAAGTTGACCCCCAAGACGGACGCGGAGGGCAAGCCGGTCACCGACAAGAACGGCCACCCCGTCGTAGAGGGTCCGATGGTCTACGTGGGCGACCAGATCACCTATGTGATCGACTGGGAGAACTACTCGGACAAGGACGCCCTGGTCACCGTCCGCGACCCCATCGACAAGAACGTCAAGGTCATCAGCGCCACGTTCGACCTGAAGGATACGAAATGGGGTGAGCTCAGCGGCAGCGTCGATGGCGATATCCCTGAAGGCTACAAGGGCGCGAAAGGAACGGTGACGCTGAATCTGAGTACGCAGGGCCTCACCGGCGACCAGCGGCCCGCCAGCGCGAAGACCAGCGAGACCGTCGACGTCAGCACCACCGCGACGGAGGAGATGGTCCCCGTCATCCAGTACGACGCCGGCGCTGCCTCGAAGGAGAGCGAGTACGAGCCCGAGGGCCAGGTCACCTGGAACCTGGGCGTGCAGCCCGCCGGGGCCACCGGCAAGGTCACCCTGGTGGTGGAGGTCCTGAGCACCGCCACGCCCGTGGGCAAGGTGGACAACACCGCCTACGCCCAGGTGGGCAACGACCGGGAGCTCCAGACCAAGACCATCGAGAACCCCACCCCCGGGGTCAGCAAGACCGAGACCGAGATCAACGGCGATCCAGTGGAGCCCGATGGCGACTCCGGCCTCTATCCCCGGGTCAAGGTGGGCGACGAGATCACTTACAAGATCAACTGGAACAGCAACGACACCGCCACCGGTAAGGACGAGGAGCTGACCACCGTCACCGTCGTCGATCCACTGGATCCCGGCGTGGACTTCGTCAGCGCCAGCTACGGCGACTATACCCTGGAGGCGGACGCCGGAAACGCCAGTAAGAAACAGGAGTTCAACGAAAATGTCACCATCGAGTACAACGCTACCAACCACACCGTCACCTGGACGATCAACGGCAAGCCCGCGCCCAAAGAGGGCTTTGTGACGCTGACCGTCAAGGTCACCGAGCGCGCGCTGGTCGGCGGGACCGACTACGATGAACCCGAGGACGTCGGCGGCGAAAGCGGCGAGTGGGACTACCGCAACGACAAGGGCCTGGAGGACGACGGCCAGCTGGTCCAGAACCGGGGCGCGGTGCAGTTCAATGAAGACTCTTACCTCTACACCGATCTGGTGAAGAACCCCACCGGCCCGGAGAAGACCGAGGTCGAAAACAAACCAGGCAACGGCAATCAGGTGCAGATCGGCGACCACGTGACCTATGAGATCACCTACCAGAACTATCTGGACGGTAATCAGCAGATCATCATCCGCGACCCGCTGGATGTGGGCGTGAACTTCATCCAGGCCAAGTTCGGCGCCAACGATAAGGGCACAGACGAAGACTGGGTCGATCTGGACACGGCTGCGACGGCCTGGGGCGGACTCGCGGAGCGTGAGGACGCGCCGCAGGACGCGCTCAGCGACCCCGAGACCTATATGGACGGCCACGAAAGCAAAATGCCTGACATCCCGGCGGGCATCTACTACGACAAGGCAAACCATGTGGTCTACTGGGTGCTGACGGCCGAGCCCAACGAGGAGGGCACGGTCACCCTGGAGGTCGAGGTCAACGCGCACGCCTATGAGAAGTGGCAGTACGGCGACGTGACCGGCGCTGATCCCGACAAGCCTGACATCAACGAGGGTGAAAAAGACTACGAGGTCGTGAACCGCGCCAGCGTCCAGGTGGGCAACGAAGCCAAGGTCTACACCAACATCCCGGAGAACCCCGTGCCCGAGAAGACCGAGACCAAGGTGGGCGGCACTGATGCCGGCGATCACACCACCGAGCCCAATCTGGACGGCAAGGGCAACGGCGGCAGCATCGACGTGTACCAGTCCGTCTTTGAGGGCCAGGAGCTCACCTACAACATCCACTGGAAGAACAGCACCGACAAGAACGCCGACGTGGTCATCACCGACCAGCTGGATCTGGGCCGTGAGCCCTGCAGCGTGGACTTCGAGAGCGCCAGCTACACGATCCCCGGCAAAACCAAGGACGAGGACGAGACGGTGGAGCTGAAGAGGCTCGCCAGTGGGCCCGCCGTCTCGACTGCGCAGGGCACCTCCGTGACCGCGGCCGACGGGAAGACCGGCCCGCTGGTGACCATCGCCTATGACACGGCCACCCGGACCGTCACGTGGACCATCCTGAACCAGGCCCCCGGCGCCGAGGGCGACGTGGTGCTGGTCGTCAAGGTCAACGCCAACGCCAACGTGCTCCACGAGGTGGACAACGAAGCCCGGGTCCAGGTGGGGAATGACAGCAAGTACACCAACATCGTGGAGAACCCCACTGAGAAGCCCGGGAAGACCGAGACCGAAATCAAGCGGGGTGGCACCGGCGCGGACGACTCGAATCCCGAGCTGACCCCCGGCACCGACGGCAAGCTCCACGGCCCGATGGTCTACGTGGGCGACAAGATCACCTATGAGATCACCTGGAGCAACTACGAGGACACCGACGCCATCGTCACCGTCCGCGACCCGCTGGATCCCAACGTCGAGTTCGTCAGCGCCTCGTTTGATCCTGATGACAAAGACACGTTTATTCCCGCCAAAGATGACACGAACTATTACGGCGCGAAAACGACGACGCTGGAAGCGAACGATGATGACGGCAAGACGGTTGAAACGGTTCCTCAAAGCAGGAACAACGGCGGCGAAGCCCCCGTCATCACCTACGACAAGGACAGCCACACCGTCACCTGGAACCTGGGCTTCCAGCCCGCCAGGCAGAAGGGCGTTGTGAAGCTGGTGGTGAGGGTGCTGAGCACCGCCACGCCCGTGGGCTACGTGGACAACACCGCCTATGTGGCGGTCGGCAACCAGCCCTTCCGTGAGACCGACACCGTCGAGAACCCCACGCCCGAGGTCAGCAAGACCGAGACCGAGATCAACGACGAAAAAGTGGAGCCCTCCGGGTCCGATCCCAGCACCTATCCCCGGGTGGACGTGGACGACGAGATCACCTACAGGATCGATTGGGACCGCCACGATGACCGCGAGGAAGGCGAAGGCGACACGCTGAAAAAGATCACCGTCACCGATCCTCTGGATCCCGGCGTGGACTTCGCCAGCGCCAGCTACACGCGTCGCAACGGCGAGAAGATCACGCTGACCGTGACCGCGGTCGACGGCAAGATCACAGGCGGCGAGCAGATTCCCAATCCCGAGCATGTGGAGGATGACGACGGCAAACCCGAGACGGTTTACCCGGTCACCATCACCTATGACGAGACGACCCACACCGTCACCTGGACCCTGTACGGCGACGACGCGCAGGAAAAGGACTATGTGGAGCTGACCGTCAGGGTCACCACGCGCGCGCTGGTCGATGAGGATGAAACCTTTGACAACGTGCTCCCCGAGGGCTTCGACGAAAGCGACTGGCAGTACCGCGAAGATGACGGCATCGAGAGCGGCGCCACGCAGCTGGTGCAGAACCGGGGCGCGGTGAAGTTCGGCAACGACGCGGACATCAACACCCAGCTGGTGAAGAACCCCGTCGGCCCGGAGAAGAAGGAGGTCACCCCCGGCGAGGGCGATCAGGTGCAGATCGGCGACAAGATTACCTATGAGATCAGCTACACGAACTATCACTCGGGCCCGGAGCAGATCATCATCCGCGACCCGCTGGACACCGGCGTGGACTTCGTCCAGGCCAAGTTCGGCGGCGCCAAAGAAAGCGGGACTTGGACCGATCTGGACCAGGCCAAGGCGAAATGGAATGACCTTAAGGGCACGGGCGAGCAGGACGCGCTCAAAAACCCCGAGACGTATATCGCTGCTAAGGAAATGCCCGAAATCGACGACGGCGTCTACTACGACGAGACGACCCACACGATCTACTGGGTCCTGCATGTTGTGGCCGGCGCAAAGGGCACAGTCGCCCTGGAGGTCCAGGTCAACGCCAACGCCGCCAAGGAGTGGCACTACGGCGAGGACGGCGACAATGGCAACAGTACGGCTGCGGGTGAAGACAAGGACTATGAGGTGGTAGACCGTGCCAGCGTGCAGGTCGGCAACGACAGCAAGATCTACACCAACGTGGTGGAGAACCCCGTGCCCGAGAAGGCTGAGACGGAGATCAACGACCGGCACACGGAGACCCACCCCAAGACGGACGAGCGCGGCGAGCACGTTGAAGAGGGCGACCTGGTCACGGTGGGCGACGAGATAACCTACGAGATTGGCTGGAAGAACGGGTACGACGAGCCCGCCAATGTCATTATCACCGACGAGCTGGATGCCGGCGTGGACTTCGTCAAAGCCAGTTTCAAGGACAGCAAGGGGCGGACAGTCGAACTGACGGAGAATGAAGTCGAGCACGGGCAAAAGAGCGATGGCGACATGGAGATGAAGGTCACCATCAAATACGACGAGAACGGCAATCGGACCGTCACCTGGACGCTGATGGAGCGCCCGGCGGGCGACAGCGGCTTTGTGACCCTTGTGGTCCGGGTGAACACGAACGCCCAGGTCAAGGGCTATGTGGACAACCAGGCCGAGGTCCAAGTGGGGAACAACAGCACGTACACCGGCATCGTGGAGAACCCCACGCCCAAGCTGAAGAAGACCGAGACCTGGCCCGGTGCGGGGATGCAGGTCATGCCTGGCGACCGGGTGGACTATGAGATCAGCTGGAACAACTACCAGGAGGACCCGGCCAAGGTTGTGGTTCGGGATACGCTGGACCCCGGCGTGAACTTCAGCAGCGCCAGCTTCACCGGGGACGACGGTAGAAAAGTTGAGATCAGCTGGAAGGGCACTGATCCCGCCCTTGCTCCTGCCGGCGGCAGTCCCATCGAGGTCAGACCCGAAATTATCAGCGATCCGGCGCTCAACCCGTCTGCGGACGATTCTGATGACGAGCTTGTTTCCGACCCCGAGCCTGGTCCCGATGAATCCTTGCCTGAGACTGACCCCGTGCCCACGGAGCCCGCAGGTTCCGAAGATGAGGAGTCCGAAGAGCCCAAAGATGGAGGGTCTACGGAACCCGCAGAGTCCGAAAAGTCCGAAAAGTCCGAAAAGTCCGAAGGGTCCACTGACCCCACAGAGCCCGAAGTTGACCAGCAGGGCGACCCGGCGGAGGAGGACAATCCTCTAGCGATGGCGATCGTAGCAGGCGCGCGGGTGATCTCCAATGGACTGGACGAGGTCTTCGACGATGTGCCCACGGAGTCGGATGGTTACAACACGCCGACAGGGCCCGACGAAAGCGAGAAATCCGACGGCAACGGCGGTTCCAACGACAGTGATGAGCCAGACGGCAGCAGTGTACCCGGCGGCAACGGTTCCGACACCCAGCCGAACACCGCCCCCGAGGAGGATACCGACCCCAAGGACGAGGACACCGACCCCAACCCCGAGGGCGAGGAGATCGACTCCGAGACCACGGAGAACCCCAACGACACGACCAACCCCGAGACCGAGGAGGGCCCCGACGGCGAACTGCCCGAGAACGACGGGCTCAGTCCGATCGACGAACCTCAGCTGATCGACGAGCCTGTTGAGCAGGCCGCGAAGTCGTACCCGGCCGATAAGCCGGATGAGCAGATTACCAAGGAGGGCACGGTTACGATCGGTGGCGAGCAAGTCAAAGTCACCATCATCTATGATCCCGACAGTCATACGATCACGTGGACATTTGGTGGCGATAATGAAGATGACGGCAAAGTCCCCGCCAGATGCGACGGCGTGGTCAAGTTCTCCGTTATCGTCAACGACGACGCCAAAATACTGCACACCTACGATGACAACGGCACGTTCAAAAAGGGCGAAACCGGCGATAACGACGACCAGATCCTGAACCAGGGCGGCGTCACGGTGGGCAACGATGCCGAGCAGTTCACCAACATCATCCCCAACCCCACCGAGCCCGTGAAGGACGAGGCCGAGATCAGCGGCAGGAAGGTCACCGTAACGTCCGAGGGCAACGTCAAGGTCGGCCCCGAGGTCCATGTGGGCGACGAGATCCTCTACACCATCACCTGGCAGAATACGGCCTGGGATAAGGAAAATGAAAAATATATCCCGGCCGAAGTGGTGGTCACGGATACCCTGGGCGTGGGCCTGGAGTTTGTGGACGCCGGCTTTGTGAAGGTAGACAGGGACGGTACGGAAACCTATCCCGAGGGGAGGCCGGCCGGTTTCGAGGACTGTACGATCAAAACGAGTATGGTTGGCGACCAGACCACAGTTACCTGGACGCTGCCGGACCGCGCAGAAAAAGACACTGGTAAGGTCTGGATCAGGGCTCGGGTCACCGAAGACGCTGTTACGCGGGTAAGAAATGAAGCTTCGGTCAAGGTCGGAGACCAGGATGCGCAGGAAGTTAAGCCCGTGGAGAACCCGGTAGAGAAGTTCGGCGGCCTGCGGGTGGAGAAGCACGTCACCGGCACCGAAGGCGACAAGTCCAAGCTGTGGCACTTCACCGTGACCCTGACCGGCGAAGCTGCCGACGGCACGAAGCCCAGCGGAGTCAACGGGGACTACGGCGAAATGACCTTCTACGGCGGCGTGGCTGAGTTCACTCTGAGGGATGGCGAGAGTAAGACCGCCACCGGCCTGCCCGCCGGCATCGAGTACACCGTGACGGAAACCGAGGCCAACCAGAACGGCTATACCACTGAGGCCACCGGGGACACCGGCACCATCCCGGAGGACAGGATCGCCGAGGCGGAGTTCACCAACAGCAAGGGCGACAATCCTCCGCCCCCGCCCTCCGACAACGAAGGGAATCTGGTGGTGACCAAGACCGTCACCGGCGACGGAGACCGGAACAAGGAGTTCCACTTCCTGGTGGAGCTGAGCGAAGAGCTTACCGGCCAGTACGGCGATATGTACTTCAATAACGGCAGGGCCTGGTTTATCCTGAAGCACGGCCAGAGCGCCACGGCCACCGGTCTGCCCGCCGGAACACGGTACACCGTCACCGAGGCGGAGGCCAACCAGGACGACTACACCACCTCCTACACCGGCGAGACCGGGCGCATCCCCGCCGGAGGCACCGCCTGGGCGGAGTTCATCAACAGCAAGGGCGACAATCCTCCGCCCCCGCCACCGCCGGACGAACCGGATGAGCCGGACGAACCGGACGAACCGGACGAGCCGGATGAGCCGCGCTGGGATATCCCGCCTGAAGGCCCGCCTAGCACAGGCACAGACGCGCCGCCCGATGATACGCCCAAGACAGACGATCCCACCCACACGCTCCTGTGGCGGATGGGCATGGGCCTGTCCCTGCTGGGCATGGGCCTGGTGATCTTCCCCTGGCGCAGAAAACGCGGGCGCAGAGAGCGCTGACGAAACGAGACAGGGCGGTGGAGTGATTCCGCCGCCCTGTCCCTGTAAGTGGTGATCGTCAAATGACGTTTGAGAAGCTGAAGAAAAAATGGAAGCGGTTCAACCGGCGCGGGGCCCTGTTCCTGCTGTTTTTGGGCGCGTTCTGCCTGTTCAGCGGCCTGTACGCCTTCGACCTGTGGCGCGCCGGGAGAGAGGCGCGGGCCTTTGAAAAGCTTGCCGCCCAGGTGGAGGCGGCCGCCCCGGTCGCCCCATCCGTCCCTGCCCAGCCGGAGCAGGAACCCGAACCCGAGCCAGAGCCGGAGCCGGAGCCCACGCCAGAGGAGCTGCTGGCCGCCCGGCTGGCGGCCTATGGGGAGCTGCGGGAGGAGAATCCCGACTTCTACGGCTGGATCTCCATCGAGGGGACGGAGCTCAATTATCCCGTGATGCACACCCCCTCAGAGCCGGAGCGCTACCTGCGCCGGTCGTTCGACGGCAAGTATTCCGTCAGCGGCACCCCGTTCCTGGACGGGGCCTGCTATGAGGGCTGCGGGAACTACATCGTCTACGGCCACATGATGAAAAACGGCACCATGTTTGCCGCTTTGAAGGACTACACCAGCGAGGACTTCTGGCGGGAGCACCCGGTCATCCGCTTCGACACCCCGGAGCGGGCGGCGGAGTACGAGGTGCTGGCCGCCTTCTACTCCCGGGCGTACTACGTCAACGAGACGGGGGTGTTCCGGTACTACCGCTACACCGACCTGACCGACCCGGCAGTTTTTGAGGAATATCTGGCGGGTGTGCGGGCCGCCGCCCTCTACGACACGGGGGTGGAGGTCCAGTACGGCGACGAGCTGCTCACCCTGTCCACCTGCAGCTACCACACTGACAACGGCCGGTTTGTGGTGGTGGCCCGAAAGTTTGACTGTGGAGAAGACAGCTGTGAAAACTATGGATAAAAGGCCGATAGGGAAATGAAGCAAATTTGCAGGAAAGGAAATGGGAAAACCGAAAAGCAGCCAGCAGGCAGACACAGCTGGCCGAGGGAAGAATATATATCGAACTCATTTTTCCGAGAGAATAATAGCCGCTTTGGAAAGATCCTCCCAGTTCAGGCGTTGCCCACAGCGATCACAGTAGGCTTGGAATTCCCGTTCCATGGTAGTTCTGCACTGGGGACAGACAGGAAAGCTGGCGAGCCCATAGGGGTAAGAGTAACGGAAGCAGCGGATATGTGTTACAGGCATGGGGATGCGAAAGACCATCTCCCTCCAGGCAGGTGAGGGAATGAGTAAATCGTTTGGCGTCAGTTCAAAGCCAACACAGAGTTTTTCCAGCGTAGAAACCGTCGGCGTGGTCTTGCCTCTGGCAATATCACCGAAATACCGGGAACTGAGGCCGCATTGTTCAGAAGCGGCTTCATAGCTGAGTTTGCGGATATCGCAGAGCTGGAGGACTGAGGTGGATAAATTGTCTAAAAACATCTAAACCGCTCTCTTTCTGTCAAAAGATGCTTTTAGAGTATGGGCAATATGCTTCCACCTCAAGGAAGGATGCTTCACAAATTTTTCAAATTAGAGAAATACTCCTTCATTTTGTCGCAGCAGAGGCACAGGAAAATGGGTTGAGCAGCGCTCCCCACCATTGAAACGGGGCAAAGCCTGAGATGCGGCGGATAAGCTTTCCTGTGGATGAGATTATGGGGGGCATGAGATGAATCGGCGTTCCCTGATCGGGCAGCGGTTCGGCCGCCTGACCGTGCTGGAGGACTCCGGCGAACGAAAAAACCGGCTGACCGTCTGGCGCTGCCGCTGCAACTGCGGCGGCGAGCGACTGGTGCCGACCAACGGCCTCACCAGCGGCACGGTCACGGACTGCGGCTGTGTCCCAAAAGCGCCAGTGACGAACCGTACAGCGGAGGACCTGACTGGGCGGAGATTTGGCAGCCTCACGGTCCTGTACCGGATGGAGAACCGAAAAAAGCGGACCCAGTGGATGTGCCGGTGCGACTGCGGGAATCAACATCCGGTCACTTCACTGGACCTCAAGCAGGGAAACGTGAAGAGCTGCGGATGCGAGAAATACGCCTGGACCGGCGGGGAGGATCTGACTGGCCGGCGGTTTGACCGGGTGGTGGCGCTCTATCCGGTGAGGAAGCCGCACAAGGGCACCAGCGCGCTGTGGCACTGCCGCTGTGACTGCGGCCGGGAGTTCGATACCGCGGCATACAGCCTTCTCACCGGGGCGACGCACAGCTGCGGGTGTCTGACAAAGGAGCTGGGCGGCCAGCTCCATACATACCTCCACGAGTTGGAGGACACCTGCGTGGAATCCCTGATCAAATGTCAGAAGAACTTCAAGAACAACACATCAGGTTTTCGCGGTGTGACGGTGACCCGGAGGGGGACCTACCGTGTGACCATCAACTTTCAAAAACGCAACTACTATCTCGGCACGTTCAAAACCTTTCAGGCCGCGTCGGATGCGCGGCTGGATGCGGAGAAGTCCCTCCACGCCGGTTTTGTCCAGGCCTACCAGGGCTGGCAGGAGCTGGCGGCCGCCGACCCGGCCTGGGCGGCGGACAACCCCTTCTACTACCGGGTGAAGCGGGAAAACGGGGCCTTTTGCGTCGAGACAAACAGCCCGGACCGCCCGTAACGTGCCGGCCGGCATAAGAAAAGAGAAGGTCAAAATGGCACAGCAAACATTGGCAGGCTGCCGCTTCGGGAGCCTGACGGTCCTGGAGGATTCCGGGCAGCGGCACGGGGGCAGCATCCTCTGGCGCTGCCGGTGCGACTGCGGGGGAGAGCTCCTTGCAAAGGGGTACCAGCTGACCAGCGGCGCAGTCACAAGCTGCGGCTGTGTGCCCAAACCGGCGCATTCCAGGATGATGGACCTGTCAGGCCAGCGGTTTGGGAAACTGACGGTGATCGAGGACTCCGGACAGCGGAGCGGCTCCAGTGTGCTCTGGCGCTGCCGGTGTGACTGCGGCGGGGAGACGCTGGCCACGCGGGGCCAGCTGACCAGCGGCCATGCCGTGAGCTGCGGCTGTGCCCCCAGGCAGCACAGCGCCAGGGGCCATATCGAGGACCTGACGGGGCGGCAATTCGGTGAGCTGACCGTGATCGAGCGGGCCCCGATTGAGAAACGGGGAGTCTACTGGCGCTGCCGGTGCAACTGCGGCAGGGAGTGCACGGTGACAGACACATGTCTGAAGGCCGGGCACACCAGGAGCTGCGGATGTATGCGGCACAGCGCCTCGTACAACAGGCGGGACCTGACCGGTCAGCGCTTCGGGCGCCTCACCGTCCTGTACCCGGTCAGCGAGCAGACGTCCTCAAAAGCGGTCGTCTGGCACTGCCGGTGCGACTGCGGGAATGAGGTGGACGTGTCCCGCAAAAAGCTCACGACCGGCGTCACCCAGAGCTGCGGCTGCTGGAAAAAGGAGCACAGCGCGAAGATAGAGGACTACATGCACTTTCAGGACGACACCTGTGTGGAGCACCTGAGAAGCATCCGGGAGGGCAAGCGAAAGAACAAATGCGGCTTCCGCGGGCTGTTCCAAAAGAAAAATGGGACCTACCGGGTGACAATCATCTTCCAAAAGGCGCACTACTACCTCGGCTGCTACAAGGATTTCAACGAGGCGGTGCGCGTACGTCTGGAGGCGGAGGAGTCGCTCCACGCGGGGTATCTGAACGCCTATGAGCAGTATGAGAAGAGGGCGCAGGCAGACCCCGCCTGGGCAGCGGAGAACCCATTCTACTACAGAGTGGTCAAAGAAAACGGGGGCTTTCGCATCGAGACAAATCCCCCTGACGCGCAGCCGGCGGATCAGCCAGAACCCAGCCGCAGGAGGGTACCTGTAATAGAAACCTGTTTGTGAGATAGCACCTATGTGCTGTGATACACATGGGTGGAAAAAGAGCGGTGTTCTCTTCTGCGGAAAGCGCAGGGTTGCATCGCAATGGGCTATCAGGAACAGGCTGGACGTCTCAACAGTGGGGCTGCCGGTGAAATCGCCTCGGAATTGATGAAGCTGGGGAACCGACTAGGCTTTATTTTGAATTTTTATCTTGACAACGGCAGTTTTTCGAGTATAATCACTATAAACCGATGAGGTGGGGATAAAACCGTAAGCGCACGCACAGAGAGTCCGGATTGCTGAGAACGGATGGGAAGCGATACGGTACAATGGACCACTGAGGGCGTGGGGAACTGCCAAATCCCGGAGAGCGGATACGGCCGAGTATCTTCGACAGGGGCTTCCTGTTACAGAAGCGGGGAAGTGATGGCTTCCGATGAGGTGACCGGATTCTTATCCGGTAAACAAGGTGGCACCGCAAGATTGAACGATTCAATCCTGTCCTTGTGTTTGACGCAGGGACAGGTTTTTTTGTGTCAAAAAACGGGGACTTATTGTCACGAATCCCCCGGAATTTTGGCCGCGTCCCTCGCCAAAAGATCTGCAAAAAAAGCCCAGCGGAGACAACAAAAATCCAACCTTCCGCGGGCGGAAAGAGAGGAACAGAGCATGGAGAAACGTAACGTAGCAGTGGAGGAGAAACGAGGCCTAAAGAACACCAAGAACCTGATCCTAGTGGGTGTCATGATGGCGGTGGGCGTGGTCCTGCGGCTCTTTGCGGGGGTCATCGCACTGGGAAATATGCATCCCAATTTCCTGATTGCCACCTACTGTCTGTCGATCTTTGTGGTTCGCCCGAATCTGAAGGAGGCGGCGATTATCGGATTTATCAGCGGCGCCATCAGCCAGATCGGCACCAGCATGGCATGGCTGGGGCTGGGCAGCGAGACTTTGGGCGCTGTTGCCATGTGCCTTCTGGTGGCGATCCCCATGCCGAAGCTGGTTAAACCCGTAGTCTGCACCTTCCTGGCTACCTGCATTTCCGGTTTTGCGTTCGTGGGACTGGCGGCCATCACCTACGCCAATCCCATGCCCGCCGCGCAGTTTGTCAGCATGTCCATCGTGACTCTGGTCACGGCGGTGCTCAACATGGTGATTGTGACGGTGCTGGCGATTCCGGTAAACAAGGTCCTGGGACTGGACGAGAATTAAAGGATTTTCTCCGCGGCGGCCCGCCCGCATAGGTTCGTCTGCCTGTGCAGGGCGGGCCTCTGTGAGGTGATAAAGGGAAATACTATGATTACAGTAAAAAATGTGACTTTTCGGTATAAAGGCAATGAGGAGACGGCGCTGAATGAGATTTCGCTCACCGTGGTGAACCATGATTTTGTGGGCATCATCGGCACCAGCGGCGCGGGAAAATCCACCCTCGCCATGGCGCTGAACGGCGTGATCCCCCACGAGTTTGCCGGGGATTTTTATGGAGAGGTGCTCATCGACGACGAGGACACGGTGGACCACGCGGCGGAGTATTTTGGACGCAAGGTGGGGGAGGTCTTCCAGGATATCGACAGCCAGATGGTGGCGTCCGTCGTGGAGGATGAGATTTTGTTCGGACTGGAAAACTTCGGCATCCCCCACGAGGAGATCGGGATCCGTCTGGAGAAGGTGCTGCGGGAGCTTGGGATCGAGGACCTACGTCACCGGGAGATTGCCAGCCTCTCCGGCGGGCAGAAGCAGAAAGTGGCTATCGCGGCGATCCTGGCTCTGGAGCCGGAGATCCTGGTGTTGGACGAACCCACCGGCGAGCTGGATCCGGAGAGCAGCCAGGAAATATTTGGCCTGCTTAAAAAACTGAACGAGGAAAAGGGAATCACCGTGGTCATCGTGGAACAGAAAATCAAGCTGCTGTGCGAGTACGTGAAGCACTTGGTCGTCCTTGACAGGGGAAAGTTACAATTTGACGGCGTTCCACGGGAGGTCATCACCCATATTGACACCTTCAAGAGACTGGGAATCAACGTCCCGCCGGTGGCGGAGCTGTCGGCGATGTTCCGGGCAGACGGTTCCTATGCCGGGGACGTGACGCTGACAGTGGAGGAGGCGGAGAAGATGGTGCGGGAGGTGCTCCATGATTCGGTTTGATCAGGTGTCTTTTAGCTATCCCCATGGGGAGACGACCATCAAAGATCTGTCCTTTCATATCTATAAAGGGGATTTTGTGGCTCTGATTGGGGCCAATGGGGCAGGCAAGAGCACCATCAGCCGGCTGTGCAACGGGCTCCTGCGGCCGGCTTCAGGGCATATTTATCTGGATGGGGAGGATACATGCGAGGTTCCTACCAGCCGGCTGGCCCGCAAGGTAGGATTTCTCTTTCAGAACCCGGACCGCCAAATCTGCGAAAATACGGTGAGGGATGAGATTGCCTTCAGCATGAAGGTGCAGGGGTGGCCTGCCGACAAGATCAAGGAGCGGGTAGCGGAGGCGTTAGAGACCTTTTCCCTGAAGGGGGAGTGGTTTCCTTTTAGCCGGAGCCGGGGGGAGCGGCAGCGGATTGCGCTGGCGGGAGTGCTAGCTTGCGAGCCAAAGCTTCTGATTCTGGATGAGCCCACCACGGGGCTGGATTATATGGAGTGTATCCACATCATGGATTACCTCACCGGGCTGAACCGGGACAAGGGGATCACCGTCCTCATGGTGAGCCACGATATGGAGCTGGTGCAGGATTACGCGAAGCGGGTTCTGGTCCTCGGCAGCGGGACGCTGTTGGGAGACGGACCGGTCAATGAAATTATGAAGGATGAGGAACTGCTTCACCGGGCGAGGGTGTTGCCAGCGCAGATCCCTTCTCTGGCGCTTCGCTTCGGGGATCGGTTCGCGGATGTATACACAATAGAGGAAATGTACGCGGCAGTAAAACAGGGGTGAGATCATGAACTTGCTGAATTATGTGCCGGGAGACAGTTTTCTGCACCGGCTGAATCCCATCACTAAGCTGGCGGCGGCCTTCCTCTACGGGATCGCATGTATCCTGTGCGGTAACATCGGGATGGAGGCCGCATTTATCGTTCTGATGATCGTGATCTCGGCATCGGCGGGGCTGGCGGGCAGGGCCTTGCGTCTGACGAGGAATCTGGTGATATTGGGACTGTTCATGTTTGTGCTGCAGCTTTTCTTCGTGCGGACGGGGGCACCCCTGGTGGTGGTGAAGGGATTTGTGCTGATCACCACCGGAGGACTGCGAAGCGCTCTGCTTTTGAGCCTTCGGGTGGTGGCTACCATGCTGCCGCTGATGATTCTTTTTGCCATCACGCCCATGAACGATCTCTGCAATGCGCTGGTGAAGCGGGCCCATCTGCCGTATCGCTACGCCTTTATCATCACCACGGCATTCCGGTTTGTTCCGCTGTTTTCCACGGAATTTCACGAGATCCAGGATGCCCAGCGGGCCCGGGGTGTGGATTTTGAGACGAAAAATCTGATACGGAAGGTACAACTGGTGGCGCCCCTGTGTGTGCCGCTGCTGGTATCCAGCCTGGAGAAGGTGAACAGCAGCGCGATCTCAGCGCAGATGCGGGGGTTTGAACTGAGGAACCGGACGAGCGGGTACAAGGAATATCCGTTCCATGCCGGGGACGCGGTGGTGTTCGCGACACTGGCTGGGATGATCGCGGTGTCCGCCGTGCTGCTGTGAGGAGAGGAAAAACCGATTGCAGGAAGGAGTATGGAATCGTGGAGTATATCGCGAAGCTAAAATATGGGGAGGAGTATCGGGAACTGCCGATTCGCGGGGCGAAGTCGGTGGAGGTGATCAACCCCGATGAGATGTATGAGATCCCGGATTTGCGGGAGGCGTTTCGCCGGGCGGTGGAGGAGGATGTGATCGGCTCCGCGCCCCTGCGGGAGGTCATATCCCCGGGAGATGAGGTGACGATCGTGGTATCGGACATCACCCGCAGCTGGATGCGTCAGGGGGAGGTGCTGACCGTTCTGGGGCAGTATCTCCATGAGAAGGTGGGAGTGGCGCTTGAAAACATTGTGGTGCTGATCGCTCTGGGAACCCACCGGAAGTCCACGGAGGCAGAGAAAGCAATCGTGGCCGGGGAGTATCTGTACCGGAATGCGGCGGCCGTGGTGGATCACGACTGCGACGCCACCTGTGTATATATCGGGACCACCTCCCGGGGTACCCGGGTGTCGGTGAACCCTCTGGCCGTGGGCCGGAAGGTGATCGTGGTGGGCGGCACCGTGCATCACATGATGGCGGGCTTTGGCGGCGGCCGGAAGAATATCGTTCCGGGGATCAGCAGCCGGACCACGATCCGGGAGAATCACTGTCGGGCCCTGGATCCGAACCGGCCCCACAGCGACGACCGGGTGGGCTGCGGGCTTCTGGCGGAGAACCCCATCCACGAGGACATGGAGGAGGCGGCGGCTTTGCTTCACACAGCCTTCAGCGTCAATATCGTGGTGGCAGCCAGCGGGAAGCACAGCGGGCTGTTCTGCGGGGAACTCCATGAGGCCTGGACGGCGAGCTGCGAGTATCAGCGGAAATGCTATGAGAAGCCCATCAATTATGAGGCCGACGTGGTGGTGGTGTCCAGCGGCGGCGCACCTAAGGATATGAATCTGTATCAGGGCTGTAAGGGGATGCTGAACGCCATGCGGGCGCTGAAGCCGGGCGGCCAGATGCTGTGGCTGTGCAAGTGTCCCGAGGGATGTGGGGCGCCGGATTACACGGCATGGCTGAAGCCTCTGAAGGAGGGGCGTCTGGACGAGGCGCTGCGGGCGGATTTCACTATCGGGGGATTTATCTTCTATCTCACCGTGGAAACGCTTGAGAAAGGAAAGTGCCGCATCCTGACCACCATTGGCAGGGACACGGCGGGGCCCATGGGCATGGAGGCCTACACGGACCTTGAGGAAATGCTTGCGGGTGTGGATTTCACCGGGAAGAGTGTCTATGTGATACCGAACGGCGGAAGCGTGGTGCCTGTGCTTGCGGAATAGTCGAAATAGCAATAAATAAAAGGGCGGGAACTGTCGGAAAATGGCAGTCCCCCCCCCCTTTAATACTCCTGCTGCCATTTGTGTGATGTGGATTTGATTTTCCAGAGATTCCTATGCTGGCTCGGGGTTATCCCTCTCGGGCAGTGTGATGGGCAGCTTGTGGGCGATCCGTCCCGATGCGCTGGGGAGAATGAAGATCCAATGGGGAAGACGCCGAGCTTCGGTGGTATCGTGAGTGGTACCATAGCCACAGTCAATCAAAACTAAACAGAAGTGATTCCGCAGTCCGCGTCGCTCCTTCTTCGTAAAAGTTTCGTGAAAACTTCGTAAAAGATGTGGCGGCATAGGGCTTGAAACTTCGTCCCAGCCTATGTTATGATTAGGCTGTCAAAAAGGAAATGCTCTCCGACTTCGCTGGCCGGAGGACATTTCCTTTTCTCTGTGATTCGGCCGGCATAGGAAGGGGGGATATACCATGAATGAACAAAATGAGTTGCGAGTACCGATACACCTTAAAATGACGTTAACGATCAAAGAAGCTGCTGAATACAGCAATATAGGCATAAATAAGATTGATTCAATGCTTAAACGGCCTAATTGCCCTTTTGTTTTGTTTGTAGGGACGCGAAAACTGGTCAAGCGAAAAGAGTTTGAAGAATATATACACCGGGAGCTGATGATCTAAAAGTCTGATAAAACCCGATACTACTTGATGAATAGAGATTGAAAATGCGCGGTTTTTATGATATACTTCATAACTGCGTTGGATTCTCTTTTCTTTCTGAAAGGAGTCCAGAGATAATGGGAAAAAATCTAAAAGGTAAAGAATGCGGCAAAGGCATTTACCAAAGAAAGGACGGTCTATATTCTGCAAGATACTACACAAAAGACGGAAAACGCAGGGAAAAGTATTTTGAAACATTGCCGAAAGCTAAAAACTGGCTTGCTGACGCAAAGTATGAGGAACGGCATTGCCTAATCGTCACGTCCCCGGATATGACGGTAGATAAATGGTTCACTTACTGGATTGAAAACATCGTTTGTGACCTTGCTCCAAACACAAAAGATAATTACAGCGAGCGTTACAAATGGAATATTCAGCCAGTGATCGGGGCCATGTGCATAGGTGATGTGAAGCCCATGCACTGTAAAGCTGTCCTTAACCGAATGGAAACTGCCTATGCAGGCTCAACCATTCGACAGACTTATATAACAATGGGAACCTTGTTCAAATCAGCGGTTATGAATGACATTATCGCCAAGCACCCCATGAACGGGGTTCGTTATACAAAACCTGTTCGGGCAGTTGACGATATTAAGTATCTGACCGTTGAGGAACAAGAGAAATTCCTTGAAGTTGCCAAACGTTCTCGCAATTACGGACAATATGCCCTGTTGCTGGAAACAGGATTGAGGACGGCTGAATTGGTTGGGCTGACATGGGATTCCATTGATTGGAAAAAGCATACCTTAACAGTGAGCAAGAGTTTAGAGTATCGGCACAGTCAAGGCTATTGGCGAGCGGGCCCGCCAAAGACAAGGAAAAGCTATCGTACGATCCCGCTTACAAATCGAGCGTACTCAATCCTCAAAGAACGTTATGACGAGAGGGAGAACCGCAAAGAATCTGAAACACTGTCACAGGTTTTGGGTTATACCGACAGCAGAACGGGAGAGACGAAATACCTTGTCATGCGTGATTTAGTGTTTGTCAACTGGCGAACGGGAGAACCAGAGAAAAACAGCTCCTATGACACGCATCTATACAAATTGTGTGATGAAGCCGGTATCAAACGTTTTTGCATGCACGCACTGCGGCATACTTACGCTACGCGGGCGATTGAACGAGGTATGCAGCCGAAAGTCTTGCAGCAACTATTAGGACATGCAAGCATTAAGACAACGATGGATAGATACGTTCATGTTACGGACGAGTCTCTGGAAAATGCAATACGGCAATTTGAAATGGCTACGCCTGCCGAAGCCAGAAAAAGGGCGTAAAAAGGGCGTAGCAAAAAAATAAAAAAGGCAAAAACCCTTGGAAATCAAGGGCTTTTGGATGGGTATGTGAAGATATGAAATTAGGCATCGTAGGTCTGCCCAACGTGGGCAAATCGACCCTATTCAACGCTATCACCAACGCCGGCGCGGAGAGCGCCAACTACCCCTTCTGCACCATCGACCCCAACGTGGGCATGGTGGCCGTGCCCGACGCCCGGCTGGACAAGCTGTCCGAGATGTACCACCCGAAAAAGACCACCCCGGCGGTCATCGAGTTCGTGGACATCGCCGGTCTGGTGAAGGGGGCCAGCCGGGGCGAGGGCCTGGGCAACAAGTTTTTGGGCCACATCCGCATGACCGACGCCATCGTCCACGTGGTGCGCTGCTTTGACGACGAGAACGTCATCCACGTGGAGGGCTCCACCGACCCGGTACGGGACATGGACACCATCGACCTGGAGCTGGTGATGGCCGACCTGGAAATGGTGGACCGGCGCATCGACAAAGCGAAGAAGGCCGCCAAGGGGGACAAGAAGTTCCTCCACGAGGCGGAGGTGTTCGAGGGCCTGCGGGACTGGCTCAACGACGGCAACTCCGCCCGCAGCTACGAGGTGGACATCGCCGGGGAGTACCCCGACTGCGAGCTGCTGTCCCTCAAGCCGGTGATCTACGCCGCCAATCTGGACGAGGACGGCTTCGCCGACCCGGAGAGCGTGGAGTATTACAGGCAGGTGGAGAAGCGGGCCGCGGAGCAGGGCGCCCAGGTCATCCCCGTGTGTGCCAAGCTGGAGGCGGAGATCGCCGAGCTGCCCCCCGAGGAGAAGGCCTTGTTCCTGGAGGACCTGGGCATCGCCGAATCCGGCCTGGACCGGCTGGTGAAGGCCAGCTACACCCTGCTGGGCCTGATTTCCTTCCTCACCTCCGGCGAGGACGAGTGCCGGGCCTGGACCATCAAGAAGGGCACCAGGGCCCCCCAGGCCGCCGGCAAGATCCACTCCGACTTCGAGCGGGGGTTCATCCGGGCCGAGGTGGTCTCCTACGACGACCTGATGGCCTGCGGCACCATGGCCGCCGCCCGGGACAAGGGCCTGATCCGCTCCGAGGGCAAGGACTACGTGGTCCAGGACGGAGATATCATCCTGTTCCGGTTCAACGTGTAAATAGAAAGCAGCTCCCCCGGCCTTGGCCGGGGGAGCTTTCTGTTCTGTCGGCGAGGCGGGGCCGGGCAATAAAAAACGCGGAGGCTCACGCCTCCGCGGGAACGGCCTATGTTTTCAGGGCCCACTGCACCATCAGCAGCAGGGCGAACCCCGGCGCGCCCAAGGCGCCCAGCACCAGGGCATTGAGCCAGTTGACCCCCAGGGCGATGCCCAGCCCGCTCCCCACCTGCTGGAGGCAGGCCAGGCCCGCCAGTGCCAGGGAGGACCGGGCCAGCAGCCGCAGCAGCCTGCCCAGGGGCCGGTGCAGGGCCAGCAGAGCGCACAGCACCAGCGTCCCGGCGGCCAGCCAGGGGGCGGCGGCGGACAGCCCGCTCACGGCTGCTCCCCCAGCTCCTTGACCCGGCGCAGCAGGTAGTTGTACCGGGCCTGGAGAGAGTTGATCTCATAGACGTAGGACTCGATCAGGTCGCTGTCCTTGGTGTGGTTGAAGCTGGAGTAAGCCTGGTTGGTCAGCACGCGGGTGCGGGCCAGCTCCTGCAGCAGTTCCTGCCGCTCGATCTGGGCGGGGGTGGGAGCGGAACGGAACAGCGGGAAAACGTGGGCGGCAGATGCCATGGTGCTCCTCCTTTCTTCGGGGGCGGCGCCCCCTGTGACGGAAAATTTCCTCGTCCGAGGACGGTACAATATATGTCTAGTCTGGACAAATATTCCAGGACTAAACCTGAATGGGCGGAGCAGTTTCGGATATACTACCCTCGGACAGCGCGGGCGGGACTGTGTTCTGCAGGCCGGCCCTATGGCGAAAGGCGGAAAAGGCTCACTCTGCGGTTTTTCGCATGACAGCAGCCGCTTGACAAGGCGGCCCCGAAAGGGCTTTTCTAAGCCGGTGCCGGGCAGTCCCCCAAAAGGGGGGAGGCCGGCAGATCCGCTCCCATGCGCGGAGGGAGCTCCGTCTGGAGACACCCTTCCGGCGCCCCGCGCAGTCCGTCAACCGGCGCGACGGTTTGGTCCTTTCGCCCTTGCGAAAGGACAGCCGGGCGCTGTGAAAGGCCGGGCCGCCTGTGCGGTCCGGCCTTTAGACAGCCCGAATCGTAAACCAAGTAAAAAAACAGTTGACAAACGGCGGGGCGGATAGTAAACTAACAAAGAAATCTGGTTTACTATTTCAGGAGGGAGACACCGCTATGAATGAATCCGCCGTTGTCCGCAGAAGCAAGACCTATGCCCTGGCCATGACCGCCGTGATGGCCGCCGTCACCTGCGTCCTGGCCCCGGTGGCGCTGCCCATCGGGCCCATCCCCATCACCCTTTGCACTCTGGTCATCTATCTGACGGCCTACCTGCTCCCCTGGAGGTGGGCCACCGCCACCACGGTGGTGTATATCCTGCTGGGCGCGGTGGGGATGCCGGTGTTCACCGGCTTCACCGGCGGCGTGGGCAAGATGCTGGGCCCCACCGGCGGATACATCGTGGGTTACATCCCGCTGGCCCTGATCTGCGCCCTGTCCGTCCGGCTGTTCCCTAAAAAGCGCGTCCTCCAGGTGGTTGGGATGCTCCTGGGCACCGCTGTGCTCTATGCGCTGGGCACCGCCTGGTACTGTGTTCAGGCCCAGGCCGCCCTGGGGGCGGCTGTGGCGGCCTGCGTGTTCCCCTTTATCCCCGGCGACCTGCTCAAGATCGCCGTGGCCGTTGCCGCGGGCCCCGTGCTGCATGCGCGGCTGGTCAGCGCGGGGCTGATGGACTGAGCGCGTTTTTCAGGAAAAACCGCCGGTTTGCGGCAAAATCGAAGTGGTCCAGAACGCCTGCCCGCGGGCGGGCGTTTTGGAGCAAATCAGGGCGGCCCAGTGGCGGGCCGCCCTCTTGATTTTTTCCATTTTCCGGCTATAATGGGGCTGTAAAAAATTTCTGTCTTTTCTGCAATAAAATCCCTTCCCCGCGCATTTCTATGGTGACAGGAGAAACACAGGCATGCTGATGGGAGCCGTGATCCAGGCAATTGAATACCCGGCCGCCCCCGGCAGGGAGGAGCTGGAGCGCCTGCTGTCGGCGGTGGCCGCCGGCGACCGGGACGCCTTTGGGGCGCTGTACCGCCTGACCAGGGGCGCGGTGTACGCCATGGCCCTGTCGGTGGTGAAGAACGCCCACGACGCCCAGGACGTGGCCCAGGACGCCTTTGTCAAGGTGTGGGAGAGCGCCGGGCAGTACCGCGCCCCCGGTTCCCCCATGGGCTGGCTGCTCACCGTCACCCGGAACCTGGCCCGGATGCGGCTGCGCCAGTCCGCCCGGCAGGGGGAGCTGACCGAGGCGGAGTGGGACGCCATCCCCGCCGATTCCCCCCGGGTCACCCCGGAGGACCGGCTCCTGCTCCAGACCGCCCTGGCCGCCCTGGACGGGGGGGAGCGGCAGATCGTGCTGCTCCACGCCGTGTCCGGTCTGAAGCACCGGGAGATCGCCGCGCTGCTGGACCTCCCCCTGTCCACCGCCCTGTCCAAGTACCACCGCGCGCTGAAAAAACTGCGGGCCCAGATGGAAGGAGACGATCCGCAATGACCGACCGGGAGCTGGAAAACCGCCTGGCACAGGCCTTGGAGCACGCCGCCCCCGACGATCTGGAGGGGGTCCTCTCCCGCTGCGCCCCGAGGGAAGGGAACGTGATCCAAATGACAGAGAAAACCAACAAGACCGGGAACAAGAAGAATTGGGGCCGCGCTCTCATAGCCGCCTGCTTGGCCCTGGTGCTGGTGGGCGGAGGCGGGGGGCTGTACTACCAGCAGGCCCACGCCGTGGCCAGCGTGGTGTCCCTGGACGTGAACCCCAGCATCGAGCTGACGGTGAACCGCAGCGAGAAGGTGCTCTCCTGCACCCCCATGAACCAGGACGGCGCCGCGGTCCTCTTTGACATGGGCAGCGGGGCCGACCTGGTGGGCACCAAGCTGGACGTGGCGGTGAACGCCATCGTGGGCTCCATGCTGCGCAACGGCTACCTGGACAAGCTGTCCTCCGCCATCCTGGTCTCGGTGGAGGACGACGACCAGGCCCGGGCCCAGCGCATCCAGGAGGAGCTGGTGGCCGTGGTGGACAGCATCCTCCAGGGGGCCAACAACGCCAGTAATGTGTACAGCCAGAACTTTACCGCCGACGCCCTCCCCGCCCAGGACGACACCCAGTGGGTCCCCAACGTGCCCATCTCCTCCGGCAAGGCCGCCCTGGTCCGCCGGGTGATGGAGATGAACGGCACCATTTCCACCAACAGCACCACCGCCCTGGACGCCCTGTCCGCCCTCTCCGTGGAGGAGCTGATGGACCTGCTGGAGACGGGGGAGAAGCGCATCCCCATCGGCATGGACGCCGCCCGCGATGCGGCGGTGGACTACGCCAATGTCAGGGAGCTGAGCAGTCTGCGGACCGATGTAGACCCGGAGTTGGATGACTCCCGGCCCCACTATGAGGTGGAATTAGGGGGTTCCTTCTCCCCGGAGCTGGAATACCGGGTGGACGCCTTCACCGGCGAGGTGTTCAGCGGCCAGAAGGACATCCTGAATGCAGTCCAACCCGGGAGCGGCACCCAGACCGGTACCCAGACGCCCGCCCCCGCGCCTCAAACGCCCTCCGCCGGCACTCAGACCGCGCCGAGCGGCCAGACGCCCTCCACAGACGCGCAGACCGCCGACATCGGCGCGGAGGCCGCCAAGACCGCCGCCCTCAAGCACGCCGGGGTCAGCGCCTCCGACGCCGCATATATCACCGCTAAGAAGGACTACGACGACGGCCGGCAGGAGTACGACGTGGAGTTCTACGCCGGCGGGTGGAAGTACGAGTACGAGATCGCCGCGGCCGACGGGACCGTGCTGAAATCGGAGAAGGAGAGGGACGATCTGGGCGTTATCGGCGGCGCGGGGGGCCAAACAGGAATCCAGACCGCGATCGGCCAGGAGGCCGCCTTCAACGCGGCGGCGGAGTACCACGCCGCCCAGTTCCCCGAGCTGGCGGGATATAACCTGCTGAACAACAAGACCGAGTACGACCGGGACGACGGGGTGTACGAGGTGGAGTTCTGGTGCGCGGGGGAGGAGTTCGACTACACGGTGGACGCCTTCACCGGCAAGGTGCTGGGCTGGGACACCGACTACCGCACCCCTGTGGCGCCCGCCTCTGCGGACCCCGCTCCCTCGACCGGGCACCACGACGACGGCTACCACACCCAGACCCAGCAGCCCGCCCAGACGGCGGATATCGGCCAGGAGGCCGCCAAGCAGGCCGCGCTGGCCCACGCCGGGCTGACGGCGAACCAGGTGACCAAACTGAAAGCGGAGCTGGACCGGGACGACGGCCGTCTGGAGTACGAGGTGGAGTTCAAGTCCGGCGGCTACGAGTACGAGTATACGCTGGATGCCGCCACCGGGGCCATCCTGAAGTCCGAGAAGGACTGGGACGACTGAACATAGGGAGATCGGCCGGGCGGGGCCGGAAACTGAGGTTTCCGGCCCCGCTTTTCTGCTTGTCGCGGGGTGTGACAAAATCCCCAAAACAGCTTGAAAAATGGGGCGGAATGTGATATCTTAGCCAAAACGTTGGAACGGGCGAAATTTGCCCCTATCAATTCATTGACAGGCCAAACCGGCCTTGATATAATTTTAACAAAGTTACCCCTTAATCATCACATCAAAAAGAAGGGAGAACATTATGATCTATTCTACCGAAGTTCAGAACATGTGTCCCGTCGCCAAGGGCGCGTACCACGGCCCGGCCCCCATCCCCGAGGAGGGCAAGTGGGTCCAGGCCAAGGAGATCAAGGACATCAGCGGTTTTACCCACGGCATCGGCTGGTGCGCCCCCCAGCAGGGCGCCTGCAAGCTGACCCTGAACGTGAAGGACGGCGTCATCGAGGAGGCCCTGGTGGAGACCATCGGCTGCTCCGGCATGACCCACTCCGCCGCCATGGCCAGTGAGATCCTCATCGGCAAGACCATCCTGGAGGCCCTGAACACCGACCTGGTGTGCGACGCCATTAATACCGCCATGCGGGAGCTGTTCCTGCAGATCGTCTACGGCCGCACCCAGTCCGCGTTCTCCGAGGGCGGCCTGGTGGTGGGCGCCAGCCTGGAGGACCTGGGCAAGGGCCTGCGCAGCCAGGTGGGCACCATGATGGCCACCAAGGCCAAGGGCCCCCGCTACCTGGAGATGGCCGAGGGCTACTGCACCCGCGTCGCCCTGAACAAGGACAACGAGATCATCGGCTACGAGTTCGTGAACCTGGGCAAGATGATGGACTTCATCAAGAAGGGCGACGACGCCAACACCGCCCTGGAGAAGGCCAAGGGCCACTATGGCCAGTTCGACAGCGCGGTCAAGTACATCGACCCGCGGCAGGAATAAGAGGGGAGGACAGGAATAATGGCTCTGTTTGAAAGCTACGAGAGACGGATCAACAAGATCAACGGCGTCCTCGCTCAGTACGGCATCGCCAACATCGAGGAGTGCCGCGCCATCTGCCAGGAGAAGGGGTTCGACCCCTACGAGATCGTCAAGGGCATCCAGCCCATCTGTTTTGAGAACGCCTGCTGGGCCTACTGCATGGGCGCGGCCATCGCCATCAAAAAGGGCGTGAAGTCCGCCGCCGAGGCCGCCGCCGCCATCGGCGAGGGCCTCCAGGCCTTCTGCATCGACGGCTCCGTGGCCGACGACCGGAAGGTGGGCCTGGGCCACGGCAACCTGGGCGCCATGCTGCTCAGCGACGACTCCAAGTGCTTCGCCTTCCTGGCCGGCCACGAGTCCTTCGCCGCCGCCGAGGGCGCCATCGGCATCGTGAAAAACGCCAACAAGGCCCGCAAGACCCCCCTGCGCGTCATCCTCAACGGCCTGGGCAAGGATGCCGCCCAGATCATCAGCCGCATCAACGGCTTCACCTACGTCCAGACCCAGTTCGACTACGCCACCGGCAAGGTGAACGTGGTCCGGGAGATCCGCTACTCCGAGGGCGAGCGTGCCAACGTCCGCTGCTACGGCGCTGACGACGTCCGCGAGGGCGTGGCCATCATGCACCTGGAGGGCGTGGACGTGTCCATCACCGGCAACTCCACCAACCCCACCCGGTTCCAGCACCCTGTGGCCGGCACCTACAAGAAGGAGTGCATCGAGCAGGGCAAGAAGTACTTCTCCGTGGCCTCCGGCGGCGGCACCGGCCGCACCCTGCACCCGGACAA
>CANQHN010000012.1 GCA_947623745.1 uncultured Oscillospiraceae bacterium
AAGGCCGCCGCGGGTGAGGTGGACCCCCTGTCCATCACCGCCTACCAGTACGACCTGGTGTGCAACGGCGTGGAGCTGTCCTCCGGCGCGGTGCGGAACCACGACCCGGAGATCATGATCGAGGCCTTCCAGCTGGTCCGCCTGGGGGAGGACGACGTGAAGGCCAAGTTCCCCGCCATGTATAACGCCTTCTGCTACGGGGCTCCCCCCCACGCGGGCATCGCCCCCGGCGTGGACCGGATGGTCATGCTGCTGTGCGGCGCGGAGACCATCCGGGAGGTCATCCCCTTCCCCATGAACAAGAACGCCCAGGACGTGATGATGGGCGCCCCCGGCGCCGTCACCCAGGCCCAGCTGGACGAGCTGAACATCGCCGTGACCAAGACCGAGGAAGAGGAATAATTCTTCTAAATAAAAGCGCCCGCCATACGGCGGGCGCTTTCTATTTTAGTTCCCCGGCGCGGGAGATCAGTCCCCTATGCCCAGATTGCGGTAGAACACGCACGCGCCGGTGTCCAGCCGGTAGAACCCCACTCTGGCGGAGCGTTCGGCCTCTATCGTGGGGCTGTCATAGTCGACCTGGACCAGGTCGCCGTACCGGAGCAGCCATGGCTCCTCCTCCGGGATGGAGAACACCTCCTCCCCCTGTTCGTTCCAGATCACGGTGTGGTCCTCCCCCAGGACGTTGACAGCGAAATAGGCCGGTTGGCCCGGTCCGGCGGTGTAGTCCGTCAACTGGCTGACTTGGCCCTGTTGGACGGGGACTACCGCCTCACCGTCCAGGGTATAGACGGCGCACCACGGCTCCTCCGTGTAGGACTGGAAGATCACGAACCGCTCCCACAGGCTGTCTACATAGCCGATGGCATCGTCCGGCAGGCCCTCCGCCGGGAAGCTGGCGCGCGGCTCGGTGTGTTGTCCGCTCCCATAGGACACAGTGGCTTCGCCGTTCTGGAGGCGGACCTCCCACCAGCCGCTTCGGCCGGTGAACCGCTGGTTGAAATAGTCGTTCCACTCCTCCTCCGAGATGCGGGTGCGCACCCCGGTCTCCAGGTCCAGGAAGTTGATCCCCTCGGAGCTCCAGCCCCCCTCGACAGGCACCATCTCGTAGTCAATCATCAGCCCCCAGGGGGTCATCTGACTGCTCTCAGTCACCTCCCAGGAGTTCCAGCTGAAGTCCTCCCCGGACAGGCCGAAGCCGGCCAGGTCCCAGACGCGCAGCACCTCCCCGGTGTCCGGGTCCAGCAGGTGCAGCGCGTCCTCCGTACCCGCCAGGATCTGCCCATCCAGGTCGGTCCAGCCCAGGTAGATGAAATCGGTGACCCAGCTGCCGTCCCGGGCGGCGAAGGCGTAGATCTCCGCCAAATCCTCCCCCCAGCCCCGGCCGGAGCCCAGCTGCCAGACGGGCCAGTAGTGGGTGTCCAGCGCGTCGTCCGTCCAGGCCGTGTTGGAGATGGACACATACACCGGGTCCAGCACCACCTTCCCGTCCACGGTCATCAGGCCGTACAGGTTGGAGCACTCGTAGGTCTCGCCGTTCCAGGGGTCGGGGTAGTAGGTCCGGGCGCCGGGGAAGGGGATGAGGTCCCCGTAGTCGTCCCGGGGCTGGAGGACGCTCTGGTAGTCCTCGTACCAGCGGTCGCCCACGTCAGGCTGGCCCGGCTCCGGGTCCTCCAGAGCGGAGTAGTCGGTGTGGACGTGGACGACGGGCTCTTCCGGCGTGGCGGGGGCGCCGCTGTCAGACGGGGCGCTGGAGGCAGAGGGCGCGGGGGACGTCTGGCCGCACCCGGCCAGCAGGGCCAGGGCAAGGAGCGCGGCAAAGCATCTTTTCTTCACGGCTTAACCCTCCAAAACGGGGACATAGCCCTCCCGCTCCGCCAGGGCCTGTCCCTCCGGGCCCAGGAGCCAGTCGTAGAGGATGCGGGTGGGGCTGTCCTCCGGCTCATCCCTGTCCATGGCCAGGAAGTAGGGGTTGAGGAAGGGGTACGCCCCGCTCTGGATGCTCTCCGCGCTGGGCTTCACCCCGTCGATGGCCAGAATCTTCAGGCCCTGGGCCATCTCCATGTCGTTGGCGTAGTAGTAGACGGTGTAGCCGATGGCGGCGGGGCGGTTGTCATACTCCCGCACCGCCTCCAGCAGGCCGATCATGGTGCCGGGGGCGTAGCCCTCCGGCGGGTCCATCATGTCCAGGCCGGACATGACCAGCTTCTCCATCATGGACTGGCTGCCCGCCTCTGGGTTGCGCTGGAAGGGGGCGATGTCCAGGTCCTCTCCCCCCACCTGGGACCAGTTGGTGATCTCGCCGGTGTAGATCTTCTGCACCTGCTCCACCGTCAGGCTGTCCACCGGGTTGCCCTTATTCACCACGAACACCAGCGCGTCGGTGGCGAAGGGGGTCATGAGGATCTTCCCGCTGTTCTCCACCTCGGAGAGCACCGAGGCCTCCGGCTCGGCGGCCATGACCAGGTCGGTCTCCCCGGCCAGCAGGGCCTTGTAGGAGGCGGTGGTGCGGGAGAAGTTCACCAGGTCGGACACGTCCTCCCGGCTCTCCCCCAGCAGCACGGAGCACACCGCCTGGGCGAAGGGCACCACCGAGGTGGAGCCGTCCAGCCGGGGCAGGTTTTCCCGGGTGAAAACGAATTCCTCCGCCGGCGCGGACGCCGCCGGACTGCCGGACGCGGCGGGCCCGGAGGAGGAGGCCGCCGGGGGCGGGGTCTGCCCGGCGCAGCCGGCCAGCAGGGCCAGGGCAAGGGCGCACAGCGTCAGTCGTCTCCAGAGTTTCATTTGATCCGCTCCTTTTTCATTCGGAATATCCCGCCCCGCGGGCGGGGGCGCAACGCAGCTTGAGCTGGTAAGTACAGTATAGACGGAGGGCGGGGGAAAATCTTCTCAAACCGATAACAAATGGTTACAAAATCCTCCGCCCCTGTAACCGCCGGCCACAAAACGGCGCTTTTTCCGGCGCGTTTCGCGCCGTTGGAACCAGGGCAGGCGCGCAAGGCGCGTTTTTTCTCAGCCCCGCCCGCCCGGGAACTGCCGCATTTTTCTCAAATTTGAAAGAAAACGGCGGCCTTTCCTCTATTTTACCACAAAAAGCGGGGGTTTGAAAGGGAAAAGAGGGGGTTCCCGGGAGGGGCGGCGAAAAAATTCCTGCGAAAAACCCCTTGACAAACCCCGGGCGCGGTGCTACATTAGGCACATAATTTTTCGCGTCCAAGGGGGGACGCGCGGATCACAAAGGCGAGGATGGAGACAAGTAGCGCGGAAAAGCAGTCCCAGTGAGCGGGAGAGAGTGGAAACCCCGCACCGGCGGCCGCGTGAATAACACTCCGGAGCCGCGAACCCAAAGCCTTCGGGCCGGTAGGGGAGCCGGATTGCGGCCGTTACTCCGCACGAGCTTGTCAGAGCTTGGAAAGTGGCCGGAAACGGCAAATTAGGTGGCACCGCGGATCGCAGCATTCGTCCTAAAATTTTTGGAAGAAGCTGCAACTATCCGGAGGTGCTTTTTGTTATGTGCGCGATCATTGGTTTCACCAGCAAGACGTTGACACAGGAGCAGATGCGGGGGTATTTCGACCGCTGCGTCTCCCGCGGGCCGGACATGACCCGGCTGGAGGAGTCCGGCTGCGGCTGGATGGGGTTCCACCGCCTGGCCATCATGGGCCTGGACGAGACGGGGATGCAGCCCTTTGAGCGGGACGGCGACATCGTGGTGTGCAACGGCGAGCTGTACGGCTGGCGGCCTCTGAAAAAGGAGCTGGAGGCCAAGGGGTACACCTTCGTCAGCGGCAGCGACTGCGAGCTGCTGCTGCCCATGTACCGGGAGTACGGCCTGGAGATGTTCTCCAGGATGGACGCGGAGTTCGCCCTGGTCCTCTACGACGGGAGGACCGGCGAGGTCATCGCCGCCCGGGACCCCATCGGCATCCGGCCCCTGTTCTACGGCTACCTGGAGGCCGACGGCAGCATCGTCTTTTGCAGCGAGGCCCGGGCCCTGGTGGGGATGTGCAAAGAGGTCCGCCCCTTCCCGCCGGGACACTACTACGCCGGGGGCAGGTTCGTGCGCTACGCCGACCTGACCACCGTCACCCAGTACTGCCAGGACGACCTGGAGACCGCCTGCCGCCACATCCGCGACAAGCTGGTGGACGGCATCAACAAGCGCCTGGACTCCGACGCGCCTCTGGGCTTCCTGCTCTCCGGCGGCCTGGACTCCAGCCTGGTGTGCGCGGTCTCCGCCCTGATCCTGGGCCGGAAGATCCGCACCTTCGCCATCGGCATGGACAAGGACGCCATCGACCTGAAGTACGCCCGGATGGTGGCCGATTACATCGGCGCCGACCACACCGAGGTGTATATGACCCGGGACGACGTGATCGCCGCTCTGCCCGAGGTCATCTCCATCCTGGGCACCTGGGACATCACCACCGTCCGGGCCAGCATGGGCATGTACCTGTGCTGCAAGGCCATCCACGAGCAAACCGACATCCGGGTGCTGATGACCGGCGAGATCTCCGACGAGCTGTTCGGCTACAAGTACACCGACTTCGCCCCCTCCCCCGAGGCCTTCCAGCAGGAGGCCAAGAAGCGGGTGGACGAGCTGTATATGTACGACGTGCTCCGGGCCGACCGGTGCATCTCTGACAACTCCATCGAGGGCCGGGTGCCCTTCGGGGACATCGCCTTTGTCAAATATGTCATGAGCCTGGACCCCAAAATGAAAATGAACACCTACGGCATGGGCAAGTACCTGCTGCGCCACGCCTTCGAGAAGGACCACCTGCTGCCCGACGAGATCCTGTGGCGGCAGAAGGCCGCCTTCTCCGACGCGGTGGGCCACTCCATGGTGGACGACCTGAAGGCCTACGCCGAGACCTGCTACACCGACCAGGAGTTCGAGGAGAAGCGCAGGAAGTACGCCTACGGTACCCCCTTCACCAAGGAGAGCCTGCTGTACCGGGAGATCTTTGAGCAGTACTACCCCGGCCAGGCGGAGATGATCAAGGACTTCTGGATGCCCAACAAGTCCTGGGAGGGCTGCGACGTGGACGACCCCTCCGCCCGGGTGCTGTCCAACTACGGGGACAGCGGAAAATAAAAGCGCTGAAAGTCGAAAACGCCGCCGCGGAAAAACCGCGGCGGCGCGTTTCTTTTATCCGAGCAAGACCATCAGGATGGGGATGGTGAGGAAACAGCCCAAAGTGGACAGGGTGGCGCCGGTGGCGGAGTACTGATCGTCGGCACCGTAGGTGCCGGCCATCACCGTCACCTGGCTGACCACAGGCAGGGCGCTCTCCACCACGAACACCTGGTAGGCCAGGCCCCCGATGCCGAACAGCCGGCACAGCCCGGCGCAGATCAGGGGGGCCACCACCAGCCGGCACACCAGCATCACAGGCAGGCCCCGCTGGAACCGCAGGTTTTTCAGCCCCAGCTCGTACACGATGAACCCGCAGTAGATGAGGGCCAGGGGGGAGACGGAGTTGCTGATGTACTTGGCGAAGCTCATGACCACCTCCGGCGGGCGCAGGCCCAGCACCAGCAGGGCCGTGGAGAAGATGACCGCCAGGATGGGGGGCTTGGTGAACACCGCCTTGACGAAGTCCGCCGGCCCCTTGCCCGAGCCGCCGGCGGTGCCGGAGCGCTCCACCAGCATCACCGCCACGGACTGGACGAAGATGGTGTTGGCCAGGTAGTAGAGCATCACGTAGGGCACGCAGGCGTCCCCGAACAGCTGGGTGGACAGGGGCAGGCCGATGAACAGGGTGTTGGACAGGCCCACCATGCACACGAACACGCCCCAGCGCTCCCGGGGCAGCTTGAGCAGGGTGGCCAGGGCCGCGCCCAGCAGCAGGGCCGCCACCACGCCCAGGATGTTGCTGAACACCATGAGCCCCGCCTGGTCCAGCATATCCCGGTCCAGGTTGTTCAGCAGGCCCACCAGGCAGTTGCAGGGGACGGCGATGTTGATGATGTACTTGCCCAGAAACTTCTTGTGCTCCGCCGTCATCCAGCCGGCGGCGCCCATCCCGTAGCCCACCGACATGAGCAGGAGCAGGACGATCACCGCCGACACCGCGTTGAAAAACGCCGCCACACAGGACACTTCCCTTCTGTCGCTTTGTCAACAGGGGTCCCGCGCCGGACGCGCGAAACCCCTGGGTCTGGTCACATCATTCCTGCCCGGCGCCCTGCTGGCCCGGTCCGCGGCGGTCGCGGTAGCGCCTGTGGCGGCGGTAGGGGCGCTTCTCGCCCCCCTCGGCGCTCTGGGGCGCGGGGTCCTCCCCGGCCTGCTCCTGGGCCTCCTGCTGGACCGGCTGGCGCTCCGGCCTCTGCCGCTCCTCCTGGGGGCGGTCAGGCCGCTCCGAGCGGCTGCGCCGGCGGCGGCTGCGGGAGCGGCGCTCCCCCTCCTGGGCCTCCTCCTGCCCCGGCTGGGCGGCGGCCTCCTGGAACACCTCCAGGGGGGTGCCGAAGAAGGGGCCGGGCTCCGGCTGGGGCTCCGGGTCGGGGGCCCTGCGCAGCTTGGCCAGCTCCTCCAGCGGGGGCTCCACGTAGTTCTCGGGCCGCTTGCCCTTGCCGCTGCGGACCACGCGGACCTCGCAGTTCTGGTAGCACTTGGGGGTGTCGGGGGCGGACTCCAGGCGCACCTGGACCTGCTGGCGCAGCAGGTTCACGCTGGACACGGTGCCCGCGCCGTCGGGGGTCTCCACGAAGGACTCCTGCTTGGGGGCGTGCTTGACCAGGTCCTCGTAGGCCTCCTGCTCGTACTTCAGGCAGCACATCAGCCGGCCGCAGGTGCCGGAAATTTTCGTGGGGTTGAGGGACAGGTTCTGGGTCTTGGCCATTTTGATGGACACGGGCTGGAACTCGTCCAAAAACTGGGCGCAGCAGAAGGGCCGGCCGCAGATGCCCAGGCCGCCCAGCATCTTGGCCTCGTCCCGCACGCCGATCTGCCGCAGCTCGATGCGGGCGTGGAGGGTGCTGGCCAGGTCCTTCACCAGGGCGCGGAAGTCCACCCGGCCCTCGGCGGTGAAGAAGAAGAGGATCTTGTTCCCCTCGAAGCTGTACTCCGCCTCCACCAGCTTCATCTCCAGGCCGTGGGCGGCGATCTTCTCCTGGCAGATCTGGAAGGCCCGGGCCTCCTTCTCCTTATTGCGCTCCATGGTCTGCCGGTCCTCCTCGGTGGCGGCGCGCACCACGGGGCGCAGGGGGGGCGTCACCGCCTCGTCCTCCACCATGGTGTTGCCCTGGGCGCAGGTGCCGTACTCCACCCCCCGGGAGGTCTCCACGATCACGTCCTGGCCGGGCGCCACCGTCAGGCCGCAGGGGTCGAAGTAGTACTGTTTTCCGCCCTCTTTGAAGCGGACGCCGATGATCTCTGTCATATCGTTGCTCCTTTACTCGGGTCAGTCTGTAAACATGGCCGCGCACAGCCAGCCGCCCAGCTGGCCGCCACCCACGTTGAGCTCCGCCGCGCCCCGCAGGGTGCGCAGCAGCTCCGCGGCCTTGAGCAGGCGGCGCTTTTCAGAGGACGCGGGCAGCAGGCGGCCGATCTCCTCCACCGTGCCGTCCAAAACGGCCTGCAGATCCTCTCGGCCCAGCTTGTCCAGGGCCATGGCGGTCTGGAACAGCTCCAGCTCACCGCCCCGCTCCAGTCCGGCGGCCAGCTGGGCGCACAGGGCCTGTCGCTCCCCGTCCTGGGCGCCGGAGAGCCGGTCTACCGCCCTGCCCAGCACCCCCTGGCAGTCCAGGGCGGCCTGATGCACCTCGGCGGCACTCTTCTGAGGGAACCGGGCGGCCAGCCACGCCTCGCACTCCGCCGGGGACAGGGGGGCCAGGCTCAGCGTCTCGCACCGGGAGCGGATGGTGGGCAGCAGGGCCCCGGCGTTTTCCGTGAAGAGCAGGAACACCGCGTAGGCCGGCCCCTCCTCCAGCAGCTTGAGCATGGCGTTCTGGGCGCTGGGGTTCATGCGCCCGGCCCGCTCCAGCAGGTAGACCTTCCGCGGGGCCTCGTTGGGGCGGATATGGGCGTCGGCGCGCAGGGCGCGGATCTGGTCCACGGAGATGGCCTTGCCCTCCGCCCCGGCGATGACGGCGATATCCGGGTGGATGCCCGCCGTCGCCTTTTTACAGGCGGGACACCGGCCGCAGGGGCGCTCCCCCCCCGGCGCGGCGCTGCACACCAGGGCCTGGGAGAGCAGGCGGGCCAGGGTGTGCCGCCCGCTGCCCGCCGGACCGGCCAGGATGTAGGCGTGGCCCAGACCGCGGGCGCCCTCCCGGCCGGCGAGCTGCTGTTTGATTTGGCGGTTGCCCGCCAGGGCGGTCAGTTCCATGGGCGGCTCCTCACTTGAAAGGGTGTTTTTCAGTCAGCGGGCGACAATACGGGTCTCTGACCTTATATTATAACCGATTTCCTGCAAATAGGCCAGCTCTTTTTTTCCGATCCGCTCCCCGGGGGCGATTACCGGCACGCCGGGGGGGTAGGGGGCGATCTGGGCGGCGGCGATCTCCCCGCAGCAGTTCGCCAGGGGGCGGGAGAGGCTGGGGGCGAACAGGGCCCGGCGCAGGGACAGCGCCCGCTCCGGCAGGGGGGGCGGGGGCAGCTTTTCGGCCCGGGGGCCGATGAGGGCGCGGTTTTGCTCCAGGGCGTCCTCCAATCGGTCCAGGTCCGCATCGGTGTCGGCGCAGGTGAGGATGCACACCACGTGGCCGCCGTCCTCCATCTCGGGGAACACCCCCAGCGCCTCCAGGGCGGTGGTGAGGGCGGGGCCGTCCGGGGAGCTCACCGTCAGGCGGCAGGGGTCCAGGGGCAGGGGCGGGGCCAGGCAGGGAAACCTCTCCCGCAGGGCCGCGGCGCGCCCCGCCACCCGGCGGTACTCCTTCGTCCCCTCCCGTTCCATGTAGTCCCGGGCCAGGTCCAGGGAGGCCAGCATGGGGTAGGACGGGCTGGAGGTGCCGAAGATGGCGGCGGTGCGGCGCACCCGGTCGGGGTCGATCCCCCGGGTGAACAGCAGGGCGGACTGGCCCATGGCGGGCAGGGTCTTGTGGGCGGAGACGGCTGCCGCGTCCGCCCCGCCGAAGGCGTCGATCCCCAGGAAGGGCAGGTGGGCGCCGTGGGCGCCGTCCACCAGCAGCTTCCCGCCCCGCCGGTGGACAAGGCGGGAAATGGCGGGGATATCCGATAACAGTCCACAATATGTAGGGGAAGTAATACAGACTGTTTTGACTTCCGGGTGGGCGTCCAGGGCTTTTTCCACATCGGACGGGGAAAACGGGCCCGCTACGCCCTCCCCCTCCAGCCAGGGGCGGGGGAGATAGACCGGCTCCAGGTCCAGCAGGGCCATGGCGTGGAACACTGAGCGGTGGCACCCCCGGTCCACCAGCACTTTGTCCCCGGGGCGGCACAGCAGGGCCAGGCCGGTGTGGAGGCCCAGGGTGGAGCCGTCGGTGAGGAACTGGCAGTGGTCAAAGCCGAACCGCTCTGCCCAGAGGGCCTGGGCGGCGTCGAAGGGCTCGCCGGGCTCGTACAGGTTGCCGGTGCCGGGCAGCTCGGTGAAGTCGATGGCCGAAATCCCGGACAGCTCAGGCGCTGGCAAGGGGTTTCCCTTGTGCCCCGGCATGTGCAGGCGCAGGGTGTTTTTCCCGGCCAGGGCCCGCAGCGCGTCGTACAGCGGGGTGGGCACGGTCAGTCCTCCCCCTCCAGGAAGTAGGAGGCCTCCATGTCGGCGGTGGCCAGGGCGAAGGCCAGGGGGTACTTTTGTAAGGCCTGGCCCACGGTGCGGTTGTCCTCGGTGCCGGAGAAGCCCATGTGCCAGCGGATGGCCATGGCCTCCTCCCGGGTCAGGCGGATAAAGCCGTTGACGATGTACACGCTCTTCTCCCCGTGGCCGTAGGGCAGGGGGTCGTCGAAGGTGTAGGTGGGGACGGTCTGCCACTTGCCGTTCTCGTCCTTCACGTTGCGGGTGCCCTGCTTGTAGCAGCCCACCTTGCACACGTCGTGGAGCAGGGCCACGATGGCCACGGACTCGTCGGTGTACTCCAGGCCGTAGAGCTCCTGCACCCGCTCCCGCTGGAGGTAGTCCACCAGGCAGTGGTAGACGTTCAGGCTGTGCTCGCACAGGCCGCCGGGGTAGGCCCCGTGGTAGCGGGCGGAGGCGGGGGCGGTGAAGAAGTCGCTCTTGTTCTCCAGGTAGTTGAGCAGGGCGTCGGCGCCGTCCCGGGTGATGTGCTCCTTAAAAATTTCGATAAATTCCTCTTTCGCGGACATAGCGGTCCTCCTGATTGGATTTTGTGTCCCTCATTCTATCACAGCGTCGGGGAAATTACCAGCCCCGCGGCAGAAAACCCCGCCGGGAGCGGCGGGGTTTTCAATAGATCTCGTCCAGAATGTCCACGATGTCCCCGATGACCCCCTGGTCGCAGTCGCACAGGATGCGCGCGCCCCAGTCGTAGACCTCCCTGGCGCTGTTGGCGGGGGCGAAGGGGATGGCGGACAGCTCCAGCATGGGGATGTCGTTCTGGTTGTCCCCCACGCAGTAAATGTTCTGGGGGGCGATGCCCAGCAGCCCGGCCAGCCGGGCCACCATGCCGCCCTTGGTGCTGCCCTTCTCGGTGACCTCCAGGTAGTACCAGTTGGAGAAGATGGCCTCGTACCGGTCCCCGAACCGCTCCAGCAGCCAGGGGCGCACCTGGACCATCAGCTCGTGGTCCTGCTGGAGGATGGCCTTGGTCCAGGGGACGGGCATGTCCCAGATGCTGCTACATTGGGTGTAGGAGGTGCCCACCTTCCGCATGTGCATGTCGGTGACCCAGTTGGGGCGGTAGACGTAGATGTCCTCGCCGTGGTAGGCCTCGAACCCCAGGGTGGGGAAGGCGGTGCACAGGGCCTGGAAATCCTCCCGGGCGGTGGGGCCCAGGAAGGTCTGCAAGACCATTTTGCCCGCCTGAAAGTCGTACAGGGCGGAGCCGTTGGAGAGGATCACCGGGGCGTTGATGGGGGCCAGGTGGAAGTAGGGGGCGAAGGTGGTGTGGGCCCGGCCGGTGGCCACGGTGAACCGGCCCCCCTGGGCGATGAAGTAGTCCAGGGCCCGCAGGTTGCGCTCCGGGATATGCCACGTGCTGTCGTACAGGGTGTCGTCAAAGTCGCTGGCCAGCAGCACGCCGTCGAATTTTCCCATGGGCTCCCCTCCCCTCTCGGCCGGTACAGTACAAGCTCATTTTATCCCACGGGGGCGGGACCTGTCAAGGCGGCGGGCGGGGTTTCCCCCGGCGGGACGGGGCCCCCGGTCCCCTATTGACAAATGTATTCTACAAGTGTAGAATACATTCAGAGTCTACACTTGTAGGAGGGATCGGCATGTCCCACATCACCGACAGCGAGTGGAAGGTCCTGGAGGTCCTCTGGGCCCAGGGCCCGGCCCCCCTGGGGCAGATCCTGGCCGCCCTGGCCCCGGACACGGGCTGGAGCCGCACCACCGTCCACACCTACCTGACCCGGATGACCGCCAAGGGCCTGGTGGCCGCCGGGGAGGAGTCCCCCCGCCGCTACCGGGCGGCGGTGAGCCGCCAGGAGTGCGCCGGCGGGGCCCGCCGGGACCTGCTGGAGCGGGTCTACGGCGGCAGCGCCGGGGCGCTGGTGGCCGCCTTCGTCAAGGACGGCGGGCTGACCCGGGCCGAGCGGGAGGAGCTGCGCCGCCTGCTGGACGAGATGGAGGTGTAGCCCATGTACAATCTGTGGGCCTTTCTGTACCAGACCCTGGCGGCCAGCGGCGCGGCGGCCTTCCTGCTGATCTTGAAGCGGATCTTTCGGGACAAGCTGTCCCCCCGGTGGCAGTATCTGGTGTGGACCGCCCTGCTGGCCCGGCTGGTGGTCCCCGTGGGCTTTCTGGGCCGCTCCGGGGTGCTGGAGCTGTCCCTCCCGGTGGACCTGCTGCGCCTGACCGTCGAGCTGCGTCTGGACTCCGCCTGGTCCTCCCCCTGGCGGGCCGGCCGGCCCTGGGGCCCCATCCCTTGGCTGAGCGCCGGGGCGCCCCGGTCGGTCACCGACTGGCTGTTTGTGGCCTACCTGGCGGGGGTTATTTTGTGCGCCGCCCGGCTGCTGCTGGGCTGGGCGAAGCTGCGCCGGGCCGTGGGGGACGCCGTCCCCGTGGCGGGGGAGCGGCTGGCCTTCCTTCAAGCGGCGGCGGAGAAATTTTCCCTGAATATGCCCCAGAACGTGGTGGAGAGCCGGGCCGCCCGCACCCCCTTCCTCATGGGGGTGCTCCGCCCGGTGCTGGTGCTGCCCATGGGCTGGGAGCCAGACGAGAAGGTGGTCCTCCACGAGCTGCTCCACCTGAAATACCGCGACGTGGCGGCGGGGTGGGTCACCACCTTCTTCCGTTGCCTTCACTGGTGCAACCCCTTCCTGTGGTACGTGTTCGACCGCATCGGCAACGACCGGGAGGCCCTGTGCGACCAGCGGGTGCTGGAGCGGCTGGAGGGGGAGGACCGCCGGGACTACGGCCGCGCCCTGCTGTCCATGGCGGAGGACGGCGCCCTGCGCGTCCCCGGGGCCACCACCATGGCCAACGGGGCGCGGAACATCCGCCGACGCATCCAGTCCATCGCCCGGTTCAAGACCTTCCCCCAGGGGATGGGGCTGGTGTCCGGGTGCATGGCGGTGGTGCTGTCCCTGTTCCTGGGGCTGGGGGCTCCTGTCCAGGCCGGCGGGGAGCTGCCCGGCTGGGCCAGCTTTCTGGGGGATGAGGGGGAGCTGGCCTGGGCCATGACCCAGCGGGCCACCACCCCCGCCGGGGCGCTGGACGCCTTCTCCAAGGCGGAGTACCTCCGCTATCAGTCCCCCGACCGCGCCTTCGCCTACCGGGCCATAGTGGCCCCGGAGGAGGACCTGCCCCGGCTGTGGGCGGAGCGGAAGGACCCGCCCTATTCTGGAAGCCGGGAGCTGATGGAGGCCCTGGAAACCCAGTACCGCACCGGCCCCATGTTCCGGGGGCTGGTGTCCGACGGGGACGGGGGCTACTGGACCCAGATGTACTTCTTCCGGGACAAGGAGCTGTCCCGGAAGGAGTGGGACGCCCGGCAGGAGGGGGACCCCTTCCCGGTGGAGTGGCGGCGGCAGACCCTCTCCCTGCGCCCCAGGGCGGACGGGTCCTGGACGGTGACCGAGCTGTCCTCCGCCCAGGGAGAGCTGACCAGTGACGGGTTCGTGATCCGCGTCCCCGAGCGGCCCATCGCCTATTGGACCGGGGAGGCGGACGGGATGCAGGTGGAGCTGTGGCCCGAGGCCAACGTGCAGGTCCAGGGGGCATTCATCAACGGCGGGACCCCGGTGATGAACCTGGGCCTGGAGCGCTTCGGGGATCAGATCAGCTTCACCCCCGACCTGGACGCCAACTTCTCCAGCGTGACGGGGACCCTGTCCGGCCGGGCGGTCAACCCCACCGGGGAGAAGAAATCCGTGCGGCTGTATGTCTCCCAGTCCTGGGACCCGGACGGGGTCCGGGGCTACACCGGAAGCGACGGGTCCTGGATCGACCTGGAGCTGGAGCCCGGCCAGACCTTATCCATTCAGAGCTCCGGCGGCGGCTTTCAGGCACTCAACAACGTAGAGACGGGGGAGTGCGTCATCACGGAAGAGCTCACCGCCGTCTGGATCGACGGACAGGGCGGCGAGCACGAGATCCCCCTGACCCGGGAGGTGAACTTGAAGTGAACCGTTTCCAAACCCTGGCCCGCTGGACGCGGACCGCGGCCTGGGGCTACCTCTTCCTGTACCTGAACGTCAACATCAACAACTGGAGCCTCCTGCCGGAGTGGGTGGGGTGGGTCCTGCTGTACTTCGCCGTCCGGGGCCTGAAGGAGGAACAGCCCAAGCTGGCCCTGCTGGAGAAATTCGCCGCGGCCCTTGGGCTGTGGGCCCTGCTGGAGTGGATTCCCGCGCTGGAGCTGCCAGCGTGGACCGCCCCGGCGTCCCTGGCGCTCTCCCTGATGGGGATGTACTTCCACTTCCAGTTCCTCACGGAGCTCTCCCAGATCGCCCGGCGCTATGAGGACTCCTTCACCCGCCCCGGGCTGGCGGGCGGCCTGTTGACGGCCCGGACATGGGTGGTGGTCCTCCAGACGGCCGTGATCGTGATCGGCTTTCTGCTGCCGGCGAATCTGGAGATGGCCGGGTTTCTGGCGCTCCCCATGCTGTTGGTGGGGGTCGTGTTCTGCATCTATATCGTGGTCCTGCTGTTCCGCCTGTCCGGCCAGCTGCGGGCTATGACCCCGGAGGACCCTTGAAGGAAAACGCCCCCGGACTTTCGTCCGGGGACGTTCTTGCGCTCATTTGAACTTTTTGCTCTCCGCCACGGCCAGCTGGTCACAGCGGTTGTTGTACGGGTTCTCCGCGTGGCCCTTGACCCAGTGGAGGTTGACCTTGTGGTATTCGCACAGCTCCAGCAGGCGCTGCCACAGATCGGGGTTGAGGGCGGGCTTTTTGTCCCCCTTTACCCAGCCCCTGGCCCGCCAGCCTGCGGCCCAGCCCTTGTCCAGGGCGTCGATGACATACTTGCTGTCGGAGTACAGCTCCACCTGGCAGGGCTCGGTGAGGGCCTCCAGGGCGGTGATGACGCCGGTGAGCTCCATGCGGTTGTTGGTGGTGCGGGCCTCGCCCCCGGACAGCTCCTTCTTGTGGGGGCCGTACAGGAGGATGGCCCCCCAGCCGCCCGGGCCGGGGTTGCCGGAGCAGGCCCCGTCGGTGTAGATGGTCACGGTTTTCATGGAATGTTCCCTACTTGATCTCAGAGAGTTTTTTCCGGTACTCCTCCTCGTCGATGAGGCCGGCGTCCTTCATGATCCGCAGCTGCTCCAGCCGCTTGTCCGCGGAGTGGCCCGTGGAGGCGGCGGTGATGTGTCCATGGTCCCGGGCCGCCGGGTCAAAGCCGGAGGACCTGGGCATACGGAATACCTCGCCGGCCCGGGTGATGGGGGCGGAGCGGATGTGCTCGTGGTCTGCGGCGTCCGGGTCGAATTTCTGGGCAGAGGTCCGCCCTGTCCCGGCGGCGCTCCTGCTCTTGCCACGGAACGCCGTCCTGCCTCCGCTCACGGCAAAGTACACGCCCATGGCCAGGGCGGGCAGGCCAAGGACGCCCAGGCTCAGCCCCACCAGGACGAAGATCAGGCCGACCCCGAATAAGACCAGCCCCGTCGTCCGCGCGGGGGTGCCGCTGTTCCTGCCGGGCTCGCGCCGCGGCTCCAGTCTTTTTCCATCCAGCGCCATTGTGATCCCCCTCCTCTATGCCTTTCGGACTTTTTTCAGCGCCCTCCCGTTCAGTGGGAACCCTTTTCAAGTCTTGTGTCACTCCGGATCGCGCTCCGGCTCCGCCTCCGCCGCGCTCTCCCCGGTCTCCTGGGTCTCCCGGTCGGCCAGGGCCATGGAGATGACCCGGTCGCCGTCCTCCTTGAAGCGCATGACGATGACGCCCTGGGTGGCACGGTTGATGGTCTCCTTGATATTCTCCACGGGGGTGCGGATGAGAATGCCGCTCTGGGTGACCAGCAGCAGGTCCTCGCCGCCGTCAACCACCTTGACCCCCACGATGGGGCCGGTCTTTTCGGTGACCTGGTAGTTCTTGATGCCGATGCCGCCCCGGTTGGTGATGCGGTACTCCTCCACCGGGGTGCGCTTGCCGTAGCCCCGCTCGGTGACGGTGAGCACGGTCCTGCCCGGCTTGGCCCGGGCGGCGCCCACCACGTAGTCCCCCGGACGCAGCTTGATGCCCCGGACGCCCACGGCCTCCCGGCCCATGGGGCGCACGTCGTTCTCGTCGAAGCAGACGGCCATGCCGTCGTGGGTGGCGATCAAGATTTTCTGGTGCCCGTCGGTCTCCCGCACGGTGATCAGCGCGTCCCCCTCGTCCAGGGTCAGGGCCCGGATGCCGTTGTTCCGGAGGTTCTTCAGGGCGTTGGCCGGCAGGCGTTTCACGGTGCCGTCCCGGGTGACCATCACCAGGTAGCGGCCGTCGTCCTCGATGGAGGGGGTGTGGATCATGGTCTGGATGCGCTCCCCCTGCTCCACCTGGAGGATGTTGACGATGTTGGTGCCCTTGGCGGCCTTGCCGCTGACGGGGATCTCGTAGCCCTTCTTGCGGTAGACCTTGCCCTTGTCGGTGAAGAACAGGATATAGTCGTGGGTGGAGGCGGTGAACACGTCGGCCACCCAGTCCTCCTCCCGGGTGGTGATCCCCTTCTTGCCCATGCCGCCCTTGGACTGGGCCGTGTACTCGCTGACGGGGGTGCGCTTGATGTACCCGGCCTGGGTGAGGGTAAAGACGCACTGCTCCTCGGCGATCAGGTCCTCGATGTCAATCTCGTCCTCCACGTCCTGGATCTCCGTCTGGCGCGGGTCGCCGTACTTGTCCCGGATGGCGGTGAGCTCGTCCTTGAGGACGCCCCGGAGCATCTCCTCGCTGGCCAGCAGGCGGTTGAAGTAGTCGATCTTCTCCTCCAGCTCCTTGTACTCGTTCTCCAGCTTCTCCCGGTTCAGGCCCTGGAGGGAGATCAGGCGCATGTCACAGATGGCCTGAGCCTGGATATCGTCCAGGCCGAAGCGCTCCATCAGGCGCTGCTTGGCGTTGTCGTAGCTGGCACGGATGATGCGGATGACCTCGTCGATGTTGTCCTGGGCGATGAGCAGGCCCTCCAGCAGGTGGGCCCGCTCCTGGGCCTTGCGCAGGTCGTAGCGGGTGCGGCGGATGATGAGCTGCTCCTGATAGGCGATGTACTCGTCCAGGATGTGCCGCAGGGTGAGGATCTTGGGCTGGCGCTGGTTGTTCACGTTCACCAGGGCCAGCAGGATGATGGAGAAGTTGGACTGGAGCGCCGTCTGGGCGTACAGGCGGTTGAGGACCACCTGGGGGTTGGCGTCTTTTTTCAGCTCGATGACGATGCGCATACCGTTGCGGTCGGTCTCGTCCCGCAGGTCGGAGACGCCCTCCAGCCGCTTGTCCTTCACCTGGTCGGCGATGGTGCGGATGAGCTGCTTCTTGTTCACCTGGTAGGGCAGCTCGGTAACGATGATGCGCACCCGGTCCTTGCCGAAGTCCTCGAAGTGGGTGCGGGCCCGGACCACCACCTTGCCCCGGCCGGTGGCGTAGGCGGCGCGGATGCCCGCCCGGCCCATGATGATCCCCTTGGTGGGGAAGTCGGGGCCCTGGATGTGCTCCATCAGGTCGGACAGGGTGGCCTCCGGGTTGTCCAGCACGCAGATGGTGGCGTCGATGACCTCGGTGAGGTTGTGGGGCGGGATGTTGGTGGCCATGCCCACGGCGATGCCGTTGGAGCCGTTGACCAGCAGATTGGGGAAGCGGCTGGGCAGCACCCGGGGCTCCTGGAAGTACTCGTCGAAGTTGGGGTCCCAGTCCACCGTCTCCTTGTCGATGTCCCGGAGCATCTCATTGGCGATCTTGGACATGCGGGCCTCGGTGTACCGGTAGGCCGCCGGGGGGTTGCCGTCCACGTCGCCGAAGTTGCCGTGGCCCTCCACCAGGGGGTAGCGCATGGAGAAGTCCTGGGCCAGGCGGACCAGGGCGTCATACACACTGGCGTCGCCGTGGGGGTGGTACTTGCCCAGCACCTCGCCCACGCAGGTGGCGGACTTTTTGAAGGGCTTATCCGAGGTCAGGCCGGTCTCGTACATGGAGTACAGGATGCGGCGGTGCACCGGCTTCAGGCCGTCCCGCACGTCGGGCAGGGCCCGGCCCACAATGACGGACATGGCGTACTCCCGGTAGCTGTCCTGCATCTCCTTGACCAGCTCGGACTCGGTGATCACCTGATTGGGGAACGCGATATCCTCCGGTTTGTAGTCTCTGTTGTGTGCCATTGTATTACCTCGTTCCCGTTAGTAGTCCAGATTGACCGCGTACTGGGCGTTCTGCTCGATCCAAGCCTTGCGGGGCTCCACCTCTTCGCCCATGAGGACGGTGAAGATCTGGTCGGCGGCCACCGCGTCCTCCAGGGTGATGCGGCGCAGGGTGCGCCGCTCCGGGTCCATGGTGGTCTCCCACAACTCGTGGGGGTCCATCTCGCCCAGGCCCTTGAAGCGGTTGATATCCACCTTCACATTGGGGTTGCCCCCCCGCATCTCGGCGGATACCCGCTCCTTCTCCTCATCGGAGTAGGCCACCCGCACCGTTTTCCCCCGGGTCAGCTTATAGAGGGGGGGCACGGCGGAGTAGACATAGCCCTTCTCGATGAGGGGGCGCATATAGCGGAAAAAGAAGGTGAGCAGCAGGGTGCGGATGTGGGCGCCGTCCACATCGGCATCAGCCATGATGATGATCTTGTGGTAGCGGAGCTTGTCGATGTTGAACTCGTCCCCGATGCCGGCCCCCAGGGCCATGATCATGGGGTAGAGCTTGTCGTTGCCGTAGATCTTGTCCGCCCGGGCCTTCTCCACGTTGAGCATCTTGCCCCACATGGACAGGATGGCCTGGAACCGGCTGTCCCGGCCCTGGATGGCGCTGCCTCCGGCGGAGTCGCCCTCTACGATGTAGATCTCGCACAGGCTGGGGTCCCGTTCGTTGCAGTCCTGGAGCTTCTCCGGCATCTGGCCGGATTCCAGGCCGGTCTTGCGGCGGACGGACTCCCGGGCCTTCCGGGCGGCCTCCCGGGCCCGGGAGGCCATGAGGGCCTTGTCCAGGATGGCCCGGCCCACGGCGGGGTTCTCCTCCAGGAAGATCTCCAGCTTCTCGGTGACGATGTTGTTGACCAGGGTGCGCATTTCGCTGTTGCCCAGCTTGGCCTTGGTCTGGCCCTCGAACTGGGCCTCGGTGAGCTTGACGGAGATGACCACGCTCAGGCCCTCCCGGCAGTCGTCGCCGGAGACCTTCTCGTCGTCCTTGAGGATCTTCATCTTCTTGCCGTAGGCGTTGAGCACGTTGGTCAGGGCCCGGCGAAAGCCCTCCTCGTGCATGCCGCCCTCGGGGGTGTGGACGTTGTTGGCAAAGGACACCATCACCTCGTTGTACCCGTCGTTGTACTGCATGGCCACCTCTGCCATGGAGTCCTCCCGGGCGCCGGCCATGTAGATGACCTCGGGGTGCAGAGGCTCCTTGTTCTGGTTGATGAAGGCGACGAACTCCCGGATGCCGCCCTCGTAGCACATATCGTCCTCCTGCTGCTGGCCCTCCCGCAGGTCCACGGTCTGGATGCGCAGGCCGGCGTTGAGGAAGGCCTCCTCCCGCATCCGGGTGTGGAGGGTGTCGTAGTTGTACACCAGGGTGTCGAACATCTCGGGGTCGGGCTTGAAGGTGACAGTGGTGCCGGTGTGGTCGGTGCGGCCCACGACCCTCATCTCCTGGGTGATCTTGCCCCGGGAGAACTTCATCTCGAAGATCTGGCCGTTCTTGTGGACCTGGACCTCCAGCCACTCGGACAGGGCGTTCACCACCGAGGCGCCCACGCCGTGCAGGCCGCCGGACACCTTGTACCCGCCGCCGCCGAACTTGCCGCCGGCGTGGAGCACGGTGAACACTACCTCCAGGGCCGGCCGGCCGGTCTGGGGCTGGATGTCCACCGGGATGCCCCGGCCGTTGTCGGTGACGGTGATGGTGTTGTCCCGGTTGATGGTGACGGTGATGTCGGTGCAGTAGCCCGCCAAGGCCTCGTCAATGGAGTTGTCCACGATCTCATACACCAGGTGGTGCAGGCCGGACTCGCTGGTGGAGCCGATATACATGCCAGGGCGCTTGCGCACGGCCTCCAGGCCCTCCAGCACCTGGATTTCCGAGGCGCCGTACTCGTGGTCCACCTGGGTGGAATTCAGTGTCAATTCGTCTGCCATAGTTACCTCCAAGGTTCTTCGCCGGCCCCGGGCCGGAGAGGGATAGGGATCTTACTCGATCTCGTCGTCGTCCAGATCGTCCATGTCGTCCGCGTCGTGGAAACTGTCGTCGGCCCCGTCGCCGGACATGACCTCCATGGTGCGCATACGCCGCTTCTCCTTGGCGGCCTCCACGCTGCGGTGGATGAGCTCCTTGACCTCCCTGGGGTTCTTTACGTTCTCCAGGTCCAGGTGGGGGATGCTCTTGTCGGAGGAGATGACACAGATGGTGCCCACGCCGAAGATGCGCTGGCCGATGGAGATGTTCAGCTGCAGGTCCCGGACCCGGTAGAGCAGCACCTCGTCCTCCCGCAGGTTGAACAGGCCCTTCTCGCAGAACAGCCGGTCCTCGCTCAGACGGAAGCGGGTGAAGGACAGGGGCATGCCCAGGTGGCGCTTGCGGTCCTTCCAGACGTATTCGATGGGTTCCATGACAAATCCTCCTTGTTATATAGTCTATTTTTATTACTCAAAGGAATTGCGCTCCGCCCGGCCCAGCAGGGCCGCGGAGGACAGCTGGGTGATGTACACGGTGGCCGCCTCCCCCTGGCCGCCCACCAGCACGAAGGAGCGGGGCAGGTCGTCGGTGACGGAGACCACCCGGCCCTCCCGCTCGGCCCGCTCCAGGAACTCCCGGGTCTTGTAGGCCCAGCTGGCGTTGTCCAGGTCGAAGATGCCCAAAATTTCGCTGTGGGGGACGACCACGGACTGGCCCAAATGCAGATACATAGAGATTCCTCCGTGGGGGAGCTCAGATCAGGCTCCCGTTTTGAATGTGGAACGTCTTTCCGCCCTCCAGGCCCTCCAGCTTCTCCTCCTCGCAGCAGGTGATAAAGATCTGGCCCCCCTGGATGCGGTTGAGGACGAAGGACTGCCGCCGGGCGTCCAGCTCGGAGAGCACGTCGTCCAGCAGGAGCACCGGCCACTCGCCGGTCTCCTGGAAGAAGATCTCCCGCTGGGCCAGCTTGAGGGACAGGGCGGCCGTCCGGGTCTGGCCCTGGGAGCCGTAGGTCTTGGCGGACACGCCGCTGAGGGTGACGGCCAGATCGTCCTTGTGGGGGCCGGACAGGCACTGGCGGGCATCCAGCTCCGCCTGGCGGTGGGTCTCCTGGTGGCGCAGCAGCAGGGGCAGCAGCTCCTTCGGCGGCCGCAGGGGGTCGTCTATGGTGGAGACGGTCTGGTACTCCAGGTCCAGCTCCTCCCGGCCGCCGGAGAAGTCCCGGTGGATGGCCGGGGCCTGCTCCCGCAGGCGCCGGATGAAGTGGGCCCGGTAGTGGATGATCAGGGCCCCGGTCTGGGCCATGCGCAGGTCGAAGTCCTCTAGGATGTCCAGCAGGGAGGGGTTCTCCGGCCAGTCCCGCAGGATGCGGGTTTTGTGCTCGTACAGCCGGTTGTACTCCCCCAGGGCCTGGGCGTAGCGGGGGCGGAGTTGGCAGATGGCGCTGTCCAGAAAGCGCCGCCGGGCGGCGCCCCCCTCCCGGATGAGGTACAGGTCCTCCGGGCAGAACAGCACGGTGGTCAGAATGCCGGACAGCTCCCCGGCGTTTTTCAGCCTCACCCCGTTTGACCACAGCTGCCGGCCCCGGCCCCGGGCCAGTCTGGCCTCCAGGGTGTAGTCCCGGCCGTGGGAGAACACCTGGCCCTTCACAAAGCCCTCGTCCACCCCCATGAGGATCATCTCCCGGTCGAACCGGGCCCGGTGGGAGCGGGCGGAGGACAGGTAGGCGACGGCCTCCAGCAGATTGGTCTTGCCCTGGGCGTTCTCCCCGTAGATCAGGTTCACCCGAGGGTCGAACTCCGCCTCCAAGTGGAGGTAGTTGCGGAAAAAGTCCAGCTCCAGCGCGTTGACGATCATGTGACGATGAGCTCGGTCTCGCCGTCGATGGCGGCCCGGTCCCCGGGGCGCAGCTTCCTGCCCCGCATGGTGCAAACCTGGCCGTTGACGGTCACCCGGCCCTCCTGGATGATGAGCTTGGCGTCCCCGCCGGTCTCCACCGCGCCGGCGAACTTCAGCAGGTCCTGGAGCTTGATATATTCGGTACGGATCTTGATCTCATGCGTTTCCATAGCGGGACCTTCCCTTTAATTCGCCTTCAGGCGCACGGGGAGCACCATATAGATGAAGTTCTCCTCCCCCTCGGCTGGCAGGATGACGCAGGGGGCCACGCCGGAGTTGAACTCCAGCCGCAGCTTCTCCGCCGGGGCGGCCTTGAGGGCGTCCATCAGATACTTGTTGTTGAACCCGATCTCCAGGCCGCCGCCGTCCCCGGTGATGGGACACTGGTCGGCGGCGTCGCCGATGGCGGTCTTGGTGGTGATGGACAGCAGGCCGTCCCCGAACACGCAGCGCAGGGGGCTTTTCAGCTTGTCGTTGATGATGAGGGACACCCGCTCGATGGACTGGAGCAGGGTGCGGGCCTCGCCCTCCACCTTGATGGCGTTGGTGCGGGGGATGGCATTGCGGTAAGCCAGGAACTCCCCTTCCAGCCGGCGGCACACCAGCACCGTGTCCCCGGTCTGGAACAGGATGTGCCGGGCGCCCTGGGAGATGGTCACGTCCTCCTCCCCGGCGCAGATCTTCTCCACCTCGCTCAGAGCGGAGCCGGGCACCACGAAGGAGAAGGGGGCCGCGCCCTGGACCTGGCCCACCTTCTCCCGGCGCAGGGCCAGGCGGTAGCCGTCCACGGAGACGATGGTGAGGGTGTCCCCCTCCACCTCGAACAGGGAGCCGGTGTGCACCGGGCGGCTCTCGTTGTCGCTGACGGCGAAGAGGGTCTGGGAGATCATGGGGCGCAGGGTGGACTGGGGCAGCGTCAGGCCGTTGACCTGGTCCACGGTGGGCAGCTCCGGGAACTCCTCCGGGTCCGTGCCCAGGATATTGAACTCAGACAGGCCGCACTTGATGTTGACCGTGTAGTTTTCCGAGGAAAAGACCACCACGTCGTCGGGCATCTTCCGCACGATCTCCCCGAACAGCCGGGCGGAGAGGACCAGGGAGCCCTTCTCCCTGATCTCGGCGGGGACGGAGGCCCGGATGCCGGTCTCCAGGTTGTAGCCGGTCAGGCGGAGCTGTGCGCCGGCCTCGATCAGGATGCCCTCCAGGGCGGGGATAGAGCTCTTCACCGCCACGGCCCGGGAGGCGGTGGAGATGGCGGAGAGCAGCAGAGCCTTTTCACAGGAAAACTTCATGGGTACGACCTCCTATCAGTTCAGTCTTTCTCTCTCAAAGAAGGAGAGGGTATTTTTTAGTAACAGTAGTCCGTAGGGGACGAAAATGTGGAAAAGCGGGGGCAAGGGCCTGGAACGGCGGAGAAATCCCGGTCACAGGGGGTGTGGACGCCGGGGCCGGGTTGTCCACAGAGGGAGAAGAATCAAAAAGTTTTCCACAGGGGGATGTCCACATATCCACAAAATGCTGTGGAAAGGGTCACTCGAACCGGCTGTTCACGTTGGCGGTGATGTCCTTGATGATCTCTTTGATCTCCGGGTCGCTCTTGACCATGTTCTCCATGCGCTCGATGGAATGGAGCACGGTGGAGTGGTCCCGGTTGTCGAACTCCCGGCCGATCTCCTTCAGGGAGAGGTTGGTCATGCTGCGGATCTGGTACATGGCGATCTGCCGGGCCAGGGCGATGTCCTTGGTGCGGCCCTGCCCCCGGAGGATCTCCGGCTCGATGTTGTAGAACTTGCACACCTCGTCGATAATGACCCCGGCGGTGGGGACGATGTCGGAGCGGTCCTTGAACATGTCCTTCACCGCCCGGAATACAGTGTCCTTGTCCACGCTGTCCCCCATGAGCTGCTGATAGGCCATGATCTTGTTCACCGTGCCCTCGATTTGCCGGACGTTGGCGGTGATGTTCTCGGCGATGAGCTGCAGCAGGGGCTCGGGCAGGTCTACCCCCATGCGGATGGCCTTGTTCTTGATGATGGCCATGCGGGTCTCGTAGTCGGGGGGCTGGATGTCGGCCAGCAGGCCCTGCTCGAACCGGGTCTTTAACCGGTCCTCCAGCCGGAGCATCTCCTTGGGGGGGCGGTCGGAGGTGAATACGATCTGTTTTTTCAGCTCATACAGGGAGTTGAAGGTGTGGAACAGCTCCTCCTGGGTGGAGGGCCGGCCGGCGATGAACTGCACGTCGTCCATGAGCAGCACGTCGGCAAAGCGGTATTTGTCCCGGAACTCCTGGTTGCGCCGCTCCCGGATGGCCTGGACCAGCTCGTTGGTGAAGGTCTCGCCCCGGACGTAGACCACCGACATCTCCGGGCTGCGCTGGTGGAGCAGGTGGGCAATGGCGTAGAGCAGGTGGGTCTTGCCCAGGCCGGACTCGCCGTAGATGTAGAGGGGGTTGTAGACCTGGCCCGGGTTCTCCGCCACCGCCAGGGCGGCGGCGTGGGCGAACTTGTTGGAGGAGCCCACCACAAAGCGCTCGAAGGTGTAGTCCTCGGTGCCGGAGAGGGCGTCGCCGGGCTTGGACTGGCCGTCCTGGTAGGCGGCCAGGTCCCCCTCGGTGAGCACCTCCACCTGGAACTGGGCGGAGAACAGCTCCTGCAGGGCGCTCTGGATGGCGGAGAGGTAGCGGTTGGCGATGATGTCCCGCTTGAAGCGGGTGGGGGAGTAGAGGACGAATTTGTCCCCCTCCAGGGCCACGGCGGTGGCGTCGTCAAACCAGGTGTGGATGGTGGTGGCGGTCAGGTCGGTCTGCAGCAGAGCCAGGACCTTGGCCCATACGTCGGCGGCAGGATTCATAGTACGCTCCTATCCCCGGGACGGGGAGGTCCCGGGCCGGATTTGATGGAAAAATCAGGGGCCGCGAAGGCAAAAGGATATCTAACTTATTATATCAGAAAAACCGTCCGCCCGCAAGAAAAACGGCCCTGTTTTATTTTTAATATGTGTAGGAAAGAGGGCGGGAAAGGGACGGAAAATTTGTGAGCCGGTGAGAAATAGGGCTTTGGCTCCATTTTATCCACAATATCTTGTGTTGAACGGGAAAACGCAAAAAAAACTTCATTTTCTGCGGAAAATCCGGTTGACAGAATGGAAAAGCATGGGCTATAATGTATAGCACTGTCCCCCTGTCCGGGGACGGAACAGGAAAACCGCAGCCCGTCCGGGCTGTTGTTGGACCGGGAGAGCCGGTCTGAACTTAAATGAGGAGGTGTCCCCTATGCTTCGTACCTATCAGCCCAAGAAGCGCCAGCGCTCCAAGGAGCACGGCTTCCGCAAGCGCATGGCGACCCGCAACGGCCGCAAGGTGCTCGCCCGCCGCCGCGCCCGGGGCCGCGCCCGCCTGACCCTGTGATCCCGGGTCGAGGTGTGCCGGCCTGACCGGCCGGGACCAGACCGGCCACGGCAGACAACAAGAGGACACGACTTTGACTATGAGGGGCGTGGGAGCAATTCCCCCGCCCCTATGGTGCATACGGAGAATTTTTACATCGGCCCGCCGGAGAGGGGGAGGAGCTTGTGGAGCATACCGTCTCGCTGAAGCAGAACCATGAGTTCCGCCGCCTGTACCAGAAGGGGAAGAGCGCCGTGTCCCCCTATTTCGCCGTCTACTGCCGTCCCAACCGCAGGAGCGTCAGCCGCCTGGGGATCACCACCGGCGTCAAGCTGGGCAACGCGGTCAAGCGCAACCGGGTGCGCAGGCGCATCCGGGAGCTGTACCGCACCCACGAGGGGCAGCTGCTCCCTGGTTATGACATCGTGGTGGTGGCCCGCACCCGGGCGGTGTTCGCCAGCTACCAGGAGCTCCGGCACAGTTTCCTCAGGCTGATGCGGAAGCTGGAGCTGGCGCCCCCCAGGGAGGCGGAGAGATGAAGCAGATTCTGCTCCGGCTGATCCGGTTTTACCGCAGCACCATTTCCCCCGCACGGCCGCCCTGCTGCCGCTTTATCCCCACCTGCTCCCAGTACGCGCTGGAGGCCATCGAGAAGTACGGCGCGCTCAAGGGGGGCTGGCTGGCGGTGAAGCGCCTGCTGCGGTGCCATCCGTTCCACCGGCAGAAGTCCATCGAGTACGACCCCGTACCGTGAGAGACCCTGCCGAGTTTCTACGAATGTGGAGGTAATACCGTGTCCATTATCTTACGACCCTTTGCATGGATCATCGTCTTGTTCTATAACTGGACGAACAGTTATGGCATCGCGCTGATCCTGTTCGCCATCGTGCTCAAGATGATCCTCTTCCCGGTCACCCTGAAGAGCAAGAAGAGCATGATCAAGATGAATCTGCTCTCCAGCCAGATGCAGAAGCTCCAGAAGCAGTACGGGAAGGATCAGAACCGCTACAACCAGGAAATCCAGAAGCTCTATGAGCGGGAGGGCGTCAACCCCATGGGCGGCTGCCTGTGGTCCCTGATTCCTATGATCCTGCTCATCGCCGTGTACGGCATCATCCGCGAGCCCCTGACCTACTTCATGGGCCTGACCGTGGAGCAGCTGCAGACCATGGCCAGCCAGCTGGACTGGCAGCACGTGGCCGTGGCCAGCGGCTGGGTTACGGAGAACGAAATGTCCAGGCTGGTAGAACAACTGGCCAGTGGAGAAGTCACGTCGGTGTTCCAGAACATCCGCTTCAACCAGATCCACCTGGCCTCCCTGGTCAACGAGGGCAACCTGGCCTCCCTCCGGGCCGCCCTGGGCGAGACGGGCAGCAACCTGTTCATCATCAACTTCTCCTTCCTGGGCCTGAACCTGAACAACGTGCCCGACTGGATGTTCTGGCGCAACGGCATCAGCTGGAACTCCGTGGGCCTGTTCCTGATGGCCGTGCTGTCCGCGGTCATCTCCTACCTGTCCATGAAGGTGTCCCTGGCCACCAGCAAGATGAACAACCAGGCCTCCGGAGCCCCCGCGAATGACGCGGCGGAGCGCACCAACCGGTTCATGAATCTGACGATGCCCCTGCTCTCCCTGTGGATCGGCTTCACCCTGCCCGCCGCCCTGTGCGTGTACTGGATCACCCAGTATCTGGTGACCATGGCCCAAGAGGTGATCTGCGGCCGCCTGCTGAAGAAGGACTACGAGGAGGCCCGCGCCGCCGCCGAGCGCCGGGAGCTGGAGGCGAAAGAGGAGGAGAAGCGCCGCAAGGAGCAGGCCCGCCTGGAGCGGGAGCGGCGCCTGGAAGAGGAAAAGAAGAACCGCGGCAAGAAGAAGGCCGCCAAGAAGAACGAGCCCACCCCCGCCGGCATCGACAAGAACGACAGCAAGGTGGGGATGCGGGCCTACGCCCGGGGCCGCGCCTACGACCCCAACCGCTTCGGCGGCGTGACGGCTTACCGGGACCCCAACGTGGTGTTCTTCGGCGGCAAGGCGGAAAAGGATCAGAAGGGCAAGCAGGACGACCTGTTCCTTCCCGATGAGGAGGACAAGCCCGAGCTGACGGCCGCCGAGCCGGAGACCGCCCCCGTGGAGACCTCCCCCGCGCAGACCGGGGAGGACGCGGACGAAGACGATAAGGAGGGTGTCTGATGACCAAATGGATCGAAACCACCGGGCGCTCGGAAGAGGACGCCATCGCCGCCGCGCTGTTCCAGCTGGGCCTGGACCGGGACGACGTCTCGGTGGAAGTGATAGAGCGCGCCAAGTCCGGATTCCTGGGCTTTGGCGGCAACCCCGCCAAGGTGCGGGTGAGCTATGAGGTGGCGGAGGACAACGAGACCCCCATCCACGCCCCCAGCGTGATGGAGGAGCCCAAGCCGGAGCCCAAGCCCGTGAAAAAGGCGGAGCCCCGGCCGGAGCCCAAGCCGGAGAAGAGGCCGGAGAAAAAACCCCAGCCGGAGCGCAGGCCCCAGCCGGAGAAAAAGCCCCAGCCCCAGCCCAAGAGCGCCCCGGCCCCCCGGCCGGAGCCCCAGGACGAGGTGCTCATCGCCCAGGAGAACGTCCCCGCCGCGGCGGACGACCCCAAGGCTGAGCACATCCGCACCTTCCTGGGCGGGCTGATGGAGCACCTCCAGGTGGAGGCCACGCCCGAGATCAGCGTCACCCCCGAGGGGGGCTACAAGGTGGTCCTCCAGGGCCAGGGCCTGGGCGCCATCATCGGCCGCCGGGGCGAGACCCTGGACGCCATCCAGCAGCTGACCAACTACGCCGTCAACCGGGGCCAGTCCAAGCGGGTGCGCATCCACATCGACGCGGAGAACTACCGGGCCAAGCGGGAGGAGTCCCTGCGCCGCCTGGCGGTGAAGGTGGCCGGCAAGGTGGTCAAGTACCGCAAGAACGTCACCCTGGAGGTCATGAACGCCTACGAGCGCCACGTGATCCACACCGCCCTCCAGGACTACCGGGGCGTCACCACCTACTCCATCGGCACCGAGCCTAACCGCCGCACCGTGGTGGCCTACGACCCCTCGAAGAAGTAAAGGGCCCCCTTTTCCCGGGACATAGAAAAAATGGAATAAAATACCGCCTCTCCGGGCATGATTGAAGTATCAATCGACCGAGAAAGGCGGTATTTTTATGCAGGTGCGTCAGCTCATGAACCCCGACGTGGTCACCGTGGAGCCCAGCTCCTCGGCCACCACGGCCTCCCGGCTGCTCAGCCGGCACAACATCGGCTCCCTGCCCGTGTGCTCCTCCGACCGGCAGCTGCGGGGGGTGGTCACCGACCGGGACATCGTCCTGCGCTGCGTGGCGGCGGAGGAGGACCCGGCCCAGACCCAGGTGAAGGACATCATGTCCCGCCACCCGGTCACCGTGGGCCCCGGCGAGGACTGCGCCGCCGCCGCCCAGCTGATGGCCCGGGACCAGATCCGCCGCCTGCCGGTGGTGGAGGACGGAAAGCTGGTGGGCATCGTCTCCCTGGGGGACATCGCCAGGTGCAGGCGGCTGGACATGGAGGCCGCCGAGGCGCTGAGCGAGATCTCTGAAAACATCATACGCGGCTAAAAAACGGCCCCCGGACAGTCTGTCCGGGGGCCGCGCTTTTGTCTGTCAAGTCAGGGGGTGATGGTGGTGCCCTGCACCCGCTGGTGGAGCATTTGAAGCAGCAGGGCGTGCTCCACCCGGCCGTCCAGGATGGACACCTCCCCCACGCCGGCCTGGATGGCGTGGATACAGCCCCGGACCTTGGGCACCATGCCCCCGGCGATGAGGCCGCTGGAGATGAGCTCCTCGGCCCGCTTCACGTCCATGTGGGGGACGGCGGTCTTTTGGTTGTGGCTGTCGATGAGGATGCCCCCCACGTCGGTGAGGAAGATGAGCTGGTCGGCCCCCATGGCCTCGGCCACGGCCCGGGCGGCGTCGTCGGCGTTGCAGTTGAACCCCTCCCCGTCGGCCCCCAGGGCGATGGGGGACACCACGGGCAGGAACCCGGCGTCCAGCAGGGTGTGGAGCACCTTGGGGTCCACCCTGGTGATCTCCCCCACCCGGCCCATGGCCGGGTTTTTGAAGTCGGCGGTGAGCAGGCCGCCGTCCTTGCCGGACAGGCCCACGGCGGACACCTCCAGCGCCTCCAGGGCGGCCACGATGGACTTGTTCACCTGGGCGGACAGGGCCATCTCCGCCGCGTCTAGGGCGGGCGTGTCGGTGACCCGGTAGCCGTTTTCAAAGCGGGTGGGCACGTTCAGCTTCTCCAGCAGGGCGGTGATGTGCTTGCCGCCCCCGTGGACCAGCACCACCCGGGCGCCCACCATCCGCAGGGCGGCCACGTCCTGCAAGGTGGTGTCCGCCGCGGCCCCGGCCCCGATGGCCGCGCCGCCGTACTTCACCACCACCGTGCTGCCCTCCGCCCGCTTCAGGATGGGCAGGATGGACAGCAGGGAGCGCACCTTCTCCAGCCCGTCCAGGCCGTGGCGCACGTCGTACTCCTGGAGGCAGGTGTGGACATACTCCACGTCGGAGGGGCAGTCGATATACGCCCGGCCCCGCTTCTGGCGGGTCTCCGCCCCCTTGCCGGTGATGAGCAGCACAGAGGGCTCCCGGCAGCCCAGGATAGCCTGGCGGATAGCCTCGCCCCGGTTGGGCTCGATGGAGAACTGGCAGTCCTGGGCGGCCACGTAGGTTGAGATCTCCCGGCAGATGGACAGGGTGTCCTCCTCCCCGGAGTCCTCCTCGGTGAGCACCACCAGGTCGGAGTATTTCCCGGAGACCTCCCCCAGGTCCCGGCGGCGGTCCAGGGCCTTGAGCCCGGGACAGCCGAACACGGTGACGATGCGCCGGCCGGGGTACTCCGCCTTCACGGAGCGGAAGAGGGTCTCGAAGCTCATGCGGTTGTGGGCGTAGTCCACGATGGCGGTGACGGTCTCGTCGGCGTTGGAGTAGACCTCCATCCGGCCGGGCACCCGGGCCTTCATCAGCCCCACGTACACGCACCGCTCGGGGATGTCCAGAGCCTGGCACACGGCGATGGCGGCCAGGGCGTTCTCCACGTTGAACAGCCCCGGCATGGTCAGCCGGAACTGGCGCAGGAACCGGCGGCTGCGCACCCGGAACAGGATGTCGCCCCCCTGCTTGTGGACCTGGTCGGCGAAGATGTCGGCCTCCGGGTCCCGCTGGGAGAAGGTGATCACCGGGCCGCCGGCGGCCTGGGCGGCGGCCAGCACCCGACCGGCGTGGTCACAGTCCAGATTGACGCACTTCACCTTCGCCTGGGCGAAGATGCGCAGCTTGGAGGTGAAGTAGTCCTCGAAGTCCGGGTGCTCGATGGGGGAGATGTGGTCGGTGCCGATGTTCAGAAAGCAGGCGGCGGCGAACCGGGTGCACAGGGTGCGGTGGTACTTCAGGGCCTGGCTGGACACCTCCATGGTCAGGTAGGGGATGCCGGCGTCCACCGCGTGGGCGAAGTGGCGCTGGAGCTCCAGGGGCTCGGGGGTGGTCAGGTGGGACTCGAACCGCTCCGCGCCGTCGTAGGTGTCAATGGAGGAGATGACGCCGCTCTCCCCCCTCCCCTGCTCGGCCAGGTACTCGTCCAGGATATATTTCAGGTAGTAGGTGGTGGAGGACTTGCCCTTGGTGCCGGTGATGCCGATGACGCTGAGCTTTTGGGAGGGGTGGTCGTAGTACAGGTCGGCCATGGGGGCCAACACCTGCCGCATATCGGACGCCAGCAGGCAGGGCAGGTCCACCTCCGGGTAGGGCTTTTCAGAGATGTAGGCGAAGGCGCCCTTCTCTTTGGCCTGGGCCAGGTACTCCGCCTTAAAGTGGGCGCCCTTGCACAGGAACAGGGTGCCGGGGACCACGTCCTGGGAGTCGTAGGACACCAGCTCCACCGGGGCGGACAGGTCCAGCCCCGCCGGGACGGGGGCGGTCAGCAGGCCCTTCTGCTCCAGGAGGGCGGCGTAATCTTGCAGGGGACGGATGGGGAGATCCATAGCGCACCTCGTTTCCAGCTATTTCATGAAGATGGTCCGCAGGGGCCGGTGGCAGGCCTCGATGGCCCGGTCGGCCAGCACGGCCATGGCGTCGGTGTAGAAGGGAGGCAGGTGGTTCTGGGCGGCGAACACGGACAGCTCCGTGCAGGCCAGCACCCCGCAGTCACAGCCCTGGGCGATCAGGTCCCGGTGGACCGCGTCGAACTTGGAGCGGTCCCCCTCCTTGCCGGCCTTCACATCATCGTAGATGATGGACATGACCAGCGCCTGGGCCGCCGGGGAGGGGACGACCGCCTGGATCCCCAAGGCGGAAAATTCCTTCTGGTATAATCCGGTCTGGATCGTCCCGTCCGTAGCCAGGATGCCGGGGCGTTTCCTGCCCTGGGCGGCCAGGACCTTGGCGGTCTCCCGGATCATGTGGAGGATGGGGATGTGGACCTGCTCCTGCACCTGATCCAGAAAGTAGTGGGAGGTATTGCAGGGCACGGCGATGACGGTGCACCCCGCCGCCTCCAGCAGCCGGGCGTCCTCCGTCAGGCGGCGCAGGGAGGCCGAGGTGTCCCCGCTGAGGATGGCCGCCGTGCGGTCGGGCATCTGGGCGTCGGACAGAATCAGGGCGTTGACGTGCTCCTGGTCGGTGCGGGCGTCGGTGCGGTCGATGATGAACTGATAGAACGTATTCGTCGCCTGAGGGCCCATTCCCCCAAGGACACCTAGACGGTAATCAGGCATAAATGAACTCCTGCGCAGTCAGTTTTTCGGGCGCGTGTTGTACTGGTTAAAGCGCTTGATGTGGCCCAGCTGGCTCTTCAGGACGCGGGGGTAGCGCCCGCCGCCGTAGTCCGGCCGGTACTCCAGGGAGTGGGTGTCCGCCCCGGCGCGGATGAGGGCCTTCATCTGGGGGTGGTAGGACCTGGGGATGAACTGGAAGGCCAGGAACCGGGGGATCATCCGCCACAGGGACTGGTTTTTGACGATGGTGAAGGGCAGGTCCCTCCCCTCCAGCCGGTCCTCCACCAGCAGCTTTGCGATGTTGTGGCCCGAGCCGGTGACGTAGTAGTTGCTCCGGCCCTGGCGGCAGTTGATTTCAAAGAGCTTGTACTTGCCGTCCCGGGAGTCGTACTTGATGTCGAAATTGGAGAAGCCGGTGTAGTCCAGGGCCTCCAGCAGCTCCCGGATCTTCAGGGACAGGGCCTCGTCGTGCTCGGTGATGATGACGGCGTGGTTGCCGATGCCGTGGGGGGAGTGCTCCTCCAGCAGCACGTGGCCCAGGCACATCAGCTTCACCTTCCGGTTCCGGTCGGAGTAGCAGGTCATGACCCGCATAAAGGTGTCGTCCCCGGGGATGAACTCCTGCAAAATCATGTGGTCGGGGTAGCCGGCGGCGTACACCGCGTCCAGGGAGGAGAGCAGTTCCTCCCAACTCTGGCAGACGAACACCTTTTTGATGCCGGGGAAGTCGTGCTGCCAGTAGGCCACGGAGTCGGCGGGCTTGGCGATATAGGGCGGGCCCCAGGGCAGGGTGAAGTCGTGGCCCATGGACTTGTCGTAGATGAAGGTGGCCGGGTGGTCGATGCCGAACTGGTCGCACAGGGCGTAGAACTGCTCCTTGTTGATCAGCCGGTCCAGCAGGTCCCCGTCGATATAGGGGGCCACGGCGTTTTTGGGCAGGGAGTCCTTCACATGGGCGGCCAGCTGCACGTAGCTGTCCCCGCAGCCGATGACCAGCACCGTCTTGTCGGGGAATTCGGCGCACACCTTCTCGATGTTGGCCCGGAAGGCCCCCTCGTCCTCGTTCTCCTTGCAGATGCGGTAGTCGATGATGGAGCTGTGGGCGCAGGGGAAGGTGAAGTAGCGGCCGTAGGCGATGGACTTGACGCCGTAGGCCTCGTGGAAGGCCCGGGCCACGCTGTATACGTTGATGTCGCCGCCGAACAGCAGCGGCTGGAAGGACTGGGACATGTCAAAAAACCTCTTTCCGGTCACAGACCGAATTTTTTCTTTACCGGTACTCGATGACGAACCCCTTGGCGTACAGGGGGTCGATGTCGAAGGTGGCCACGTCCCCGGCGGAGCACTTCAGGTCGGTGACGTTCACCACCGTCTCGGTGGCGCCGATGCGGCCGATGACCCGGGCCCGCTGGCCCTGGATGAGGACGCTGGCCCGGCGGGCGCGGCGCCAGCGGGCCAGCATGGCCCAGAAGCCCCCCTCCCGGGGGCGCTCGATGCCGTAGCCGTTCTGGTAGCCCACGGGCAGCACCGCCACCCGGGTGGGCTTTTTCAGGGTGACGGGTTTGTCCACCCCCACGGTGTGGCCCTTGGGCAGCCAGCGCACCTCGGAGATCTCCACCTCGCCCTGGCCCACGGCGGACAGCCCGTCGTCGGCGGTGCGGCGGCAGCGGCCCAGCAGCACCGACCCGGCCCGCACCGCGTCCAGCCGGGTGAAGTCCTTGTGCATCAGGGCGAAGGAGCCGGCGGCATGGACGGTGCCGGTCTCGAACCCGGCGGCGTGGATGGCGTCCAGCACCTGCTGGAACTGGCTGAGCTGCTCCTGGCAGCCCTCCCCCTTGGGGGCGGAGTGGAGCTGGGTGTAGATGCCGGACAGGGCCACGTTGGGCAGGGAGCGGTAGGCCAGCAGGATCTTCTCCGGCTCGCTGACCAGAAAGCCGCCGAACCCCATGCCGGTGTCCACCTGGATGTGGGCCTCGGCCACGGTGGAGCGGTTCTCCGCCAGGGCGTTGAGGGCCATGCCGGTGTCCACCGAGGAGATGGTGCACACCACGTTCAGGTCCACCAGCCGCTCCAGTTCCTCCCGGTTGGTGGTGGCCCGGAGCATCAGGATCTCCTCGTCCACGAAGCCGGCCCTGCGCAGGGCCTCGGCCTCCTCCACCTCGCTGACGGCGAACCGGCCGATCCCCTCGTCCCGGAGCAGGCGGGCCAGCTGGGCGATGCCGGCGCCGCCGCCGTCCCCGGAGAGCACGGCGTACACCGCGGCGCTGCCCGATTTCTCCTTGACGACGCGGATGTTGTTCTTCACGGAGGAGCGCTTGATGATCAGCTTACGCATGGAGGCGGCCCCCTTTTCTCTGTCTGTACGCGCATATCTGGACACTTTATACCCATTGTAACCATGCTAACACTTTATTTTACCACCGGAGGCGGAAAAAGGCAATGGGAAATGGGGGCGGTCCGGCCCGGCGGCCCCTGAAATTTATTGCTTTGGCCGCCCTTGTGCTTTTGGCGGAAAAATGGTATGATAACATCACAAAAATGTGCCCTTGGAGGACTGTTTCCATGCAGCGAACCACTACCGTCGTCCCGCAGGCGGACATCGACCGCCAGCTCGCCATCTGCGACCAGATCGCCCAGCTCAGCGCCCAGCGGGGCGCCCAGCCCCTGGCCTTTGTGGACACCTACGGCTGTCAGCAGAACGAGGCCGACTCCGAACGCATCCGGGGCTACCTGCGCCGGATGGGCTACGGCTTCACCGGCGACGAGGAGCAGGCCCAGATCATCGTCATCAACACCTGCGCCGTCCGGGAGCACGCCGAGCTGCGGGTGCTGGGCAACGTGGGTGCCCTGGTCCATGTCAAGCGCCGCCACCCGGACACCCTCATCTGCCTGTGCGGGTGCATGATGCAGGAGCCCCACATCGCCGACAAGATCTGCAAATCCTACCGCCACGTGGACCTGGTGTTCGGGCCCCACGCCCTGTGGCAGTTCCCGGAGTTCGTCCAGACCCTGCTCACCAGGCGGGGCCGGGTGTTCCGCACCGCCGACGAGCCCGGCTCCATCGCCGAGGGCATCCCCGTGGTGCGCCAGGACAGCGTGAAGGCCTGGGTGTCCATCATGTACGGGTGCAACAACTTCTGCTCCTACTGCATCGTTCCCTACGTCCGGGGCCGGGAGCGCAGCCGCGCGCCGGAGGATATCCTGGAGGAGGTGCGGCAGCTGGCCGCCGAGGGGTACAGGGACATCACCCTGCTGGGCCAGAATGTCAACTCCTACGGCAAAGATCTGGACGAGCCCATGGACTTCTCCGACCTGCTCCGAGCGGTGAACGACATCCCCGGGGACTTCCTCATCCGGTTCATGACCTCCCACCCCAAGGACGCCACCCACAAGCTGTTCGAGACCATGGCCCGGTGCGAAAAGGTGGCCCCGGTGCTCCACCTCCCCTTCCAGGCGGGCAACGACCGCATCCTGAAGGAGATGAACCGCCGGCACACCCGGGCGCAGTACCTGGAGAAGATCCGGGACCTGCGCTCCCTGATCCCCGATATCGTGCTCACCTCCGACGTGATCGTGGGGTTCCCCGGGGAGACCACCTGGGAGTTTGAGGACACCCTCAAGGTGCTGGAGGAGGTCCAGTTCGACGCCCTGTTCACCTTCCTCTTCTCCCCCAGGGAGGGCACCCCCGCCGCCAAGCTCCCCGACCCCATGCCCCGGGAGGAAAAGCTGCGCAATTTCAACCGCCTGGTGGAGCTGCAGAACGAGATCTCCGCCCGGAAGCACGCGGCCTACATCGGCAAGACGGTGCGTTGCCTCATCGACGGCAGGTCCGGGGAGGAGGCGTATCCCCTCTCCGCCCGCACCCCAGGTAACCGGCTGGTGCGCCTGGCCGGGGACGAGGGGCTCATCGGCGCCTTCGCCGACGTGAAGATTACCGGGGCCAACACCTGGTCCCTGTTCGGGGAGCTGATCTGACGCCGCCCCCGCTTTCGCGACCATAGACAGACAGAGAGAGGGTTTACCTATGCCAGAGATCACCCCCATGATGCAGCAGTACCTGGATATGAAGGCCCGCAACCCGGACTCCATCCTGTTTTTCCGGCTGGGGGATTTCTACGAGATGTTCAACGAGGACGCCAAGCTGGTGTCCAAGGAGCTGGACCTGACCCTGACCACCCGGGACCGGAACAAGCCCGCCGAGGAGCGCACCCCCATGTGCGGGGTGCCCTACCACTCCTGCGAGAGCTACATCGCCCGGCTCATCGCCAAGGGCTACAAGGTGGCCATCTGTGAGCAGACCGAGGACCCGGCCCTGGCCAAGGGGCTGGTGGACCGGGACATCATCCGGGTCATCACCCCCGGCACGGTGATCTCCTCCTCCATGCTGGAGGAGGGGAAGAACAACTTCATCTGCGCCGTGTGCACCGGGGAGGACGGCCTGGGGCTGTGCCTGTGCGATATCTCCACCGGCGAGTGCATGGCCACCTCCTTCCCCGCCGGGCCGGAGGGGCTGGACCACCTGAAAAATGAGCTGGGCCGCTATTCCCCCACCGAGGCGGTGCTGTGCCCCGGGGCCTGGGCGCTGGAGGAGCTGCGGACCTTCCTGAAGGAGCGGCTGAGCTGCGCCTGCGAGCGGGGGGCGGAGGAGCCCTTCCGCTACGGGGACGCCCTGGCCCTGGTGCGGAAGCAGTTCGGCGCCGGGATGGAGCTGCCCCCGGACGACCAGGTGTGCGTGCGCAGCGCCGGCGGCCTGCTGGCCTACCTGTACGAGACCCAGAAAACCGATTTGAGCCATATCTCCACCCTGCGCTGCTACACAGCGGGGCAGTATATGGAGCTGGATCTGACCGCCCGGCAAACCCTGGAGCTTACCGAGACCCTCCGGGGCAAGGAGAAGAAGGGCAGTCTGCTCTGGGTGCTGGACCGCACCCGCACCGCCATGGGCCGCCGGCTCATCCGCAGCTGGGTGGAGCGGCCCCTGCTCTCCCCCGTCCAGATCCGCCGCCGCCAGCAGGCGGTGGGCGACCTGGTGGAGGACATCATCACCCGGGAGGAGCTGTCCCTGGCCCTGCGGGAGGTCACCGACCTGGAGCGGCTCATCGGCCGGGTGGTGTACGGCACCGCCGGGGGCCGGGACCTGGCCGCCCTCAACGCCGGGCTGGGCAGGCTGCCCCACATCCGGGAGCTGCTGGAGGGCTGCCCCTCCGCCCTGCTCCAGTCCCTGCGGGCCGAGCTGGACGACCTGCCGGCCCTGCGGGACCTGCTGTCCCGGGGCCTGGTGGACGAGCCCCCCTTCTCCGTGCGGGAGGGCAAGTTCATCCGCCGGGGGTACAGCGAGGAAGTGGACAAGCTGTGGAACGTCATCGAGCACGGGGCGGACCTGCTGGCCGACCTGGAGCGGCGCACCAAGGAGCAGACCGGCATCAAGAACATGCGGGTGAGCTATAACAAGGTTTTTGGCTACTACATCGAGGTGGCCAAGGCCCAGACCGGCCTGGTGCCCCAGGACTGGGTGCGCCGCCAGACCACGGTGAATGCCGAGCGGTACATCTCCCAGGAGCTGAAGGAGCTGGAGCACACCATCCTCTCCGCCCAGGACAAGGTGGTGGCCCTGGAGTACCAGCTGTTCTGCCAGATGCGGGACGAGGTGTGTGCCCACGTGGCGGAGATCCAGAGATCCGCCGCCGCAGTTGCCCAGGTGGATGTGCTCACCTCCTTCGCCGCCGTAGCCGCCGCCAACAACTACTGTATGCCCCAGGTGGACGACTCGGCGAGCATCAGCATCACCGAGGGCCGCCACCCGGTGGTGGAGAAGATGCTCCAGGGGGCGCCCTTCGTCCCCAACGACACCCACATGGACTGCGGGGAGGACCTGTGCGCCATCATCACCGGCCCCAACATGGCCGGCAAGTCCACCTATATGCGGCAGGTGGCCCTCATCGTCCTCATGGCCCAGATGGGCTCCTTCGTGCCGGCCAAGGCCGCCCGGGTGGGAGTGGTGGACCGGGTGTTCACCCGCATCGGGGCCAGCGATGACTTGGCCGCCGGGGCCTCCACCTTCATGGTGGAGATGAACGAGGTGGCCGCCCTGCTGAAAAACGCCACACCCCGCTCCCTGCTCATTCTGGACGAGATCGGCCGGGGCACCTCCACCTACGACGGCATGGCCATCGCCCGGGCGGTGGTGGAGCACTGCGCCGACAGGCGCCGCCTGGGGTGCAAGACCCTTTTCGCCACCCACTACCACGAGCTCACCGTGCTGGAGGGGACTATCCCCGGGGTGAAGAACTACAACATCGCCGCCAAAAAGCGGAAGGACGACATCATCTTCCTGCGCAAGATCGTCCGGGGCGGGGCCGACCAGAGCTACGGTGTGGAGGTGGCCAAGCTGGCCGGAGTGCCCGACCGGGTGGTGAAGCGGGCCAGGGAGATTTTGAAGGAGCTGGAGGAGCAGGATTGGCACCCCTCCCCCGCCGTCCAGCCCCCCGCGGACGGCCAACTGTCCCTGATGGACCTGGGGGGGCAGACCGTGCTGAAAAAGCTGCGGATGACCGACGTGAACATCCTCTCCCCCATCGAGGCCCTGAACCTGCTGGCGGAGCTGAAGCAGGACCTGAACGAGAGCTGAAAGGAGATGCCCCTGTGAAAAAACAGAGTCTGTGTCTTGCCCTTGTCCTGCTGCTGACCGCCTGCGGCGCTCCGGCGGCCTCCTCCGGGCAGAGTTCCAGAAATCAGAGCGCCGGGAGCCAGAGCTCCGGAGCGGCCTCAAGCGGGCAGTCCTCCGCCGTTCAGCCCGTAGAGCCGGCCCCCGCCGGGCCCGCGCTGGATCTGGACGCCATTGCCGCCGCCCTGACGGACAGCGGCTGTTTCCCCGACAGCCTGGAGGCCCAGGACCCCGGGCTTGTTCCCGGCCAGCTGTGCCTCTACGAGGACCGGATTGAGGCCGGCCCGGAGGACGTGGCCGACGCTCGGTACTCCATGGCCCTGGGGGTGGTGGCCGACCAGTTTTTCCTGATTGAAGCGGCGGACGCAGAGGCCGCGGACCGGCTGGAGCGGGCCCTGGACACCTACGCCGAGGACCAGCGGTCGGCCTATGAGTTCTACAACCCGGAGCAGGCCGCCCGGCTGGACGATCCCGTCCGGGCGCGGCGGGGGAACTATCTGCTCTTTGCCATCGGAAGCGATAGGGATGAATTAAATGGTTTGTGTAACCGGCTGATGGACGGCGAGGCGGTGGACCTGCCGGCGGCGCCCGAGCCCGCCCCCCTGACGGCGGAGGAGCTGGAGGCCGCCAGACAGGCCGCCCTGGCCTACTACGCCGGGACGGTGTTCGAGGTCCGGGAGCTGACCCCGCTGGAGCCCGGCGAGGCCCCCAGCTGGGAGGGGGAGGCCATCTTCCGGGTGGCCTGCTCAAAGGGCGGCCAGGAGCAGGTGGACCGCACCATCGCCCTGTCCCGGCAGGACGGGGCCTGGACCGTTGTCGGCGAGGGATACTGAAAAGGGCCCCGCGGGGCCTGAAAGCATGATTTGGAGGTTTCTATGCCTGAGATTCGCGTATTGGACAGCCACGTGGCCGACCTCATCGCCGCCGGCGAGGTGGTGGAGCGGCCGGCCAGCGTGGCCAAGGAGCTGATGGAGAACGCCATCGACGCCGGGGCCAACGCGGTGACGGTGGAGATCGCCCACGGGGGCATGACCTTCCTGCGGGTCACCGACGACGGCTGCGGCATCCCGGCGGACCAGCTGCAGACCGCCTTCCTCCGCCACGCCACCAGCAAGCTGCGCACCCAGTACGACCTGGAGGCCATCGGCACCCTGGGCTTCCGGGGGGAGGCCCTGGCGGCCATCTCCGCCGTCTCCCGCATCGACGTGATGACCCGCACCCCCGGCGCCCCCCTGGGGGCCTCCCTCTCCCTGGAGGGGGGCGTACCCGGTCAGGTGGAGGAGGCGGGCTGTCCCCTGGGCACCACCATGGTGGTGCGGGACCTGTTCTACAACACCCCCGCCCGGCTGAAATTCATGAAGAAGGACGCCGCCGAGGGGGCCGCGGTGTTCGCCGTGGTGCAGCGGGTGGCCCTGTCCCACCCGGAGGTGAGCGTGAAGTTCATCCGGGACGGGCGGCAGGAGCTGCTGACCCCCGGGGACGGGCAGCTCCAGAGCGCCGTCTACGCCGTGCTGGGCCGGGAGCTGGCCCTGGGCTTTGTGCCGGTGAAGGGCAGCGGCGAGGGGATGAGCGTCACCGGCTTCGTGTCCCTGCCCGCCTGCTGCCGGGGCAGCCGGGCCACCCAGTTCTTCTTCGTCAACGGCCGCCAGGTGAAGTCCCGGGTGATGATGGCCGCCCTGGAGGAGGCCTACCAGAACCAGAAGATGGTGGGCAAGTTCCCCGGCTGCGTCCTCCACCTGGAGACCAAGCTCAGCGCCGTGGATGTGAACGTCCACCCGGCCAAGACCGAGGTGAAGTTCGGCAGCGAGCGGGCGGTGTACGATGCGGTGTACCACGCCGTGCTGTCTGCCCTGGACCGGGGCCGCACCCGCCCGGCGGCGGAGCTGAGGCCCGCCCGGCCCCAGGCCAGCGACACCGTCGCCCCCAACCAGACCGCCTTCCAGACCGTCACCGCCCGGCAGTTCCGGGAGTCCCTGCCCCTCCACGACAGCACGAGGGGCGGCGGCATGGGCCTGCTGGGGAAATGGGGAGCCCAGGAGCAGAAAAAGCCGGCCCCGGCGGAAAAAAGGGAGCCCGTCACGGTCCCTGCCCGGCCCCCGGTCAAGGAGGTGGCCTGCCACAACCGCATGGCCCCGGAGGACTTTGAAGTGCTGACGCCGGAGAAGGTGCCCGCGCCCCCGCCGGCCTGCGCCCCGGCGCCGGAGCCGGTCCCCCAGGCCGCCCCCGCGCCGGAGCCCCCCGCCCGGGAGGAGCCTGTCCCCTGGCGCATCGCCGGGGAGGTGCTGAACACCTACATCATCGTGGAGCAGGGGGACAAGGTGCTGTTCATCGACAAGCACGCCGCCCACGAGCGGATGAATTTCGACCGCATGAAGGCCCAGGGTTACCGGCCCATGGTGCAGACCCTGCTCACCCCCGTCACCCTGCGGCCCTCCGCCCAGGAGGGCCAGGCCCTGCTGGACAACCTGCCCCTGCTGGAGCAGTTCGGCTTCGGGGTGGAGGACTTCGGCGGCGGGGCCCTCATCGTGCGCCAGGCGCCCTTCGACATGGACGCCGGGGACGTGGAGAACACCCTGGTGGAGATCGCCCAGAAGCTGCTCACCGCCGGCAGGGCCGACCCGGACGCAGCCCGGGACGGGCTGCTGCACACCATGGCCTGCAAGGCGGCCATCAAGGGCGGCTGGAAGAGCGGGGAGCAGGAGCTGGAGGCCGTGGCCCAGGCGGTGATGTCCGGGCAGGTGAAGTACTGCCCCCACGGCCGGCCGGTGGCCATCGAGCTGACGAAAAAGCAGCTGGAAAAGCAGTTCAAGCGGGCATAATGGGACAAAGGAGCTGAACAGGCATGACCCAGGAGGAGATCAGGACCATCGTGGAGCGGCAGCGGGCCTTTTTCCGCGCCGGGGGCACCCGGGAGATGGGGGTGCGCCTGGCCGCCCTGGCCCGGCTGCGGGACGCGGTGCGGAGATACGAGCCGGGGATCTGCGCGGCCCTCCAGGCCGATTTGGGCAAGAGTGCCTGTGAGAGCTACCTGTGCGAGGTGGGCATGGCCCTGTCCGAGCTGACCTATATGCTCAGGCACGCCCCCCGCTTTGCCCAGGAAAAGACGGTCCCCACCCCCCTGGCCCAGTTCCCCGCCCGCAGTTTTCAAAAGCCCGCCCCCTACGGGGTGAGCCTCATCATGAGCCCGTGGAACTACCCCTTCCTGCTGACCATCGAACCCCTCACCGACGCCATCGCCGCCGGGAACACCGCGGTGCTCAAGCCCAGCGCCTACTCCCCCAGCACCAGCGCCGTGATCCAGCGACTGGTGGAGGAGTGCTTCGAGCCGGAGTACGTGGCCGTGGTCACCGGCGGGCGGGCGGAGAACACCGCCCTGCTGGGGGAGCACTTTGACTGTATCTTTTTCACCGGCAGCCAGGCGGTGGGGAGAGAGGTCATGCGCCGGGCCGCCGAGCACCTCACCCCCGTCACCCTGGAGCTGGGGGGCAAGAGCCCCTGCATTGTGGAGAGGAGCGCCGACCTGAAGATCGCGGCGCGGCGCATCGTGTTCGGGAAGTTCCTCAACTGCGGCCAGACCTGCGTGGCCCCAGACTACATCCTGTGCGACGCCTCCGTGAAGGACGCGCTGATAGAGCAGCTCAAGCTCCAGATCAGGCGGCAGTTCGGCGCTCAGCCGCTGCTCAACCCCAGCTATGGGCGGGTCGTCAACGAGAAGCACTTCGACCGCCTGCTGGGCCTGCTGGACCCGGCCAAGACGGTCTGGGGCGGGGAGAGCCGCCGGGAGAGCCTGTGCATCGAGCCCACCATCCTGGACGGCGTGACCCTGGACGACCCGGTGATGGGGGAGGAGATCTTCGGGCCTATTTTGCCGGTGCTGACCTACGAGGACCTGGACGGGGCCCTGGACGGGATCGAGGCCCGGCCCCACCCGCTGGCCTTCTATATTTTCACCGGGGACCGCGCCCTGGCCAGGCGGGCCATGGAGCGGTGCAGCTTCGGCGGCGGGTGCGTCAACGACGTGATCATCCACCTGGCCACCAGCGAGCTGCCCTTCGGCGGGTTCGGGGAGAGCGGCATGGGCAGCTACCACGGGAAGGCCGGGTTCGACGCCTTCACCCACTACAAGAGCATCGTGGACAAGGGTACCTGGCTGGACCTGCCCATGCGCTACCAGCCCTACAAAAAGGTCAACGAAAAACTGGCCCGGCTGTTTCTTCGGTAGATGTCAAAAAAGGCCACAGGCCTTTTTTGACAAAGGGTTGCGGCCCGCGGCAGCGCACTCGCTGCGCTCGCACGTTTGCGGGCCGAGAGGAATTTTTCCCGACGTACACGCCGCCGGGAAAAATGGATCACATTGTATTCGCGCCTGCGGGCGCGAACTCTGCGAGGCTTTTTTGACAAACTGAAAGGCGGCACGCGTTCGCGTGCCGCCTCTTTTTGTGTATGTTCAGTTCTGCATCCGGATCTGCTGGCCCTGGATCAGCGGGTAGCTGACCAGCGCGGAGCCGTCCAGGTCCTCTTTATTCATGTCCACCCCGGAGATCTGGCTGTTCTCGTAGGTGGTGTAGTAGTAGATGCCCCTCTCCGTGTCGCAGCAGGAGGAGTAGATGGTGTACTCGAACTTCTCCCCCACCCGGCAGCAGCCCTTCTGCTGGTCCACGCTGCCCAGGATGTGGAAGAACTGGCTGATGCGGGCGGACTCGGTGTCCGCGCCGCACACCGAGTTGAGCATGGTGAAGGTGGCCTTGACGAACCGGGCGGTGGAGGACAGGCCGCCGGGCAGGCCGGTGGTCCCCATGCCGCGGCTGTAGGGCGCCAGCTCCAGGTAGCCGGAGAAGAGGTTGGCCGGCTCCTCCCGAGTGACGCCCATATAGTTGGCCAGGTTCAGCAGGTGGTAGTCGAAGGGCGGGTTGTTGGTCAGCACCCCCACGGGGTCGTCATAGACCTTCAGGCCGTCCGCCAGGGGCTCGACCACGATGGTCCGCACCCGGTCGGCGATGATCCAGTGCAGGGGAGAGGCGGGCAGCTGGGCGCTGAAGTCCAGCCTGGCCAGGTTCACCCGGGCCAGCAGCGCCTCCGCCTCGTCCACGGTGGCACACTGGCTCAGCACCCAGGGGATGAATTCAAAGGGGGCCACGTTGTCCTTCCCCTCCGCCTCCGGCTGGTAGACGGCGTTGCCGGGGAAGTTGAGGCCGGCCATGCCCAGCCCCTTCTCGTTGACGGCGTCGTAGTAGAGGGGGTAGCCCTCCGCCACAAAGGCCATGCCGATCATGGCGTAATGGTTGTTTTTCTCCCCCATCCGGCGGAAGCGGAAGGGGAAGCTGCGGGGGGTGACGGTGACCGTCTCGTGGTAGGAGAACTCCAGGTCCAGATTGCGGCCGAAGTAGTGCCGGCCGGGGCGGTAAGAGATCGCGGTACACATGGAAAAAGCCTCCTTTGTCAGTGGGGCCTGTCCAACAGGACAGGCCGTGAAAGCGATAGAACCATGATAGCACCGAAGCGGGCGGTTTTCAAGGGGCGCGCCCGAAAATCCCCCTATGTAGCGGCCCGCCGGGGCGGGCCGCCGGGCGGAGCTCACTCCGCCCAGGTCTCCTGCTCGCCTGGGAGGGCGGTGTGGGTGTTGGCCGCCTCCAGGACCTCATAGAAGGCCCAGTGTTCCGGGCCCATGTCGGTGAAGGTGTGCAGCTGCGTCAGGTGGGCGGCGATATACGCCTGGTCCGGCTCCCGGTCCAGAGCGCGGTCCAGGAGCGCGGCCCCCTCGGCCCGGGTGATGGGCGCGTCGGGGCGGAACCGGCCGTCCCCGTAGCCCTGGACCCAGCCGCGGCCGGCGGCGGTGCGGATGAGCCCCGCCGCCCAGTGTCCGGCCGGGACGTCGGAGAAGTCGGCGGGCAGGCTGGACCGGGCCGGCTGACTTCCCGCCGCGGAGAAGAAGTTCACCACCATGGCGGTGAACTCCGCCCGGGTGACGGAGGCGCTGGGGTCAAATACCCCCTCGCCCCTCCCCTGGACCACGTCCAGACCGGCCAGATAGTCCACCTGGGGGGTGTACCAGGCACCCTGGGGCACGTCGGAGAATACGGCGCCCCCCGCGGGCAGGTCCTCCCCCCTGGCCTGGGCCAGCAGGCGGGCCAGCATGGATGCCGCCTCCGACCGGGTCATGGAGCGGGCGGGCCGGAAGCTGCCGTCGGGCAGGCCGGAGAGGTAGGCGCCGTGGAGCTCCCCCTGGGGGACAGGCCCGCTTTCAGCCCCGCGGTCCGGCGCGGGTCCGGGACCGGACTCCGGCTCCGGCTCGGCGCCGGGTCCGGGGTCCGGCCTGGGTGCCGGCTCCGGTTCAGGGGCCGGTTCGGGCTCCGGTTCAGATTTCGGCTCCGGCTCCGGTTCCGGCTCCGGGGCCAGGCGGGGCAGCAGCTCGCTCTCCGCCGCGCCGCACACCTGACAGGTCCGGCTGCGGCTGCCCTCCCGGTCCGGGGTGGGCTCCGTGTCCACGGTCCAAGCGCCGAAGCGGTGGCCGACGGCCGGGGTCTCATCCCCCTGGCAGGTGTAGCCGCACATCTGGCAGACGTAGGCGGTGTATCCCCCCTCGGTGCAGGTGGGGGCGGTGACAGCGGCGTCAAAGACGTGCTCCTCCAGCGCGGCGGCGCTCATGGCGAACCCCTCGCCGCAGAGGGGACAGCGGGCGCTGTCCGTGGAGGCGGCCTGATGGAGCGCCTCATTCACGCAGTCATAGGTGGTCTGGACGGCGTGCTCGGCCGGGCAGGGCTCCAGCCGGAGCACGTTCAGCCAGAAGCCGTGGTCGCCGGGATCCAGGTCGCCGTTGATGGCGCCGCACGCCAGGCACATGGTCATTTTCCAGTGATGGCCGGTGTAGCCGTCGGTGTCCTGGAAGTCCGCGGCCTGGCCAAAGCTGCCGTCGGCCCGGACGCCGTCGGAATAGACGACCCCGTCCAGCGCCAGGGACGTGCCGCCGCCGGCGTACTCCGGCGCGTACAGCACCCAGAAGGTCCGGGTCTCCCCGCACGCGTTGCAGGGCAGGGTGTCGGTAGTCTCGGTAAAGGCCGGGATGACGTCCAGGATGTCCGGCTTTTGCGGTTCTGTCTCTGTTTCCGGGGCGGACAGGAGGCCGAGTGCAAGGACAGATGCAGCCAACGCGGCCCGTCGCGTCCGCGCTGTTTTTTTCATTGGGTATCCCTCCAATCCCAGTGGTTTGGGATGGCCGTCGCCCCGTCGGGGGCGTTCACGGCCCCCACACTAGCGTATGCCGGCGGGGACGGAGAGGTGACGGAGGGCGCGGGCGGGCGTTTTGTGCTGGACTTATGGGCCGCCGTGGGGTATAATTTTGACAGCGCCGCCGCAGGCGCGGCGGCAAAGAACAGAGGATGAGGTGGTAGGGACATGGGCTCCTGCGGACAGCTTTTGAATGCCCTGCGGGGCGGGCGCTGGGACGCCGCCTTGGCCGCCCTGTACGCCCTGGACGGCGGGGAGGACTCCCTCCGGGCCGCGCGGGCGCGGGCGGAGCGGGTGACAGAGGGATTTTTGCGCACCTTCGGGGACCGGGAGGGGGCCGCTTTGTACAGCGGCCCAGGCCGCACCGAGATCGGCGGCAACCACACCGACCACCAGCACGGCCGCGTCCTGTGCGGCAGCGTGGATATGGACCTGCTCTCCTGCGCCGCCCCCAACGGCGGGCGGGCAGTGCGCATTCTGTCCGAGGGCTACCCCGCCCTGGAGGTGGACCTGGACGATCTGGCCCCGAGGGAGGGGGAGAAAAACACCTCCGCCGCCTTGGTGCGGGGGGTGGCGGCCAGGATCTCTGCCCTGGGATATGGGCTGGGCGGATTTGACGCCTATGCCGCCTCCACCGTCCTGTCCGGCTCGGGCCTGTCCTCCTCGGCGGCCTACGAGGTGCTCATCGGGACGATCTTCAACCACCTGTTCTGCGGCGGGGCGCTGGACGCGGTAAAGATCGCTAAAATCGGCCAGTACGCCGAGAACGTCTACTTCGGCAAGCCCTGCGGGCTCATGGACCAGATGGGCTCCGCCGTGGGGGGCGCGGTGGCCATCGACTTCGCCGACCCGGCTGACCCCATCGTCAAACGGGTCGATTACGATTTCAGCTGGTCCGGCCACGCTCTGTGTATCGTGGACACCGGCTCCTGCCACGCCGATCTCACCGACGACTACGCGGACATCACCCGGGAGATGGGGGCGGTGGCCGCCCACTTCGGAAAGCAAGTCCTCCGGGACGTGCCTGAGGCGGATTTCCGCTCGGAGCTGCCCGCGCTGCGCGCGGCATGCGGCGACCGGGCGGTGCTGCGGGCCATGCACTTCTACGCCGACGACCGCCGGGCCGCCCAGGAGGCCCAGGCCCTGGAGCGGGGCAGCTTCGCCGACTTTCTGGCCCTGGTGAACCAGTCCGGCCGGTCCTCCGAGCTGCTGCTGCAAAACACCTGGTCCCCCGCCGACCCCAGGCAGCAGGCCATCCCCCTGGCCCTGGCCGTGGGCCGGGAGCTGCTGGAGGGGACCGGGGCCATCCGGGTCCACGGCGGTGGGTTCGCCGGGACCATCCAGGCCTTTGTGCCCAATGAGCGGCTGGCGGCCTTCCGGGCCGGGATGGAGGCCCTGCTGGGCCGGGGCAAGTGCCACGTGCTGCACATCCGTCCCCAGGGCGGGTGCGTCGTTGCGGAGTGAGGTGAGCAAGGTGATAAATGAGGCAATCTCCAAGCTGGTGACCTACGCCCTGCGCGCCGGGCTGATCGAGGAAACGGAGCGCATTTGGGCGGTCAACACGATACTAGACGTATTAAAATTAGATAATTATACAGAACCAAATCAGAAGTGGGGCGACATCGACCTGGCCCCCGTGCTGGAGGAGCTGCTGGACGACGCCCACGCCCGGGGCGTCCTGGCGGAAAACTCTGTGGTCTACCGGGACCTGTTCGACAGCGAGCTTATGGGCCGCCTGACGCCCCGGCCGGCCCAGGTCATTGAGAAGTTCCAGACGCTGTACGCCCAGTCACCCAAGGCGGCCACCGACTGGTACTATACCTTCTCCCAAGACACCAACTACATCCGCCGGGATCGGATCGCAAAGGACATGCAGTGGAAGGCCCCCACGGAGTACGGCGACCTGGATATCACCATCAACCTGTCCAAGCCGGAGAAGGACCCCAAGGCCATCGCCGCTGCCCGGAACCTGCCCGCCTCCGCCTACCCCCGCTGCCAGCTGTGCGCCGAGAACGAGGGCTACGCCGGCCGGGTCAACCACCCGGCACGACAGAACCACCGCATCGTGCCCATCACCATCAACGGGTCCCCCTGGTTTTTGCAGTACAGTCCCTATGTGTACTACAACGAACACTGCATCTGCCTCAATCGGGAGCATGTGCCCATGAAAATCGACCGAGCCTGCTTCGCCAAACTGCTGGACTTCGTGGGCCAGTTCCCCCACTACTTCGTGGGCTCCAACGCCGACCTGCCTATCGTGGGCGGCTCCATCCTGGCCCACGACCACTTCCAGGGCGGTCGGTACACCTTCGCTATGGAGAAAGCGCCCGTGGAGACCCCCTTTACCTTCCCCGGCTTTGAGGATGTGACGGCGGGAATCGTGAAATGGCCCATGTCGGTGATCCGCATCACGGCGGATGACCCGGCCCGCTTAGTCGATTTGGCGGACAGGATTTTGACGGCCTGGCGGGGCTACACCGACGAGAGCGCGGTGATCTACGCCGAGACGGAGGGTGTCCCCCACAACACCATCACCCCCATCGCCCGGCGGCGCGGCGAAAAATTTGAGTTGGACCTGGTCCTCCGCAACAACCTGACCACGCCGGAGCACCCCCTGGGGCTGTACCACCCCCACGCGGAGCTGCACCACATCAAGAAGGAGAACATCGGACTGATCGAGGTGATGGGTCTGGCGGTCCTCCCCGCCCGGCTGAAAGCCGAGCTGGCCGCTGTGGCCGACGCGCTGGTGTCCGGCGCGGACCTGCGCTCCAGCGAGCTGACGGAGAAGCACGCCGACTGGGCGGAAGGCTTCCGAGACAAGTACAATTTCACCCCGGAGAACGCCCTGGGTATCGTGGAGAAGGAGACCGGTCTGGTGTTCGCCCAGGTGCTGGAGCACGCCGGAGTGTACAAGCGCACCCCCGAGGGCCGGGCGGCCTTCCTGCGGTTTTTGGAGCGGATCTGAACAAAGAAAGAGGGCGGCCCGGAGGTTCCGGGCCGCCCTTTTTTGGACGGGAGACCAATCAGATCGAGATCTTCAGACCCTTGCGCTTGGCCAGGATCACCTGGATGGCGACGATAACGGCAAACAGGGCCAGACCGATGATATCGCTGGTCACGTTGCTGTTGATCAGCAGGACGGAGGTGACGGCGGCGGCCACGCGGACAATAATGGGTACCTTGGTGAACAGGAAGCCCTCCGCGGCCACGCTGATGAGGGCCACGCCGATGACAGAGGTGATGAGGATCCAAATGCCGCTGAGGACAGTCACACCCTCCAGCAGCAGGCCCTGGTTGTACACGAACATGTAGGGGACGATGAAGCCGGCGATGGCCAGCTTGACCGACATCCAGCCTGTCTTCATGGCGTTGCCGCCGGAGATGCCGGCCGCGGCGAAGGAGGCCAGGGCCACGGGAGGCGTCAGGTTGGCGAACATGGCGAAGTAGAAGCAGAACATGTGGGCGGCCAGGTCGGGGATGTCCAGCTTCACCAGGGCGGGGGCCGCGATGGTGGCGGTGATCAGGTAGGAGGGGATGGAGGGCAGGCCCATGCCCAGGATCATACAGGTCACCATGGTGAACAGCAGGGTGAGGAACAGGCTCCTCTGGCCGATGCCGATGATGGCCGCGGAGATGTTCAGGGCGAAGCCGGTCAGGCTGCACACGCCCACGATGATGCCCACACAGGCGCAGCTGATGGCCACGGAGACGGTGGAGCGGGCGGCCTGGGCGAAGGCGTCGTAGATGTCCTTCAGGGACATGCGGCTCACCGGCCGCAGCTCGGCCACCACGATGGTCAGGACGATGGTCCAGAAGGCGATCTTCAGCACCGTCCAGCCGGAGGCGAAGAGCATAATCACCAGGAAGGCGATGGGGATGACCAGGTGGCCGCGCTCCATAAAGACCTGGCCGACCTTGGGCAGCTGGTCGCGGGGCAGGCCGAACATCTTCTCCTTGTTGGCGCGCAGCTGCACCTGGAAGAGGATGCCGCAGTAGTAGACGATGGCGGGGATCACCGCCGCCTTGACAATGACGGCGTACTGGACGCCCAGAGTCTCAGCCATGACGAAGGCCGCGGCGCCCATGATGGGGGGCATCAGCTGGCCGCCCACCGAGGCGGTGGCGACCACGGCGCCGGAGAACTCGCTGGAGTAGCCGTTCTTCTTCATCAGGGGGATGGTGAAGGAGCCGGTGGTGACCACCACGGCCACGGCGGCGCCGTTGATCATGCCCAGCAGGCCGGAGGCGATGACACCCACCTTGGCCGGGCCGCCCTTGGTGCCGCCGGCGGCGGCGCTGGCAAGGTCGTTGAACAGCTGGCCCATGCCGCACTTGTTCATGACCTCACCGAAGATGATGAACAGGACGATGTAGGTGGCCGACACCTTGATGGACGAGCCGTAGATGCCGTACACGTCGATGGTCAGGTACTGGATGATCTTGGTCCAGCTGTAGCCCCGGTGCATGAAGATGCCGGGCACATACCGGCCGAACAGACCATATAAGATGAAGATGATGGACAAAATTGGCAGCGCCGCGCCGCTGATGCGGCGGGTGGCCTCCAGCACCAGGACCACCAGGATGGTGCCCATGACCACGTCCATGGTGGAGGGCTTGAAGCCGGTGGAGATGAAGGTGTCGTAGCGGGCAAAGACGTAGATGGGCTCGGCCAGGGACAGGAGGACAAAGACCCAGTCGTAAATGGCCACTTTCTTGCGGGAGGCCTTCTCCCAGGCGGGGTAGAGCACGAAGCTCAGGATCAGGATGAGGCCCACGTGGATGGCGTGGTGCTTCAGGTTGACCATCTGCATCAGGCGGATGCCGGAGGCGTAGGCCAGATGGTAGACAGTGAACAGGAAGCAGAACAGGGACAGGGCCTTGGCCGGGATGCCGGTGAACTTGCGGGTGCGGGCGGCCTTCTCATGCTTTTCCAGCATGGCCTCCTGCTTGGCCAGTTCTTCCGCGGTCAGTTCCTGATGCAAAATGTTGTTTTCCTCAGACAAGGCGGAACAACCTCCTTTGGATTTCGATTTCGCAAGTGACAAAGCTGTGGTGGGGCAGGTCGGCAAAGTAGAGGATGGGCTGCCCGTTGAGCAGCAGGTCCTTCATGTTGACCTGCGAGGTGATCCAGTTGAAGCGGGGAAAGACGGAGTTGATGCCGTCCATGTGGACCAGGCCGTCGTCCCCCACGTAGGTTTCCACATCCATGGTGTCCGGGATGCCGGCCCCGTAGCCGCCGACCTCGATGCGGTCCAGCAGGAAGGAGCCGTCAGACTGAATGAAGTAGTACTCGTTCCAGGGCACGTGCTCGAAGGAGTGGGTCAGCTCCACGGCCACCTGGTCGCCGACCTGGACCGGACAGGTGAGGATGACCTCCCCCGTCTTTTGGTAGGACAGGCGCAGCGTCATGACCGGGGAGAGCAGCCAGACCGCCCCGGCCGCCAGGGCGGCCAAAAGCAGGACCAGCGCGACGGGGACAAGAGAGCGGCGCTTGTTTCCTTTGGTAGGTTCCGTTTTCATTTCTCTCTCAAAAAGAGCGGCGGCGCGGGGGGCGGAAACCGCCGCCCGCGCCGCTGCAGCTCAGGGTCAGGAAAATCAGTCGATATAGCCGTTGTCCTTCCAGAACTGCTCCGCGCCGGGGTGCAGGGGCAGCTGGATGTCGCTCACGCCGAAGGTGATGTCGATGTTCTTGTCAGCGGCGTTGTGGGAGGCCTTGATGGTGCCGATGTTCTCGAAGATGCCGGTCAGCATGTCGTAGACCATCTCGTCGGACAGGTCCTCGCGCACCAGCATGATGTTGTAGACGAACACGCCCTCAACGTCCTCGGTGTTGTTGTAGGTGCCGGCGGGGATGACGGAGGCGGCGTAGTAGGGGTAGTCGGAGACCAGCTTGTCGCGGCCGGCGCCGTCGATGGGGACGATGACCATGTCATAGCTGGTGGCCAGCTCGGTGACGGAGGCGTTGGGCAGGCCGGAGGTGACGAACACGGCGTCGCACTGGCCGTTCTTCATGTTGTCGATGGCCTCGCCGTAAGCCAGGTAGTCGGGGGTGATGTCGTCATAGGACATGCCATAGGCGGACAGGATCATGCGGGCGTTGATCTCCACGCCGGAGTTGGCGGCGCCCACGCCCACGCGCTTGCCGCGCAGGTCCTCGACGGAGTTGATGCCGGTGCCCTTCACGGTGACCAGCTGCACGTAGTTGGGCCACAGGCGCATCATGGCCTTCAGGTGGGTGTCGGGCTCGGTGCCCTCATAGGCGCCGGTGCCGGTGTAGGCCTGCATGACGGAGTCCTGCATGGCGATGGCGATCTCCACGTCGCCGTCCTGGAGCAGCTGGATGTTCTCAGCGGAGGCGGCAGTGGCCTGCGCGGTGGTCTTATAGCCCCAGTCGCCCAGAGCGGTGCCGAAGGCGCCGCCGATGGGGAAGTAGACGCCGGAGGTCGGGCCGGTGCCGACGGTGATGAACTCCTGAGCGCGCTGCTCGGGGGTCAGGCCCTTGGAGGCGGCGGGAGCGCTGGCGTCAGGCGCGGAAGCGGCGGGAGCGCTGGCAGCGGGGGCGGAGGCGGCGGGAGTGGAGGCAGCGGGAGTACCGCCGCCGCAGGCGGCCAGGGACAGCACCATGGCGCCCGCCAGAGCGAGGGCAAGGATCTTCTTCATGTTCGTTTTCTCCTTTTTCAAAACTTATTTCAACGGCACACACGCCGAGGAAATACCGGTCCGCGGGGAGAAATGGACCCACTGGCCCAATGTGCTATTTAACGATTTATTAACATTTTAAGGAAAAAGCCGGACCCCGTCAATGAAATCGGGGTATATGGTAGGGTTTCGGGGGGGAACGGTCAAAGTTTTCCGGGGAACCGCAGAGCGCTCCTTGAAAAATCTGTCCCGAAGTGGTACACTTGGAGCCGGGATTGAGAGCGGAGCGGGAGAGGAGCGCGCGGCTATGAAGGACAGCCTGTTTTTCTATCTCCTTTTGAATATCGGACTGCTGCTGCTGGTGGCCGTGCTGCTGGCCGAGATGCGCCCCCTGCGGGAGATGCTGCGCCAGCGGGTGCGCTCCGTGCCCAACCAGCTCCTCCTGGGGCTGATTTTCGGCCTGCTGTCCATCAGCGGCACCTACACCGGCCTGGACTTCCAGGGGGCGGTGGTCAACACCCGGGTGGTGAGCACCATGGCCGCCGGCCTGGTGGGCGGCCCCCTGTCCGGGGTGGTGGCCGGCCTGCTGGGGGGCGCCCACCGCTACCTCTACAACCCGGAGGGGTTCACCTCCCTGGCCTGCGGCATCGGCACCTTCCTGTTCGGGGTGCAGGGCTCGGTGTGCTACCGGTGGTTCTCCCGGCGCAAGTGGCGCTACCCCGCCCTGGTGGGCCTGGTCCTGGCGGCCGAGACCATCCAGTGCGTGATCATCCTCCTGCTGGCCAAGCCCTTCTCCGCCGCGGTGGAGCTGGAGCGGGCCATCCTGATCCCCAAGATGCTGGTCAACTCGGTGGGCATGGTGGGCTTCATGTGGATGCTGGACCGGCTCAACCGGGGGCGCACCATCGAGCTGGCCGAGCAGCAGGCCCTGGCCCTGCTCACCGCCCAGAAGTGCCTGCCCTACCTGCGGGAGGGGATGAGCGACCGGCAGGCGCTGCAAAAGGCGGCGGACACCGTGCGGGAGACCCTGCCCGACTTCCGGGTGGCCATCACCGACCGGGAGCGGGTGCTGGCCAGCAGCGGCATGGAGCTGGCCGAGGAGCCCCTGCCCGCCGTGGTCCGGGCGGCCATCGAGACCGGCCAGCGGGTGGTGCGGGCCTACGCCCAGCCCGGGAAGGCAGAGAGCGCCGCCGTGGCCTGCCCCCTGATCTGGGAGGAGCGGGTGGTGGGCGTGCTGATGCTGGTGGCGCCCATGGGCCCCAACCTGGTGCTGGAGGCCGACATCCGCACCGCCGAGGGCCTGGCCCAGCTGTTCTCCGCCATGCTGGAGCTGGGGGAGCTGCAGCACCAGGTGGAGCTGCGCCAGCAGGCCGAGCTGCGGGCCCTCCAGTCCCAGATCAACCCCCACTTCCTCTTCAACGCCCTGAACACCATCTCGGCCCTGTGCCTCACCGACCCGGACCGGGCCCGGGAGACCATCCTGGTGCTGGCCCGGTACTTCCGCCAGACCCTGTCCATCAACGAGCCCTTCGTCACCCTGGAGCAGGAGCTGGCCAACGTGGACAACTACCTGTTCCTCACCGAGGCCCGGTTCGAGGGGGCCCTCCACGTGGAGAAGGAGCTGCCCGGCGACCTGCACGCCCTGCGCCTGCCGCCGCTGATCCTCCAGCCCATCGTGGAGAACGCGGTGCGCCACGGGGGCACCGCCGTGGACGACCGGCGGATCCGCCTGGAGATCCGCCAGGACGGCCAGCGGGCCTACATCCGGGTGTCCGACCAGGGGAAGGGATTCCCGCCCCAGGTGCTGGAGAAGCTGGAGGACCCCAACGACCCCACCTACTCCGGCCTGTTCAACGTGCGCAAGCGCCTGCGCAGCATCTACGGCAGCCAGTGCGTCTTTTCCATCCAGAGCACCCCCAAGGGCTCCACCGTGTCCATCTCCATCCCCCTCACGCCCCCTGAGCACGGGGCCAGTCCCGCAGAAAAGGAGTAGCGCCCATGCGTATCGCGGTCATCGACGACGAAAAATATTCCCGGGTGGAGCTGATCCACCAGATCAAGGAGCTCCAGCCCGGGGCGGAGGTCGCCCAGGCGGGCAGCGGCGCCCAGGCGCTGGAGCTGCTGCAGCGGGAGACCTTCGACATCCTGTTCATCGACATCCACCTGGGCGACGTGGAGGGCACCACCGTGGCCGCCCTGGCCCGGCGGCTCATGCCCCAGGCGAAGATCATCTTCGCCACGGCGTACTCAGAGTACGCCGTGAGGGCCTTTGAGCTCCAGGTGGACGACTACATCCTGAAGCCCTTCGACCCGGCCCGCATCCGGCAGGTGCTGGAGCGCTGCGCCCCCGCCCCCGAGCCCCCCGCCGCCGGGGACCCCGCCCGCCTGGCCATCGGGGGCAGCCGGCACACCACCTTTATCGACGTGGACGAGGTGTCCTACATCGAGACGGACGGCGCGGGCCGGGGCTGTGTGCTGCACACCCTGTCCGGGGAGACCTACACCGACGGCGCCACCCTGTCCGACTACGAGGGGCGGCTGGCCGGGCAGGGGTTCTACCGCATCCACAAGACCTGTCTGGTGCGGCTGAAATACGTCCAGGACATCTTCCCGTGGAACAACAGCGGGTTCGCCCTGCGGGTGCGGGGCTGCGCGGAGGTGTTGCCCATCGGCCGGGACCGGGTGAAGGAGCTGCGCCGCCGGCTGAGCATCTGACGGCCCGTTTATAAAGGACAAAAAGGCAGACTTTTTGAAGGTCTGCCTTTTCTTTGGGCCCGGCGCCTGCCGGCGGCGGATTTTCCGCTTGCAAATCCACGGGAAACTGCTATACTGGAGATACTTGTGATAAAAGCCCCCGGAAAGGGGGCCAGAGAGGATGAAACGCTATGGAACGCACCACCATCGCCGCCATTTTTGCCGACCAGGAGGCCCTGGGCGGCCAGACCGTCACCGTGTGCGGCTGGGCCCGCACCATCCGGGACATGAAGGGCTTCGGCTTTATCGAGCTCAACGACGGCTCCTGCTTCAAGAATTTACAGGTCGTCATGGACGCCGGCGTGCTGGACAACTACAAGGAGATCGCCGGGCAGAACGTGGGCGCCGCCCTCATCGTCACCGGCACCGTGGTCCTCACCCCCCAGGCCAAGCAGCCCCTGGAGGTGAAGGCCGCCACCATCGCCGTGGAGGGCCCCTCCGCCCCCGACTACCCCCTGCAGAAAAAGCGCCACAGCGTGGAGTTCCTGCGGACCATCCAGCACCTGCGGCCCCGGACCAACCTGTTCTCCGCCGCCTTCCGGGTGCGCTCCGTGGCCGCCCACGCCATCCACTGCTTCTTCCAGGACCGGGGCTTCGTGTACGTCCACACCCCCATCATCACCGGCAGCGACTGCGAGGGCGCCGGCGAGATGTTCCAGGTGACCACCCTGGACCTGAACGACGTCCCCAAGACGCCCGACGGCCAGGTGGACTATGCCCAGGACTTCTTCGGCAAAAAGACCAGCCTCACTGTGTCCGGCCAGCTCAACTGCGAGAACTTCGCCATGGCATTCGGCAACGTGTACACCTTCGGTCCCACCTTCCGGGCGGAGAACTCCAACACCGCCCGCCACGCCGCCGAGTTCTGGATGATCGAGCCGGAGATGGCCTTCGCTGACCTGGGCGACTACATGGACACCGCCGAGGCCATGATCAAGTATATCATCAAGTTCGTCATGGAGCGCTGCCCCGACGAGATGGACTTCTTCAACAGCTTCGTGGACAAGGGCCTGAAGGAGCGCCTGGAGCACGTAGCCAACTCCGACTTCGGCCGGGTGAGCTACACTGAGGCGGTGGAGATCCTCAAGCAGCACAACGACCAGTTCGACTACAAGGTGGAGTGGGGCTGCGACCTGCAGACCGAGCACGAGCGGTTCCTCACCGAGCAGATCTACAAGCGCCCGGTGTTCGTCACCGACTACCCCAAGGAGATCAAGGCGTTCTATATGCGCCTCAACGACGACGGCAGGACCGTGGCCGCCGCCGACTGCCTGGTGCCCGGCATCGGGGAGATCATCGGCGGGTCCCAGCGCGAGGAGCGCATCGACGTGCTGGAGGGCCGCATCCAGGAGTTGGGCATGAATCCCCAGGACTACTGGTGGTACTGCGACCTGCGGCGCTACGGCTCCTGCCGCCACGCCGGGTTCGGCCTGGGCTTTGAGCGGATGGTGATGTACCTCACCGGCGTGAACAACATCCGGGACGTGGAGCTGCACCCCAGAACGGTGGGCAACGCGGAGTTCTGATAAAAAATGGGGCCGCACAGCCGTCTGGCTGTGCGGCCTGTTTTTATCCGCGCTCTCTGGCCCTGCCCACCGCCGTCCCGGCGGAGACGCCCAGCAGGGGGGCGGTTACGGCGATTACAATCGGTATAATGAATAAGTTGTGATACAGAATGGATATGGAGATCAGGCTGAGCACCCCGCAGGCGGCGGGGTACAGGGGGCAGAAGCCCTTCCGTTTGCCCAGGGACATCCCGGAGACGAACCCGCCCACAGGCAGCAGCACCCAGGGGTAGAGCACCTGGGTGAGCAGGGGCACGTCGGGGGCGTCCGCCAGCCGGAGCACCAGGGGCAGCACCAGGCACAGCACAAGGGCGAAGCCCAGGTGGGGCAGGGTCTCCCGCCACTTCAAAAAGGAGGGCGCGGGGGCCAGGCCCAGCTTCTCCCGGATGGCGTCCAGCTCGGCGCACCAGCCCACCCACCGGCCCAGCCACACCGTGACGTACAGCAGGGCCAGGGCGGCCATCCAGGGCAGGGGGTCCTCCCGGGGGAAGTTCAGCTGGAACCCCAGGCAGAACACCGCCTCGGTGGCGGCGAAGTGGAGCAGGGAGCGCACCGCCAGCTCCCGGGAGGTCTCGGCGAAGGGGAGGGTGGCCAGCCCCGCCAGCGCCCCCATGGTGAAGAACAGCAGCGCCTGCACCAGGTCGGCGATCCACTCCGCGCCCAACAGCTGCTCCATGTTGCCGTCGGTCCAGAAGAACAGGTCGTTCAGGGCGGGGATGCTGCTGCCCCCGAACAGGCTGAAGCTGCCTATGAGTGCGCCGATCAGCACCAGGACCAGCACCCCGGCCAGCCCGCCGATCAGAATGCGGACCAGATAGTCCCGTTTTGTGTCCATGTTCCCGCCTCCTTACAGGCCCAGCGCCTGTTTGATCTTTTTCACGTACCGCCGGGAGACGTAGCACACCGCGTCTTTCCCCAGCTCCATGCGGATGGTGCCGGTGAGGGACAAATCCAGGCCGGTGACCTTTTTCAGGTTGACGATCTCCGAGTTGGAGATGCGCACGAACCGCCGGGGGTCCAGCCGCCCCTCCAGCTCGTAGAGCCGTTCCCGGACGGAGTAGGTGCCCTGGGCCGTCTGGGCGCTGACACCCCGGCCGTCGGTGAAGAACCGCAGCACCTGCTCCGGCTCCAGCATGACGGCTCGCTCCCCCTGGGCGGCGGCGATGGGGGACACGTCCAGCCCCTCCAGCTCCCGGGCCAGCTCCCGCAGGCGCTGGCTCTCCGCCCCGGCCAGGATGACGATCTCCGGCTCCTCCAGCCCCGGGCGCAGCTTCAGCGTCACCTTCACAGCCCATCCCCCCTTTCCTCGTTTCCAGTATATCCAAACCAGCCGCCCCTGTCCAGGGATTTGGGACAGGCGGTCGTTTTTGCCGCATAAGCGGCAAAAAAGTGGGGAAAAATTCGGAACATCTGTTTGACATTCGTACAAATGTATGATATACTGCTACCAACCTCAACCAAACTTTCCAGCTGACCCACTGAGAAAGGAGCCCTCCCTATGGCCAACCTCACCGCCAAGCAGCAGCAGATCTACGACTTTATCCGGACCTTCACCGCCCAAAACGGCTACCCGCCCTCCGTGCGGGAGATCGGCGCGGCCGTCAACCTCAAGTCCCCCTCCACCGTCCACTTCCACATCAAGGGCCTGGTAGAAGCCGGAGTCCTGGTCAAGGCCGAGGGCAAGACCCGGGCCATCACCCTGCCCGGGGCCGGCTATCACCCGGTGGCCGAGGAACTGGCCCCCCGCGTCAACCAGGTGCCGGTGGTGGGCCGGGTGGCCGCCGGCGCGCCCATCCTGGCCGAGGAGTGCATCGAGGAGTACCTGGCCTTCGACACCCGGGGCCTGGAGGGGGAGCACTTCGCCCTGCGGGTGCGGGGCGAGTCCATGCTGAACGCCGGCATCCTGCCAGACGACCTGGTGGTGGTCCACCGCCAGCAGGACGCCCGCAGCGGGGAGATCGTGGTGGCCCTGTTTGAGGACGAGGCCACGGTAAAGACCCTGCGCCGCAAGGACGGGCACACCTGGCTCATGCCGGAGAACGACGCCTACGAGCCCATCGACGGCACCTACGCCGAGATCATCGGCAAGGTCGTGGCGGTCATCCGAAGATATTGAGACGCCGGATCGCGGCGGGGACTGCGGGGGAAAATGCCCCGGCGGCCCCCGCCGTTTCCATGTCATGGAAAACCGGCCGGTCCTTTTGGCTTTTTGCCTAAAGGGCGCGGAAATGGGGCAAAAAAACTTTTTCAAAAATTTCACTTGAAGGGTAAAAATTTTCTTGTTATTATGCTATAATGTTATCAGGCACAGCGCGGAGACGATCCTATTCCACAAAACAGAAAATCTGGGGCGGGAGATCCCCACAAGGAAGGACGTTATTTATGATCGCACACGGGAAAGACATCAAGGTCTTTACAGGAAACTCGAACCCCAAGCTGGCCGAGGGGATTTGCCGGGAGCTGGGCATCCCCCTGGGCAACTCTGAGGTGGGCGCCTTTTCCGACGGGGAAAATTTCGCCTCCATCTACGAGACGGTCCGCGGCTCCGATGTGTTTGTAGTACAATCCACCTGCTCCTTTGAGAAGGACGGCAAGACGAGCACCGTCAACGACGCGCTGATGGAGCTGCTCATCATGATCGACGCGCTCAAGCGCGCCTCCGCCGGCCGGGTCACCGCCGTCATCCCCTACTTCGGCTACGCCCGACAGGACCGCAAGACCAAGCCCCGCGACCCCATCTCCGCCAAGCTGGTGGCCAACCTCATCACCCGCGCCGGCGCCGACCGGGTGCTGACCATGGACCTGCACGCCAACCAGATCCAAGGCTTCTTCGACATCCCGGTGGACAACCTGCTGGGCGCCCCCGTCTTTGTTGACCACTTCCTGCGCAAGTACGCCGACTGCCACGACGAGACCATGGTGGTCTCCCCCGATGTGGGCTCCGTGGCCCGGGCCCGCTCCTTCGCCCAGAAGCTGAACATGCCCATGGCCATCGTGGACAAGCGCCGCCAGAAGGCCAACTCCTCCGAGGTCATGAACATCATCGGCGACGTGCGGGACAAGCACGTCATCCTGCTGGACGACATGGTGGACACCGGCGGCTCCCTGTGCCACGCGGCCCGCGCCCTGATGGAGCTGGGCGGCGCCCGGGACGTCACCGCCTGCGCCAGCCACGGCGTCCTCTCCGGTCCGGCCATCCGCCGCATCAACGAAAGCGTGCTGGACGAGGTCATCTTCTTGGACACCATCCCCACCCGTATGCCCACCAGCAGCAAGATCCGCTACATCTCTGTGGCCCACCTCTTCGCCGAGGCCATCAGCCACATCTACATGGAGACCTCCGTCTCCCCGCTTTTCCTGTAAGTCATACCCTGCGTCACATCAGAAAATTGCCCAAATAGGGGCGGGTAGCTTTTACCCGCCCCTATTTGGGCCGTCTGAGGGAGGGAAGTGCCATGCTGTTTTCCCGCAGCGCCGGCGGCGCGTCCTGGCTGCTGGTCTGCCTGGGCAACCCCGGCGACAAGTATGAGAATACCCGCCACAACGTGGGCTGGATGGTGGCCGACGAGCTGGGGGAGCGGGCTGGCGCGCCCATCCAGAAGCTGCGGTTCAAGGCCCTGACCAACATCCTCCCCATCGGCGGGGAGAAGGTGCTGGTGATGAAGCCGGTGACCTATATGAACCTGTCCGGCGAGGCGGCCCGCCCCGCGGCGGACTTCTACAAGATCCCGCCGGATCGGGTGCTGGTGATCTCCGACGACACCGCCCTGGCCGTGGGCCGGCTGCGGGTGCGCCGCAGCGGCTCCGCCGGGGGGCACAACGGCCTGAAGAGCATCATCCAGCACCTGGGCACCGACCAGTTCCCCCGCATCCGCGTGGGAGTGGGCGAGAAGCCCCACCCCGACTACGACCTGGCCGACTGGGTGCTGGGCAAGTTCCAGGGGGAGGACAAAAAGACCATCGACGCGGCGGTGAAGCGGGCCGCCGACGCGGTGGAGTGCCTGATCCGCGACGGCGTGGACGCGGCCATGAACCGGTTCAACGGGTGACGGCTTTTCCACGCCGGCCCTGGGGGCGCCCCGGCCCTTCGGGGCGGCACCCCCGCCGGGTTTGAAAAGGCGGCGGTCCGTCGTGCCCGCGACTTCCAAATTTTGTTAATCTTCGGAGCGAGCTATGAAATTTCTCACCAAGATCCTGGAGCGGGTCCCCGAGTTTGAACAGCTCCTGGCCGCCATGGACAACGGACAGTGTCCGGCGGCGGTGTCCGGGCTGTCCGCGGTCCACCGCGCCCACTTCGCCGCCGCCATCCGGGAGCGCACCGGCCGGAGCGTGGTGGTGGTGTGCGCCGACGAGGGGGAGGCCGAGCGCATGGCCCGGGACCTGGCCGCCCTGACGGGGGAGCGTCTGCCGGTGCTCACCTCCCGCTCCTTCACCTTCCACAACGCCGCCACCGTCTCCCACCAGTGGGAGCACCGCCGCCTGGGGCTGATGCGCGCCCTGCGCGCCGGCCGGGCCCCGGTGCTGGTGTGCACCGTGGAGGGCCTGCTCCAGCGCACCATGCCCCCCCAAGTGCTGGACCGGGCCTGCGTGGAGCTGGCCGTGGGGCAGTCGCTGGACCTGAACGAGATCGCCGAGGCTCTGGCCGCCGCCGGCTACGTCCGGTGCGCCCAGGTGGAGGGCGCCGGACAGTTCGCCCTGCGGGGCGGCATCCTGGACGTGTTCTCCCCCGGCATGGACCGGCCCGTGCGGGCCGAGTTCTGGGGGGACGAGCTGGACTCCATGGGCTGTTTTGACCCCTCCACCCAGCGCCGGGTGGAAAATGTGGACAGCTGTGTCCTGCTGCCCGCGGCGGAGACCCTGCCCCAGTTCGCCCCGGAGGGGCTGGGCGGGCTGCTCAAGGCCCTGGACAGGCTGGAGGCCAAGGCCGCCAAGGCCGGGAACACCGAGCTGTGCGCCAACCTGCGCCGGGACCGGGAGGCCCTGGAGCAGGGGCGGGCCCTGCCCGCGGTGGACCGCTACCTGGCCCTCATCTACCCGAAGCTGACCACGGCGGCGGACTTCCTGTCCCCGGACGCCTGCGTGCTGCTCTCCGAGAGCAGCCGGGTGGCCGAGCGGGCGAAGACCTGGCAGTGGCAGCAGGAGGAAGACGCCAAGACCCTGCTGGAGCGGGGGGAGCTGGACGGCTCCTGCGCCGTGCTGGGCCGCACCTTCCCCCAGCTGTGCGCCGCGCTGGAGGACTTCCCGGTGGCCTACCTGGACTCCTTCACCCTGTCGGCCTACCCCGCGCCGCCCAGGAGCCTGCTGTCCCTGAACGTCAAGCAGCTGCCCTGCTTCGGGGCCAGCCTGGAGACGGCGGTGAGCGACCTGTCCCACTACCAGAACGCCGGGTTCGGCTCCCTGGTGCTGGTGAGCAGCGAGCAGCGGGCCCTGAATCTACAGACCCTGCTGCGGGAGCAGCGGGTGAAGTCGGCGGTGGAGTTCAGACCCGCCGCCCTCCCCGGTCCGGGGACCACCCTCATCTGCGTGGGCGGGCTGTCCGCGGGCATGGAGTATCCGCAGGCCCGGCTGGCTGTGCTCACCGAGGGCCAGGAGGGGGGCGTGCCCCGCAGGCCCCGGGCCCGGAAGGCCGCCACCAACCGGCAGAAGCTCAGCTCCTACGCCGACCTGTCCCCCGGCGACCTGGTGGTCCACGAGCACCACGGCGTGGGCCGGTACGAGGGCATGGTGAAGCTCCCCGCCGACGGGGTGGAGAAGGACTACGTGAAGATCGCCTACGCCGGGTCCGATGTGCTCTATGTCCCCGCCACCCAGCTGGACCTGGTGAGCAAGTACATCGGCGGCGGCGAGGACGCCCAGGAGACCAAAAAGCTCTCCCGCCTGGGGGGCACCGACTGGGAAAAAACCAAGAGCCGGGCGAAAAAGGCGGTGCAGGACCTGGCCAAGGGGCTCATCCAGCTCTACGCCCAGCGCCAGCGCCAGCCGGGCTACGCCTTCTCCCCGGACTCCCCCTGGCAGAAGGAGTTCGAGGAGCAGTTCGAGTACGCCGAGACCGACGACCAGCTGCGGTGCGCGGCGGAGATCAAGCGGGACATGGAGCAGCCCCGGCCCATGGACCGGCTGCTGTGCGGCGACGTGGGCTACGGCAAGACGGAGGTGGCCTTCCGGGCCATCATGAAGTGCGTGCTGGACGGCAAGCAGGCCGCCATCCTGGTGCCCACCACGGTGCTGGCCCGCCAGCACTACCTCACCGCCGTGAAGCGCTTCGCCAAGTACCCGGTGGAGATCGACGTGGTCTCCCGGTTCCGCACCCCCGCCCAGATCAGGGACACCCTGCGCCGGGTGGAGAGCGGCGAGGTGGACATCCTCATCGGCACCCACCGGCTGTTCAACCGGGATGTGCGCTTCAAGGACCTGGGCCTGCTGGTGGTGGACGAGGAGCAGCGCTTCGGGGTGCAGCACAAGGAGCGGCTGAAGGAGAACTTCAAGCAGGTGGACGTGCTCACCCTGTCGGCCACCCCCATCCCCCGCACCCTGAACATGGCCCTGTCGGGCATCCGGGACATGTCCACCCTGGAGGAGCCCCCCGCCGACCGCCAGCCGGTGCAGACCTACGTGCTGGAGCACGACTGGTCCATCCTGGCCGACGCCATGCGCCGGGAGCTGGAGCGGGGCGGGCAGGTGTACTACCTCCACAACCGGGTGGAGACCATCAGCCGCTGCGCCGCCCGCATCCGGGAGATGCTGGGAGAGGCGGCGGTGGTGGGCGTGGCCCACGGCAAGATGAGCCAGGAGGACATCGACGACGTGATGAGCCGCATGACCGACGGCGACCTGAACGTGCTGGTGTGCACCACCATCATCGAGACGGGCATCGACCTGCCCAACGTGAACACCCTCATCATTGAGGACGCGGATAAAATGGGTCTGGCCCAGCTCCACCAGATCCGGGGCCGGGTGGGCCGGTCCTCCCGGCGGGCCTTCGCCTACCTGACCTACCGCCGGGGCAAGGTGCTCACCGAAGTGGCCGCCAAGCGCCTGGGGGCCATCCGGGAGTTCGCCGAGTTCGGCTCCGGCTTCAAGATCGCCATGCGGGACCTGGAGATCCGGGGTGCGGGCAACGTGCTGGGCCCGGAGCAGTCGGGGTTCCTGCTGTCGGTGGGCTACGACATGTACCTGAAGCTGCTGGAGGAGGCGGTGCTCGCCGAGCAGGGCGAGAGCGCCCCCCAGCGCACCGAGTGCGCCGCCGACCTGAGCGTGGCGGCCTCCATCCCCGACCGCTACGTCCCCTCCCCGGAGCAGCGCATGGACCTGTACCGGCGCATCGCCCGCATCCGGGACGAGGCCGACGCCGACGACGTGGTGGATGAGCTGCTGGACCGCTACGGCGAGCCGCCCAAGACGGTGAACAACCTCATCGCCGTGGCCCTGCTCCGCGCCGCCGCCGCCAAGTGCGGCGTCACCGACATCTCCCAGAAGAACGGGTGCCTGCTGCTGACCATCCCCAAGTTCGACCTGCGGCAGGTGTCCGGCCTGTGCGGCGGGGAGAAGTACCGGGGCCGGTTGCTGTTCTCCGCCGGGGAGAAGCCCTACCTCTCCCTGCGCCTGCGCCGGGGGGACGACGTGCTGCGCACAGCGCAGACCCTGATGGACGATTTCGCCGCGGCGAAAGAAACATGATAAAGCCGCCGTATCGCGAGATACGGCGGCCTTTTTGCATCTTTTTACATTTTCAGAAAAGAGGTGTCCAGCACCAGGTCGCTGCGGGACTGGACGGCGCAGGCGGCGAAGTAGCGCTCCTCCAGGGGCATCCAGAGCCGCTGGAAGGCGGGGAAATCCTCCCCCTCCCGCGCCTGGAGGCGGGCGGCCTGGACCTGCGCCGGGCAGGTGAGGAAGATCTTCAGATCGTACGCCCCGGCCAAAGTCGGGTGGTGGGAGTAGCTGCCCTCCACCACCGTCAGCCGGCCCGGCTCCAGCTCGACCGGCGCCCCGAACTGCCCGCTCTGGCAGGAGTAGGGGCGGTACCGGACCGCCCTCCCCGCCCGGAGGGGCAGGAGCACCTCCTCCCGCAGGCGGGAGAGGTCCATGTTCCCGGCAATCCCCTCCCGCCAATCGTTGCGGCGGCGGTCGAAGGGGAGGTAGAAGTCGTCGGTGTGGACGGTCTGACAGGGGAAAAGCGACCCGATCAGCTCCGCCAGGGCGGTCTTTCCGCTGCCGCAGCGGCCGTCGATGGCCACGACAGCCGGCCCTCCCGTCAGCTTTTCCAGGGCGGAGAACACCGGGAAGTATCCGGCGTATTGGGCGCGCAGCAGGCGGTAGTGGGGCCGGTAGGCCGCCCGGTAGGCGGCGCTGTGGCGCAGGGCGGGGAATCCCGCCTCCCGCCAGCAGGCCAGCCAATCCCCCATGCCGGGCACGTCCAGCCCGGCCAGAGTGGGCAGGAGGGCCTCCAGGTCCGCCCGAGTCCCCCGGCACTCCCCCGCCGTGCGCACCAGCAGGCGGGAGAGCAGGGGCAGCTCCCCCGCCGCAAGCCCCGCCAGGGGGAACCGGCACAGGCCGTTCCCGACGGGCTCCGGGGCCCGGGGGGAGGGGTCCGGCTCCAGAGCGGCCCACTCCGCCTGGAGATAGGGCAGCGCCCGGTCCGGGTCCTGCGTCAGATGAGCGGGGCCGAAGGCGCTCTGGTAGGCCAGCTTGCCGTAGTCCTGGGGCTCCATTTTGGGGTAGCGGGCGGCGTGGAGGGCCAGGATGTCCCGGAAAGCGCTCATGCGCCGAAAATGGCCGCAGCCTGCCGCATGTTCTCCATGACCCCCACCCGGAAGGGGCAGCGCCGCTCACAGGCGCCGCAGGCCACGCACTCCCCGGCCTTGTGGGCCAGGACGGCGTAGTGCTCCCGCACCGTCTCGGGCACGGCCCCCTGGGCCCGGGCTAGGTTCAGGAATTTGGTGACGGTGGCTACGTCGATGCCCCTGGGGCAGGGGGCGCAGTGGCCGCAGTACATGCAGTGGCCCTCCCAGCTGATACGGGGGAACCGGGCGAAGGCGGCGGCGTAGTCCCGCGCCTCGGGGGAGGCATTTTCATAGTCCAGGCAGGCCCGCAGCTCCTCCACGCTCCGGGCGCCGCACATGACGGCGCCCACCGCCGGGCGGTCCAGGGCGTACTGGATGCACTGTGGGACGGTGAGGGCCGCGCCCGCCGGGGACAGCTCGGCGTTGAGCAGGTCGCCGCCGCCGAAGGCCTTCATCACCGTGATGCCCACCCCCAGGCGCTGGCAGCTCTCGTACAGCCGCTCCCGGGCGGGGTCCATGTTGGTCAGCTGGCCCGCGTAGCTCTCGTCGGCCCAGAGCTTCTCAATGTCCTCGTCGCCGGGCTGCAGGTCGTAGCAGGGGTTGACGCTGAACATCAGCACGTCCACCAGCCCGCTGTCCACCGCCAGCTGGGCGGCCTCCGGGTTGTGGCTGCTCACGCCGATGCAGCGGATGCGCCCGGCCTTTTTCTGCTCCAGGGCATAGGCCAGGATGGGCCCCTCCTGGATCTGCCTCCACAGGGCGGGGGAGTCCACGTAGTGGATCATGCCGATGTCGATATAGGGGGTGTCCAGGTTGGCCAGCATAGTCTCGAAGGCGGCCTTGATCTCGTCCATGTCCCGGGTGGCCCGGTACTGCCCCTTGTCCCAGATGGCGCACAGGTGGGCCTGGAGAACGAAGCTCTCCCGGTCCCCCCGGATGGCCCGGCCCACCCGGCGCTGCACGTCGGGGTGGGGGCTGTACAGGTCCATGCAGTTGACCCCGGCCCCCAGGGCCAGGGCGAACATCTCCCGGGCGAAGGCGTCGTCCTGGAGCACGAACCCCTCGCAGCCCAGGCCGATCTCGCTGACCCGCAGGCCGCTGCGGCCCAAAACGCGGTATCGCATCTCGATTCAGCTCCTTTTTGGTTTTGTGCTGTTTATTATATCGAACGCGGACAGATTTTGGAAGGGGTGCGCGCCGTTTTTTGGGGCGGCGCCCCGGTTTTTTGGGCGACATCCCTACCTATTCGGCGGAAACGGCGGCAGGTTCGTGTATTTTGTGGGTTGACATTTGTCCGCGAATGGAGTATACTCCGATACAACTTCATCCCAGACAGACGTTGAAGGAGACAGTAAGCCCTGAGGGAACGCCAAAGAGAGCCGGAGATTGGTGAAAATCCGGCGCCAGTACGTCAGGACCGAATATCACTCCGGAGTTTCAGCCCCAAAGGGACCTCCACGCTCCCCAGTAGGCGCTGACGGCTTTCCCCGTTATCGGAAGCGCGTATGTCAGTACGCAGTTGTAACGGGTGGTATCACGATGTGCATCTCTGCGCTCGTCCCTTTACGGGGACGGGCGCTTTTTTCTGTTTGGGAGCCACTTAAGGAGGAATCAGAACCGATGAGCAAGACCATGACCGAGATCCGCTGGCACGGCCGGGGCGGCCAGGGGGCCAAGACCGCCAGCCTCCTGCTGGCCGACGCCGCCTTTATGTCCGGCAAGTTCGTCCAGTCCTTCCCCGAGTACGGCCCGGAGCGCTCCGGCGCCCCCATCACGGCCTACAACCGCATCAGCGAGGAGCGTTGCTCCATCCACTCCAACATCTACGAGCCCGACTACGTGGTGGTGGTGGACGAGACCCTGCTGGAGAGCGTGGACGTCACCGCCGGGCTGAAAGCCGACGGGGCAATCATCATCAACTCCGCCCGGAGCGCCTCCGAGCTGCGGCCTCTGCTGCGGGGCTACGCCGGCCGGGTGTGTACCATCGACGCGGGGACCATCTCCCGCAAGCACCTGGGGGCCTACTTCCCCAACACCCCCATGCTGGCCGCCGTGGTGGCGGTGAGCCGGTGCGTGGAGCCGGAGGCCTTTTTGAAGGACATGGAGTCCTCCTACCGCCACAAATTCGCCGCCAAGCCCCAGATGGTCCAGGGCAACCTGGACTGCCTGGTGGAGGCCATGAAGGAGGTCAAAGAGTGATATGAAAACCAGAGCTGCCGAGATCCATGAAACTTCCCCGTGGCAGGACCTGACCACCGGCTGCGAGATCTACGAGGGCGGCACCTCCCGGCTGACCATGACCGGCGAGTGGCGCTCCAAGGTCCCCGTGTGGGACAGCGACAAGTGCAAACAGTGCCTGCTGTGCGCCCCCTTCTGCCCCGACTCCTCCATCCCTGTCACCGGGGGGAAGCGGGGGCAGTTCGACCTGGACCACTGCAAGGGCTGCGGCATCTGCTACAAGGTCTGCCCGTTCAAGGCCATCGACTGGAAGGAGGTACACTGATATGAGCATCCGCGACCGGCTCAGCGGCAACGAGGCCATCGCCACCGCCATGCGCCAGATCAACCCCGACGTGTTCGCCATGTTCCCCATCACCCCCTCCACCGAGATCCCCCAGTACTTCGCCCAGTACGTGGCCGACGGGAAGGTGGACACCGAGTTCATCTGCGTGGAGAGCGAGCACTCCTCCATGTCCGCCTGCATCGGCGCCGAGGCCGCCGGCTGCCGGGCCATCACCGCCACCTCCTCCGCCGGACTGTCCTTCATGAATGAGGTGCTGTACGTGGCCGCCTCCTGCCGGCTGCCCATCGTGCTGGCGGTGGCCTGCCGCGCCCTCACCGGCCCCATCAACATCAACCACGACTACTCCGACTCCATGGCGGAGCGGGACTCCGGCTTCATCCAGATCTACGCCGAGAACAACCAGGAGGCCTACGACAACTACCTCCAGGCCCACCGCATCGGCGAGACGCCCGACGTGCGCCTGCCCGTGATGATCTGCGAGGACGGCTTCATCACCTCCCACGCCCTGGAGAACATCGAGCTGGAGTCCGACGAGGACGTGAAGGCCTTCGTGGGCGAGTACCGCCCGGAGAACTACCTGCTCAAGAGCGAGAACCCCCTGGCCGTTGGCCCCTACGGCACCTCCCCCTACTACATGGAGGCCCGGGTGGCCCAGGCGGAGGCCATGAAGAACGCCAAGCGGGCCATCCTGGACGTGGCCGCCGACTTCGAGCGCACCTTCGGCCGGAAGTACGGCTTCTTCGAGGAATACAAAATGGAGGACGCTGAAGTGGCCCTGGTGCTGATGGGCTCCTCCGCCGGCACCGCCCGGGCGGCGGTGGACGAGCTGCGGGAGCAGGGCGTGAAGGCCGGCCTCATCAAGGTCCGGGTGTTCCGCCCCTTCCCCGGGGAGGAGCTGGCCCAGGCGCTGAAAAACTGCAAGGCTGTGGCCGTGCTGGACAAGAGCGAGGGCTTCTCCGCCTGCGGCGGCCCCCTGTTCGCCGAGACCGCCGCCGCCTGCGTCAACCTGGACCAGCGGCCCAAGATGGTGGACATCGTCTACGGCCTGGGCGGCCGGGACTTCACCGTGGACCAGGCCAAGCGGGTCTTTGCCCGGCTGGAGAGGATCGCCGCCACCGGCGAGACCGGCCCCGTTTACACCCACATGGGCCAGCGGGATCTGAGAGAGGAGGTCCAGTGAGATGGCTTACAATCTGAAAGAGCAAATGAGCAAGCCCGAGCGCTTCGCGCCGGGACACCGGCTGTGCGCCGGCTGCGCCGCGGGCGTCACCTGCCGGGCCATGATGCGGGCCCTGGAGCCGGAGGACAAGGCGGTGGTCTGCAACGCCACCTCCTGCCTGGAGGTCTCCTCCTTCCAGTACCCCTACACCGCCTGGGAGGACAGCTACATCCACGTGGCCTTTGAGAACACCTCCGCCGTGGCCTCCGGCGTGGAGTCCGCCCTGCGGGCCATGAAGAGGAAGGGCAAGGTGAAAGACAACTTCAAAGTCCTGGCCATCGGCGGCGACGGCGGCACCTACGACATCGGCTTCCAGTCCCTGTCCGGCGCCCTGGAGCGCGGCCACGACTTCACCTACTTCTGCTACGACAACGAGGCGTATATGAACACCGGCACCCAGCGCTCCTCCGCCACCCCCCGGTTCGCCAGCGCCACCACCACGCCCCACGGCACCCAGAGCGCGGGCAAAAAGGAGAACCCCAAGGACCTGACCCAGATCGTGGTGGCCCACGGCGTCCCCTACGCGGCCCAGACCACCTTCGTGGGCAATTTCAAGGACTTCCACGAGAAGGCCCACAGGGCCATCTACACCGAGGGCCCCACCTTCGTCAACGTCCTGTGTCCCTGCCCCAGAGGGTGGCAGTACCCGGCGGAGGACCTGGCCCTGATCTGCAAAATGGCGGTGGAGACCTGCGTGTGGCCCCTGTACGAGGTCGTCGAGGGCAAGTGGGTGCTCAGCTACGAGCCCAAGAAGAAGCTGCCCGTGGAGGAGTTCATGCGTCTCCAGGGCCGGTTCAAGCACTGCTTCCAGCCCGGCAACGAGTGGACCATTGAGGAGGCCCAGAAGTATGTGGACAAGAAGTGGGAAGAGCTTTTGACCAGGTGCGGCAAATAAGCGGTACGGCCCTCCCGGCGCTGCCGGGAGGGCCGTTTTTTCTTGGAAACTGATGAATTTTTCCCGCCGTGAGAGAGGATTTTAGGCTTTTTGTTCCTTGACTTTCCCCGGGGATGGGTCTAAGATAGGCAAACGCCTGCCGGGAAGCGGGTCCTCCCCTCCCCGGCCGGGCGTCATTTTGTCCCCAACCGGGAGGTCTTACCCTTGAAAAAGTTCCTTGCCGTCGTGGCCGCGGCCCTCTTGGCCTGCGTGCCGGTGATGGCGTTCAGCTCCAACTCCGGCGTGGACACCGCCGCCGCGGCCATGCCGGCGTGGCTGTGCATCCCCTTCGCGGGGCTGCTGCTGTGTATCGCCGTGTTCCCTCTGGTCAAGCCCGTGTGGTGGGAGGAGCACCGCTCCTGGGCCGTGCTGCTCTGGTCGCTGCTGTTCCTGCTGCCCTTCGCCGCCCTGAACGGGGCGGGGGCCGCCATAGAGACCGCCCTGGACTGCATCGCCAACGACTACCTCAGCTTCATCGTGCTGCTGTTCGGCCTGTTCTGCGTCGCCGGCAACATCACTCTGGAGGGAGACCTGGCCGGCTCCCCCCGGGTCAACGTGGCCCTGTTGCTGTTCGGCACCCTGCTGTCCAGCTGGGTGGGCACCACCGGGGCCAGTATGCTCATGGTGCGCCCCCTGCTGAAAATGAACGCCTGGCGCAAGCGCCGGCGGCACATCATGGTGTTTTTCATCTTCCTCATCTCCAACATCGGCGGCTGCCTGACCCCCATCGGCGACCCGCCGCTGCTCATGGGCTTCGCCCGGGGCGTCCCCTTCTTCTGGAGCCTGAGGCTGCTGCCGGTGATGCTGCTCAACACCGCCGTGCTGCTGGCCGTGTTCTACCGCGTGGATATGCGCAATTACCGCAGGGACATCGCCGAGGGCCGCAAGCCCGACATCCGCAGGCCGGGCACCGAGATCAAGATCACTGGCCTGCACAACCTGCTGTTCCTGGCCATGATCGTCGCGGCGGTGATTTTGAGCGGCGTGCTGCCCACCCTGCCCGCCTTCCAGAATGACAGGGGCGAGGCGCTGGGCATCCCCCTGTTCGGGGAGGTGGAGCTGCCCGTGCCGGTGCTCATCGAGGCGGCCATCATCCTGCTGGCGGCCTGGCTCTCCTTCCGCACCACCGGCGCCGAGGTGCGCCGGGCCAACCACTTCACCTGGGGGGCGATCAAGGAGGTGGCGGTGCTGTTCATCGGCATCTTCATCACCATGCAGCCCGCCCTGATGCTCCTGCGGGACAACGGGGCCCGGCTGGGCCTGTCCCAGCCCTTCCAGATGTTCTGGGCCACCGGGGCCCTGTCCAGCTTCCTGGACAACACCCCCACCTATCTGGTATTCCTCACCACCGCGTGCGCCCTGGGGTTCCGGGAGGGCATCGCCACCACCCTGGGCACGGTGCCGCCCCAGATGCTGATGGCCATCTCCTGCGGCGCGGTGTTCATGGGGGCCTGCACCTATATCGGCAACGCCCCCAACTTCATGGTCAAGTCCATCTCGGACGAGAACGGCATCCGTATGCCCTCCTTCTTCGGCTACCTGCTGTGGTCGGCGGGGTTCCTGGGGCCGGTGTTCCTGCTGGACGCGCTCATCTTTTTCCGGTAAGGAGGCCGAGGCACCGTGAGACACAACCAAGAACTGCGCCGGGAGCTGGCCGCCCGGATCTACGACCTGGACGCCGAGGTCTACCGGGTGCTGGGCTCCGGTCTGGGCCGGGTGTTCAGCGGAAAGCGGGAGGACCGGATCGACGAGATGGCCCGGCAGATGTGCTCCCGCACGGAGAACCACATCCTGCGCAGCGAGCTGGCTCTGATCAGCAACATGGCCCGCACCGTCCCCGACCGCGCCGAGCGCTCCCGCCTCATGCGGGAGTACAACGAGATCCTCAAGCAGATCGAGACCCTGCCCACCACCTTCGGCACCATAGATATCCTGGACGAGGACCTGGCCAAACTCAACGGCGCCCGCCTGTCCGGGCGGTTCCAGGGGGGGAAGCACCTCATCATCTGCATCGGCCGCACCTACGGCTGCGCCGGGACGGACATCGGCTTCGCCCTGGCGGACAAGCTGAAGATCAACTACTACGACACGGAGATCTTCATGGAGGTGCTGGAGCGGCTGGAGGCGGAGCAGGACAGCGTCCAGGACCGGGCCAGCTTCGCCCATCACCAGGACCTGAACAAGAGCCTGGGCAACATCAAGGGGCGCACCCTCCGGGACCGGATGCGGGAGTTCAACCGCTACCACGGCCTGCCCACGGAGGACGCGGTGTTCTTCAACCAGAGCGACCTGCTGTGCGACATGGCCCAGCGGGAGGACTTCATTGTCATGGGCCGCTGCTCCGACGTGATCCTGGCTAACAACCACATCCCCCACGTGAGCATCTTTATCAACGCACCCTTCGAGCTGCGGGCCCGCCGGGTGATGGAGACCGACGAGCTGGACTACAAGGCCGCCTGCCGCCTGCTCAAGCGGCTGGACCGCCAGCACCGGCACTACTACGAGTTTTACACCGGCCGCCGCTGGGGGGACAGCGTCAACTACGACCTGTGCATCAACAGCGCCAGCTACGGCATCGAGGGCTCGGTGGAGCTCATCGAGCGGGTCATCAACCAGCACACCAGAAACAAGTGAATGGAGCAGAAAGCCTCCCCGCGGACTGGGCGGGCTGGATAGGGAAGTATTTACTATGTACGACAAGGTGCAGTCTTTCGGGGCTGCACCTTGTCCGCTTATGCGGACTGTATCCTCTTTAGGTAGTCGGTCCGCAGCTGCTCCAATTCCTGCTTTGTGGGGATGTCTATCATGCCGACGGCGGTGAAGTAGATGTCCACCTTGACGTGGCAATGTCCGCTGGATTTGTCGTTGTTGTGGATCTCGATGCGCTGGATGAGGGTGTTGACAATGGTGGGGGTGAGTTCTCGAACCATGGAAAACTCTCTGAGGCCATTCAGAAGCATCCGCAGGTCGATGGCGGCCTTGTCTGCCTCCCTCAGTTTTTCCTCGCAGTCGGCAATGGACCTCTCCAGCTCTTTCTGTTCTGCCTCGTAGGCCGCGGACATTTTGCCGAAGCGTTCATCAGAGATCTTACCTGTGATATTGTCCTCGTAAATGTGGGAGATGATGCGGTCTATCTCAGCCACACGCCGCCTGGCTGCTCCAACTGATTTTTTGCGGCCTGAAGCTCCTTCTTGCGGATAACGGTTTCCCTCTGCTCCTGCATGACGAGAAAGTCGGACTCATAGCACCGCACGAAGTCCGCCAGGCCAGAGACAGCCTCATAGACAATCTTCTCCAACACTACGTCCCGAATAAAATGGACGGTACATTTCCCTCGCCCAGATTTGTAATTTGCACACCTGAAGTGTTCCTGATTCCGTTTCAGGCTCTTGGCGGCGGAAAAGTGAAGCTTGGCCCCACAGTCGTAGCAGTAGACAAGCCCGGAAAACAAACTCGTCCGGCCTGTGGCCGTGGGACGGCGCTTATTGCTCCGAAGCTCCTGCACCCGCAGCCAGGCATTCTCGTCGATGATGGGCTCCTGGGTGTTGGGAATGATCTGCCACTCGTCCTCCGGCTTGCGGACCTCCTTGTGGACCTTGTAGCTGACGGTAGTGGTCTTGAAGTTGACCGTACAGCCGATGTACTGGCGATTAGCCAGTATCCGCGACACGGTTTCCGTACTCCATACATAGGGATCTGCCGGGGGCAGATGGCTTCCGGGGCGTCCGGTATTGAGCCTGTATGCGGTGGGGCACATGATGCGTTCATCTTCCAACTGATTGGCGATCTGCATCGGACCCCGTCCGGCGAGGCAGAGGGCGTATATCTTCCGCACCACCTGAGCGGCGGGCTCGTCGATGTGCCACTTCTCATGGTCGTCGGGGTCCCTTACATAGCCATACGGAACTGACGGACTGATCCGTTTCCCCTTGGACGCTTTCATGGCCCACACCGCCCGGATCTTCTTGCTGGTCTGGGCGGCATACCACTCGTTAGTCAACCTTGCATAAAGCATGACAGGTTTACAGTTCCACAAAGCCTACGAAATTGTAGTAGATGTTGATGTCCCGTTCCATGTGGTCATTCACCTGATATTTTTCTCCGACCTCGATTTTCTGGATAAGCCGGACAAGGGTGGGACGATCAAGCTCCTCAAGCTGGGTGTAGTCCTGTATCATGTCCAGCCAATCATCAACTGACTGCTCGTTTGCCTGACTGGTTGCCAGCTTCGCAGAGATGTCCTTTTTACGCTCCAGCTTCTCCGTCCGCTCGGCTTCGTACTTGTTCAGAAGCTGGATACAGACGCTCTCCGGGATACGTCCCATGACCTTATCCTCGTATGCGGCTTGAATCAGCTTTTCCAGCTCCGCAAGACGTTTATCCAGTGCGGACAGCTCCGCTTTCAGGGTGTTCGCACGTTCCGCATTAGCGGATTCTTTCTTGGCGAGTATCCGCTCTTTAAGGGCTTCGCGGCTCTGCTGGGCGAAGAAGGCTTTGTTGCGGATGTCGGTCAGCACCACAGATACCAGAGCCTTCTCGTTGATGTAGTGCGAGGAACAGGCAATTTTGCCACCCGACATAAAACGGTTGCAGGCATAAGCCTTATACTCGGACGCTTTTCGCTTTGTACGGTAGTCCCTCACAAAGCGAAAAGAAGATCCGCAATCCATGCACCGCAGAAGCCCTCCGAATAGAGCAATCGTTCCGCTCTTGCCCGTCCTGCTTCTGGACGGGTGGTTGTCCATCCGCTGAACGGCATCCCACGTTTCCTGAGAGATAATAGGCTCGTGGGTATTCTCAACCTTGATCCAATCCTCTTTCGGCTTGCTGACCTGCTTATGGTTTTTGTAAGACACCGTACCCGTCTTGTTCTGTACCATGTGACCGATGTAAACCTCGTTTCGGAGAATCGTCTTTACAGTCACGTCATTCCAGTACGGAGTTTCACCGCGAGGATTTTCTTTACCCTCAGCCATGTAGTAGAAAGTTCTCGGAGCAGGAACACCCTCCGTGTTGAGTTGTATCGCTATCTTTCGGAATCCGTTGCCTTGCAGTCTGAGGTCGAAAATGTGACGCACCACCGGCGCGGTCACCGGGTCAATCTCCAAAACGTGCTTGTCGTCTGCACTCTTTTTGTAGCCCAATGGAGCGTAGCACCCGACATACTTGCCGCTCTTGAACGTGGATTGCTTTACCGCCTTGATCTTGTTGCTGGTATCCCGCGCATAGAGGTCGTTCATCACATTTTTCAGAATGACCAGCATTTCATTGTTCTTGTGCATGGTATCCACGCCATCGTTGAGCGCGATGAACCGGCAGCCGAGGCTTGGAAAAACGAAATCCAGATACCGTCCCACCTCCAGGTAGTTCCTGCCGAACCGAGAGAGGTCCTTGACGATGACCGTGGCTACCTTGCCCGCCTCCACCAGCGCCTCCATCTCCGTGAAGCCGGGGCGCTCGAAGGTGGTCCCGCTCACGCCGTCGTCGCAGAAAAACTGGGGATGGAGATAGCCGTGCTTTCTGGCGTAGTCCTGGAGGATGGTCCTCTGATTGGCGATGGAATTTGATTCAATGTCCACCCCGTCGTCGTCGCTGAGGCGTCCATAGAGCGCCGTGATTTTTTCTTCCTGCCCTGATTTGTTTGCTGCTGCCATTTTAACTCCTTTCCTGACAACCGGGCATTGCAAAGGCGATTTAATTTTACGAAGCCTTTTGCTCGGTTTCAAATCTGCCCAGCAGGTCCATGAACTGCTCCAGCACACATTGCCTGCCTCTGGGGTCGAAGTGGAGGCCCACCTCGTAGGTGGTGCCCCCGATGCGCATGGTGAAGCCGTCATAGTCCTTGTAAATTTCCTCCGGGGTCAATTCATCCGTTTCCATAGGTGCCTCCTTATCTGGCGCTGCGGTCCCGCTGGCGTTTCAGCAGGTCCAGGCCGCGCATGATGTCCCTTGTAATTTGCTGGTCTGTATAATTTGCGGGAAAATACTTTCGGAAGTCCTCCCGGCGGAGCCTGATCTGCTCCCGCTGGTTGGGCTTTTCTTCAGACATAATCTCTGAAATTTG
>CANQHN010000013.1 GCA_947623745.1 uncultured Oscillospiraceae bacterium
CTTTTTTAAGTTTTTTCAAACTTTTTCAGTGCTTTCCTCCGCCGGGGTTTCCCCGTCTATCCTTCGCCGCTCCTCGCAGACAGCTTTGCTATGATAGCACACTCTCGAGGCTTTGTCAAGAACTTTTTTCGTTCTCCCAAACTTTTTTGTTCTGACGTCCCGCTCTCTCGAGCGCTTGCTTATCTTAGCAGAACATCCCTCCCTTGTCAACACCCTTTTTCATCTTTTTTTCAGGTTTTTTTGCGGAATTGTCCTCCCATTTTCTGGGCCCACAAGATGTGGTGTGTGTCCGTGGCAGGCGCACAGTTGTCCCCGAATTTCTCTCTTGCGGAAGACATTGGTTTGTGGTAGTCTACTATTACATTTATTTAATTGTGTTGATCCAGCACCGAAGGAGGCCGCCCCATGCCTATCCGCATCCCTGACTCCCTGCCCGCCACCACCATCCTGGAGCAGGAGAACATCTTTGTCATGACTGAGTACCGGGCCTTCCACCAGGATATCCGCCCGCTGAACCTGCTCATTCTGAACCTGATGCCCACCAAGGTGGTCACCGAGACCCAGCTGCTGCGGCGGCTGTCCAACTCCCCCCTCCAGGTGCAGGTGGAGCTGCTGAAAACCGCCAGCCACGTCTCCCAGAACACCGACGCCAGCCACCTGTCCTCCTTCTATACCACCTTCGACGCCATCCGGGAGAAGAAGTACGACGGAATGATCATCACCGGCGCGCCGGTGGAGAACCTGGACTTCGCCGATGTGGACTACTGGCCCGAGCTGTGCGAGATCATGGAGTGGACCCGCTCCCACGTCCACTCCACCCTCCACATCTGCTGGGGCGCCCAGGCCGGACTGTTCTACCACTACGGCATCCCCAAGTACCCACTGGAGCGCAAGCTGTTCGGCGTGTTCCCCCACCGGGCGCTGAAGGTGCAGTCCCCCCTGTTCCGGGGCTTTGACGACGTGTTCTATGTCCCCCACTCCCGCTACACCGAGAACCACGCCGAGGACATCCTGGCCAAGCCCGAGCTGGAGCTGCTGGCCGTCTCCGACCAGGCCGGCGTCTTTGCGGTGAAGAGCCGGGACAACCGCCGCTTCTTCATCACCGGCCACCCGGAGTACGACCCGGACACCCTGGCCAACGAGTACTTCCGGGACGTGAACAAGGGTCTGGATATCCAAGTGCCCGCCAACTACTTCCCGGATGACGACCCGTCCAATCCCCCGCTGGTGCGCTGGCGCTCCGCCGCCCAGCTGTTCTACTCCAACTGGCTCAACTACTACGTCTACCAGACCACCCCCTACGACGTCCGGGATATCCACAATTAAGATTAAAGGAAAGGATGTGTCCCTATGGCCCAGTTCCCGCTCACCCCGGAAAATGCCCAGGCCCTCGCCGCTTTGGAGCGCGTCGGCCTGAAACAGCGGTTCCTGTACTACTTCGCCCACCTGTCCTCCATTCCCCGGGGCTCCGGCAACGTGAAGCAGGTCAGCGACTACTGCGCCCAGTTCGCTCGGGAGCACGGCCTGCGGTACGTCCAGGACTCCTATTATAATGTAGTGATCTACAAGGACGCCGCCCCCGGCTATAAGGACCACCCCGCCGTCATCCTCCAGGGCCACCTGGACATGGTGACCGTCCAGACGGAGGACAGCCGTCTGGATCTGACCAGGGACCCCATCCGGCTCCAGACCGACGGCAAATATCTGTGGGCCGACAGGACCTCCCTGGGCGCCGACGACGGCATCGCCGTGGCCTACGCCATGGCCATCCTGGAGGCGGACGACCTCCCCCACCCGCCTCTGGAGGCGGTGTTCACCGTGGACGAGGAGACCGGCATGGACGGCGCCCACGGCCTGGACCCCAGCCTGCTCCAGGGCAGGGTGCTGCTCAACATGGACAGCGAGGACGAGGGCCGCTTCACCGCCGGGTGCGCCGGCGGCTGCAAGTGCCGTCTGACCCTGCCTGTCCGCCGGGAGGCGGCCTCCGGGGTGCTGGCCGGCGTACAGGTCGGCGGCCTGCGGGGCGGCCACTCCGGCACCATGATCGGCGAGGGCCGGGCCAACGCCTGCCAGCTGCTGGCCGGACTGCTCCGGCGCCTGGAGCCCTGCGGCATCCGCCTGGTCTCCTGCGCCGGCGGCAAGAAGGACAACGCCATCCCCGACAGCGCCGCGGCCCAGATCCTGCTCCCCCCGGATGAACAGGAGCGCGCCCTGCAGCTCACCGCCGCTTTCCAGGAGGAGCTGAGAAAGACCTACGCCCAGGCCGACCCCGGTGTGACCGCCGCCCTGGACATCGCCGGCCCTGTCACCGGCTGTCCCGCCCTGGACGAGACGGCCACCCGCAATCTGACAGACCTGCTGCTGGAGCTGCCCTGCGGCCTGCAGGCCATGATGGCCGATATGCCCCTGCCCGAGACCTCCGCCAACATCGGCATCCTGACCCTGGAGGACGAACAGGCCGTCGTCCACGTCTCCATCCGCAGCTGCGTCAAGCAGAAGTGCGGGGAGATGGCCGGCCGGGTGGAGCAGATCGCCCGGGCTCACGGGGCGCGGAGCGAGGTCAGCGGGGCCTACCCCCCCTGGGAGTACCGGCAGGAGTCCCCCCTGTGGGACCTGATCCTGCGGCTCTACCCCGGCGCGGAGGTCAACGTGATCCACGCGGGGCTGGAGTGCGGCCTGTTCTACGAGAAGCTCCCGGGGCTGGACGCCATCTCCTTCGGTCCCACGCTGGAGGACATCCACACCCCCAAGGAGCGCTTTGAGCTGGCCTCGGCGGTCCGGACCTGGGAGTTCGTGCTGAAGCTGCTGGCGAACCTGTGAGAGCCTGTCCCCGGGCCGCCCCACGCCCGGCCGGACCCAGGAGAGCATACCTCACCCCCCCGCCTATCAGCGCCCCGGCGAGACAGTTTGCCGGGGCGCTTTTCCGCCGGTTTTCACGCAGCGACTTCCGTCCTCCCCCGGTGCATATTTCCTGTTTTACCTCCCCTTTCTTTCGTTAAAATGTTGTTAATTTCATTGTTTTCCCCTCTGTGAACCGCTATGATATAGGGGCTCAGAGGGCGCCCATTTTATTAAAGGAAGGTTCGCTATGGGTCTTCGCGTCGGTATCGACATCGGCTCCACCACGGTCAAGGTGGTGGTGCTGGACGAACAGAATAAACTGCTTTTCCGCTCCTACGAGCGGCACTTCTCCAAGACCCGGGAGCGGGCGCTGGAGACGCTGCGGTCCATCTCGGACCTGCTCGCCGGACAGGAGATCAAGCTGGTCATCACCGGCTCGGCCGGCCTGGGCGTCGCCAAGGCCGCCGGGCTGGATTTTGTCCAGGAGGTGTACGCCACCGCCGCCGCCGTCAACACCTACATCCCGGACACCGACGCGGTCATCGAGCTGGGGGGCGAGGACGCCAAGATCATCTTCTTCGGCGGGGCCCTGGAGGAGCGGATGAACGGCTCCTGCGCCGGCGGCACCGGCGCCTTCATCGACCAGATGGCCACCCTGATGAACGTCACTGTGAACGAGCTGGACGAGCTGTCCCTCAGGCACGAAAAAATATACCCCATCGCCTCCCGCTGCGGCGTGTTCGCCAAGAGCGACATCCAGCCCATCCTCAACCAGGGCGGGCGGAAGGAGGACGTGGCCGCCTCCATCTTCCAGGCTGTGGTGGACCAGACGGTGGCCGGGCTCACCCAGGGCCGGGAGCTGAAGGGCAAGATCGTCTTTCTGGGCGGTCCCCTCCACTTCCTCATGGGCCTGCGGGAGCGGTTTGTCCAGACCTTGAAGCTGGATGAGGAGCACGCCATTTTCCCCGCCGACGGCGACTGCTTCGCCGCCATGGGCGCGGCCCTGTGCTCCACCGACTACGGGTCCATCCCCTTCGAGCAGGCCCTCAAGCGCCTGGACGAGAGCCGGGAGGCCAACACCTCCGCCGACACCATGCCCCCCCTGTTCGACTCCCAGGCCGACTACGACGCCTTCTGCGCCAGGCACAACGCCAGCCGCCCCCCGGAGGCGGACGCGGAGACCTACTCCGGCCCGGCCTGGCTGGGCATCGACGCCGGCTCCACCACCACCAAGCTGGTGCTCATCACCGCCGACGGCGGCCTGCTCTATACTTACTACCACTCCAACCAGGGCAACCCGGTTGCCATCGTGCTGGAGCAGCTGAAAAAAATCTACGCTCTGTGCGGGGACCGGATCACGATCAAGGGCGCCGCCGTCACCGGCTACGGCGAGGACCTGATCAAGAGCGCCTTCTCCTGCGACCTGGGCCTGGTGGAGACCGTGGCTCACTACAAGGCCGCCGCCCACTTCAACCCCGATGTGGACTTCATCATCGACATCGGCGGCCAGGACATGAAGTGCTTCAAGATCCGCAACGGCGCGGTGGATTCCATCATGCTCAACGAGGCCTGCTCCTCCGGCTGCGGCTCCTTCATCGAGACCTTCGCCAAGGCCCTGGGCTACTCCATCGCCGACTTCGCCAAAATGGGCCTGTTCGCCAAAAAGCCGGTGAACCTGGGTTCCCGCTGCACCGTGTTCATGAACTCCAGCGTGAAGCAGGCCCAGAAGGACGGGGCCTCCGTGGAGGACATCTCCGCGGGTTTGTCCATCTCCATCGTGAAAAACGCGGTGTACAAGGTCATCCGGGCCGCCAGCGCCGACGATCTGGGCCAGCACATCGTGGTCCAGGGCGGCACCTTCCACAACGACGCGGTGCTCCGCGCCTTCGAGCGGGAGCTGGGCCGGGAGGTCACCCGCCCCACCATCGCCGGCATCATGGGGGCCTTCGGGGCCGCCCTGGCCGCCCGGGACCTGCACCTGGAGGAGAGCGCCCTGCTCTCCCCCCAGACCCTGGAGCGGTTCACCCACACCGCCCGGCCCGCCACCTGCGGGCTGTGCACCAACCACTGCTCCCTCACCGTCAACTCCTTCGACGGCGGGCGCAGGTTCCTCTCGGGCAACCGCTGCTCCCGCCCCCTGGGGGAGGAGCCCCAGCGCCAGCCCGACCTGATGCGCTACAAGTACGAGAAGCTGCGCGCCCTCCAGGGGAACGGCGACGGCGACGGCTCCCGGGGCCGGATCGGCATCCCCTTCGGGCTGAACATGTACGAGAACCTGCCCTTCTGGTTCACCTTCTTCACCAGGCTGAACTTCGAGGTGGTCCTCTCCCCTGAGTCCTCCCGCCGGCTGTACCTGAAGGGCCAGCGCACCATCCCCTCCGACACGGTGTGCTACCCCGCCAAGCTACTCCACGGCCACGTAGAGGCCCTGGTGGAGCGGGGGGTGGACGCCATCTGGTACCCCTGCATGTCCTACAACAACGACGAGGGCATCGGCGACAACCACTACAACTGCCCCGTGGTGGCCTACTACCCCGAGCTGCTGGCCGCCAACATCCCCTCCCTGAAAACCACCCGCTTCCTCAACCCCTACGTGGGCCTGTGGCGCCATCACGACTTCAAGAAGCGCATCTCCGCGCTGATGGAACAGGAGTTCGGCATCCCCAAGAGGGAGGTGGTGGACGCCGCCGAGGCCGCCTACCAGGCCTACCACGCCTATGTGGAGGACGTGCGGCAGATGGGCCGCAAGTGCATCGAGCACGCCCGGGCCCACGGCAAAAACATCATCGTGGTCTGCGGCCGGCCCTACCACATCGACCCGGAGATCAACCACGGCATCAACGACCTGATCACCTCCTTCGGCTTCGTGCTGGTCACCGAGGACGCGCTGAGCTACCTGGAGGGCTACGCCCCCCGGAAGGTGCTCAACCAGTGGACCTTCCAGAGCCGGATGTACAACGCCGCCCGCTATGTGTGCACCCAGCCGGACATGCAGGTGGTGCAGCTGGTGTCTTTCGGCTGCGGCACCGACGCCATCACCACCGACGAGATGCGCTCCATCCTGGAGGGCGGCGGCAAGCTGTATACCCAGCTGAAGATCGACGACATCAGCAACCTGGGGGCGGTGAAGATCCGCATCCGGTCCCTCATGGCCGCCATCGACGCGAGGAAAAACGAGGGATAAAGAGTTAAGAGTGAAGATTGGAGAGTGGAGAGTGAAGATTTTTTCCGATGTCCTTCACCATACCACCTATCTCCACTCTCCAATCTCCAATCTCAACTCTCTATAAGAAAGGAACCCTGTTATGGCACAGCTCGTATACGACAAGGACGGCCGTCTCCTGTTCACCAAGGAGATGAAAAAGGAGTACACCCTGCTCATGCCCCAGATGCTCCCCGTCCACTTTGGTATGATGAAAAAGCTGCTGGAGCGTGAGGGGTTCAAGGTGGATATGCTCACCACCAACCACCGGGGCATCGTAGACGAGGGGCTCAAGTACGTCCACAACGACACCTGCTATCCCGCCCTGCTGGTCATCGGCCAGCTGATCGACGCGGTGAAGCACGGCGGCTACGACCCCCACAAGGTGGCCCTGCTCATCACCCAGACCGGAGGCGGCTGCCGGGCCTCCAACTACATCCACCTGCTGCGCAAGGCGCTGGAAAAGGCCGGCATGGCCTACATCCCCGTGATCTCGGTGAACCTGTCCGGGCTGGAGCACAACCCCGGCTTCTCCCTGACCATTCCCTTCATTCGCAAGGCCATTTTCGCCATGATGTACGGCGATATCATCGTCAACGTGGCCAACCAGGTCCGCCCCTACGAGGTGGAGCCCGGCGCCACCGACCGGATGATTGAGGACTGGTCCCACCGGCTGGTGGAGGGCTTCCAGGCGGGCAAGGGCATGAGCCGGGGCCAGATGCGCAAAATATTCGACGAGATCTGCGCCGACTTCGCCGCCATCCCGGTCCAGGGGGAGCCCAAGATCCGGGTGGGCGTCGTGGGTGAGATCTACGTGAAGTTCGCCCCTCTGGGCAACAACAACCTGGAGCAGTTCCTTCTGTCCGAGGGGGCGGAGCCCGTGGTGCCCGGCCTGACCGACTTCATCATCTTCAAAATCTACAACCGGGTGGCCGATGTGGAGCTGTACGGTGGCAAGTGGATCAAGAAGGCGGCCTGCAAGGTGTTCATGGGCTATGTGGAGGGCTGCCAGAAGGACATGATCGCCGCTCTGGAGCACTCGGGCCGCTTCCGCGCCCCCGGCACCTTCCAGCAGCTGCACAGCCTGATCCGCGGCTACCTGGGGGACGGCAACAAGATGGGGGAGGGCTGGCTGCTCACCGCCGAGATGCTGGAGCTGATCCACTCCGGCACCCCTAATATCGTCTGCACCCAGCCCTTCGGGTGCCTGCCCAACCACATCGTGGGCAAGGGGATGCTGCGCAAGCTGAAGGACGACTACCCGTACAGCAACATCGTGGCCATCGACTACGACCCCGGCGCCACCAAGATCAACCAGGAGAATCGGATCAAGCTCATGCTGGCTAACGCAAAGGCTCTGAGCCAGCGGGCGGCCCAGGCGGAGCACAACTCCCAGGCTGAACACAGCCCCCAGGCCGAACCGGCCGCAGTATAAAAAATATAAGGCCCCGGCTCATTCGAGCCGGGGCCTTGTTTTATTGTTTTTTATCCGCTCTGCGGTATCCGATCTCCACATGGGGCGCGCGCCGGGCCACCTGGGCGAGCAGCGCCTTGCCGGAATCGGTGTCCCGGATGGAGGTCTTGTGGACCTGCCCGCCGGTGTCCACCGCCATGAGGAAGATGGGGGAGGCGTCCACCACCCCGCAGCACATGCGAGCGGCGACCTGCTCCTTGCGCAGATAGAGCTGCTTCAGCTCCCCATAGGGCAGCACGCCCACCCCGGTGAGGCCGGGGTAAAACAGGCAGGTCTCCCCTGCGCGGACGGCCCCCACGCTGCCAGAGCGCCGGAACTCCCCCTCCAGGTCCCCCTGGGGCAGGGGGGCGCTGGTCTCAGATCGGAATTTCATGGGCGCCGCCTCCTCTCGCCGGCCAGCGCTCAGCGCTGGTACTCAAATTCCAGGTCGTACAGGGAGACGATCTCCCCATCCTGGATGCCCATGCTCTCCAGCCGGTCGAACAGGCCAGACTGGCGCAGCACCTTGTCGAACCAGTTGCGGGACTCGTAGTCCCCGAAGTTCACGTTGGCGATGAGCCGCTGGAGCCAGGGGGCCTCCACCACCCAGGTGTCGTCGTAGCGCTGGATGGTCACCTCGCCGCTGGTGTCCACCTCGGGGGGCCGCTCCACATAGGTGGGCTCGTACACCGTCACCGGGGGCAGCTGGGCCAGCTCCTGGGCGGCCTTTTTCATCAGCTCCCTGGTGCCCTGGTGGGAGGCGGCGGACAGCTCGAACAGCTCCAGGCCCAGGCCCTCCACGTGCTCGCGCAGCCGGTCCAGCAGTGCGGGGTCGGTCATGATGTCCACCTTGTTGGCCGCCACGATCATCTTCCGGGCGGCCAGCTCCGGGGACCAGCTGGCCAGCTCCGCGTTGATGGCCTCGAAGTCCTCCACCGGGTCCCGGCCCTCGCTGCCCGACACGTCCACCACGTGGATGAGCAGGCGGCAGCGGTCGATGTGGCGCAGGAAGTCGTGGCCCAGGCCGGCGCCCTCCGCCGCCCCCTCGATGATGCCGGGGATATCGGCCATGACGAAGGAGACCCCCTCGTCCACATACACCACCCCCAGGTTGGGGAACAGGGTGGTGAAGTGGTAGTTGGCGATCTTGGGCTGGGCCCGGCTGACCACGCTCAAAAGGGTGGACTTGCCCACGTTGGGGAACCCCACCAGCCCCACGTCAGCCAGCAGCTTCAGCTCCAGCACCACCTCCCGGCTCTCGCCGGGCAGGCCAGCCTTGGCGAAGCGGGGGGCCTGCCGGGTGGGAGTGGCGAAGTGCTTGTTGCCCCAGCCGCCCCGGCCGCCCCGGCACAGGACGAAGGGCTGCTGGTCGGACATGTCGTGGATGATCTCATTGGTGGCCGCGTCCCGGATGACGGTGCCACGGGGGACCCGGAGGACCAGGTCCTCCCCGTCCTTGCCGGAGCATCGCTTGCCCTGGCCGTCGGCGCCGTTGGGCGCGGTGTATTTGCGTTTGTAGCGGAAGTCCATCAGGGTGGACATATGGTCGTCGATGGTGACCACCACGTTGCCGCCCCGGCCGCCGTCGCCCCCGTCGGGGCCGCCGGCGGCCACGTACTTTTCCCGGTGGAAGGAGACCACTCCGCTGCCCCCGTTGCCGGAGCGGACGGTGATCTTCGCGGTATCTACAAAGGGTGCTGCCATTGGGTCCTCCTAAATGCTCATCGCTCGCTGCCCAGGTAGAACAGCGCCACGGTCCCCGGACCGGCGTGGGCGCCGATGACAGGGCCGATGTGGTTGAGATGGATGTCCTGGATGCCGAACCGCTCCCGCACCATATTGGCCACGGTCTCGGCGTCCTCCAGACAGTCGCCGTGACTGATGAACACAGGGGCCTCCCGGTCGGTGAGAGTGGCCTCCATCTTGTCCACCAGGGCCTTCAGGGAGGCCGCCCGCCCCCGGGCCTTGGCAATGTTGATCAGGTGCCCCTCGTTGTCCACGTGGAGGACTGGCTTGATCTGCAGCATGGAGCCCACCACGGCGGTGGTGGCGGAGACGCGGCCGCCCCGCTTGAGGAAGTGCAGGTCGTCCACGGTGAACTGGTGGCACAGGTGGAGCTTGTTGGCCTCGGCCCAGTCCCGGACCTCCTCAATGCTCCTGCCCCTGCGCTGCTCCCGGACGGCCAGCCAGACCAGCAGGCCCTGCCCCAGGGAGGCGCACAGGGTGTCCACCACGTAGATCCTGCGCTCCGGGTAGCGGCTTTTCAGCTCATCGGCGGCCATCACGGCGGAGTTGCAGGTGGTGGACAGGCCGGAGGAGAAGGCCAGCACCAGCACGTCCCTCCCCGCCTGGAGCAGGGGCTCCATGGCCTGGATATAATCGCCCATGTTGACGGCGGCGGTGGTGGCCACCTCGCCGGCGCGCAGCAGCTCGTAGAAGTGGTGGAGCTCCATCTCTCGGTTGTCGGGGTAGTTGGCGTAGGTCTTTCCCTGGATGATGAACTGCAGGGGGAGCACCTCGACGCCCAGCTGCCGCACCATATCCGCGGACAGGTCGGCGGAGGAGTCGGTAAGGATCACAAAATCAGACATGACACGACCTCTTTTCTTTCACAATGAATGCCCGTCAGGGCTGTTTTTTGCTCTTTCTCTCCGGCTTCTCCTCCGAGTGGGGGGAGGGGCGCAGGATATCCAGGATCCGGGCGCAGGCCAGCTGGTTGGCGTAGCTGTGAAGGGCCAGGTCCAGGGCCACCCGGGCCAGGTCCTCCCGGGGGGTGTCCGGGTCCAGGGCGTCGGCGGTGTCCTCCAGGGCCAGGTCCAGGGCGGCGCAGAAGTAGTTGTACAGCCGCTCCGGGTCGCCCTGCTGCTCCCGCCCGGCGCTGAGGAGCACCCCCATGTCCCGTACCGTCAGCACCTTTTTCAGGGCGGACACAGCGGTGAGATAGCCCAGGTGGACCGGGCCGTAGCGCTTGCCTTCGGCCCGGGGGACCAGGCCGTCCTTGATGTAGTTGTTCACCATGGCGGAGGTGAGCGCCTCCCCCTCACCGAAGTGGATCAGCTGCCGGGGCAGGTAGGCCACCAACTGGTCCATGTACAGCGAGATGTCGGGCAGCATCTTCCACTCGGCGGGGCGCTCCTGCTCCATGCGCTGCTTCAGATCCAGTAATTCTTCCACGTGACGGCCCCCTCCAGGTATTATTACAGATATGATATCATCTTGTTTTCAAAATTGCAACAGGAAACCCGCTTTTTACGCCCCGCGGCGGCGCTCCAGCCGCTCCCGCAGCTGATCCAGGGCCTGTCCGTGCCGGATGGAGCGCATATCGGGGAACGCCTGCATCAGACGGCGCTGGCCAAAGGCCTCCCGCTCCGTCAGCTCCTGCAGCTCGGCGCTCCACTGCTCGATCCGGACGCGCAGGGCGGCCTCCCGCTCGTGCAGGCGCTCCGCGGCCGCGGCCCGGTGCTGGACCAGGTCCTCCCGCAGAGCGGCCCCCTTCTCCGTGGCGCCCTGCACCCGCTCCGCCAGGTCCTCCCGCAGAACGGCGCTCTTCTCCGAGGCGTCGATCACCCGCTCCGCCAGGCCCTCCCCCAGCTCGTTGGAGGCGGACTTGATCTGGGCGGCCAGCTCGTCGATGCGGGACAGGCGGCGGTTGAACTTGGCGATGGTGGACACTGTGGCGGCCAGGTCCACCGACATGGCTCCGGCGCACACCCACAGAGCTACGACCCCCAGGGTGTGGGGGATCAGGTAGATGAACAGCTCCACCGTGGGGTGGAGGATATACACCACGAAGGTGCAGGCCAGGCCCCACATGACAGAGAAGCGCAGGCAGATATAGCCCCTCAGGTTGAAGGGCTCATTGGAGTAGTCCCACCAGTGCTGGTGGAAGATCTTCTCCAAAACGTAGCCGGTGATCAGCTCCAGCAGGGAGGTCAGCAGCATGGCCCCGAAGAACAGGGCCAGCCAGTACCCCTTCAGCGGCTCCAGAAAGGCCAGCACGATGACCACCCCGAAGCCGTAAATGGGACAGACCGGGCCGTTGAGGAATCCCCGGTTGACGAATTTCCCGGTGCGCAGGGCGGCGAAGGCCACCTCGGCGCACCAGCCGAGGAAGGCGTAGATGAAAAAAATGCACAGGAACTGGTACATGGGCAGGACCTCCCGGAGATGCAGATTCAGCACCAGAGAAGTATAGCGCGTTTCGCCGGAAAAGTCCAGGCTTTCCTGTCGGGACCGCGGGCCTCACAGGGGGGAGGCGGCCTTCCCGGCGAGAAAGTCCAGCACCCTCTGCCGCTGGTCCTCGTCGGTGATGGGGGCGGGCTGCCAGTTGTTCAGCTTCCCGGTGTAGACGTAGCAGGGGATATAGGACACCTCCTGGCTGAGCACCTGGCCCTGGTCCACGGTGAGCAGCAGCTTGCAGATCACCGTCCGGTTCTCGCAGGTGGCCCCGCCGCCAAAGCAGAAGTTGCCCACGGAGTAGAGGATGTTCACCCCGTGGTAGACCTCAGCGGGCTGGAGCACGTGGGGGTGGTTGCCGATGACCAGGTCGGCCCCGCCGTCCACCAGACGGCGGCTGGCCCGCACCCGCCAGGCCTCCGGCTCGTACACCCGCTCTCTCCCGCCGTGGTAAAAGACGATCTGGAAGTCGGACTTCTCCTCCGCCGCCTGGATGCGCTTGAGGATGGCCTGCTCCTGGCCCTCCACCCATAGCCCGTGGCAGATGATGGCGATGGTGAACCCGTTCTTCTCGTAGTACATGGTCACGTCGTTGGTGCCGTAGGGGATCCCCTCCGCCTCCAGGGCGGCGATGGTGTCCCGCTTCCCCTGGGCCCCGTAGTCCCCCACGTGGTTGTTGGCCAGGGAGACGTACTCGATGCTGCCGGCGGTCAAAATCCTGGCGTTGGAGGCGGGGCCCCGGTACCAGTAGGCCGGGTCGTGGTCCTTGACCGTCTCGGCCAGGGGCCGGTCGGTGAGCACGTTCTCCAGGTTGACCAGGGTGAAGTCGTCGGCGGAAAAAATATCGTACACTTTTTCAAAAAAGTAGGAGGGCTCGTAGTTGGCGGCGTACCAGTTGAAGGACCCCTGCTGCCGTCCCCCCATGGAGGTGGCCAGCATACAGTCCCCGGCGATGGAGATGTCGATGGTGAACTGTGTGGAGGGCGTGAGCATCTCCTGGATGCCGCTGGGCAGACTGATCTGGAGGACCATCGCGGTGGTGAGCAGCGCGGACAGAAGTTTTCCCATCAAGCCTCTCTCCCCTCTGGCGTATATCCAAAATAACTATACCCCCGCGGGCGGCATACCGTCAAGAAAAGGTTTCCAAATTTTCACAGGCCGCCCTCCCGCTGGCTCTCCTCCAGGGCGAACCGGCGGAAGGCCTGGGCCTGGGGGCTGAGCACCCGGGTGCGGCTGGTGGCCAGGTAGAAGATGCGGAAGGCGGCCCGGTCCTCCAGTGGGATGAGCCTGACCCCGCAGACGGCCAGCTGCGGGTCCTCGGGCAGGAGGGACACGCCGAAGTGCTGCCCCACCAGGTTGGCGATGGCGTAGTCCTCCCCCATGCGCAGTACGATCTCCGGCGCCAGCCCCTGGGCCTGGAACAGGTCCTCCAGGTAGTGGGTCCGGTCGGTGGACAGGATCAGGGGATACTGTGCCACCTGGGCCAGGCTGGTGCGCTCCCGCCCGGCCAGGGGGTGCCCCGGCGGGACCACCGCGCACAGAGGGCGGCGCAGGATGGGCTCGAAGCGGATGTCGGGCTGGTCGTCCAGATAGGCGCAGAACCCCAGCTCGCTCACCCCGGCGCGCACCTCCTCCAGCACCCGGGGGGTGCTGCCCTGGCTGAACTGGAAGAAGTAGTGCTCCGCGGGATTTTTGTCCAGATACCGCCGGGTCAGCACGGGCAGGTAGCTGGAGGACAGGTAGTAGTTCACCGACAGCAAAATATTCATCCGCGCCGGGTCAGCCAGCTCCCGCACCCTCTGCACACCGGTGTCCACCTCCCGGATGGCGGCGGTGATGTGGGTAGCGAACACCGTCCCATACGGGGACAGCGCCACCCCCCGCCCCCGGCGCTCGAACAGGGGGGCGCCCAGCTCCTCCTCCAGGGCGCGGATAGAGCGGCTGAGGGAGGGCTGGGCGATGCCCAGCTCGTCGGCGGTGCGCTGGTAGTGGAGCGTGCGGGAGAGATGGGCAAAGACGCGCAGCTGGGTCAGGTTCATACCGGCCTCTCCTTTTAATAACATATTTGGTATGATTTAGAACAGGAATTGGGATTGTTTTCCTCCCCTCCCCCTGCTATCATAAGCTTACAGCAAGAGAGGAACCAGCGCAAGTCCTAAATGAAAATTTTTGAATCTGCGCGGTTTTTCGACAGCTTATCCAGGGGCCCGGCTTCGGGCCTCTACTAGAACAAAATTTGCCGATTTCAAGAAAGGAAGTCATTACTATGTCCGAAACTGTTATGAAAAAAATCTGCCCCAGCTGCAAGGCCGAAATGGAGCTGTCGGTGAAGTCCTACCCCATGGGCAGCGCCTTCATCAAGGACCGCTTCCACGTGGACATCTACCGCTGCCCCGTCTGCCAGAAGGTGGAGCTGTTCGCCGCGGAGAGCGACATGGTCACCTGCCCCGTCTGCGGCAGTGTCCACCCCGCCCATGAGAAGTGCGTCAAGTGCGCCCTGGACTCCGCCTTCGACGGCACCTATACCCAGGTCAAGTAAAACAGACCATCCTCGATTTCCTCCCTCTCTTCTTTCTTCTTGCAGAACGGCCCGCCGGAGCTCCGGCGGGCCGTTCTGTAATTGTCCAAAAAGGCTGCAGCCCGCGGCAGCGCGCGTCGTCGCAAGCTCTATATCCTTCGCTTCCGCCTACGGCGAAAGCTCACTCATTACGCTGCTCCTCCTTTCCCAGCCGAACCCGCTGCGCTGGGCTTCGGCTGGGGACCCATTTTCCAACTCGAACGTTTGCGGGCCGAGAGGAATTTTTCCCGACGTGCACGCCGCCGGGAAAAATAGATTTCAATTCTTCGCGCCTGCGGGCGCGAACTCTGCGAGGCTTTTTCGACAAACTGAAAACAGCTGAGCGTTTTATATTCCTATTTCGCTCCGCCCTCCCGGCGGGTGACGTTGGCGGTGTATTTCAGCTTGTCCCTCTCCCGGCCCTTCCGGTTGTGCTCCCGGATGAACCGCTCCAGCTCCCCCTGGACCTGCTCCACCTCCTGGCGGAAGGTGCGGGCGGAGATGCGCAGGGCCCCGTGGCCCAGGATGATGAGCTGCTCCAGGCCGTCGGAGGTGGCCACCCGCACCTTGTGGTGCCGGCCCAGGTCGTAGGTGGCCTTCTCGATGTAGGCGTCGGCGGTCTCCGCCTCCTTGGTGTAGACCACGTAGATGCCCCCTGTTTTCTCCACCGAGCCGGGGTTGTTCTTCACCTTGTAGGCATCAAAAACCAGGATGACCTCACACTGGCGGGCGGCCCGGTAGTTTTTCAGAAGGTCGGTGAGGGCGGCCCGGGCGTCGTCCACGTCCTCCTGGGCCAGCTGCTTCAGGTCCTCCCAGGCGAAGATGATGTTGTAGCCGTCCACCAGCAGGTACTCCGGCCCGGTCTTTTGGGGCTGGATGGGGGCGGAGTACCGGGTCTCGTCCAGGCTGGTGCGGGCGGGCTTCTTCGTGGGCTGGAAGGCCCGCTCCCCCACCTTGCCGTAGGTGCGCTCAAAGATGGCCTGGAGCTGCTTGTCCTGCTCCAGAGACGGCCCCGGCCGGGACACCCGGCCCCCCATGGGAACCTGGGGCGCGTCCTCCCCCGGCGCCCCGTCCAGATCCAGGCCGCTGTCCAGGTGGGCCAGCTCCGGCACCTTGTCCCAGGGTACCACATACCCCGCCCCGTGGTCGCAGAACACCGAGCCGGTGGGGTTGAGCACGTCCCGCTCCGGGTCGTAGCCGATCCGGGCCACCACCTCCTCCTGGTCAGCGCAGGGCCGGTAGCCCGCAAAGCGGGTGAACAGCCGTCCCCGGCCCTTGGTGTAGGCGCTGACCTGCCGCCAGTAGTCCCGCATTTTGGACACCGGGGCGCTGCCGGTGAGCAGGGACAGCTCTCCCGCCCCCTCGGGGCTCTGGAACTCGCCGCCCATGGCCTGCACGTCGGCCATGGCCCGGCCCACGCAGTCCCCGGGCAGCTCCAGCCGGAAGGCGTACCAGGGCTCCAGCAGGATGTTCTGAGCGCCCATCAGCCCCTGCCGCACCGCCCGGTAGGTGGCCTGGCGGAAGTCGCCCCCCTCGGTGTGCTTCAGATGGGCCCGCCCGGCTATCAGCGTGATCTTCATATCGGTGATGGGGGAGCCGGTGAGCACCCCCAGGTGGACCTTCTCATACAGGTGGGTGAGCACCAGCCGCTGCCAGTTCAAATCCAGCTCGTCGGTGCCGCACGCGCTTTCAAACCGCAGGCCGCTGCCCCGCTCCCCCGGCTCCAGCAACAGGTGCACCTCGGCGTAGTGGCGCAGGGGCTCGAAGTGGCCGATGCCCTCCGCCGGGGCGGCGATGGTCTCCCGGTAGACGATGCTCCCCTGGCTGAAGGTGACCTCCAGGCCGAACCGCTCCAGGATCACCCGTTTGAGCACCTCCAGCTGGATCTCCCCCATCAGCTGCAGGTGGATCTCCCCCAAAGTCTCGTTCCACACCAGGTGGAGCTGGGGGTCCTCCTCCTCCAGCTGGCTGAGCCTGGGCATCACCGCGTGGGGGTCGCACCCGGCGGGCAGGCACAGCTGGAAGCTGAGCACCGGCTCCAGCACCGGCGCGCCGCCATCCTTCTCCGTCCCCAGGCCCTCCCCAGGCCGGGTCCTGCTCAGGCCGGTGACGGCGCACACCGTTCCGGCCTCCACGGCGTCGGCGGTCTTATACTTGGCCCCGGAGTAGATGCGAATCTGGTCCACCTTCTCGCTCCAGGCCCCCTCCCCGGCCCCGCCGGAGAGCAGGTCCTTCACCGCCAGCCGCCCGCCGGTGACCTTCAGGTAGGTCAGCCGGACCCCCTGGGGGTCCCGGGCGATCTTGAACACCCGGGCGCCGAACTCGGACGGGCAGGCCGGGTCTGGAGCGTAGCGCTCCAGGCCGTCTAAAAACTCCTCCACCCCCTGCACCTTCAGGGCCGATCCGAACCAGCAGGGGAACAGCTTCCGCTGGGCGATGAGGGTGGACAGCTCCCCCTGGGAAATCTCCCCGGTCTCCAGGTACTGCTCCATGGCCTCCTCGCCGCACAGGGCCGCGCTCTCCCAGAAGGCGTCGTCCCGGGGGGCGGAGAAGTCCACACAGTTGTCGTCCAGCCGGGCGCGCAGCTCGGAGAGCAGGGCCTCCCGCCCCGCCGTCTCCAGGTCCATCTTGTTGATAAAGAGGAATGTGGGGATGCGGTGCCGCCGCAGCAGCTGCCACAGGGTGTAGGTGTGGCCCTGCACCCCGTCGGTGCCGCTGATGACCAGGATGGCGCAGTCCAGCACCTGCAAGGTGCGCTCCATCTCCGCGGAGAAGTCCACGTGCCCCGGCGTGTCCAGCAGGGTGACCTCCCGCTCCCGCAGGGGCAGCACCGCCTGCTTGGAGAAGATGGTGATCCCCCGCTCCCGCTCCAGGGCGTCGGTATCCAGGAAGGCGTCCTGGTGGTCCACCCGGCCCAGCCTGTTGATGCTGCCGCTGAGGTAGAGCATGGCCTCGGACAGGGTGGTCTTGCCCGCGTCCACGTGGGCCAGGATTCCCGCGACCAGTTTTTTCATGGGGTCACCGCCTTGGAAGATGTTTTTTGTATTCTAGCATAAACGGGCGTGAGATTCAACCGGGGCGGTCCGCGCCTTGACACAAGGAAAGGCGGTATGCTACTATGGGTACACAACACAGGCGGGACAATGCCTCGCCGGGAGGAGGCACATCATGAAGAAAACTCTGACAGCCGCGATCCTGGCGGTCCTGCTGCTCGCCGGCTGCGGAGCGGGCGAAAACACGCCGGGGGCTGCCTCCAGCGCGCCCGCCGATTTTCCTGTCGTGGGGGAGCCCTCCAGATTCTCCGGAGATCCCTTGGAGACGGTGACCGCGGCGCTGGAATGCTCCCAGTATCCCGGTGATACCCAGGACCTGACCATCTCTGTGACGAACACCGGCCAGGCCGAGGCCAGCGTGGGCGCCGCCGACCTGGAGCTGCTCCAGGACGAGGTGTGGTACTCGCTGAACCTTGCGCCGCGGGATGGGGGCTACTGGGGTCCCCCCGCGGATCTCTACTACATCTCTCCGGGGCAGACGCGGTCCTTTTCCCTAGCCCTGGCTGCGTACGGCTCCCCGCTGAAGGCCGGCCGCTACCGCGTGGTGTTCTCCACGCCGGAGGGCTCCTATGCCGCCGTGGAATTTGACATCACCTAAACTGATCTGAAACGCACAAAAGCGCCCCGTCCGCCGGACGGGGCGCTTTCCGTTTCGCACTCAGTGGTTCAGGATCCGCACCCGGATGATGCCGGGGATGGTCCGCAGGTCATCGGCCACCGTGTCGGACAGGCGGGTGTTCACGTCGATGATGGTGTAGGCATAGCTGTTCCGGGCGCGGCTGGTCATATTCTCCACGTTGATGTTGTCCTTGGACATGATGTTCATGAGCTGGGACAGCATGGAGGGGATGTTCTTGTGGATGACGCAGGCCCGGGCCACGCCGCTGCGCTGCTGGCTCAGGGCGGGCATGTTCACAGAGTTGCGGATGTTGCCGTTGACCAGGTAGTCCTCCAGCTCCCGGGCGGCCATAACGGCGCAGTTCTCCTCGCTCTCGGGGGTGGAGGCGCCCAGGTGGGGCAGGGCCACCACGTTGTGGACGGTGGCGATCTTGGCGTTGGGGAAGTCGGTGACATACTTGGCCACCCGGCCGGACTCCAGGGCCTCGATCATGTCGTCGTCACACACCAGCTCGCCCCGGGCCAGGTTCAGCACCCGCACCTGCCCCTTCATCTTGCTGATGGCGGCGGCGTTGATGAAGTCCTTGGTCTCGGGGGTGTAGGGGATGTGCAGGGTGATGTAGTCGGCCACCTGATAGAGCTCGTTGACGTCCTTGACCACGTGGATGTGCCGGTCCAGCCGCAGGGCGGCGTCCACCGACAGGTAGGGATCGTAGCCGTACACGTCCATGCCCAGGTCCAGGGCGATGTTGCCCACCAGCGCGCCGATGGCGCCCAGGCCGATGACACCGATGGTCTTGCGGTAGAGCTCGGGGCCGGCGAAGGCGCTCTTGCCCTTCTCCACGGCCACCGCCACGTCCACGTTGGGCGTGTGGGCCTGCTCCTGGACCCAGTCCGCGCCGCCCAGCACGTCCCGGGAGGCGATGAGCATGGCGGCGATGACCAGCTCCTTCACCGCGTTGGCGTTGGCGCCGGGGGTGTTGAACACCACGATGCCCGCCTCGGAGCAGCGGTCCAGGGGGATGTTGTTGGTGCCCGCCCCGGCCCGGGCGATGGCCCGCAGGCTCTCGGGGAACACATAGTCGTGCATTTTCGCGGAGCGGACCAGGATTCCGTCCTCGTTCTCCACGTTGTCGCCCACCTGGAACCGGCTCTTGTCCAGCTGGTTGATCCCGGCGGCGGCGATCTTGTTCAGGGTCTTGATGCGGTACATGTCACATTACCTCGGATCTAAATTGATTGGGCTCAGTTGGCCTTGTCAAAGGCGCGGATGAAGGGGCCCCATTAGTTCTCCCGGTCGAACTTCCGGATGAAGTCGCACAGCTTCTCCACGCCCTCCACAGGCATGGCATTGTAGATGCTGGCGCGCATCCCGCCCACGCTGCGGTGGCCCTTCAGGTTGACGAACCCGGCCTCCGTGGCCTCCTTGACGAACTTGGCGTCCAACTCCTCACTGGCGGTGCGGAAGGTGACGTTCATACCGGAGCGGAAGGGCTTCTCCGCCGCACACTGGAACAGCCGGGAGCTGTCCAGGGTGTCGTAGAGCATCCCGGAGCGCTTGCGCTTGAGGGCCTCCATGCCGGGGACGCCGCCGTTCTCCTCCACCCAGTCCAGGGTCAGGCCCAGCATGTAGATGCACCAGCAGGGCGGGGTGTTGTACATGGAGTCCTTGTCGATCATGGCCTTGTAGTCCATCATGACGGGGGTGTAGGGCAGGGCGTGACCGGCCAGGTCCTCCCGGATGATGACCACGGTCAGGCCGGCGGGGGCCATGTTCTTCTGGGCGCCGGCGTAAATGATGCCGTACCTGGACACGTCCACAGGGCGGGAGAGGATGTTGGAGGACATGTCGCAGGCAATGGGCACGTCGCCGGTCTCGGGGATATACTGCCACTCGGTGCCATAGATGGTGTTGTTAGCGCAGTAGTAGAAGTAGCTGGCCTCGGGGTCCAGCCTGAGCTGGTCCTGGCTGGGGATGTAGGTGTGGTTGCGGTCGGCGGTGGAGGCGGCCACGTTGATCTGGCCGAACTTCTCGGCCTCCTTGTAGGCCAGATTGGAGAAGTTGCCGGTGACGGCGTAGTCGGCCTTGCCGGTCCTGCCGATGAGGTTCAGGGGGATGGCGGAGAACTGGCCGGTGGCGCCGGTCTGAAGGAACAGGATCTTATAGCCCTCGGGCACGTTCATCAGCCGGCGGAGCTTGGCCTGGGTCTCCTCGAAGATCTGAATGAACACCTTTGAGCGGTGGCTCATCTCCATCACAGACTGGCCGGAGCCCCGGTAGTTGGTGATCTCGGACGCCGCACGCTCCAGAGCAGAGAGAGGGAGCATGGAAGGCCCCGCGGAGAAGTTGTAAACACGCTGATCGCTCATGAGGAAGTGCCCCTTTCCATACGAATAATCTTTCGTCCGGGCTTTCCCGGACAGTAAAAGTTATTATAATCACGCCGGCCCCCGGTGTCAATCGCCGCAGAGGAAAATTTGCACCTTTTTAGCCTGTTCGCCCTGAATTTTCCACTTTTTCACGATTTTTCCCTCAGCAGCCGGGCTGTTTTGGTCATTTTTTCTCCTGGTGGTCCAATTCTGTGGAAACGATGGATTTTTTCGCAAAAATGGGTGAAAAAACAGTTGATTTCAGATCAGCAGATAGAGTATGATGTAAGCAGGATTTTGCGCCTGGAGGGGCGAAGCAACTAACCATCCGGGTCCGACCCGGAAAAAGGAGGAAATCGACCCATGCCAAACTGTAAAACGGTAGTACCCTACCGCGGTACGCCGGAGCAGGAGGAGGAGCTGCTCCGGTTCGTGGCGGAACACAAGGGGCAGCCGGGCGGCGTGATGCCCGCGCTGCAAAAGACCCAGCAGATCTTCGGCTATCTGCCGGAGGAGGCCCTGATCCTGGTGGCGGAGGGGATGGACGTCCCCCTGTCCGAGCTGTACAGCGTGGCCTCGTTCTACGCCCAGTTCTCCTTCAACCCCAAGGGGGAGCACCAGGTCTCCGTGTGCCTGGGCACCGCCTGCTACGTCAAGGGCTCGGCGGACGTGCTGGAGGCCGTGGAGAAAAAGCTGGGCATCCGCACCGGCTCCATCACCCGGGACGGGCGGTTCTCCCTGGACGCCACCCGGTGCATCGGCGCCTGCGGCCTGGCCCCGGTGATGACCGTGGGCGGCGACGTGTACGGGCGGCTCACCCCCGACCAGGTGGGCGCCATCCTGGACAAATATATGTGAGAGGGGAGGGGCGGAAAACTTGAAGACCATCGACCAACTGGAGCAGATCCGCGCGGAGATCAGCGCGGAGATGGCCCCCCGTTTCGCTGCGGACCGCGCCCAGGGCGTGGAGCGGCACATCATGGTGTGCGCCGGCACCGGCTGCACCTCCTCCAAGAGCCTTACGATCATTGAGCGGTTCAAGGCCGAGCTGGAGGCCCAGGGCGCCGCGGAGCACAACCGCGTGGTCCGCACCGGCTGCTTCGGCCTGTGCGCCATGGGTCCCGTGGTGCTGGTGTACCCCGAGGGCATCTTCTACAGCCACGTCACCCCCGACGATGTGCCCGAAATCGTCTCCGAGCACATCCTGAAGGGTAATCTGGTGGAGCGGCTGCTCCACCGGGAGGCCGACACCGGCGAGGCCACCCACCACCTGGAGGACATGGAGTTCTACAAGCCCCAGATGCGCATCGCCCTGCGCAACTGCGGCAAGATCGACCCGGAGAACATCGATGAGTATCTGGCGGTGGACGGCTACAAGGCCCTCACCCGCATCCTGACTGAAAAGACTCCCGCCCAGGAGATCATCGACGCCGTGAAGGCCTCCGGCCTGCGGGGCCGGGGCGGCGCCGGCTTCTCCACCGGCCAGAAGTGGCAGTTCGCCGCCAACGCCGACAGCGAGGACGGGGTGAAGTTCGTCTGCTGCAACGCTGACGAGGGCGACCCCGGCGCGTTCATGGACCGCTCCATCCTGGAGGGCGACCCCCACAGCGTCATCGAGGCCATGATCGTCGCCGGCTACGCCATCGGGGCCCACCAGGGCTACATCTACGTCCGGGCCGAGTACCCCATCGCGGTGCACCGCCTGGAGGTGGCCATCGGCCAGGCCAAGGAGTACGGCCTGCTGGGCGAGGACATCCTGGGCAGCGGGTTCAGCTTCGACCTGGGTCTGCGCCTGGGCGCCGGCGCCTTCGTCTGCGGCGAGGAGACCGCCCTGATGACCTCCATCGAGGGCCGCCGGGGCGAGCCCCGGCCCCGTCCCCCCTTCCCCGCGGTGAAGGGCCTGTTCCAGCGCCCCACCCTGCTCAACAACGTGGAGACCTACGCCAACGTCACCTGGATCCTGAACCACGGCGCCGACGCCTATGCCGCCATCGGCACCGAGAAGTCCAAGGGCACCAAGGTGTTCGCCCTGGGCGGCAAGATCACCAACACTGGTCTGGTGGAGGTCCCCATGGGCACCACCCTGCGCACCATCATATACGACATCGGCGGCGGCTGCCCCAACGGCAAGAAGTTCAAGGCCGCCCAGACCGGCGGCCCCTCCGGCGGCTGCATCCCCGAGTCCCTCATCGACACCCCCATCGACTACGACTCCCTCACCGCCATCGGTTCCATGATGGGCTCCGGCGGCCTGATCGTCATGGACGAGGACAACTGCATGGTGGACATCGCCAAGTTCTTCCTGTCCTTCTGCGTGGACGAGTCCTGCGGCAAGTGCGCCCCCTGCCGGATCGGCACCAAGCGCCTGTACGACCTGCTGGACAAGATCACCAAGGGGGAGGGCACCCTCCAGGACCTGGACACCATCGAGGAGCTGTGCTACCACCTGAAGGACTCCGCCCTGTGCGCCCTGGGCCAGACCGCCCCCAACCCGGTGCTGTCCACCCTGAAGCACTTCCGGGACGAGTACGTGGCCCACGTGGTGGAGAAGCGCTGCCCCGCCGGCGTGTGCAAGGACCTGCTGCGCTACGACGTGGACCCGGACAAGTGCAAGGGCTGCACCCTGTGTACCCGCATCTGCCCCGCCGGGGCCATCTCCGGTGTGCTGCGCGCGCCCCACTCCATCGATCACACCAAGTGCGTCAAATGCGGCGCCTGCATGGAGACCTGTCGCTTCGGCGCCATCTCCAAGCACTGAGAAGGGGGGAAGAACCATGGCTGAGAAAACTGTCAACCTGACCATCAACGGCCTGGACGTCACCGTCCCCGCCGGCACCACCATCCTGGAGGCCGCCCGCTCCGTGGGCATCCGCGTCCCCACCCTGTGCTTCCTCAAGGGCGTCAACGAGATCGGCGCCTGCCGCATCTGCGTGGTGGAGGTGAAGGGGGCCAGGAGCCTTGTGGCCTCCTGCGTCTACCCGGTGAGCGAGGGCATGGTGGTGAACACCAACTCTGAACGGGTGCGCCACTCCCGCCAGCTCACCCTGGAGCTCATCATGTCCAACCACCGCATGGACTGCCTGACCTGCGCCCGCAACTCCCACTGCGAGCTGCTCTCCCTGGCCAACGAGCTGGGCATCGACGCGGTGCGCTACGCCAACGACCACCTGCTGCCCCAGATTGAGGACTCCGCGCCCCACCTGATCCGGGACAACTCCAAGTGCGTCCTGTGCCGCCGGTGCGTCTCCGCCTGCCACAAGCTGCAGTCGGTGGGCGTCATCAGCCCCAACGAGCGCGGTTTCAGGACCCACATCTCCTCCGCCTACGACCGCAACCTGGACGAGACCGACTGCGTCTCCTGCGGCCAGTGCATCGTGGCCTGCCCCACCGGCGCGCTCACCGTGAAGGACGACACCGCCAAGGTGTGGGCCGCCCTGAACGACCCCACCAAGCACGTGGTGGTGGCCCCGGCCCCCGCCGTCCGGGTCACCGAGGGCGAGTGCCACGGCCTGCCCATCGGCACCAACGTGGAGGGCAAGCTCATCACCGCCCTGCACCGCCTGGGCTTTGACAAGGTGTTCGACGTGGACACCGCCGCGGACCTGACCATCATGGAGGAGGGCACCGAGTTCCTGGACCGCCTGCAGAATGGCGGCGTGCTGCCCATGATCACCTCCTGCTCCCCCGGCTGGGTGCGCTACTGCGAGATGCACCAGCCCGAGCTGATCCCCAACCTGTCCTCCTGCAAGTCCCCCCAGCAGATGCTGGGCTCCATGGTAAAGACCTACTACGCCGAGAAGGCGGGCATCGACCCCAAGGACATCGTGATGGTGTCCGTCATGCCCTGCACCGCTAAGAAGTATGAGGTCCAGCGTGAGGAGCAGCGCCTGCCCAACGGCTGTATGCCGGTGGATATCTCTATCACCACCCGGGAGCTCAGCCGCATGATCAAGCGGGCCGGCCTGCTGTTCGACCACCTGCCCGACGGCCAGTTCGACCCCCTGCTGGGCGTGTCCACCGGCGCGGGCACCATCTTCGGCGTCACCGGCGGCGTGATGGAGGCCGCCCTGCGCACCGTGTCGGTCAAGCTGGCCGGCGAGGGGATGCAGGTGGACTTCCGGGAGGTCCGGGGCATGAAGGGCGTCAAGGAGGCGGGCTACTTCCTGCCCGGGCGCACCGTGCGGGTGGCCGTGGCCTCCGGCCTGGCCAACGCCAAGGCCCTGCTGGAGCGGGTCAAGAACGGCCAGGCCCACTACGATTTCATCGAGATCATGGGCTGTCCCGGCGGCTGCATCAACGGCGGCGGCCAGCCCACCCAAAGCGCCGAGGTGCGCAGCTTCACCGACGTGGCGGGCCTGCGGGCCAAGGCCCTGTACCAGCAGGACATGGACATGCCCCTGCGCCGCAGCCACGAGAACCCAGAGATCCAGGCCATCTACAGGGATTACCTGGGCGAACCCGGCGGCCACAAGGCCCACGAGCTGCTGCACACCCACTACGTGCCCATGAAGAAGTACCGCCCGGATCAAATTTGATCCCATCAAAAGCCTCGCAGAGTTCGCGCCCGCAGGCGCGAAAAATTGCAATCTATTTTTCCCGGCGGCATGTACGTCGGGAAAAATTCCTCTCGGCCCGCAAACGTGCGAGCGCAGCGAGTGCGCTGCCGCGGGCCGCAGCCCTTTGTCAAAAAAGGCCAAAGGCCTTTTTTGACAGTCTCAAGGAGGCCGCCTGGGGCGGTCTCCTTCTTTTTCACTAAAATTTGCTGAAACCTTCCCGTATGAACCGCCGGCCGGCCGCCCACCCTAACGGTAACGGAGGGTGGACGGATGGAGTGGTTCTGGGATTTCGTACTGTACAGCTTTTTTGGTTTTCTGCTGGAGGTGGCTTACGCCCGCGCCTCCCGCGGCCGGCCGGACCGGAAGTGCCTGCTCCTGCTGCCCCTGTGCCCGGTGTACGGCCTGGGGGCGCTGGCCATTCTGGCCCTGGCCCCGCTGGCGGGGAGCAGTCCGGTCCTGCTGTTCTTCGCCGGGGGAGCGGCGGCCACGGCGGTGGAGTATGGGGCCGCCCTGTGGTACGCAAAGGGGCTGGGGGTGTCCTTCTGGGACTACTCCGGCCTGCCGGGCAGCGTGGAGGGGCGGGTGTGCCTGCCCTTCTCCCTGGTCTGGGGGGCGCTGGCCCTGCTGCTGACGTACTGGGTCCACCCGGCGCTGGGGCGGTGGGCGGCGGACATCCCCGACCCGGTGACCGCCTCCATGGCGGCCCTGGTGCTGGGGGACATGGCGGTGTCCGGTCTGATGCTGCGGCGCACCGGCGACCGCTCCTGCTTACAGTGGTACAAAAAGATACAGGCACAGGCCCCCTAGGGCCTGTGCCTGTCAGCTTGTCGAAAAAGCCTCGCAGAGTTCGCGCCTGCAGGCGCGAATCTGATTTAATCCATTTTTTCCGGCGGCGCGCCCCAGGGCGGTCTCTCTTGCCCCTTCGGGGCAATTCACCTTCTGTACGTCGGAAAAATACATCTCGACCCGCAAACGTGCGAGTTGTCCACCTTTGGCGGACAGCGAGTGCGCTGCCGCGGGCCGCAGTTCTTTGTCAAAAAAGGCTTTCGGCCTTTTTTGACAGTCTCACAGACACAGGCCCCCTAGGGCCTGTGCCTATAAACCTTATTCTACTCTGACAGGCGGCCGAAGTACCAGCCGGTGATGCCGTCCTTCTTGCACAGCGCCCCTTGACTCGTTCGGACCACCAGGGACAGCCTGTCGCCCGGGCTGACGGCCAGGCGGTAGTCGGTGGAGTCCTCGCACCACATCCCCCTGGGTCCGGAGCGCAGGTAGGAGTTCAGGACCCACAGCTCCCGCCCCGTCTCCAGGTGGCGGCACAGGGACAGCTCCTCCCCCCGCTCCAGCAGCTCCAGCTTGCTGCGGCCCCAGCGGATGTTCACCGAGTCGGCGCTCTCCTCCTGGGCATCCAGGGCGGTGAACACGGGCAGGCCGTCATAGGCCTCCCAGGAGAAGCTCTCCGACCCCTCCTCCGGGATGATGAGGGCGTTGAGCTGGCCGTCCAGCTTGAGCACACACCCCCCGTCGATGGAGATGATCTTCCGCTCCGGCAAAACCCAGGGCGCCGCCCGGGGCACCTTAGGGTCGTACAGGGTGACGGGCCAGTGGCCCACCACCACCCACTTGCCGAAGCTGCGTCCCTGGCCCACGAAGTTGTCGTTCTTCTTGCACCGCCAGCTGTCCAGCTCCTCCATGTGCTCCAGGGAGGGGACTCCGCCGTGGACGAATACAAAGTGCTCCGTCTCCAGGATGGTGGGCAGGTCCTTCAGCCAGGCCCGCAGCTCCGGGTAGGCCGCGCGCAGGACGGTACGGAAGGCGGGCAGGTCGTCCCAGCCCTCGTAGCCCATCTCGGCGGCCAGCTGCCGCAGGGTGCTCTCCGGGTGGGCGGGGAGGTAGACGGAGAAAAATCCGCTGTCCCACTCGTCGTCCTCGAAGAAGTGGGACACCAGCCCGTCGCAGTTGCCGCTGATGGGGTAGACGGTGTGGGTCCGGCACAGCTCCATCACGTACCGCAGCAGGGGCAGGCTGTCCCGCCCCTTCTCCAGCATATCCCCCAGCAGGATCAGGATATCATCTTTGGAAAACTTGACCTTTTCCAGCAGGGCGCGGAAAAAGGGCAGGTTGCCGTGGATATCGCTGACCACCAGGATGCGCCGCCCCGGCTCCAGCCGCGGGCGGATGACGACAGCTTTTTCCATGACATTCCCCTCCCTCTCCGCGAAAAACCGCTTACTTCGCCAGCCTGGCCTCCAGGGCCACCCAGCCGCTCTTCTCCCGTCTCTTAGTGACTGTCAGGCCGCTGCGCCTCAGCGCCGCCTCCACCTCCCCGGCCCGGGTGTCGATGATGCCCGAGCACAGGAATATTCCGTCCTCCGCCAGCAACTGGGGGACCTTGGCGGACAGGGGGATGATCACATCGGCCACAATGTTGGCCAGCACCAGGTCATAGCGCCGCCCGGCCAGCTCCCGGAGCAGGCCGGCGTCGGTGAGCACGCCCCCGGCCCGGACGGTGTAGCGGTCCCGGTCAATGCCGTTGAGGGCGGCGTTCTCGTATGCCACGTCCACCGCCTTGGGGTCGATGTCCACCGCCCAGGCGCCCCCGGCCCCCAGGCACAGGGCCGCGATGGACAAGATGCCGCTGCCGCAGCCCAGGTCCAGCACGGCGCAGCCCGTCCGGGTGTGCTCCTCCACCCCCTCCAGGCACAGCTGGGTGGAGGCGTGGGACCCGGTGCCGAAGGTGAGGCCGGGGTTCAGGTACAGGGGGCTGCGCCCCTGGGGCACGGGCTGGTCCCGCTCCCACTCGGGCACCACGTACAGCCGCTCCCCGATAGACAGGGGCTTATAGTATTTCTGCCAGCTGTACGCCCAGTCGTTGTCCGCCAGGGGGGTGACGGTGTACTCACAGTCCAGGCCCCGGACATACTGCTCCAGCTGGGCGCGGCCGTCCGCGTCGTCGGTGACATAGAACTTCACCCGGGCCACGCCCCGCATCCGGTCCAGCAGCTCCTGGTCCACGTAGTCCCAGTACTTCCGGTTCTCCTCCAGAAAGCGCAGGAAATCCCTCTCGTCCTCGATGACCAGCTGGGACATCCCGGCGGCGGTGAGCTTGGCGGTGAGCTCGTCCAGCCGCTCCGGCGCGGTGGAGACGGCCACCTCCAGCCATTTGATCTCGTCCATGCGTTCCTCCAAAAAAGTCATAGCAAAAAGCCGCAAACGGACCCGTTTGCGGCTTTTGTTCAGCGGATTACTGCGCGGCCTCCACGATGGAGACCTGCTTGCGGTCCTTCCCCAGGCGCTCAAACTTGACCGTGCCGTCCTTCAGGGCGAACAGGGTGTCGTCGCTGCCCTTGCCCACGTTCACACCGGGGTGGATGTGGGTGCCCCGCTGCCGGACCAGGATGTTGCCGGCCAGGACGAACTGCCCGTCGCCGCGCTTGACGCCCAGGCGCTTGGCCTCGGAATCACGGCCGTTGCGGGTGGAGCCGACGCCCTTTTTATGGGCGAAAAACTGCAAACCGATGTTCAGCATTGTCTTACACCTCCATAACGGTAATATGTTCGGGGTACTCCTCACTGAGCTGGACGAGGTGGACCAGCAGGGCGGCCAGAAGGGTCTGGCAGGCGCTCTCTGCATCCTGGCCCAGCTTTGCGGGGAGCTTGAGTGAGAGGTAGGCGTCCTTGTCCCGGACCTTCACCGGGGCCTCCAGCCCCAGCACATCGTTGACGGCGCACTCAATGAGCCGCGCGGCGCTGGTGACAGCGGCGCACACGATGTCCTCCCCCTCGGGGGCGTAGCCGCTGTGGCCTTGGATCTCAAATCCGGTCAGGCGGCCGCCCTCACTGTGAAATGCGGCGGTGGTCATCAGGCGTTGATGGCGTTGATCTGCACCTTGGTGTAGGGCTGACGGTGGCCCTGACGCTTGCGGTAACCCTTCTTGGGGTTGTACTTGAAGATGCGGATCTTCTTGCCCTTACCGTTCTTCACCACGGTGGCGGTGACGGACGCGCCCTCCACCACGGGGGCGCCGAAGGTGGCGTTGTCGCCGTCCAGCACGGCCAGCACCTGGTCGAAGGTGACGGTCTGGCCGGCCTCGGCCTCCAGCTTCTCGATAAACAGGGTGTCGCCCTCGGCAACCTTGTACTGCTTACCGCCGGTCACGATAATAGCGTTCATTCTCTGTTTCAACTCCTTTATTACGGGCTCGCTCTCCTGGGAGGGAGGTCCCCCTCCGCTTGTTTTCGGGCATAAAAACCCGCCCCACTCAAAGCGGCTTTGATATTTTAACAACGATTCGCTTGGAAGTCAATAGAAAATCCCGGTTTTCTGCAAATATTTTTAGAAATAGAACCGGTGGCAGCCGATGGTCTCGTAGTAAGTACAGTTCTCCACGATCCACGTCCCCTCGGACAGGGCCGGAGCGAAGAAGTACAGGCACTCCCCCACCACCTGGGCCCCCTCCAGGGCCGCCTTGGCCGCCAGGACGCTGGAGGCCGTGGGCTCCAGGAACACCGAGCCGTTCTCCACCGGCTCGAACTGCCAGGTGCCCTGGAAGTCGAAGATCACGTCCTTGATGCTGTCCGGGTACTGGGGACTGGCCACCCGGTTGAGCACCACGTTCCCCACGGCGATCTGCCCCAGCAGGGGCTCCCCCCGGCTCTCCGCCGAGATGATGCGGGACAGCCAGTACAGGTCCTCCCGGTCGTAGTCCGCCTTGGGGATCCTGGACGCCCTCCAGGTCAGGGCGGCGACGCCCCGCTGCCCATCCCAGTCCGCCTGGCCCCCCAGGGCGCTGGCCAGCAGGCGCAGGGGCAGGCAGGCGTGGCCGTCCACCACCCGCACCCCGCCCGGGACGTACAGCGCCCGGCCGTTGACCTCCACACAGCACGCCCCGGGGGAGGCGGTCAGCGTCAAATCTCTGCCCTTCAGCCGCGCTGTCGTCCCGTCCCAGGTCAGCGTGCTCCCGGTCTCCCGGCTCAGGGCTTTCAGCGTCAGATAGCTGGTGCCGTCCTCCACCCAGCCCTCCTCCGCCGGGAGAGATTTCCCGTTGACCTGCACCGTCGCAGCGGAGGCGGGGGCGGCCAGCAGCAGGGCCGCCAGCGCTCCGGTGGCGGCCCGCCTGATCCAATTGTGTTTCATGATGTTCTCCTCCGGTTTCGATTTTGTAACCAAATTGTAACCGTTTGGAGGGCAGTCCCGCAAGCTGTAAATGTTGGAAATCCTTTTTATGATTGCCTGATCTTGACTTTCCCGCCGCGGCCACTTGGGCGGGAAAAGGCGGTATTTCCCGGCGGTTTTGGCCTTTTTTTCAGTTTAGAATACTTTTTTTATAAAATATTTTTGTTTTAAAATACTCGGTACGAAAAAGAACCGGCGTTTTCGCCGGTCCTCCCGCCTTTCAGCCCCGCACGGGCACAGCAAGATACAACATCTCTCGCTGAGGGAAGTTTTTCACCCGGCGGCGCAAAAAAAGTGTCCCCGGGTTTGAACCCGGGGACACTTTTTTGTATCTCACTGGATCTCCAGAATCTCTCTGACCTTCTCCATATCCGCGGCCACCACCAGGGCCAGGGTGTTCCCCCGGCGCTCCACCAGCGCGTCCTCCAGCTTGGGGAGCTCGGCGGGGCGGTAGTCCCGGTTGTCCTCGATCTCCCCGGCCAGGTAATCGGCCAGGGCCTCCTGGGCAGTCTGGGCGGAGTCCTCACTGTCGAAGATCAGCACGGTCCCCTCCTCACAGGTGGCCCCGGCGGAGCGCCGGGCCGCGCAGCCGGTGAGGGCCTCCCGCTCCAACCCCGCGTCGGCCAGGCCGTACAGAGCGAAGGCTACGTCGCCGTCCAGCTCCTCCAGCTCCTCGCTGAACGCACCGCCCTGGGCCAGGGCCTCCACCTGCCCGGTGGTAAATTCCGCGGGCTCCGCGTCCGTCTGCTGGCCGCAGCCGGGCAGCAGCAAGAGCAGGGCACAGCAGATCAGGGTCAAAAACCGTTTCATACCGCAAAACTCCTCACAGTTCGGGATAGAGGGTGGAAAACTCCACCGTGTGGGTCTGTAGGTACTCCAGCCACTTCTTGCAGCTGCTGGTCTTCAGGTGGATGCCGTCGCTGCTGGCGTCGGCGGGCAGGGAGCCGTTCTCGTCGGCAAAGCAGGGGTTCAGGTCCAGAAAGGCCACCTGCTTCTCCTCGGCGGCCTGCTTCATTAGGTCGTTGTAGACCAACAGGTGCTCGTTGGTCAGGTAGGGCGAGCCCCCGGTCTTGGCGATGACCTCCTCGTTGAGGGGGATCAGGCCCTGGATGTAGATGACGGCGTTGGGCTGGGCGTCGCGGATGGCGTCGATGGCGTCGCAGTACGCCTTGTAAAAGCCCTTGTCGTTGTTGTAGCCCAGCTCGTTGACCCCCAGGGACAGGTAAACCTTGCCGTACTCCTTGAGGGCCAGGGCCTCCAGCAGGGTGTAGGACTTGCCGTCGATCTTCAGGGCCTTCTTGGCGGACAGGCGGAAGATAGACAGGCCGTTGGAGGTCAGGTTGTCCCCACAGCCGATGCCGCTGTACAGCATGAAGCCGTTGGTGCGGGAGTCGCCCACAAAGGCGGCGTCCTCAAAGTAGGACTTGTCCACCGCCTCGCTCTCGGGCACGGGCTGGGAGAAGTCGTAGCCGCCGTCCTCCGGCGTCTGGAGCTCCGAGGCGGACGCATCCGGGTCCTGCTCCGGGTCCTGGGCCGGTCCGGCGGGGTCGAATTCATCGGGGGGCGTCTGCTGGGAGGCGTCGGGCGGCTCCGGCGCGGGGGTGCTCTCCGAGGAGGGTGGGTCCTGGCGGGGCGGCTTGGCCTGCGCCGGCTGTTCCGCCCTGGACGAACTGGCCGCCGGGGCGGCGGAGCTGGCCGACGGGCTCACAGAGGCGGACGCCGAGCTGCCGGCCGAAGCATCGGAGCGGTCAGGTGAGTCCGATGAACTGCCGGCGGGGGTGCCGGGGACGGACGCCGGGCCGACGGAGCCGATATCTGAACTTTTAGAGGAACTGCCCGGGGCGGCCTGGGGCGCGCCGCAGGCGGACAGCAGCAGGACCAGGGCCAGGACAATATAGAGAAGAGGACGAAATTTGCGCGTCATGGGATGATCCCCTCCAAATCCTACACGGTGGTTTCTCTCATTTGCGGGTGATCCGGGGCAGGCGCGGGAACAGCGTCCGAAACAGGGAGGACGCCACCATGGCCCCCACGGCCAGGGCGGCCGCGATGCCCACGGTATTGAGCAGGGTGTCGAAAAACAGGGCCCGGTTCCCCTGTACGCAGTAGCTCATGGCGTAGTAGACCCCGCCCCCGGGGACCAGGGGCAGCAGGGCGATGAGCAGGTAGGAGGTGGCCGGACAGCGGCGCACCCGGGCCATGATCTCGGAGTATGTGCCGATGGCAACGGCGGCCAGGAAGGCGGCGAAGATGCTCTTTCCCCCCAGCAGGTAGACCAGCCACCCCAGAGAGCTGCCCAGGCAGCAGATCAGCTTGCCCACGCCGTAGACGTTGAAAATAAAGGTGAAGCCCAGGCAGGCCAGAAAGGCGCTGGCGCAGGGGAGCAGATAGCCGTGCAGGATCTCCATTTCTCCGCCCCCCTTACAGGATACGGCCGATGGCCAGTCCGGCGCCGGCCCCCAGGGCGATGGCCGTCCCGGTGAGCAGGGCCTCGGCGGTGCGGCTCAGCCCGGAGATCATATCCCCGGCCATGATCTCCCGCATGGCGTTGGTGAGGGCCACGCCGGGCACCAGGGCCATCAGCGCGCTGATGGTGACCACGTCCACATCCGCGCCCACACCCAGGCGGACCAGGATCAGGGCCAGCAGCGAGCCCACCGCGCTGCAGATCGCGGTGCGGAAAAAGGCGTTGGAGCCCATGAATTTTTTCCCATACAGCACACACACGCCCACCGTCAGCCCGCACAGGCTGGCGCACAGCACGTCCCGCAGCCCGCCGCCGAACAGGGGGGCGAAAAAGGCGGTGCCGATGGCGTGGCCCAGCAGGATCTGGGAGGCCCGGTAGACGTGGGTGCGGCCCGACAGGCCGTCCACCTGGGCCTGGGCCTCCTCCAACGGCGGGGTCTGGACGCACAGCCGGCGGCACAAGGCGTTGCACCGCTCCAGCAGCTCGATGTCGGTGCCGTGGCCGGGGATACGCCGCATCCGGGTGATGGGGTGCCCCTGGGGGGTGGTGACGCTGACGATAAGGGCGTTGGGGATGGCAAACACCTGGGGCTCCTCCAAACCGTAGGCGCGGAGCAGGCGGTAGATGGACTCCTCCACCCGGTAGATCTCCGCCCCACTGGACATCAGCTTATAGCCCAGCTCGGTGGACAGCTCCAGCAGTTTGTCGTAATCCATCGAAATCCCTCCTGCAACAGGATACCAGCTTTTCTGCCCGACGGCAACAACAATTCGGTTACAAACAAAAATTTTCGGCCGCAGCCCTCCCCAATCACTCCTCCGCCGAGGGGTGGTGCCCCTCCACCGCCAGGTGGGGCTTCTCCGTGGGGGCCACTCTGGCGAAGGCGCGCTTGCGGACGAACAGGTAGACGCCGATCTGGAAGGCGCCGGTGATGATCCAGGTGATGGGGTAGGAGTTGAACAGGGTCTCCGGCGTGGGGTACAGGGGGAAGATGGTGTACACCCACACCAGCCGCAGCAGGCAGGAGCCCACCAGGGAGCCCACCATAGGCACCACCGAGTAACCCAGCCCCCGCAGGGAGCCCACCATGGTGTCCATGACGCCGCAGATGGCGTACAGGCGGCCCACCCGGGCCATGCGGATCAGGCCGGCCTGGATAATGGCCTCCTGCTCCGGCCCCGGCTGGACGTAGATGGCGATGAGGTCGTGGCCGAAGTGGAAAACCAGGTTGCCCAGGATCAGCCCCGTGGCAATGGCGTAGAGCTGACAGTACACCGCCACCTTATCCACCCGGTCGCACTTGCCCGCGCCGTAGTTCTGGCCGGTGAAGGTCAGCGCCGCCTGGTAGAAGGTGTTCATGACCGCGTAGACGAAGCCCTCGATGTTCTGGGAGGCGGCGGCGCCGCTCATCATGGTGGAGCCGAAGGAGTTGACGGTGGCCTGGATGACCACATTGGACAGGGAGAACACGGCCCCCTGGAACCCGGCGGGCAGGCCCACCTGGAGGATGCGCTTCACCACCGCCGGGTCGATGCGCAGCTGCCTGAGGTCCAGGTGCATCGCGCCCTGCTCCTTCATCAGACAGCGCAGCACCAGGCCGGCGGAGATGTACTGGGAGATGGCGGTGGCCAGGCCCACGCCGGCCACCCCCAGGTTCATGGCCAGGACGAAAAACAGGTTCATGGCCACGTTGGCCACCCCGGCGGTAAACAGGTAGTACAGGGGCCGGCGGGTGTCCCCCTGGGCCCGCAGCACGGCGCTGCCGAAGTTGTAGGCCATGGTGGCCGGCATCCCCAGGAAGTAGATGCGCAGGTACAGGGAGGCCAGGCCGATCACGTCGTCCGGGGAGTCCATCCACCGCAGCAGCTGGGGCGCCAGGCCCACGCCCACCACCGTCAGGGCCGCGCCGCTGAGGAGGGACAGGCAGACCGAGGTGTGGACCCCCCGGCGCACCGCGTCGGGCTGGTTGGCCCCCATGTCCCGGGCGATAGTCACGTTGGTGCCCACGGACAGGCCCACGAACAGGGAGATGAGCAGGTTGATCAGCGCCGTGTTGGAGCCCACCGCCGCCAGGGCCTCCTTGCCCACGAACTTGCCCACCACCACCACGTCCGCTGCGTTGAACAGCAGCTGCAGCAGGCTGGACGCCGCCAGAGGCAGGGCGAAGAGCAGGATCTTGCCGGCCAGGCCGCCGCTGCACATATCGATCTGATACCGCTGGGTCTTCATAGCGGGGAAATCATTCCTTTCCTGAAATCCTGAAAAAATATGGTCACGCGCGCGCGATCTCCACGACGGTCAGTCTCTCCCCCGCCACCTGGAAGCGGACCTCCAGGCCGGCGAAGGTCATGCCGTAGACCCGCTCCGGGTCGGCCTGGTAGGAGGGCCGGGGGTCGTTGGAGAGCACCCCCAGCAGGGCCTCCCGCTTCTCCCCCGGGACGCGGGCGAGCAGCTCCTCCGGGCAGTCCACCTTTAGCAGCACCCGCGCCGTCACATCGGTGAACCCGCCGGAAGCCTCCGGCCGGCAGTCGGCGTAGGGCAGATAGGGCTTGATATCCAGGATGGGGGTGCCGTCCACCAGGTCGGCCCCGGACACCCGGAGCACCGGGCCCAGCTCCGGGTCCGTCTCCACCCCCTCCAGGCGCACGCAGGACAGGGCAATGGGGTTGGGGCGGAAGGGGGAGCGGGTGGCGAACACCCCCAGGCGCCTGTTCCCCCCCAGCCGGGGCGGGCGCACCGTGGGGGACCAGCCCTCCCGCACCGCCTGGGAGAACACCCAGACCAGCCATACGTGGGAGAAATCCTCCAGCCCCCGCAGGGCAGCTGGGTCGCGGTACTCCGGCTCAAAGACCACCGTGGCCCTCAGCTGCTCCACCAGCCCGCTCTGCCGGGGTACGCCGAACTTGGTGGCAAAGTCGCTGCGGATGTGGGCGACGATCTTCATGGGATAGCTGACGGGCTCCGGCACGGTCCTCTCCCCTCTCCTATCGAGACGTTTACAGATTAGATTACCAGCTTGCGGCGGAAAATGCAACGGCGTTCGCGCAATTTTCCAAAAATATTCTCCTTTCTCCGGCCCCGCCGAGGGAAAAACCTGCAAAGTTTACAATTTGCTCTTTTTTCCGGGGACAAAGTGTGCTATACTGAGGTGCTTTCGTAAAATCGGCGGGTTCTCCCGCTTTAAGGAGTTTCATGCTTATGAGTCTGTTTACCAAGTTATTCGGGACCAGCTCCCAGCGGGAGCTGAAGTCCATCTACCCCATTGTGGACAAGATCGAGGCCCTGGAGGACGAGTACCGGGCCCTCACCGACGCCCAACTCCAGGCCAAGACCCCGGAGTTCAAGCAGCGCCTGGCCGACGGGGAGACCCTGGACCAGATCCTGCCCGAGGCCTTCGCCGCCTGCCGGGAGGCCGCCGACCGGGTGCTGGGCCTGCGGCCCTACCGGGTGCAGCTGGTGGGCGGCGTGGTGCTTCACCAGGGGCGCATCGCCGAGATGAAGACCGGCGAGGGCAAGACCCTGGTGGCCACCCTCCCCGCCTACCTCAACGCCCTCACCGGCAAGGGCGTGCACATCGTCACCGTCAACGACTACCTGGCCAAGCGCGACAGCGAGTGGATGGGCAAGGTGTACCGCTTCATGGGCCTGAGCGTGGGCCTGGTGATCCACGGCGTCATGGGCCAGGCCAAGAAGGACGCCTACAACGCCGACATCACCTACGGCACCAACAACGAGTTCGGCTTTGACTACCTGCGGGACAACATGGCCATCTACTCCTCGGAGCTGGTCCAGCGGGGCCACGCCTTCGCCATCGTGGACGAGGTGGACTCCATCCTCATCGACGAGGCCCGCACCCCCCTGATCATCTCCGGCCAGGGGGAGAAGTCCACCCAGCTGTACACCATTGTGGACCAGTTCGTCTCCCGCCTGAAATGCCAGCGGGTGCGCCGGGTGGATGAAAAAGAGGAGGAGGACGTCAACATCGACGCGGACTATATCGTGGACGAGAAGGCCCGCACCGCCACCCTCACCGCCCGGGGCATTGAGAAGGCCGAGAAGGCCTTCAACATCGAGAACCTGGCCGACACCGAGAACACCACCCTGTCCCACCACATCAACCAGGCCCTGAAGGCCCGGGGCGTCATGAAGCGGGACGTGGACTACGTGGTGAAGGACGGCGAGGTCATCATCGTGGACGAGTTCACCGGCCGTCTGATGTTCGGCCGGCGCTACAACGAGGGCCTCCACCAGGCCATCGAGGCCAAAGAGCACGTGGAGGTGGCCAACGAGTCCAAGACCCTGGCCACCATCACCTTCCAGAACTACTTCCGCCTGTACGAGAAGCTCTCCGGCATGACGGGCACCGCCATGACCGAGGAGGAGGAGTTCGGCACCATCTACGAGCTGGACATCGTGGAGATCCCCACCAACAAGCCCCTGGCCCGCGTCGACCAGCCCGACGTGGTCTACAAGACCCAGGCCGGCAAGTACCGGGCGGTGGTGGAGCAGATCAAGGCCTGCCACGCCAAGGGGCAGCCCGTGCTGGTGGGCACCGTGTCCATCGAGATCTCCGAGCTGGTGAGCAAGCTGCTGACCCGCTCCGGCATCCAGCACAACGTCCTCAACGCCAAGAACCACGAGAAAGAGGCCGAGATCGTGGCCCAGGCCGGCAAGCTGGGGGCCGTCACCGTGGCCACCAACATGGCCGGCCGCGGCACCGACATCATGCTGGGCGGCAACGCCGAGTTCATGGCCAAGGCCCTGCTGCGCAAGCAGGGCATGAGCGACGAGCTGCTGGCCGAGGCCACCGGCCACGCCGACACTGACAACCAGGAGATTCTGGACGCCCGCCGCCGGTTCACCGAGGCGGAGAACAGGTTCAAAGAGGAGATCCGGGAGGAGGCCGACCAGGTCCGGGCCGCCGGCGGCCTGTTCATCCTGGGCACCGAGCGGCACGAGTCCCGCCGCATCGACAACCAGCTGCGCGGCCGCGCCGGCCGCCAGGGCGACCCGGGCGAGACCCGGTTCTACCTGTCCCTGGAGGACGACATCCTGCGCCGGTTCGGCTCCGACCGCATCCAGAACATGATGGAGAAGCTGGGCGTGGACGAGGACACCCCCCTGGACCAGAAGATGCTCTCCAACGCCATCGAGAACGCCCAGAAGCAGGTGGAGTCCCTCAACTTCCAGACCCGGAAAAACGTGCTCCAGTACGACGACGTGATGAACACCCAGCGCGAGGTCATCTACAAGCAGCGCCACCAGGTGCTGGACGGCGAGGACCTGCAGGGCTCCATCCAGAATATGCTCCACTCCACCGTGGAGCGGGCCATCCAGGGCCACATGGGCGAGCAGAAGCACATGGACGCCGAGTCCTTCCAGGAGGCGGTCTCCCTGTTCCGCACCATGTTCCTGCGCCCCGGCGAGCTGGAGCTCACCGACGGGGAGCTGGCCCAGTACGACGAGGAGGGGCTGATCCAGCTGGTGCTGGACCGGGCCACGGCCGTCTACCAGCGCAAGGAGCAGGAGTTCGGCTCCCCCCTGATGCGGGAGCTGGAGCGGGTCATCATGCTCCGGGTGGTGGACGAGTACTGGATGGACCACATCGACGCCATGACCGAGCTGCGCCAGGGCATCGGCTTGCGGGCCTACGCCCAGACCGACCCCGTGGTGGCCTACAAGTCCGAGGGGTTCGAGATGTTCGAGCAGATGATCGCCGCCATCCAGGAGGAGACGCTGCGCCGGCTGTTCCTGGTGCGCCTGAAGAAGAACGAGGAGGTCAAGCGGGAGCGGGTGGCCAAGATCACCTCCGAGTCCGCCGGGAGCGACGGCACCGTGAAGAAGCAGCCCACCAAGAAGGCCGTGAAGATTGGCCGCAACGACCCCTGCCCCTGTGGCAGCGGGAAAAAGTGGAAAAAGTGCACCTGCGCTCAGTACCACCCCCAGCAGTAAAAAATCACAGCGCCGCCCGAATGGGCGGCGCTGTCGGCTGTCAAAAAAGGCCAATGGCCTTTTTTGACAAAGGGCTGCGGCCTGCGGCAGCGCGCGTCGTCGCAAGCTCTATATCATTCGCTTCCGCCTATGGCGAAAGCTCACTCATTACGCTGCTCCTCCTTCCCCAGACGAACCCGCTGCGCTGGGCTTCGGCTGGGGGCCCATTCTGCTCGCACGTTTGCGGACCGAGATGTATTTTTCCCGACGTACATAAGGTGAATTGCCCCGAAGGGGCAAGAGAGACCGCCCTGGGGCGTGCCGCCGGGAAAAATGGATCATATTTTATTCGCGCCTGCGGGCGCGAACTCTGCGAGGCTTTTTCGGCAAATTGATGGCGCCGCCCGGTCGGGCGGCGCTGTTTTTGTCTTACCGGCTGGCCAGGTAGTACCCCACGCCCCACTTGGTGCGGATGTACTCCGGGTTGGCCGGGTCCAGCTCCAGCTTCTCCCGCAGGCGGCGGATGTGCACGTCCACCGTGCGGAAGTCCCCGATGTACTCATATCCCCACACCACGTTGAGCAGGTTCTCCCGGCTGTACACCCGGCCGGGGTTACGCATGAGCAGCTCCATCAGGTCGAACTCCTTGGCGGTCAGCTCCACCGGCTCCCCGTCCTTCCAGGCGGCCCGGGCGCCAGTGTCCAGCTGGATGTGCCCCGCCTCCAGCCGCCCGCCGGAGCGCTGCTGCACCGCCGCGCCGGACCGGCGCAGCAGGGCCCGCACCCTGGCCTTGAGCTCCAGGATGTTGAAGGGCTTGGTGATGTAGTCGTCCGCCCCGCACTCGAAGCCGATGATCTTGTCCGTGTCCTCGCTGCGGGCGGTGAGCATGATGATGGGCACGTTGGAGAACTCCCGGATGCGCATACAGGCCTGCAGCCCGTCGATCTTGGGCATCATCAGGTCCAGGATGATCAGGTCGAAGCCGCCCTCCCGGGCCAGCTCCACCGCCTCCTCGCCGTCGTAGCCGGCCTGGACCTGGTAGCCCTCGTTCTCCAGATTGAATTTGATGCCCTTGACCAGCACCTGTTCGTCGTCTACCACTAAAATCTTAGCCATTGTTCTCTCCTTGTCCCGTGCCGTCCACGGTGATATAGTCCCTGACCTGTCCGAAGATGCCCTCCCCGATGCCCTTGACCTGCATCAGGTCCTCGATGGTCTGAAAGCCGCCGTTCTCCTCCCGCCAGTCGATGATGGCCTGGGCCCGGGACGCGCCGATCTGAGGCAGGCGGGCCAGGTCCGCCGCGCCGGCGGTGTTGATGTCGATCCTCTCCCCCGGCAGCAGGCTGTCGGGCCGGGCGTCCTCTGGCCCCGCCTCACCGTCCTCCGGCTCTGTGGCTGGGGCGGACACTACCGGCGCGCGCAGGGTGGTCACCCGGTAGAGGGCGTCCCCCACCCGCTGGGAGGAGAAGTGGAGGGCGCACACCGTCAGGAATACCGCCGCCAGCAGGACGCACAGCCGGTCATGGCGAAAGATTCTCCTCATTTTGCTCCCTCCCGGCTGTTGCGGTTTGTCGAACGGTCTGTTATAATGTAAGTCGTCCCTTTTCTGTCCGGCGGGGGTCTGTCCGGGACCCGGCCGGCATATCGTTTGGATACCACACTGTTATTATAACACAGCTTAGAGGATTTTCCTATGAAAAAATATCGCGCTGTTTCTGTTTTGCTCGCCCTGGTGCTCTCCCTGTCCCTGTTCCCCGCCCTGCCCGCCTCCGCCCTGGAGGAGCCGGAGATCACCGCCCGCAACGCCATCCTGGTGGACGCTAACTACGGCGAGGTGCTCTTTGAAAAGGGCGGGTACGAAAAGGTCTACCCCGCCAGCGTCACCAAGGTGATGACCGCCCTGCTCACCTGCGAGGCCATTGAGCGGGGGGAGCTGTCCACCAGTCAGATCATCACCGCCAGCCCCACCTCCCAGGAGGGGCTGCACCCCAACGGCTCCAACGCCAAGCCCCGCATCCAGGCTGGGGAGGAGATGTCGGTGGAGGACCTGCTCTACTGCCTGATGCTCCCCTCCGCCAACGAGGCGGCCAACATCCTGGCCGAGGCGGTGGCCGGCGACGTGGCCACCTTTGTGGAGCTGATGAACCGCCGGGCCGCCCAGCTGGGCTGCTCCGGCACCCACTTTGTCAACCCCCACGGCCTGCACGACGACGACCACTACACCACCCCCTACGACATCTACCTCATTTTGAAGGCCGCCATGGAGCTGCCCCTGTTCCGGACAGTGACCTACACCTCCGTCCACAAGGTCCCCCCAACCAACATTTACAGTAAGGAGCGGGAGCTGTACAACACCAACGCCCTGGTCTCCCAGTGGCAGTACCGGGGCTACCGGTACGAGCCCTGCATCGGCGGCAAGACCGGCACCACCGACGAGGCCGGCGCCTGTCTGGCCAGCGCCGCCGTAGACGGGGACGAGTACCTGATCTGCGTGGTCATGGGGGCCAGCTCCGTCCCCCGGGGGGACGGCACCTCCGACCTGAGGCAGTTCTCCGAGAGCTCCGCCCTGTTCAAGTGGGGCTTTGCCAACTTCCGGCGCACCACCATCTCCCGGGCGGAGGAGCCGGTGGCCCAGGTGAACGTCACCCTGTCCCAGCAGGCCGACTACGTTATGGTCAAGCCGGTGGGCGAGTTCTCCCGCACCCTCCCCGTCGATATGGACCTGGACGAGATCGTGGCCACCCCCTCCCTGTTCCAGGACACCGTGGAGGCCCCGGTGGAGGAGGGCCAGGTGCTGGGCACCATGACCTTGTCCTACCAGGGGGAGGTGTACGGCGTACTGGACCTGGTGGCCATCAACTCGGTGGAGCGCTCTGAATTCCTCTACCGCCAGGCCCAGATCGAGTCCTTTTTCCACCAGTACGGGGCCAGGCTGCTCCTGGCCGCGGTGCTGTTGCTCCTGGTGGTGGTCATCCTGCGGGTGATGGTGTTCCAGAAGCGCCGTCCCCCCGTGGCGGCCAACCGGGGCCGGTACAGCGGGAAGCGCAGGCGATGAGCAGACTGGACCGCTCCTTCTACGGCAGGGACACCCTGACCGTGGCCCGGGAGCTGCTGGGCAAGCACCTGGTCCGGGTCCTGCCAAGCGGCGAGAGGCTGGTGTGCGCCATCACGGAGACGGAGGCCTACATCGGCCGGATGGACAAGGCCTGCCACGCCTACGGCTACCGGCGCACCGCCCGCACCGAGACCCTGTACGCCCGCCCGGGCACCGCCTACATCTACCTCATCTACGGTATGTACTGCTGCCTCAACCTCGTCACCGAGGCGGAGGGCGAGCCCGCCGCGGTGCTCATCCGGGGAGGCCGCCCGGTGGAGAACGGGGACATCCTGGCGCAGCACCGCTTCGGCTGTCCCCAGGCGGGGATGACCCCTTATCAGCGGAAAAACTTCCTCAACGGCCCCGGCAAGCTGTGCAGGGCCCTCGCCCTCACCCGGACCCAGAACGGCCTGGACCTGCTGGGGGAGGAGCTGTACGTACTGGACGCCCCCGCGCCGGACCTGTCGAACGTTCGGACAGGTAAGCGCATCGGCATCGACTACGCCCAGGAGGCCGTGGACTTCCCCTGGCGCTTCTGGCTGGAGGACTGAGGATGTTCTTTTTTGATTTGGACGGCACCCTGCTGGACTCCACCGGGGTGTGGATGGACATCGACGTGGAATTTCTGGGCAAACACGGCATCTCCCCCGTCCCGGCGGACTACACCTGGTACGTCACCCACCACAGCGCCCCCGACGCCGCCCGGTACACCCGGGAGCGGTATAACCTGCCCGAGACGGCGGAGGAGATCGTGGCCGCCTGGGGGGAGATGGCCCTGGAGGCCTACTCCCACGAGCTGCCCCTCAAGCCGGGGGCGGGGCGGTTCCTGCGCTGGTGCGCGGAACTGGGGGTGCCCATGGCCATGCTCACCTCCTGCCTGCCCCACCTGTGCCGCCCCGCTCTGGAGCGCCACGGCATCGCCGGGCTGTTCCAGGCCGTGCTCACCACCGGGGAGACGGGTCTGGAGAAGGGGGACGGGGCCCTCTACCGCATGGCGGCGGAGCGGTTCGGTTTGGCGCCGGAGGCGTGCACCCTGTTCGAGGACAACCCCGGCTACTGCGCCGCGGCCAAACAGGCCGGCTATCAGGTGGTGGGGATTTTCGACCCCCTGTTCGCCTCCCGGCAGGAGGAGCTGAGGGCCCTGTGCGGGCCGGGGCGGTATTTGAAGGATTTTGCCGATGTGGAACCGGAGCGGTTCCTTTGAAAGTTCGCCGCCCAAATGGGCGGCGAACTTTTTCCGCAAAAATTATTGACAAACGATAATTCCCATGATATCCTCCAGGTAGAATTATCGACAAACAATAATTTTTGGAGGCCGACATGAGACGCAATCTGATCTTGATCTCCGTTCCAGCCGCGATCGGCGCGGCCCTGGCCCTGCTGGGGCAGGGGGCCAAGGGAGGGCTGACCTGGGCGGGACTGTCCGCCCCACTCACCGCCGCCGGTGAGGGGTTGCGGGCCCTGTCCCTGTCCGGGGCGGCCGGGAACCTGGCCGCCTGGGCCGCCGTGCTCCTCCTCTGCGCGCTGCCCCTGCTGCTGTTCCTCCCCGCCCGGAAGCTGGGAGTGCCCAGGGGGCGGGGGGACCTGCTGCTGCCCCTGTGCTCCCTGGTGTTGCTGGCCCTGTGCTTCTTCACAGTGAACCCCACCTGGCTGGGGGAGCCAGCCTCCGCCTTCTTCCCCGTCGCGGCGCTGTGGGCCGCGGTCTCGGTGCTGGCGGCCTGGTTCGTGCTCACCCTGCTCCGGGGGTTCGACGCCGCCCCGGCCCAGGCCCTGGGGGCCGCCATCCGGCCCCTGCTCACCGGCTGCGCCGCCCTGTGGGCCCTGGGCAGCGCCTTCGGCCGGGCGGCGGAGGCCGCGGGGCGCTGGAGCGCCGTCCTGGAGGGCAACACCGCCACCGGCGGCGCACTGATAATGGGGACCCTCCCTGACTTCCCTGACTTCCCCGGCTCGCTGAACTTCACCCTGGCAGCGCTGGTCATCCTGGCCGTTCTGGAGCTGCTGCCCGACCTGCTGGCCGCCCTGACCCTGCTGTGGGGGGCGGAGCTGGCCGGGGCGCTGGGCGCTCTGACCTTCGGCCAGGCGGAGGTGGAGCTGTGCGGCAAAACCGCCGCCAGCTGTAGGCGTGCGGCCCAGGCCGCGGCCCTGCTGTCGGCGGCGGCCAACCTGTTCCAGCTTTGCACCCTGACCGCCCTGCGCAGCTCCTACTTCACGGTGATCCTCCCCCTGTTCCCCGTGGTGCTCTCCGCCGCGCTGTACCTGCTGTGCCGCTGTCTGGAGCGGGGAAAACAGCTCCAGGACGACAGCGACTCCATCATCTAAGGGGGCGCGCTATGGCCATCAAGGTGTACCTGAGCGAGATTTTGAAGGAGCGGGGTATGACCAGCAAGGAGCTGTGCGCCAAGGTGGGCATCACCGAGGCCAACCTGTCCATCCTCCGCTCCGGGAAGGCCAGCGGCGTGCGGTTCCACACCATCAACAAGATCTGCTACTACCTGGACTGCGGGGTGGGGGACATCCTCCGCTTCGACGGGAGATTGGAGGAGGATACGGATGACGAGAACTAGACGGCTCCTCGCGGCCCTGCTGTGCGCCGCCCTGGCCCTCACCGGCTGCCTGGCCCAGCCGGAACGGGCACCCAAGCAGGGCAGTCAGGACCGGTTTATCGGCCTGTATGTGATAGGCGAGCTGCCCGGCGGGGGGAACTGGGCCCGGGATGCTTTTTACGACAACCCCAATCTCACCAGCTACGGCACAGACGATGTGACCATCCCGGGCGCCGGCGAGGTCAGCTTTGACCGGGAGGTGCTCTTCGCGGAGCAGAACGACGCAGGTGACTACTTTTTCCCCGGCATGGAGGGGGGCTACTCCCTTTTCTTGTACAACATTGAGCGGGAGTGGGGCCACGCCAACGCTGTCCAGAGCAATATGGCCCCCGGCGAGGACGGCGGGGGCACCAGGATCAAGGTCACCGACGAGGGGGAGGAGAACTCCATCAGCGGCACGATCTATGTGGGCCCGCCCCTGGGCGTGGGGGACGACTGGAACACCTGGGAACACCAGCAGGAGCAGGTCATCTGGACGGCCTACCGGGTCTACCAGACCCCGGACGGACGGGTCTACACCGACGGCTCCGGGGACAGCTACGGCGGGCCGGGCTTCAGCGTCACCACCACGGAGAGCAGCACCGAGACGGTGGACGGGGAGAGCCGGACCTGCTCTCTGGCGGTGACCCTGTCCATCCGGGAGTCCAACCGGCTGGAGACGGTCACCCTGCGGCAGTTTGACGAGGAGGACCAGCTCCTGCGCACCGATACCGTCGAGGCCGGCCAGACCGGGCAGGACATGGAGGCGGTCCCCCTCCCCCTGGACCCCGGGGCGGCCTATGTGCTGTCCACCCTGTCCTACGCCGACGGCACCTCCAGCCGGGAGCTGCGTAACGTGGAGCCCGGCCGCACGGAGCCCATCCTTCTCGACTTTGTATTCCTGGACCCGGCGGGGCGGGGCTACCTGGCCTCGGTGGAGCTGGATTAGACCTTGACCACTCCCGTTTCGGGCGGGCCGTGAAAAACGCGGCCCGCCCTCTTATTATTTTCTCCATTTGTTAATATAATATTAAATATTAGATTTAATCATTTTTGATATTGATAATTCCCGGCGGCGGTGGTATACTAACTACAGTAAAGCATCCGCCCTTCCTGGAAAGGAGTTCTTATGTCTCATCCCGTTACAAGAACCGTTTCCGCCCCCGAGCTGACCATCCCCCGTCCCAGCCGCCGCCCCCGTGCCAAGCGGGACCCCTACGACGGGCTGCGCCCCTGGTCGGCCATCACCCACGGGATCGGGGCCGTTCTGGCCGTCATCGGCACCGCCCTGCTCCTGCTGCGGGCCGGCGGGCCGGGGGCCCTCAGATTCTGGGCCTTCGCCGTCTACGGCATCTCCATGATCGGGCTGTACACCGCCTCCACCCTGTACCACTGTATTAACACCACCGTGGCCGGGCGGCTGGCCCTGCGCAAATTCGACCACTGCTCCATCTACCTGCTCATCGCCGGCAGCTACACCCCCATCTGCCTGGTGGCCCTGGGCACCACCCAGGCGCTGATCCTGTGCGGCGCGGTGTGGGCGGTGGGCTTGGCGGGGATGGTGCTGTCCATCGCCTGGATCGACTGCCCCCGGTGGCTGACCAGCGGGGTGTACCTGTTCATGGGCTGGCTGGCCATCACCGCCGTGGGCCCCCTCGTCCGGGCCCTGCCCCCCGCAGGCATGTTCGCCCTGGTGCTGGGCGGGGTGCTCTACTCGGTGGGCGGCGTGCTGTACGCGGTGAAGTGGCCGGGCCGGAACAACCCCCGCTTCGGCTGCCACGAGATCTTCCACGTGTTCATCCTCCTGGGCAGCATGTGCCACTTCTGGCTGATCTATCAGGTAGCAGCGGCCCTGTAATTCAAAACCAAATCAAAACCCAGCGGCCGCAGCCTTTTGGCTGCGGCCGCTGGTCTTCTGTTTTCCTCATTGGGGGCCGATCCGGATGTCCTCCCGGGGCAACTTATCCCAGGCGAACAGGGGCAGGAGCTCCCGGGGGGTGATGCCCTCCGGCCGGTCGATGAGCCCGGCCAGCCAGGCCAGACGTCCCACCAACTCGGGGGCGGAGCACTGCTTCTGGAGCTGTCCCAGCTCCTGGTCCCGGTCCCGCTTGGCCAGCCTCCGCCCGTCGGCGGCCAGCAGCAGCGGCACGTGGCCGTACTCCGGCCGGGGACAGGCCAGCAGGTCCTGGAGGTAGTTCTGGCGGGGCGTGGAGTCCAGCAGGTCCCTCCCCCGCACCACCTGGGTGACCCCCATGGCCGCATCGTCCACCACCACGGCCAGCTGATAGGCGTACACCCCGTCGGACCGGCGCAGGATAAAGTCCCCGCAGTCCCGCTCCAAATTTTCCTGAAATACCCCCTGGAGCAGGTCGGTAAAAGCGTACTTCCTGTCCGGGACGCGGACGCGCCATGCGGGCCGCCTGGTTTTGGCCAGCCCGACCCGCTCCGCCGCGCTGAGGCGGCGGCACCGGCCGTCGTAGACCTGGACGCCGTCGGAGCGGTGAGGGGCCGAGGCGGCCAGCCGCTCCGCCCGGGTGCAGAAGCAGGGATAGACCAGCCCCTGGCGCTCCAGCTGCGCAAAGGCGGCGGCATAGAGCTCCGTCCGCGCGCTCTGGTAAACGGGGGCCCCGTCCCAGTCCAGGCCCAGCCACTCCAGGTCCCGCATCACCTGATCGCAGTACTCCCGCCGGCAGCGGTCCGGGTCCAGGTCCTCCAGCCGGAGCACCACGCTCCCCCCGGCGCTCCGGACGGACAGCCAGGCGATCAGGCAGGCCCACAGGTTGCCCAGGTGCATCCGCCCGCTGGGGCTGGGGGCGAAGCGCCCCACGACCCGGCCGGACGGGCCGCTCATCTGCTCCTCCGGCGGCGGGACGGGACCCGGCCTGTCCTGAAAAAGTCGATCCTGCTCACGCACTCAGTCCTCCTCCCCGCCGTCCGCGTCCCCATACTCCTCCAGGGCCTGGCGCAGGAACTCCGCGTCCTTGTCGTCCAGGTCGTGGAGCATGGCGGTGTCCTCCATGTGGTGGGTGAATTCGTGGGCCACGGTGGCGAAGATCTCCTCCCGCCACGCCTGCTCGTCCTCCTCCGCCAGCACGGCGGCGAAGGAGCCGTAGTAGAGCAGGATGTATCGCCCCAGCATGTCGTGGCAGTACTCCCCCATGATGTACATCTCCCCCTCGGGGAAATCCGGGTCGGGCAGGGCCTGCTCCTCCAGCTGGATCCCGCCGTCCAGCTCCCGGAAAAAGGCGTCGGGGAACTCCCCGGCGATCTCCTCCAGCAGGTCGCCCATCCGCTCATAGCTCAGGACCACAAAACCACTCCCTTTCCACACCCATTATACCGCCTGCCGGACGGGGCCGCAAGTCTGAACCAGCTTCCCTGCACCGCCCGGCCCGGAGCGGCCGGTTTTTTCCTCCGGGGCCGGGGCTTGACATAACAGGCCCCCCGGCGGCCTGTCTACAAAAAGTTTTACACACTTTCCACAGTTTTTTCCACAAAAATTTGGAAAAGGGCCCGAGGTTTCCGTCGAAAAGGCCCGGATTTCAAATCCATTTCCCACCTTCGGGCCGGGAAAACGGTCTGTTTTAGTTTACATAACTCCTAAATTCCGTTTCAAACAGTACAAAACGTAGCAAGCCGGGCCCCAGAAGGGCCCGGCCCGTTTTTCACCCCAGAGAGATATCCCGGGTGGCGTAGGCGTTCAGCTCCAGGCCGGCCCGCCGGCCTGCCAGGTACTCGTAGTACCCCTGGCAGCCGATCATGGCGGCGTTGTCGCCGCACCAGCGCAGCTCGGGCAGGTACAGCCTGTCCCCGCTCCCGGCGCAGGCCGCCTGGAGGTCGGCGCGGATGCGGCTGTTGGCGGCCACGCCCCCGGCGATGGCGACCTTACCGTACCCCCGCTCCGCCGCGGCCTCCATCACCCGGGGCACCAGGGACTCGCTCACCGCCCGGCCGAAGCTGGCGGCGAAGCTGGGCAGCTCCAGCTCCTCCCCCTTCTGCTGGGCGTTGTGGATCAGGTTCAGCGCGGCGGTCTTGAGGCCGGAGAAGGACATATCCAGCTCCGCCCCCTGGACGTGGGCCCGGGGCAGCTCATACCGGCTGTCGTCCCCCCCATGGGCCAGGGCGTCCATGGGTGCGCCGCCGGGGTAGCCGATGCCCAGCACCCGGGCCACCTTGTCAAAGCACTCCCCCGCCGCGTCGTCCCGGGTGGAGCCCAGCACCTCCATGTCCGTGTAGAACCTGACGTCCACGATGGCGGTGGTGCCGCCGGACACGCACAGGCAGACGAAGGGGGGCTCCAGCTCCGGATAGGTCAGGTAGTTGGCGGCGATGTGCCCCCGGACGTGGTGGACGGGGATCAAGGGCACCCCCAGGGCCATGGCCGCCCCCTTGGCAAAGTTGACCCCCACCAGTACCGCGCCGATGAGGCCGGGGGCGTAGGTCACCGCCACGGCGTCCACCTGGCCCTTGGACAACCCGGACTGCTCCAGGGCCAGGTCGGTCAGGCCGGTGATGGACTCGATGTGCTTGCGGGAGGCGAGCTCCGGTACCACGCCGCCGTAGATCCGGTGCATCTCGATCTGGGAGGACACGCAGCTGGACAGCACGGTCCGGCCGTTCCGGACCACGGCGGCGGCGGTGTCGTCACAGGAGGATTCAATGGCCAAAATATTCATAGGTTCCCCTCACAGGATCTTCAAAAAATGTTTCATAAAGTGGTCAGACACCCCGGAGCGGTACAGCTCCAGGTAGGCGTCCCGCAGGTTTTCGCCCTCCCCCAGGACCAGCACCTGGTAGTGGACGCCGTACAGCAGCACGTCGAACCCGGCGTACCGGAACCCCAGCCGCCGGTAGAACCCCAGCCGCCGCTCCTGGAGGGCACGCTCCTCCGGCCGCTCCGCCGTGGGGGCCTCCGACTCCACCAGGACGGGTCGGCCCGGCAGATAGCGCTCCGCCGCACGGCGGACCAGCTCTGCCCCCAGGCCCTCTCCCCGGCGCTCCGGGACGGTGAGCAGATAGTCCAGCAGGACGCACTTCTGGCTGTGCCAGAACAGCCCCCAGCTCACCTCCCGGTCCCCGTCCTCCAGGGCCAGGGGGTCGTAGCAGCCCGCCCTCATATGGGCGGCCATGACGGAGTAGGGCTTGAGCTCGTTGGGGGGGAAGGCCCGGCGCAGCGCCGTCTTATGCAGTTGTTTCAGCTCCGGGGCCGTCAGCAGGCGCAGTTCCATGGCCGAACTCCCTTGTCATGATGATGGCGTCCTCTCTGGGGCGCTGGTAGTAGTCCCGCCGGCGGCCGGCCTCCTCAAAGCCGAACTTCCGGTACAGGGCGATGGCCGCCGCGTTGGAGGCGCGCACCTCCAGGGTGAGGAAGGCCAGGCGCTCCTGCCCGAAGCGGCAGAACACGTCCAGCAGGGCGGAGGCCACCCCGTGGCGGCGGGCGGCGGGCTCCACGGCGATGTTGTCGATGTACCCCTCGTCCAGCACCGCGGTCAGCCCCGCGTAGCCCAGCACGCCCCCCTCCCCGTCCTCGGCCACGATAAAGCTGGCCTGGGGGTTGTAGAGCTCCTCCTCCAGGGAGGCATAGCTCCAGGGGTCGGCGAAGCACTCCCGCTCCAGGGCGGCGATCTGCTCCAAATGGCTGCGGTCCATGGGGACGATGACGTATTCCATAGGGGACCTCCTTCCCGGATTTGGTGTGTATTATACAATAAAACGGCGCGCTTTGTAAAGGGGCGGTTTGGGGCCCGGCCCCTTTCGGATGTGCCCGATCCCAGATGATTCCCGTTATTTGTAAATTCCCTCTTGCAATCCCGCCGCAGCCTGCTATAATAGAGGGCGAACAACTGAATCGCTTGTCTTCAGGGCGGGGTGAGATTCCCCACTGGCGGTAAAGTCCGCGACCCGCGAAAGCGGCTGACCCGGTGCGACTCCGGGACCAACGGTATAGTCCGGATGGAAGAAGATGTGTGGAAAACAATACACGCGCCGTTCGGCGCGCATGCGCACCTCCTTGTATGTTTTGCACCTGGAAGACACAGTCTTTCAGGGGTATCAAAACAGTAAGGAGTGTTTTTTATGTCCGATCCCGCAAGCGTCCAGTCCCCCTCCGCCCCCCGCGTCAACACCAAGACCGTCGTCAGCCTGGCCATGCTCATCGCCATCGCCTACGTGGTGATGTGGATGTGCAAGCCCATCCCCAAGGTGTTCGGCATCCTCCAGTTCGACTTCAAGGACTGCGTCATCTGCATCGGCGGCCTGATCTTTGGCCCCATGGCCGCCGCCGTCTCCGCCTTCCTGGTGGCCTTTATCGAGATGATCTCCGCCAGCGGCACCGGCCCCGTGGGGATGCTGATGAACTTCCTGTCCACCGCCAGCTTCTGCTGCGCCGCCTCCTACCTCTACAAGCGCAACCGCACCCAGATGGGCGCGGTGGTCAGCCTGGCCGCCGGCGTGGGGGCCATGGTGGTCACCATGCTGGTGTGGAACTACCTGGTCACCCCCGTCTATCAGCACATCCCCCGGGAGACCGTGGCCGCCATGCTGCCCACCCTGTTCCTCCCCTTCAACCTGGTCAAGGGCGGGCTGAACGCCGCCGCCACCATGCTGCTGTACAAGCCGGTGGTCACCGCCATGCGGGCGGCCAACCTGGTCCCCCCCTCCGAGAGCCGCCGGGAGCGGCGCTTCAGCGCGGGGTTCCTGCTGTTCTCCCTGGCCCTGCTGGCCACCTGCATCGTTTTCGCCCTGGTCATGCTGGAGATCCTGTGACACCATCCCCCCGTAAAAAAGCGGGGCAGGCCGCCTGCCCCGCTTTTTCTCTCTTCTGCCCGGACCGCGGCCCACTTTCTATGGGCCGCTCTTGCATTTTTCCCAAAAAACGTATATCCTATGGGTAGACTAACGACTAAGGAGGGACCCCTATGCAGAAACGCCGCATCCGTCTGCCCAAGACCCCGCTGGGCCGGGCTGTGTTCAGCCTGATCGTCACCGCCGTCGTGGGCTTTATCTACTTCTATGTCTCCCTGCCCGCCCTCAACCCCCAGGACAACGAGTTCTACGCCTTCCTGGCCCTGCTGTGCCTGGTGTATATCATCAGCGTCTTTATCACCTCGGTGAAGCCCACGGACAACGTGGTGCGCACCCCGGTGGAGCGGCTGAAGGAGTGGTTCTCCTTCGTGCTGCACAGCTGCCTGCCGGTGGGCATCCTGCTGGCGGCGGTGGTGGTGGTGTCCCTGGTGGGGGAGCTCATCTCCATGCCCATCTTCCGGGCGGCAGCCTACCGGGACCTGCTCACCGTCCAGGAGGGGGACTTCGCCCAGGACGTGGCCCAGATCTCCTTCAATGAGATCCCCACCCTGGACCGCGCCTCGGCCAACTTCCTGGGGGACCGCCAGATGGGCACACTGAGCGACATGGTCAGCCAGTTCGAGTACTCCAACGACTCCACCCAGATCAACTACCAGGGCCGGCCCGTCCGGGTGGCCCCCATCGCCTACGCCGACCTGGTCAAGTGGTTTACCAACCGGGGGCAGGGCCTGCCCGCCTACGTGGTGGTGGACATGGTCACCCAGGAGGCCACCGTCACCCGGCTCACGGAGGGCATCAAATACTCCTTCTCCGAGCCGCTGAACCGGAACGTCTACCGCCACCTGCGGTTCCACTACCCCACCATGATGTTCTCCACCCCGGAGTTCGAGATCGACGAGAACGGCCACCCCTGGTGGATCGCCCCCCGCCTGGTCAAGACCATCGGCCTGTTCGGGGGCCGGGACATCCAGGGTGCGGTGCTGGTGGACGCCGTCACCGGCGACTGCCAGTACTATGAGGAGGTCCCCGCCTGGGTGGACACCCTCTACACCCCCGACCTCATCATGGAGCAGTACGACTACCACGGCACCCTGATCCACGGCTTCATCAACTCCATCCTGGGTCAGCGGGACGTGACCATGACCACCAGCGGCTACAACTATATCGCCATGAACGACGACGTGTACGTCTACACCGGCGTCACCTCCGCCAACGCCGACCAGTCCAACCTGGGCTTCCTGCTGTGCAATATGCGCACCAAGGAGACCCACTACTACGTGGCCCCCGGCGCCACCGAGACCGCCGCCCAGGCCTCCGCCATGGGCGTGGTCCAGGACCTGGGCTATATCGCCACCTTCCCCCTGCTGCTGAACATCTCCGGCCAGCCCACCTACTTCATCCCCCTGATGGACGCCACCAATCTGGTGAAGAGCTACGCCATGGTCAACGTGGCCCAGTACCAGCTGGTGGCCACCGGCTCCACGGTGTCCGCCTGCGAGCAGACCTATATCAAGATGCTCTCCGACCGGGGAATCGTCCAGTCCGGCCAGATCCCCGTCACCCAGGACGAGGCCCGGGGCATTGTGGCGGAGATCCGCACCGCCGTGCTCAACGGGACCAGCTGGTACTATATCCGCCTGACCGGCGGCGAGGTATTTTACGCCGTCTCCGCCGCCCAGGACCAGAACGTCATCATCCTCAACGAGGGCGACCGGGTATCCATCCAGTACGCCGTGCCCGAGCAGGGGGAGAGCCCCGCCATCCTGGAGGGCTACAGCCTGACCATCCTCTAAGTCTGGCCCCATCAAAGCAAAAAAGTACCGGCTGTCTGGGACAGCCGGTACTTTTTTGTTCTTTTACGCCAGGGCCTTCTTGGCGGTCTCGGTGAGCTGGGTGAAAGCGGCCTTGTTGTTGACGGCCAGCTCGGCCAGCATCTTGCGGTTGATGACCACGCCGGCCTTCTTCAGGCCGTTCATGAAGGTGGAGTAGTTCATGCCGTTGAGCTTGCAGCCGGCGCTGATGCGGGTGATCCACAGCTGACGGAAGTCGCGCTTCTTCAGCTTACGGCCGGTGTAGGCGTAGGTCAGGGACTTCATCATGGCCTGGTTGGCCATCTTGAAGTGCTTGGACTTGGAACCCCAGTAGCCCTTGGCCAGCTTGAGGATCTTATTTCTTCTCTTGCGCGTCATCATCGCGCCTTTCACTCTTGCCATTGCTTGTTACCTCCCTTTCCTTACTTGTACAGGATCATGCGCTTGATGGCGGCCTCGTTGGTCTTGTCGGCATAGGTGGTGCCGCGCAGGGCCCGCTTGAGCTTGGTGGTCTTACCGTGGCCGTTGAGCAGGTGGCGCTTCTTGGTCATGGCGCGCTTGACCTTGCCGGTCTTGGTGAGGGAGAAACGCTTTTTGGCGCCGCTGTGGGTCTTGATCTTGATCTTCGGCATAACAAAAACTCCTTTTCTTACTTTTTCTCCTTGTTGGGCTTGGGGGACAGGAAGATGGACATGTGCCGGCCCTCCAGCTTGGGGGCCTTATCCATCACCGCCACCTCTGCGCAGGACTCGGCAAACTTTATCAGCAGGTCCTGGCCGATATTGGTGTGGGCCATCTCCCGCCCGCGGAACCGCACCGTGATCTTGCAGCGGTTGCCCTCGGACAAGAATTTCTGTGCGTTGCGCAGCTTGACATTGAAATCATTGATGTCGATGCTGGGGGACATGCGGACCTCTTTGATCTCCACCACGCGCTGGTTCTTGCGGGCTTCCTTCTCACGCTTGGTCTGCTCGAACCGGTATTTACCGTAATCCATCAGCTTGCACACCGGCGGTACGGCGTTGGGGGAGATCTTGACCAGGTCCAGCTCCCGCTCCTCGGCCATGCGCAGGGCGTCCTGGGCGGACATGATGCCAAGCTGCTCGCCAGACTCGGAGATCAGGCGGACCTCCTTATCCCGGATCTCTTCGTTGGTTTGATGAGCTGTGTTCGCGATGGGAAGCACCTCCTAACAAAAATAAATGCGGTCGGCATAAACAGTCAGCCGCTCCGCAACAAAACCGCACCGGTCGCCCGGTGAGGTGACTTTGTTGACCCTTTGGCGTGAGCCTGGGGTGAGGCGCATGACTGCTCCTGCTTTGTTGTACCGTGGTATCATACCAGCTATTTTCTCCGCTGTCAAGGGGTTTTTCTCTCTTTTTGCGGAATTTCTCACCGCCCGGCCAGCAGCCCCTGCAGCTGGCCCAGCAGCTCCAGGGACTTGAACTTGAGCACATAGCCGCTCTCCCCGGTGATCAGCGCGGCCTGGCCGGGGGTGAAGCTGCCCGCCTGGACCGCCTGCTCCACGCTCTGGCTGGCCGCCCCCAGGCACAGGGGCGGGAAGGCCACGCACCACCAGTTCTGCCCCTCCCCCTCGCCGATGACGATGCGCAGCGCGTCGTACTCCCCGGCGGGGAGGGCGAAATCCTCATACCGCTTAGTGGGGAACCAGCACCGCTCCAGCCTGGCGGTCACCGGCTGGTCCACCCCCCACTCCTCGGCCACGGCCCGGCCGGCGCCGGCCAGCTCCCACAGGTGGCTGGACAGGGCCTCCAGGGCCTGCTCCCGGGTGGCGCCGGGGCCGTACAGCTCCTCCGCCCGCTCCAGTACCCGGTCCCGGACGGCCAGCTTCAGCGCCTGGTCCTCCGGGCTGTCGGAGTTGGCGATGACGTGCAGGCGGACGACGCTCCCCGCCAGGGCGGCCTGCTCCCGGCCGGCCCAGGCCGCGAACACCATAGCGAACAGCACCCCGGCCATCAGGGCCAGCTCCCAGCGCTTCAAACTGCGATCCATAAAAACACCGTCCAAACTTCTTATTTCACAGAAGTCTGGACGGTTTCTCCGCATTCTAAACCGTTTGCGCCAGATAGACGTCGCGAAATTCCGCCCGCAGCGCGTCATAGGCGCTCTGGGCCTGCCCCTCGTCCTCAAACAGGCCGAAGGCGGTGGGCCCGGTGCCGCTCATGGCCGCGCCCAGGGCGCCGCAGTCGATGAGGGTGTGCTTGATGCCCTCCACCCGGGCCTGCTGCCGCTCCGGCAGCACATCCTGAAAGACGTTGTACATCCGCCGGGCCACGCCGGGCAGGTCCCCAGCCTCCAGGGCGGAGAGCACCCCGGCGGTGTCCGGCCGGCGGCGGATCTTCACCGAGTCGATGCGGGCAAACAGCTCCGGGGTGGAGATGGAGAACTCCGGCTTGCACACCACGGCCCAGCACTCCGGCAGCGCGGGCAGGGGCGTCAGGACCTCCCCCCGGCCTTCGGCCAGGGCGGTGCCGCCCAGCACGCAGTAGGGCACGTCGGAGCCGATCTGCTCCCCGATCCTGGCCAGCTGTTCCGGGGTGAAGGGGGCGCCCTCCTTCTGGTTCAGGGCCCGCAGCACCGCCGCGGCGTCGCTGCTACCCCCGGCCATCCCGGCGCAGACGGGGATGCGCTTGTCGATGGTGATATCCAGGGGCCTGGGCTCCGCCCCCAGCGCCTCCCAGAAGCGGCGGGCGGCCAGGGCGGCCAGATTTTTCTCCCCGGTGGGCAAAAATTTCAGCTCGGTGAACACCCGGGTCTCCGCCCCCGTGCCGGGGGCGATGTCCAGGGTGTCGCACAGGGAGATGGACTGCATCACCATGCGCAGGTCGTGGTAGCCGTCGTCCCGGCGGCCCAGCACGTCCAGGGTCAGATTCAATTTTGCCTGCGCCTGCACCCGCACGGCGGTCACCTCCCGGGTCATACGCGGATCTTCCGCCCCTCCAGGTAGAACCGCTTGTCCTGGGCCTGGCCCATGGAGAAGGTCTTGCGGGGCAGCATCCCGTCGTGGATGACGGTGGGGAACAGCATCCCCTTGTCCAGCGCGGGCATCAGGAAGGCGATGCTCCGGGGCCGCTCGGCCAGGGAGCGGGCCACGTCCTCCCCGTGTATGTAGTCGATGGCGACCTTTCGGTGGTCCTCCAGCCACTCGTCCAGGAAGGCCTGGAGGGTGGCAACCGGGAGCTGGGCCTTGGGATTCGGGACGGTGACGGTCCCCTCGGTGTAGCCGTGGAACCAGTGCAGCACGTGGCCCTCCCCCGTCCCGTAATAGGCACCGGGGTAGGCAGCCACCAGGTCGTCCAGCAGCTGCTTCGGGTCCAGGTTGGTCAGCAGGCGGTGGATGGGCTGGAACTCCAGCGCGTCGTCCCGCAGGTTGATCAGCTCCACCAGGGCGTACCGGTCGGGCATATTGCCCCAGAGCTCCGGGGGCAGCAGGCGCTTGCGGCGCTCGTAGCACTCCTTGGCGGTGGCCAGGGAGTGGTTGCCGTCCCCCACGGCGAAGAGCAGCACGGGCAGGTCCTTCGTGCCATACCGGGCGTTGAAGGCCTCCGGGTCAGCCAGGGCGGCCAGGGCCCCGGCCACCTGCTCCTTCTGGGCCCGGCCCAGCTGCCAGCCCCGGACATGGCCGCCCCCCTCCATCAGCTGGAAGTCATACAGGGCGTGCATCTCCCCGGTCTGCCCCTCCAGGGGCTCGATGACCGTCTTTTGGGGGTCGTCGGCCAGGAGCATCACGTGGGGCAGCTCCAGGGGGGCGTTCTTCCGCACCGCCACCCGGGGCGGGATGCGGGAAAATACGGTGCCCTCGGTGGCCCGGAGCATAGTGGAGGCGCCCGGCTCGTAGTCGTACTCCTCCAGGTCCACCATGCCCACCAGCCCCCTGCGGACCCTGCCGCTGCTCAGGGTGCGCTCCACGTAGATCAGGCTGTCGGGGTACTCGGCAAACACGCCGGCGCGGAGATACCGGGTCATGGTGGTGTTGATCTCCATGATGTCGGTCTCCACGCTGGGGCCCTCCAGGCAGCTCTCCGGCAGGATCAGCCGCAGGGTGGAGGGGGCGCGGCCCACCCGCTCCTCCACCCGCTGCCAATACTCGGGCTGGGAGGTGTACTGGTCGCAGGCCACCACGCTCCAGAGGGTCATGTCACAGTTCCGGGGCAGCAGGATATTGGCCGGTTTGAAGGGCAGCTTGTCAAATAATGTCTCCATGACGTCGTCCTCCTTCTGGGGCGCGGGCTTACTCCATGGCGCTGCGGATGGCGGCGAGCAGCTCGCCGTACTCCTCGTAGGCGGGCAGCTCCGGGTGGTCGGCCTTGATCTGGGCCGTGCTCTTGAACAGGAACCCGGCCTTGCTGGCCTGGATCATGGCCAGGTCGTTGTAGCTGTCCCCGGCGGCGATGGTGTCGAAGCCGATGGACTGCAGGGCCTTCACCGTGGTCAGCTTGGACTGGGTGCAGCGCATCTGGAACCCGGTGATCTCCCCGTCCCGGGCCACCTCCAGGGTGTTGCAGAACAGGGTGGGCCAGCCCAGCTTCCTCATCAGGGGCATGGCGAACTGCTCAAAGGTGTCGCTGAGGATGACCACCTGGGTGAAGGAGCGCAGCTCGTCCAGGAACTCCCGGGCGCCGGGCATGGGCTCGATCCTGGCGATGGTCGCCTGGATCTCCTTCAGGCCCAGGCCGTGCTCCTTGAGGATGCCCAGCCGCCAGTGCATCAGCTTGTTGTAATCCGGCTCGTCCCGGGTGGTGCGGCGCAGCTCGGGGATCCCTGTTGCCTCGGAAAAGGCGATCCAGATCTCGGGCACCAGTACGCCCTCCATATCAAGGCAGGTGATATACACGTTTCCCCACTCCTAATCGTAATATTTTGTCGCTTTATTGCTCGCCGTAGCTCTGGCGGCGGCGCAGGTTGGTCAGGAAGTTGTCCATGCGGTTGAGGGCCTCGGCGATGTCCCGCATGGAGGCGGCGTAGCAGGCCCGCACATAGCCCTCGCCCCCGGGGCCGAAGGCGTTGCCGGGGATGACGGCCACCCGCTCCTCCCGGAGGAACCGCTCACAGAACTCCTCGGAGGTCATGCCGGTGGACTTGATGCAGGGAAAGACGTAGAAGGCCCCCTTGGGCTCGAAGCAGTCCAGGCCGATGCGGTTGAGGCTCTCCACCAGGTAGCGGCGGCGGCCGTCGTACTCCTCCCGCATCCGCTCGATGTCCGCGTCGCCGTTGCGCATGGCCTCCACCGCGGCGTACTGACTGGTGGTGGGGGCGGACATGATGCCGAACTGGTGCAGCTTGGTCATGGCGCCGATGATGGGCCTGGGCCCAAAGACGTAGCCCATGCGCCAGCCTGTCATGGCGTGGCTCTTGGAGAAGCCGTTGACCACCACGGTGCGCTCCTTCATCCCGGTCAGATTGGCCATGGACACGTGGCGCTGGCCGTAGGTTAGCTCGGCGTAGATCTCATCGGAAAGCACCATGATGTCGGTGCCCTTGAGCACCTCGGCGATGGCCTCCAGGTCTGCGCGCTCCATGATGCCGCCGGTAGGGTTGGAGGGGAAGGGCAGCACCAGCACCTTGGTCCTGGGGGTGATGGCGCTTTTCAGCTCCTCGGCGGTGAGGCGGAACTGATTTTTCGCCTTCAGCTCCAGGTAGACGGGGGTTCCGCCGGCCATCTGGGCCAGGGGGCCGTAGCAGACGAAGGAGGGCACGGGGACGATGACCTCGTCCCCCGGGTCCAGCAGCACCCGCAGGGCCAGGTCGATGGCCTCGCTTCCGCCCACGGTGACGACGATCTCGCCGTTGTAGTCGTAGCGCAGGTCAAAGCGCCGCTCCAGGTAGCTGGCGATCTCCCGGCGCAGCTCAGCCATGCCGGCGTTGGAGGTGTACTTGGTGTAGCCCCGCTCCAGGGAGTAGATGCCCGCGTCCCGGATGTGCCAGGGGGTGACGAAGTCGGGCTCGCCGATCCCCAGGGAAATCGCGTCCTTCATCTCCTCCAGGATGTCGAAAAAGCGGCGGATGCCGGAGGGCTGGATGCTCTGGATGCGCTGGTTGAGGATGTTCTCGTAGTTCATACGAAGATATACTCCCTTTCCTGGGGCTCCTGGGGCCGGAACACCAGGTGCTTCTCTTTATATTTCTTCAAAATGAAGTGGGTGGCGGTGCCGGTGACGCCCTGGATGGGTGCCAGGCGCTCCGACACGAACTGGGCCACCTCCCGCAGAGTGCGCCCGGAGATGATGACCGTCAAGTCAAAGGCGCCGCTCATCAGGTACATGCTCTCCACCTCTTCATACTGGTAGATGCGCTCGGCGATGCGGTCGTACCCATTGATGGACTGGGGGGTGATCTTCACCTCGATCAGGGCGGTGACGGCCTCCCGCCGGGTGCGGTCCCAGTCGATGACGGCCTGGTAGCCCAGCAGGACCCCCTCCCGCTCCAGGCGGGCGATCTCGGCTCTGACCTCGTCCTCGGTCATGCCGGCCTGGGCCGCCAGCTGGGCGGTGGTCTGCCTGCAGTCCCTCTCCAACAGTTCCAACAGCTTGCTCATGGCGGTCTGCTCCCTTCCCTCTGTGCGCCGGGGCACGGATACAAATACATTATGGTATTATACTTGATTTCCGCGCGGATTGCAACGGCTGTTTCCTGCCAGGAAGAAAAAACTCCGGCGCGCGGAAGGCCGCGCGCCGGAGTTTGGACTGATCTTGCCTTTGATCAAAACAGGGAGCTGCCGTTACGCCTTCTGGGCGCCCTTGCGGCTGCCCAGGAACTGGAACACGCACACGCCGCCCACCAGCACCAGGCCGATGATATCGGTGGCGGTGCCGGGGATCAGCATACACAGGCCGCCGGCGGCGATCGCCACCCGGAACAGGGGGTTGAGCGGCTTGAACACGAAGCCGTTGAGTCCGGCCGCCACGCCAAAGATGCCCAGCAGGGCGGTGACCACGATCTGGATCACCTGGACCACCATCATGGCGGTGGTCGTCCCGGCGTCGAAGATCAGGAGCATGGAGGGGCTCATGGCGAAGATATAGGGCACGATGAATGCCGCGATGGCCAATCTCGTGGCGTTGAAGGCCGTTTTCATGGGCGGAGCCTTGGCGATGGCGGAGCCGGCGTAGGCGGCCAGGGCCACAGGCGGGGTGATGTCGGCCACGATGCCGAAGTAGAACACAAAGAAGTGGGCCGCCAGAGCGGGGACCTTCATCTGGATCAGGATGGGGGCGCAGGTGGAGGCCATGATGCAGTAGTTGGCGGTGGTGGGCACGCCCATGCCCAGCACGATGCAGCACAGCATGGTCAGGAACAGGGCGACGATGGTGCGCCCGTTGGCCACGGTGACGATGGCGGTGATGAGCTTGGAGGCCAGACCGGTCATGTTGATGCTGCCGGAGATGACGCCGGCGATGCCGCAGGCCGCGGCCACCGAGATACAGCTCTTGGCGCCGTTGGCCAGGGCGTCGAACAGGACGGCGGGGGTCATGCGGTTGTCCTTATTGAAGATGCCCACCACGATGGCCAGCACGATGGCCACGGCGGCGGAGAAGGCCATGGTCCGGCTGCCGCTGGACACCAGATACACCAGCACCACCAGGGGGATCAGCAGGTAGATCTTGGGCAGCAGCTTCCGGAACACGGGCAGCTCCTCCTTGGGGATACCCTTCAGCCCCAGCTTCTGTGCCTCCAGGTGGACGCAGATGAAGATGCCGGTGAAGTACAGCACGGCGGGCAGGATGGCCCGGACGATGATGTTGGAGTAGGGCGTGCTGGTATACTCGGCCATGAGGAAGGCCGCCGCGCCCATGATGGGGGGCATGATCTGGCCGCCGGTGGAGGCCGCGGCCTCCACGGCCCCGGCGAACTCGGGCTTGTAGCCGGTCTTTTTCATCATGGGGATGGTGACCGAGCCGGTGGTGACCGTGTTGCCCACGGAGGAGCCGGACACCATGCCGCACAGGGCGGAGGAGATGACGGCCACCTTGGCCGGGCCGCCGGAGGCGGCGCCCGCCACGCAGTTGGCCAGGCTGATGAAGAAGTCAGAGATGCCGGTGCGCTCCAGGAAGGCGCCGAAGATGATGAACACCACGATAAATTTGGCGCACACCTGGATGGGGGTGGTGAGGATGCCGGTGGTCTGATAGAACAGGCCGATGGTCACCTGGCGGACGGCCCGCGCCGCGCCCAGGTTCCGGGTGAAGCAGTAGTAGTAGAGCGCGTACAGCAGGAACACGCCCGCCACGCACAGGATGGGGATGCCCACGCTCCGGCGGCACAGCTCCACCACAGCGATGATGCCGATGACGCCGATGACGATCTCATAGGTCTTGATGTTCATGGTGCCCAGGCGGATGGTCAGGTCAGCGGCGTTGACCACCACATAGAAGAAGGCCCCCGCGCCCAGGACCATGAGGGCCCAGTCGTACCAGGGCATGTAGTTGGTCCGCTGGAGTCCCTTCTTCGCCGGGTAGGTGAGGTAGCCGATGATGATGATGCAGCCCACAAAGGAGGGGTAGCGGACCAGGTCCAGCCAGGTGGCGAACAGGGTCACGTAGATGGAGAACAGGGAGAAGGCCGCCAGGATCACGTAGAAGGCCGTCTTTTGCCAGCCCTCCCAGACACGGGTGTTGGACTCCCGGTCGTACTTCTTCATGATCTCGTCTACCGCGGCGGCGGCGTCCAGCGCCTCATTCTCCGCCGCTTCTACAGGAGGGGATGTTTGCTCTTTTTTCTTGGCCATACAGTACCTCCAGACGGTGTGCCGCAGAGGCCGTTGGAGCGGTCATAGTGCCTATGGCCGTCCCTGCCGCCTCTGCCGCGAATATGGGGAGTGCCGCGCGTGGGCGCGGCACTCCTGGTTCCTTACGTGCAAACGGTTCGGCCTCAGCCGATGGTGATGCCCTTCTCAGCGAAGTACTTGGCAGCGCCGGGGGAGAAGGGGGCGTTGATACCCTCAGTGGCGAAGGTCAGGTCCAGCTCGGCGCCCTTGGCGTGGAGCTCGGTGATGGCGTCCTTGTTCTCGAAGATGGTGGACACGATGGTGTAGGCCACATCGTCGTCGATGTCCGCCCGGGCGATCAGGGTCGCCTTGGTGGTGATGGTGGTGGCCTCCTCGTCAAAGCCCTTGTAGGTGCCGGCGGGGATGGTGTAGGCGGCGTACCAGGGGGAGTCGGCCAGCAGCTTGTTCATGTGCTCCTGATCGATGGAGACCAGGTACACGGTCTTGGCGGCGGCCAGGTCGGTGATGGCGGGGGTGGGGGCGCCGGCGGTCTGGACGGCCACGTCGATCTTGCCGTCCTTCAGGCTCTCGGTGGAATCACCGAAGGACTGGTACACGGGGGTGATGTCGTCCAGGGTCATGCCGTAGGCGGCCAGGATGTCCACGGTGTTGTAGTAGGTGCCGGAGCCCACGTCGCCCACGCAGACGCTCTTGCCCCTCATGTCCTCAACGGACTTGATGCTGGGGTCGCAGGTGACCAGCTGGACGGTCTCGGCGTACAGGGCGGCCAGGGCCACGAAGCTCTGGACCGCGCCGGACTCAGCGTAGGTGTTGGTGCCGTTGTAGGCGTAGCTGAGCACGTCGGACTGGACGGTGGCCAGGTCGTACATCTGCTGGTCGATGCCGGTGATGTTGGCGGCGGAGCCGCCGGTCTCGTTGACGGTGATGTCGATGCCGGTATTCTGGCCCAGATAGGTGGCCAGAACGCCGCCGTAGGCGTAGTAGGTGCCGGAAGAGCCACCGGTACCCATGGTCAGGTTGGCGGTCACGTCAGAACCGCCGCCAGTGGGGGTGCTGGCAGCCGGAGCGCTGGCAGCAGGGGCGCTGGCCGCGGGAGCACTGGCAGCAGGAGTGCTGGCCGCAGGAGTGTTGGTGGACCCGCCGCCACAGGCCGCCAGACTCAGGGCCATTGCAAGGGACAGGGCCAGAGCGATCGCTTTTTTCATGTTCTCATTCCTCCTATTCAAGCTTTTCAGCCGTTGCCAGCCTACTTGCAAGATTATTATATTGTATTTTTACAAAAAGGTCAAGAGAATTTTTTATCGTTTTTGTAAATTGCATTCATCCTGTCATTTTCGTCCATTTTCTTTATGAATGCATTGTGCTAAAGAGCCGCATTCCCGATTTTGAATCAAATGATTCACTTTTTAGTTTTCGTAAAAATTTTATTTTTCATTCATGGCCTGCTCCAACTTGCAAAGTGCTTTTTTCTCGATGCGGGATACCTCGGGGCGCGGCTGCTGTAAGCGGTCCGCCTCCGCCTCCCTGCGCGGGGGACGGAAGCGCACCTTCAGCAGCACCTTCCGGTCCTGGGTCAGCTCCGCCCGGTCCACCAGGCTCACCAGCACCGCCCGGTCCCCCGGGGCCTGCGCGGCAAACCGGCGGGCCAGCTCCCGGGCGACCGCCCCCTCATCCGCCGGCCTGCGCTCCAGCCGCGCCAGCTGCCCCTCCAGCCCGGCGCGCTCCTCCCGCGCCCGGGCGGACAGGCGCAGGTAGTCCTCCCGCTCCAGGGTCCCCTCCAGCTGGTCCAGGTACATCCTGTCCAGCCGGGCGGTCAGCGCGCCGATCCGCGCGGTGAGGGCCCGGCGCTCCGCCCCGGCGTCCCCTCCCGAAGTCCCCCGGAGCACCCGGAGGGCCTCGCCGCACAGGTTCTCCCCCTCCATCCACGCTCCCCACAGCTGTTCCAACGCCTCCAGCACCGCCTGCATCACCCGGCTCTCCCGGGCGGTGTGGCTGGTACACGCCCCGGCGCCGGTATGGCGCTGGTAAGTCCGGCAGATGAAGTAGAGCACGTCCTCCCCCGCCGCGTTGGGCCGGTTGATCACCCCCAGGGGGGCGCCGCACTCGCGGCAGAAGATCAGCCCCTTCAGCGGAAAGTCGTACTGCCGGCTGCGGGTGCGGCGGCGGCTGCGCAGCAGCGCCTGCACCCGGTCGAAGGTGTCCCGGTCCACCAGGGGCTGGTGGGTGTTCTCCACCACCACCCACTCCTCCGGGGGGCGGCGAATGCTCTTTTTGCTCTTGTAGCTCACCTTGACCCGCCGGCCCTGCACCAGATTGCCGGCGTAGGTCTCGTTGCGCAGCAGGTCGGACACCCGCTCCGGGCTCCACAGCCCGGTACAGGGTCCCGGCCGGGCCACGGTCAGCCCGGCGTAGACGGCGGGGGTGGGAACCCCTCCGGCGTTGAGCCGCCGGGCGATCTCCCGGCAGCTCGCCCCCTCCAGGGCCAGGGCGAAGATATGCCGCACCACGGGGGCGGCCCCCGGGTCGGGGACGATCCTGTTCTTTTCCGTGGGGTGCATCCGATAGCCGAACACCGCTTTGCCCCCGATGAACAGGCCCCGGCGCTGCTGGTCGTGCTTGACGCTGGAGATCTTTTTCGAGATATCCTTGGCGTACATGTCGTTCATGATGGCCCGGAAGGGGGTGATGTCGTTGGCGCTGCGCTCCTCCCCCGTGTCCACCCCGTCCAGCAGGGAGATGTAGCGCACCCGGTGCTCCGGGAACCAGCGCTCCATGTAGTAGCCGGTGAGGATGTAGTCCCGCCCCAGGCGGGAGAGGTCCTTGGTGAGCACCAGGTTGACCTGTTTCCCCTCGATGTCCCGCAGCAGGCGCTGGAAGGCCGGGCGGTCGAAGGTCGTCCCGGAACAGCCGTCGTCGATGTACTCCCCACAGACTGTCAGGCCGTTTTTCCGGGCAAACTCCTCCAGCATGGCCCGCTGGTTGCTCACACTCTCCGAGGGGCCGTCGCTCTCGTCCTCCCGGGACAGGCGGATATACAGCGCCGCCCGCCAGCGCTCCGGGTCCCTCACCGCTCCCACTGGTCCATCTCCCGCCTGACAAATGCCTCCAGGCAGCCCCGGAGCAGCTCCTCCAGCTCCGGCCCCTCCGGGTCGTAGACCACCTCGACGCGCACTTCCTTCTTCTCCTGGGCCATGGCGCCCCCTCCCTTCCTGAGCGGTAGAGTATATGCGCCCTGGCCGTCCGCCTTGCCAAAAAAGCGGCGGGCCTGTACGCCCGCCGCAAAACCATGACTTACCTATTTATATTTTGAGGCTCTACCGGTTGAGCAGCCATGTGCCCAGGTTCAGATACCCGGCGAACGCGGTCCACAGCAGGTAGGGGATCTGGAGCTTCCCCGCCGGCGGGTCCACCGCCCAGAAGGTCAGCAGCATCCACAGGATCAGCACCCACAGCAGCACCAGCCAGATCATCGCCGCGCCGTAGGCCTGGAGATCAAAAAAGATGATGGTCCACAGGAAGTTTACCGTCAGCTGTCCCCAGTACAGCAGCAGCCCCCGGGAGCGCGCCGCCCCAGGCTTGGCTGTCCAAACCCGGGCCGCGCCGGCGCCCATCAGGGCGTACAGGACAGCCCACACAACGGGGAACACGACCCCCGGCGGGGTCAGGGGCGGCTTCGTCACCACAGCCTGGTAGACCTTGGTCCCCTCCCGGGTCAGCCAGCCCGCCAGGCCGCCCACCGCCTCGGCGGTCAAAATCCACGCCGCGTATACCTTCCAGGTCCTTTTTTTCATATTCATCACCCGGGTTAGGATATGTGTTCCCGGAAAAAATTATGCCCTGTCCGCCCCTTACAACAGCCGCGCCCCGATACATAGGAGCGGCTGATGCCGCACTGGGCGGCGATTTCCCGCTGGGTCCGGGGCGGCCGGTCGTCCAGGCCGTAGCGCTGGATGATGACCGCCCGCTCCCGGGGCGTGAGGCAGCGCTCCACACACCGGCGCACCTTCCGGCAGGACTCTTTGTTGTCCAGCTCCTCCAGCATGTTGTCGTCCACCGCGATCACGTCCATCAGGGACAGGGAGCCCGGCTCGTCCCCGGCGTCCAGGGTGTCGGCCAGAGAGACCTCCCCGGCCAGCTTCTTCTGCGCTCTGAAGTGCATCAGGATCTCATTCTCAATGCAGCGGCTGGCGTAGGTGGCCAGCCTGACATTCTTATCCGGCTTGAAGGTGGAGATGCCCTTGATCAGACCGATGGTGCCGATAGAGATCAGATCGTCCTGGTCGCCGGTCTGAGCGTAGTATTTCTTTACGATGTGCGCCACCAGGCGCAGGTTGTGCTCCACCAGGATATTCCTCGCCTCCAGGTCGCCCTGGGCGCTGCGCCGCAGATACTCCCGCTCCTCCGCCGGCTTCAGGGGCCGGGGGAAGGAGCCTGTCCCTCCGGACAGGCGCAGGGTGAAAAACAGCGCGTTCATCATCAAATAGACGGCAGGGGACAGCATAGACAACACCTCCAGGCCCACTGTATTCCCCGCCGGCAAGTCCCTATGCCCCCCGCGGCGGAGGGAACGACAAAATCCCCGGTTTTGCAGCTCCCCGTTTTATTGCAAACGTCGATTTTGCGCGGGATGCTGAAAAAACCTTTGCGGTGGGACGGGCCTTCGTATATACTATATTTTTAGTATGGGGGAATGTGGGGTATTTGCCGGAAAACCCGCTCCGGCCGGTGCCCACAAGCATAAACGGGAGGAATTCAGATTGAGCATTCAGGACATCGTTGCCCTGCTGGGGGCACTGGCCGTATTTCTGTTCGGCATGTCCACCATGACCTCCGGTCTGGAGAAGCTGGCCAGCGGCAAACTGGCCGGTCTGCTGGAAAAGCTCACCGACAACATCCTCAAGGGGGTGCTGCTGGGCGCGGTGGTGGCCGGCATGGTCCACTCCTCCGCGGCCACCACGGTCATGTGCATCGGCTTCGTCAACGCCGGCATCTTGAAGCTGCGCCAGGCGGTGGGCGTCATCATGGGCGCCAACATCGGCACCACCCTCACCGCCCAGATCCTGCGCCTGGGCGACCTGTCCTCCGACAGCCTGCTGCTGGCCCTGCTCCGCCCGGAGATGCTGGGCCCCATCATGGCCTTCGCGGGCATCCTGTTCTACTCCTTCTTCAACAGCGGCCGGAAAAAGACGGTGGGCCAGGTGCTGCTGGGCCTGGGCCTGCTGTTCATCGGCATCAAGTCCATGGAGACCGCCCTGCTGCCCCTGACGGAGCTGGAGTCCTTCCGGATGCTGTTCGTCAAGTTCTCCAACCCCCTCCTGGGCATCACCGTGGGCGCGCTGATCACCGCCCTCATCCAGAGCTCCACCGCCTCCGTGGGCATTCTCCAGGCCCTGGCCGCCAACGGCCTGGTCACCTTCTCCTCCGCCCTGCCCATTATCATGGGCCAGAACATCGGCACCTGTATCACCGCCATCCTCTCCAGCATCGGCGCCAGCCGCAACGCCAAGCGCACCGCCGCCGTCCACCTGTACTTCAACGTCATCGGCACCCTGGTCTTTCTGGTGCTGCTCTACGGGCTCAACGCCGTGGTGGGCCTGTCCTTCTGGAATCAGGTGATGGACCGGGGCTCCATCGCCAACCTGCACTCCGTGTTCAACATCGCCTGTACCGCCCTGCTGCTGCCCTTCAACCGCCTGCTGGTGAAGCTGGTGGAGTGGACCATCCCCGACACCGGCGCCTCCGACCCGGTGTCCACCGTGCTGGACCCCCGCTTCCTGTCCACCCCGCCGGTGGCCCTGGAGCGGGCCCGGAGTGTGGTGGTGCAGATGGCCGAGGTGGCCCTCACCAACTACAACCTGGCGGTGGGCCTGATCGCCGACTACAACACCAAGAAGCTGGACACCCTCAACGAGAACGAGGAGCGGCTGGACCACATCGAGGGCGTGCTGGACGACTACCTGGTCAAGCTCTCCCGCCACTCCCTCACCTCCCACGACAGCGACCTGGTCTCCGACCTGCTCCACGCCCTGTCCGACTTCGAGCGCATCGGCGACTACGCCGTCAACCTGTCCGAGGAGGCCACCGCCCTGGAGGAGCAGGGCCTGCACCTGTCCCCCGAGGCCCTTGAGGAGCTGCACTGCCTCACCGGCGCGGTGGAGGAGGCGCTGACCACCGTGGTGAGTGCCTACCGGGACCACGACTCCCAGGCGGCCTTCCGGGTGGAGCCTCTGGAGGAGGTGGTGGACCTGATCACCGCCTGCCTGCGGGAACGCCACGTGGAGCGGCTCAAGCAGGGCGAGTGCACCGTGGACGTGGGCACCCAGTTTTTGGAGATGCTCATCAACCTGGAGCGTATCTCCGACCACTGCTCCAACGCCGCCGTGCGGGTCATCCACCAGTACTCCGAGAAGGGCGCCCTCATCCGCAAGGACCCCCACACCTACCTGCAAAACCTGCACCGCGGCGACTCCCCGGAGTTCAACCGGCTGTTCGCCGCCGACCGGGCCAGGTACTACGAGCCCATCGAGGAAAAATGACCCGCTCCGGGGCGGCGCGCTGGCGCCGCCCCGTTTATTTTCTCAAAAACATATTTACCCGGCCCGCGCCAAATGATATGATGGACCAAACCGCTCCCGGGAGGACCGCCATGGAACCGAAGGAACTGAAAAAGAACGACATCCACCCCCTGCGCATCCAGGGCTACACCGCCGACGGGGCGGGGGTGGCCCGGCTGGACGGCCGGGTGGTGTTCATCCCCCACACCATCCGGGGGGAGCTGTGGGACGTGCAGCTGTTAAAGGTCAACCGGAACGTGGCCTGGGGCAGAGGAGCGCGCCTGCTGGAGCCCTCCCCGGAGCGGGTGGACCCCGGCTGCCCCCACGCGGGGAAGTGCGGCGGCTGCCAGTACCGCCACATGAGCTACGCCGAGGAGCTGGAGGCCAAGCGGCAGAAGGTGGCCGACGCCCTGCGCCGCCTGGGCAGCCTGGAGATCGAGGTGCCCCCCGTCCTGGGGGCGGAGGTCCCGGAGCGCTACCGCAACAAGGTCCAGTTCCCCGTCTCCGCTGGGAAAAAGGGGCCGTCCATCGGCTTCTACCGCCCCCGCAGCCACGATGTCATCGACGTGGAGGACTGCCTGCTCCAGCCCAGGGCGGTGTCCCAGCTGCGCCGGGCGGTGAAGGAGTGGATGATTCAGTACCAGATCCCCCCCTACGACGAGGGGACGGGCCGGGGCCTGATCCGGCACCTGTACGCCCGGACCAACCGGGCCGGCCAGGTGCTGTGCTGCCTGGTCATCAACGGGAAGAAGCTGCCCCACGGCCGGGCCCTCATTGACCTGCTCCAGGCCCGGGTGCCGGATCTGGCCGGGGTGGTGGTCAACCGAAACCGGAAGGACACCAACGTCATTCTGGGGGAGGAGTATTCCACCCTCTGGGGCCAGGACTACCTGGAGGAGGAGCTGTGCGGCCTCACCTTCCGGCTGTCCGTCCCCTCCTTCTTCCAGGTCAACCGGGCCCAGACCGAGCGGCTGTACGCCCAGGCCCTGGAGTTCGCCGGCCTGACCGGGACGGAGACCGTGCTGGACCTGTACTGCGGCATCGGCACCATCTCCCTGGCCATGGCGGCGAGGGCGGGCCGGGTCGTCGGCGCGGAGATCGTCCCCCAAGCCATCGAGGACGCCAGGGAGAACGCCCGGCGCAACGGGATCACCAACGCGGAGTTCTTCTGCGGCGACGCCGGGGGGGTGGCCTTCCGCCTGGCCGGCGAGGGGGTCCGCCCCGACGTGGTGTGCGTGGACCCGCCCCGCAAGGGCCTGCAGGCCGAGGTGCCCGGCATCCTGGCCGGCATGGCCCCGGAGCGCATCGTCTACGTCTCTTGCGACTGCGCCACCCTGGCCCGGGACCTGAAACGCTTTGCCGAACTGGGCTACCGGACCACGAAGGTCCAGCCCGTGGACCTGTTCCCGAGAACGGCGCATGTGGAGACGGTATGCTTATTGTCCAAACTCAATGTCAAGCAGCATATCGAAGTTGAACTCACCATGGACGAGA
>CANQHN010000014.1 GCA_947623745.1 uncultured Oscillospiraceae bacterium
GCGGTCTTGCCCATCTTGTTGCCGTTGGAGTCGGTGAGCAGGGTGATGGTCATGGCGTGGGCGTCCTTGCCCAGCTTGCGGCGGATGAGCTCGGTGCCGCCCAGCATGTTGGACCACTGGTCGTCGCCGCCGAACTGCATGTTGCAGCCGTTGTGCTGGAACATGTAGTAGAAATCGTAGGACTGCATGATCATATAGTTGAACTCCAGGAAGGACAGGCCCTTCTCCATGCGCTGCTTATAGCACTCGGCCCGGAGCATATTGTTCACGGAGAAGCAGGCACCCACCTCCCGCAGCAGGTCCACGTAGTTGAGCTTGAGCAGCCAGTCGGCGTTGTTGAGCATGAGGGCCTTGCCCTCGCCGAAGTCGATGAAGCGCTCCATCTGGCGCTTGAAGCACTCGGCGTTGTGCTCGATGTCCTCCCGGGTGAGCATCTTGCGCATATCGCTGCGGCCGGAGGGGTCGCCGATCATGGTGGTGCCGCCGCCGATAAGGGCGATGGGCTTGTTGCCGGCCATCTGTAACCGCTTCATCAGGGTCAGGGCCATGAAGTGGCCGGCGGTCAGGCTGTCGGCGGTGCAGTCGAAGCCGATGTAGAAGGTGGCCTTCCCCTCGTTGATCATCTTGGAAATCTCTTCCTCGTTGGTCACCTGGGCGATGAGGCCGCGGGTTTTCAGTTCCTCGTAGCAGGTCATGGGAGTCTCTCCTTTTTCATTCATTCTGCGCCTTTCCGCGCGCCGGGCGGTCCGCCGCGGGCGGGACGTGAAAAACGCCCCCTGTCCCGGCCGGACAGAGGGCGTTGAAAACGCGGTACCACCTCTGGTTCGCCCCGCCCTCGCGGGCGGGACCTCGTGGAGTGCTGGACTCCGGCGCGGTAACGGGCGCTCCCGGCCTGTCCCCTACTGGCCCCGGCGGCGTTCGGGCGGCTGCTCCAAGGGGTATTCCCGCCGCCGCCCTCTCCCCCTTTCACCAAGGCGGGGGCTCTCTGCGCAGCGCGGACCGCGGTACTCTTCCTTTTCCTCGCAGTATGCCTTTTATAGCATATTTTTTGGGGGTTGTCAACCGTTTTCGCCGCGGAACCGCCCGTACTGCCGGTAGATGTCCCCGATATCCTCCACCAGGCGGTCCGCCGCCGCCTCGCCCCACAGCTCCCGCACCGCCTGGCGGACCTCTGCCCAGGCCGCCTGGACCTCCCCGGCGGAGGGGGCCTCCTCCGCCCCGCCGCGCCCGGGCTCGCGGCCCGTCAGCACCCGGCTGGCCGCGGACAGGGCCTGCAAAAATCTTTTCGTGTACTCCAGCTTTTCCAGGTCCATAGTCTGCCCCCCTTTTCTTTCCCCCATTATAGACACATTTACGTTAATATTCAACCCCTGATTTTTCAGTGATAATGAGGCATCATAGAAGGTCAGGGGTGACGACAGTGATTAGCTATGAGCCGCTATGGCAGACAATGAAGGAGAAACAGGTCACTACTTATACTCTTATCTATAAATACCACTTCAGCCCCGCCACGATCACGAACCTAAAGCGCAATATGTCGATCACGCTCTACACCATGGAGCGGCTATGCAAAATCCTTGACTGTCAAGCCGAATCTATCGTGAAATTCCTCCCGGACCCGGAGGACCCAGAAAAATAGCTGTCCCCGCCGCACGGCAGGGACAGCTGTTTTTTCAATCGCCCGGCGGACCCTCCGGGATCAGTCCTGATCCCAGTTGTGGTAGACGTTCTGCACGTCGTCGTTGTCCTCCAGCATCTCGATGAGCTTGTTCATGTTCTTGATGTCCTCCTCATTGGTGAGGGTGACGTAGTTCTGGGGGACCATCTGCACGTCGGCCTCCAGGAAGGTGTAGCCCTTGGCCTCCAGGGCGGCGGCCACGTCGGAGAAGGCGTCGGGGTCGGTGTAGACCTCGAACACGTCGTCGTCGGCCTGCATATCGTCAGCGCCGCACTCCAGGGCGTCCATCATCATGGTGTCCTCGTCCAGGTCCTCGGCGTCGATGACGATGACGCCCTTCTTGTCGAAGGACCAGGACACACAGCCGGTGGCGCCCAGGCCCTTGCCGTACTTGTCCAGCAGGTGGCGCACCTCGGGGGCGGTGCGCTGGCGGTTGTCGGTGAGGGCCTCCACGATGACGGCCACGCCGCTGGGGCCGTAGCCCTCGTACACCACGGACTCGAAGCTGTCGGTGTTGCCGGCGCCCAGGGCCTTGTCGATGGTGCGCTTGATGTTGTCGTTGGGCATATTGGCGGCCTTGGCCTTGGCCACCACGGCGGCCAGGCGTGAGTTGTTGGCGGGGTCGCCGCTGCCGCCGGTCTTGACCGCCACGATCATCTCGCGGGCGATCTTGGTAAAGATCTGAGAGCGCTTGGCGTCGGCCGCGCCCTTGGTCTTTTGAATGTTGTGCCACTTGGAATGTCCAGACATAATATCGTTCCCTTCTCTTGTTCTCGGTCAGAGTTAAGGGGATTATATCACTTTTCCAGCCGCTTTGCAAGGGGGGCGCGGGCTTTTCGCGGCGATCCGGCATTTCCGGCGACTTTTCCCGGTCCGCCGCTGCCAAGGGCAATAATATCCAGCACATTCCACAAATTGGCGGTAAGATTTGTGTATGTTTTCACCAAATCCCACTTGTTATTTTGCGGATTTCGCAGTATGATACTCCCGCAAAATCCAAGTACCGAGGTGCGTTTTCCGCTATGGTGATCCTGATCCAGCTCTCTGTCGCCCTGATCGGCGGCCTGCTCATGTCCCGCGTGGCCAAAAAGCTCAACCTCCCCGCCGTCACCGCCTATCTGGTGGCCGGGCTCCTCCTGGGCCCGTTCTGTATCGGCGGGCTCAATTTCTACCACCTGGGGTTCAACACTCTGGAGGAGGTGGCCGACCTGGACCTGATCTCCCAGGTGGCCCTGGGATTCATCGCCTTTACCATCGGCAACGAGTTCCGCCTGGAGCAGCTCAAGCACATGGGCGCCCAGGCCATCACCGTGGGCATTTTGCAGGCGGTGTTCACCACCTTCCTGGTGGACCTGGCCCTGGTGGGGCTGCACCTGATCTTCCCCGATCTCATCTCCGTCTCCTCCGCCATCACCCTGGGCGCCATCGCCGCGGCCACCGCCCCGGCGGCCACTCTGATGGTGGTGCGCCAGTACAAGGCCGACGGCCCCATGACCAAGCTGCTGCTGCTGGTGGTGGCCATCGACGACGCGGTGGGCCTGGTCCTCTTCTCCGCCTCCTTCGGCGTGGCCAGCGCCCTGGAGCAGGGGAGCATCAGCCTGAAATGCGTCCTGCTGGAGCCCCTGGTGGAGATCGTGCTGTCCCTGGCTCTGGGCGCTCTGGCCGGGTGGCTGCTGTTTCGGATCGAAAAGTACTTCTTCTCCCGCAGCAAGCGCCTGACCCTTTCCATCGCCTGCGTGCTCATGACCGTGGGGCTGTCCATGGCGGAGTTCGAGGTGGCCGGCATCCAGTGCGGGTTCAGCCTGCTGCTGGTGTGCATGATGGCCGGCACCGTGTTCTGCAACATCTGCGACTTCTCCGAGGAGCTGATGGAGCGCATCGACGGCTGGACGGCCCCCCTGTTCGTGCTGTTCTTCGTGCTGTCCGGCGCGGAGCTGGACCTGCGCATCCTGTCCAATCCGATGGTGCTGCTCATCGGCGTGGTGTATATCCTGGCCCGCTCCCTGGGCAAGTACTTCGGCGCCTTCAGCAGCTGCACCCTGACCCGCTGCGCGCCCAACATCACCCGGTATCTGGGCATCACCCTGCTGCCCCAGGCCGGCGTGGCCCTGGGCATGGCCCTCACCGCCCAGCAGCTGAGCGACGGCGCGGTGGTGCGCAACGTGGTGCTGTTCTCCGTGCTGGTGTACGAGCTGGTGGGTCCCGCCCTGACCAAGCGGGCGCTGATGGCCGCCGGCGAGATCCGCGCCGAGGGCCGCACCAACGCCCGGCGGAAGAATCCCCCCGCCCGGGCCATCCGCCTCAGCCAGAAAAACGCGTGAAAAAAGCTCCCGCCCACTGGGCGGGAGCTTTTTTGCATGACAGCTCACATGGACTCGTGGAGGATCTGCAGGGCGGTGTTCAGCCGCTCCACCGGCACCTGGCCGGGGGCGGAGGTCTGGCCCACCGCGCCGAAGGTCATGGCGGAGCCGAACACCTCGCCGCAGAAGCGGCTGAGCACCCCGGTGGGGGCCATGGACATGGTGATGAGGGGCTGCTCGGCGTAGTCGGTGTACATCCGCTCGGTGGCGGAGAGCAGGGTGATCACGTCCCGCTTGGTCTGGGGCATGACGGCGATCTTCAGGATGTCGCAGCCCAGGTCCTGCTCCTTGCGCAGGCGGTAGATGATGTCGTCCTCGGAGGGGGTGTGCTTGAACTCGTGGTTGGAGCCCACCACCGCCACGCCGGCGGCGTGGATATTCTTCACGTTCTGGCGCACCACGTCGTCGCCGGAGAACACCTCCACGTCGATGGCCTCCACACAGCCGGACTCGGCCACGGCCTTGTTCAGGGCGGTGTAGTGCTCCATGGAGATGGGCTTCTCGCCCCCCTCCTTCTTGGTGCGGAAGGTGAACAGGATGGGGGTCTCCCCCAGGGCGGCGCGCAGCTTGCCCAGCGTGTCCAGCACCTTGGAGATGTCCAGCGCGTCATGGTAGAAGTCCACCCGCCACTCCACCACCTGCATGGGGATGGTGCGGAAGCTCTCCGCCTTCTCCACGATGCCCTGGGCCGTAGGGGCCACGATGGGGACGATGACCTTGGGCACGCCCGCGCCAACTTCCACATGTTTCAGGTATACGGTTTTCATCGGGAACTGCCTCCTCTTCTTTCGCGCGGCTGATGTTCATGGTTTTCACACTTTGAAGTGCTAAAGTCGCGTTACTGTCATTATGCAACGTCCGCCGGCATTTGTCAACAGGTAATTTCATTTTTTGCATTTTTTGAATCATGAGCCGGCGGCGGGCACATAAACCCGCCCCCCGCGCGCCAAACTAGGCGGAAAGGGGGCGGTCACGGTGCGCGAACGGGTCAAATATGCCCTGGCGGGGGCCGCCGCGGGGCTGGCCAACGGATTTTTCGGCGGCGGGGGCGGCTCTCTCCTGGTGCCCGCCCTGGTCCGGGGCTGCAATCTGGAGGAGCGGCGGGCCTTTGCCACCTCAGTGGCGGTGGTGCTGCCCCTGTGCGTGCTGTCTGCGGGGATCTACCTGCTCCGGGGCGGGCTGGAGCTGAGCGCCGCCCTGCCCTACCTCATCGGCGGGGCCGCCGGGGGCTGGCTGGGGGGAAAATGGTTCCAGGGCGTGAAGGTCTCCTGGCTGCGCCGGGGGTTCGGGCTGCTGCTGATCTTCGGCGGGCTGAGGTGCGCCCTGTGAGGGGCTTTCTCCTCCCCCTGCTGGCCGGCGCGGCCGCGGGGGTGCTCTCCGGGTTCGGCGTGGGGGGAGGCACTCTGCTGCTGGTGTACCTGACCGCCTTCGCCGGGCTGGACCAACACCTGGCCCAGGGAATCAACCTGCTCTACTTCCTCCCCGCGGCTTTGCTGTCCCTGCCCGCCCACGTGAAAAACGGATACATCGAGAGGCGGGCCTTAGGTCCGGCCATCGCCGCCGGGCTGTGCTGCGCCGCCCTGGCCGCCTGGGCGGCTACCGCCTTGGATGTGGGGCTGCTGCGCAGGCTGTTCGGGGGCTTTCTGGTGGTCATCGGGCTGTGGGAGCTGTTTGGGCAGCGGCGGGGGTGATCCGCTCCCGTCGGACCAGGATGGTCCAGAAGGCCACGACCCCCGCCCAGCCGATGCCGGTGGCCAGGGCCACCCCGGGCAGGCCCATGCGGGGGGCCAGCAGGGCCGAGAGCACCACCCGGGCGGCGATCTGCCCCGTGGAGCCAATCACCGGGATATTCACCCGGCCCCGGCCCCGGAAGTAGCCGGCCAGGCCGCTGCCCAGGAAGTTGAACAGGTAGAAACAGGCCACCAGCCGCAGGTAGCCCAGGGCCGGCGGGAGGCTGGCCCCGTCCCCCTCCGGGAGCACCAGTGGCAGCAGCACCCCCGCCCCAAGGAACAGGACCCCGGACATGAGCAGGCCCAGGGCGGCCAGCAGGCGCTGGCCGGTGCGGAACCCATCCCGGACCCGCCGGCCGCTGCGGGCCCCGGTGTTCTGGCCGATGAACACCGACATGGCCGCCGCGCCGCTGTCCCCGAAGGAGTTGGCGAAGCCCTCCAGCCGGGTCGCGGCGGTGAAGGCGGAGATGGCCGCGGGGCCCAGGCCGTTCACCGTGCGCTGGACCAGCAGCTTGCCGATGTACAGGTTGCACATGTGCAGGGCGGACACCGCGCTAAAGTGGGCGGTGCGCCGCAGCAGCGTGCCGTCGTACACCATGTCCCCCCGGCGGAACATCAGCTGGGGGAACCTGCTCCCCAGGTAGGCCGCGCACAGCAGGGCGGACAGGGCCTGGGCCAGCACGGTGGCCCCCGCCGCCCCGGCCACGCCCCAGCGGAAGGCGGCGATGAACAGCACATCCAGGGCCAGGTTGGCCGCCATGGAGACGGCCAAAAACGCCAGGGCCGCCCGGGTGTTGCCCACGGAGCGCAGCACGGCGGAGCACAGGTTGTAGGCGAAGGCGGCCAGCAGGCCCAGCAGGATGATGCGCAGGTAGTCCCGGGCGTACCCGGCGATCTCCGCCGGGGTCTGGAGGGCCGAGAGCAGGGGGCGCAGCAGGGGCAGGCCCGCGGCGGAGAGCAGGGCTGTCAGCCCCGCGCCGAAGGCGGAGGACAGGAAGAAGTCCCGGCGGAAGGCCCCCCGGTCCCCCGCCCCGTAGAGCTGGGACAGCAGCGTCCCCACTCCGGTGCAGGCCCCGGTGATGAGGAAGAGGAACAGGTTCATCACCGAGCCCGCCACCCCCACGGCGGCGAAGGCGGCGTCCCCCACCACCCGACCCACGATCACCGCGTCCACGGTGTTGTAGAGCTGCTGGAGGATGTTCCCGGCCAGCATGGGCAGGGCCAGGGAGATGAGCTGGGCGCGGACGGGGCCGCGGGTGAGGTCGGCTGTGTCGGTCATGGGGAACGCCTCCCGGTGGTTTTGGTCTGGAGACAGTATACCCGCAAAAGTTCCCCTTGTAAAATGCCGTTTTATCCGCTAAAATATAAGGTATCTATTATATTTGGAGGCGGCTATGACCCAGCAGGAGATCGAGGTATTTCTGGCGGTGGTGCGCCTGGGCAGCGTGTCCGGCGCGGCACAGGCTTTGTACATCACCCAGCCGGCGGTGAGCCGGCACCTGCGCGCCCTGGAGCGGGAGCTGGGCTGTCCCCTGCTGGAGCGGGGCCGGGGAAAGCGGCAGGTGGAGCTCACCGGCCAGGGCCGGGACTTCGTGGAGGTGGCCCAGCGGTGGAGCCTGCTGTGGCAGGAGACGCGGGAGATCGGCAGCCGGGACCGGGCGCGGACCCTGAACGTGGCCTCGGTGGGCAGCGTCAGCTCCTACCTGCTGCCCGAGGCCCTGCGGCTGTTCCTCTCCCAGGAGGGGAAGCCCGCGCTCACCTTCCACAACCGCTCCTCCCAGGAGTGCTACCACTACGTGGCGGAGGGTCTGTGCGACCTTGCCCTCATCTCCGACGACATGTACCACCCCCAGGTGGAGACCATCCCCGCCTTCCGGGAGCCCATGGTGCTGCTGTGTACCCGGGGCAGTGACCTGCCCGACCCGGTCCGCCCCAGTCAGCTGGACCCGGGCCGGGAGCTGCGCCTGCCCTGGAACCCGGAGTACGACCTGTGGCACGCATTCTGGTTCAGCCGGGCGGTGCAGCCCAGGGCCCAGCTGGACCAGATGTCCCTGCTGGAGAGCTTCTTCTCCTGGACGGACAGCTGGGCGGCCACGCCGCTGTCGGTGGCCAGGGCCATCCAGGGGCGGTGCGCGGCGGAGCTGCGCCGGTTCCAGGAGGGGCCGCCGGACCGGATCATCTACTACCTGCTGGGCAGCCGGCGCAAGCAGGAGCTGACGCGGGAGTTCCTCCGCTGTCTGGCCAAGATCCTGGAGCAGTACCCGGAGATCGAGTCGTTCCTCCCCTAACACGGACATGGAAAAGGCCCCCGGACGCACCGTCCGGGGGCCTCAAGCGCTCTTACTTTTTGTTCTTCCGGTAGATGATGTTCAGGCCCTTGAGCAGCAGGTCCTTCTCCAAAATGATCTCCCGCTTACACAGGGGGGTGACGAACTGGGCCATGCCGCCGGTGGCCACCACGGTGGAGGTGTGGCCCAGCTCGGCCTCGATGCGCTCCACCATGCCGTCCAGCATGGCGGCGGTGCCGTACATGATGCCGCTGCGCATACAGTCCACAGTGTTCTTGCCAATGACCTGCTTGGGCCGGTCCAGGCTGATGCCGGGCAGCTGGGCGGTGCGGCTGGTAAGGGCGTCCACGGAGATGCGCACGCCGGGGATGATGACGCCGCCCAGGTAGATATTCCCCGGCTCCACCACCTCGATGGTGGTGGCGGTGCCCAGGTCCATGAGGATCAGGGGCGCCTCGTACTCCGCCAGGGCGGCCACGGCGATGACGATGCGATCGCTGCCCACCTGGGAGGGCACGTCCATGTGGATGTTCAGCCCGGTTTTCAGTCCGGGCCCCACCACCAGGGGCTGCTTGCCGATGACCTTGATGACACCGGTGCGCACAGAGTTGAACACCGGGGGCACCACAGAGGAGATGATGCAGTCGCACACGTCCCCCACCTTGACGCCGTAGGCCTCCAGCATATTCTTGATCTCCACCCCGTACTGGTCGGAGGTACGGGTGCGGTCGGTGGCGATGCGGGCCTCAAACAGGATCTTGTCCCGGTGGACGATTCCAATGACGATATTGGTGTTGCCGATGTCGATTGCCAACAGCATAAAATCACCCCTGCTGCAAATTGCATGGGGTATTATACAGGAGTTTTTTCCCAATTGCAAGCCGGGTATTATCATGAAGTTTGCAAATCTGCCCTTTTCCGGCGGTTTCCCGCCCCCTTTCCCCGGGTCCCGCGCTTTACAGAGGGAAAAAAACGCGCTATAATAGTGAAAAAATTGGCGGGCCCGCCCCGCCGGGAGGATATGCCATGCTGAAAGGAAAGACCGTCCTGCTGGGAGTCACCGGGGGCATCGCCGCCTACAAGGCCGCGGCCCTGGCCTCCGCCCTGGTGAAGCTCCACGCCTGCGTGGAGGTCGTCATGACCGAGCACGCCACGAAATTCATCGCGCCGCTGACCTTCGAGCAGCTCACCGGCAACCGCACGATCGTGGACACCTTCGACCGGAACTTCGCCCACCAGGTGGAGCACATCTCCCTGGCCCAGCGCGCCGACCTGGTGCTGATCGCCCCGGCCACCGCCAACATCTGCGCCAAGCTGGCCCACGGCCTGGCCGACGATATGCTGACCACCACGGTGCTGGCCTGCACCTGCCCCAAGCTCATCGCCCCGGCCATGAACACCAATATGCTGGAGAACCCCGTCACCCAGGACAACCTGGACATCCTGCGCCGGTATGGCTGGCAGGTCATCGCCCCCGCCTCCGGCCGGCTGGCCTGCGGCTCCGTGGGGGCGGGCAAGCTGCCCGAGCCGGAGACGCTGGTGCAGTATATCCTGAAGGAGATCGCCCTGCCCCACGACCTGGCGGGGAAAAGGGTGCTGGTCACCGCCGGCCCCACCCAGGAGTCCCTGGACCCGGTGCGCTACCTCACCAACCACTCCAGCGGCAAGATGGGCTATGCCCTGGCGGAGATGGCGGCGCTCCGGGGGGCGCAGGTCACCCTGGTGTCCGGCCCCGTGTCCCTCGCGCCCCCCCTCTTCGCGGAGGTGGTCCCCGTGGTGTCCGCCGCCGATATGTTCGAGGCGGTGGCCGCCCGGTGCGGGGAGGCCGACTTCATCTTCAAGGCCGCCGCCGTGGCCGACTACACCCCCGCCGGGTACAGCGGAGACAAGATCAAAAAGTCTGACGGCGACCTGTCCATCCCCCTCAGGCGCACCCGGGACATCCTGAAATACCTGGGGGAGCACCGCCGCCCCGGCCAGGTGATCTGCGGGTTCTCCATGGAGACCCGGGACCTGGTGGAGAACAGCCGGGCCAAGCTGGAGAAGAAAAAGGTGGACATGATCTGCGCCAACAATTTGAAGGTGGCCGGCGCCGGGTTCGGGGTGGACACCAACGTGATCACCGTTATCACCGCCGGCGGGGCGGAGGAGCTGCCCCTGCTGTCCAAGCGGGAGGCGGCCCTGGCCATCCTGGACCGGGCCAAGGCGCTGTCAGAGCGGTAACAAAAACAGGATAAAGCGGGCCGGAACACGCTGTTCCGGCTCGTTTTTTGCCATTCCGGCGGCTTTTCGTGCCCTTTCACCAAAGATTTTCCGGCCGGGGGATGAAATTTTTCCGTCAAAACAGGAATTTCCTCTTGACTTTATTGCTTTTCTGCGTTACAGTTTAACGCAGAAAAGCCGCAGTGTGTTAGCGGCGTGAAAGGAAATGGTTCTCATGATAAAGTTTGTTCTGCTCGTCGCGTTCTTCGCCGTGATGGTGGGCATCGGCCTCTACTGCCGGAAAAACGCCACCGACGTCAACGGCTTCGTATTGGGCGGCCGGGCTGTGGGTCCCTGGCTGACCGCCTTCGCCTACGGCACCTCCTACTTCTCCGCCGTGGTCTTTGTGGGCTACGCCGGTCAGTTCGGTTGGAAGTACGGCATCGCCGCCACCTGGGCCGGCATCGGCAACGCCCTGATCGGCTCGCTGATGGCCTGGGTCATCCTGGGCCGTCGCACCCGCATCATGACCCAGCACCTGAACTCCGCCACCATGCCCGAGTTCTTCGGCAAGCGCTTCGGCGGCAACTCCCTGAAGATCGCCGCCTCCGTCATCATCTTCATCTTCCTCATCCCCTACACCGCCAGCCTCTATAACGGCCTGTCCCGGCTGTTCGGCATGGCCTTCAACATCGACTACTCCATCTGCGTCATCGTCATGGCGGTGCTCACCGGCGTGTACGTCATCGCCGGCGGCTACATGGCCACCGCCATCAACGACTTCATCCAGGGCGTCATCATGATTTTCGGCATCTGCGCCGTCATCGCCGCCGTCATTGGCAGCCAGGGCGGCCTGATGGCCGCGCTGGACGGGCTGGCCCAGGTCACCGACGAGGCCGTGTCCACCACCCCCGGCGTGTTCAACTCCTTCCTGGGCCCCGACCCCATCAACCTGCTGGGCGTGGTGCTGCTGACCTCCCTGGGCACCTGGGGCCTGCCCCAGATGGTGCAGAAGTTCTACGCCATCAAGAGTGAGGGCGCCATCAACAAGGGCACTGTCATCTCCACCGCCTTCGCTTTCATCGTGGCCGGCGGGTGCTACTTCCTGGGCGGCTTCGGCCGGCTGTTCTCCGACAAGATGGAGATGGTCAACGGCCTGCCCAACGGCAGCTACGACTCCGTCATCCCCACCATGCTCTCCGGCCTGCCCGAGCTGCTCATCGCCGTGGTGGTCATCCTGGTGCTCTCCGCCTCCATGTCCACCCTGTCCTCCCTGGTGCTGACCTCCAGCTCCACCCTGACCCTGGACCTGCTCAAGGGCCACGTCATCAAGGACATGGACGAGAAGAAGCAGGTGCGCATCATGCAGGGCCTCATCGTGGTGTTCATCGGCATCTCCGTGGTGCTGGCCATCATCCAGTACAAGTCCAGCGTCACCTTCATCGCCCAGCTCATGGGCGTCAGCTGGGGCGCTCTGGCCGGCGCGTTCCTGGCCCCCTTCCTCTACGGCTTGTACTGGAAGAAGGCCACCAAGGCCGCCTGCTGGGTGAACTTCGTCTTTGCCACCGTGTTCATGCTGCTGGTCATCTCCCCCGCCAAGACCGCGCTGCCCGCCCTGCTCCAGTCCCCCATCAACGCCGGCGCCTTCTGCATGATCACCGGGCTGATCATCGTGCCGGTGGTCAGCGCCCTCACCCCCAAGCCGGAAGCCAAACTGGTGGACGACGCCTTCTCCTGCTACGAGCAGCGGGTCACCGTCCGTCAGCGCGAGGCCCTGGGCGATTGAGCAAAAATTCAGTAGAAATCACACGAAAACTGTGGTATGCTTAGGCATACCACAGTTTTTTGAGGAGCGAACAATATGATCGTCGATATCCACACCCACACCTTCCCGGACAAGATCGCCGCCTCGACGGTGGACAAGCTCCAGCACATGTCCCACACCACCCCCTTCTCCGACGGCACCGCCGCCGGGCTGGCCCAAAAGGCCGCGGCGGCGGGGATCGACTGGTCTGTGGTCCTCCCCGTGGCTACCAATCCCCACCAAGTCCCCCACGTCAACGACGCCTCCCTGCGGCTGTGCGAGGCGTTTCATGACCGGGGGCTGATCTCCTTCGGCTGCATCCACCCCGACTACGACGGCTGGAAGGAGGAGCTGGACCGCATCGCCGCCCAGGGCATCAAGGGCGTCAAGCTCCACCCCGTCTACCAGGGGGTGGACCTGGACGACATCCGCTTCCTGCGGATCATGGACCGCTGCGGCGAGCTGGGCCTGACCGTCATCACCCACGCGGGGCTGGACGTGGGCTACCCCGGGGTGGTCCGCTGCTCCCCGGAGATGGCCCTCCACGCCGTCCGGGAGGTGGGCCCCTTCCAGTTCATCCTGGCCCACATGGGCGGCTGGCACAACTGGGAGCAGGTGGAGCGGCTGCTGCCCGGCACCGGGGTGTACCTGGACTGCTCCTTCTCCCTGGGCAAGCTGCCCCTCAACAGCGACCCGGACCCCATCCCCTGGCCCCTGGACATGATGGGCCAGGAGCAGTTCCTGCGGATGGTGGGGGCCTTCGGGGCGGACCACATCCTCTTCGGCACCGACAGCCCCTGGGGTGACCAGGCCCGGGAGCTGGAGCGCATCCGCTCTATACCTCTGCCCCAGGCCGACATCGACGCCATCCTGGGCGGGAACGCAGCCCGGCTGCTGGGCCTATAAGTTTACATAATTCCATATCCGCACAAGAAAAGAGGGCCCCGATGGGGCCCTCTTTTTGCATCGCTTTTGGCCGAAGGATCACTTCTTGGCGGCCTCGGGCTTCCTGCCCATAAAGACGACCTGGGCGCCCTCCCAAGCCAGCACCAGAGCCAGCACGAAGAGGACGACAGCGATCACCAGACGGATGGGAGCGCCGGCCACAGACAGGTCGGACAGCTGGCCCTTGATGGTGAAGGCCAGGGAGGTCAGGGTGACGATGAGCATGAAGATCATCGGCGGGATGAACATCTTGTTGTTCTTGCCGATGTTGCCCAGCCAGGCACAGACAGCCAGCAGGGCCAGGGCGGCCAGCAGCTGGTTGGCGGCGCCGAACAGAGGCCAGATGATGGAGTAGCCGGTCATGCCCAGGCCGATGCCCAGCACCACGGTGATGGCGGTAGCCACCAGGGGGTTGCACAGCACGGCCTTGACGCCGGTGACGTCCTTATAGGTCTCGCCGGGGGCCAGCCAGAACTCCTGGAACATGTAGCGGGCCAGACGAGTGGCGGTGTCCAGAGAGGTCAGGCAGAAGGCGGACACGGTCAGCACCAGCAGGGCGCGGATGGTGCCCTCAGCGCCGGCCAGGCCGGGGATGGTGGCCACCATCTTGGACAGACCGGTGGCGAACACCACGGTGGGGGTGCGGGTGCCGGCCAGGTAGTCCTGCCAGATGAAGCCGACAGCGCACAGGGAGATCAGAGCCAGGGCGCACTCGATGAGCATACCGCCGTAGGCGATGGGCTTGGCGTCGCGCTCGTGGTCCAGCTGCTTGGCGGTGGTGCCGGAGCCCACCAGGGAGTGGAAGCCGGAGATAGCGCCGCAGGCGATGGTCACGAACAGGGCGGGGAACAGGTAGCCCAGGGAGGAGGGAGTGGTGATCTCGTCATGGAACCCGGTGAAAGCGGGGATCTCCATGTTCAGGTTGGCCCCGGTGATGCCGGCGCCGATGATGCCCACGGCGGCGATGACCATCATGCCGTAGAGCAGGAAGGAGGACAGGTAGTCACGGGGCTGCAGCAGGATCCACACAGGGGCCACGGAGGCGATGAGGATGTACACGCCCACGATCCACATCCACACGTTGGTGCTCAGGTAGATGGGGTGGAAGTTCAGGCCGATGACCAGGCAGATCACGATGCCGATGACGCCGGCGATGGTGGCCACGGACAGGGGCGCGCCCCGGCGGTAGACACACAGGCCGAAGATGATGGCCATGAGGATGAACAGGATGGAGATCATGGCCACGGAGGCGTTGTCGGCGTTCTGGGTGCCGTCAGCGTTGAAGCCGTTGAAGGTGCCCGCCACGATGGAGGCGAAAGCGGCCACCACCAGGATCAGGGTCAGGTAAGAGAAAATGATGAAGAGCTTCTTGGCGCGCTCGCCGATGTTGAGGGCGACGACCTCGCCGATGGACTGGCCCTTGTGCCGGATGGAGGCAAACAGGGCACCATAGTCATGGACGGCGCCGAAGAAGATGCCGCCGATGAGGACCCACAGCACGACGGGGACCCAGCCAAAGACCGCGGCCTGGATGGGGCCGTTGATGGGGCCGGCGCCGGCGATGGATGAGAAGTGGTGACCCATCAGCACGGGGGCTTTGGCGGGGACATAGTCCATGCCGTCCTCCAGCTCATGGGCCGGGGTGACCCTAGAGTCGTCAACGCCCCACTGCTCGCTGAGCCACTTACCATAGGTAAGATAACCCACGACCAGGATGGCGCAGCCGACCAGAAGTACCAATACTGCGTTCATTGATTTTTTCTCCTCTCACAATTTAGATTTTGCCACACTGTCCACAAAGGGCTGCAGGGCCTTGCTCATGTCCCGGGCGCTGCGATTCGTGGCGATCTCGCCGCTGACCGCGTCAACGGCGGCTATACGGAACTCCATCCATCCATGGAGCGATAGCTTAAATTCCCGGCGCTTTTTCAGCTTTTTCAGCCCCTCAAGGGCCTCCGGGTCCGCCTGGTCGTACAGGACCAGGGCGGTGAGGTGGGTACACATATGCTCGGCGTGAGGCTTGACGCGGGGCGTCCCGTCGTCCAGAACGGCCTGGAAAATCTCCTCCACCCGCCGGGCGGTGAGGCGGGGCACGGAGTACAGGTAGAGGTACTCATGGCTCTCCGCCGCCCACAGCTCCGCCTTCTTCACCAGCACGTACTGGGACTGGCGGGAGTGGTAGTCGCAGCGGGCCCGCAGCTCGCCCTGGTCCAGCACCTCCACATCGTAGTAGGCGCGGTAGGCCTGGAGCAGGCGCTGCTCCAGAAGTTCTCGCTGCTGTGACAAGCTCCTCTCCTCCCTCTCCCCCGCCCCGCCGGGAGAGGCGGTGCGCAGGCAGCTGCCCGCCGCCCGGCGGCGTTCCTTCCGGCCCTCCGCCCCACGGGGCGGAAAAGCCGATTTTCCGGCATTCTCCAGTAATAATAGCAGATTCTTTTGGGGTTTGCAAGGGTTTTTTTATGGCATTTTCACGATAAAACGTCTCGTTTTTCAGGAAACCGAAATGTTTTCCCGCCTATCTCCACACTTTTTTTCAAAAGTGGCAAAAATCGGAATGTTTTATGAAAATTCACATTTTTGTATCCCCCTCTCACCGGCCCTTCTCTCTGAAAATCTCCCTGGAAAAAAGATAAAAAAATAATTAAAACCCGATTTAGCATCTTGCCTTGCACATCAAAATAGGTTAGAATAAATCCAACAGGACGGAACACCGTTCATTTTAAGGAGGTAATCGCCATGGGATTCCTAGATAATGTCACCAGCAACCTGAACACTTTGAAGGAGAAGGCCACCGGCCTGGCCCAGACCGGCGTCGCCAAATCCAAGCAGCTGGCGGAGATCGCCAAGCTGAAAACCGCCAACATCGGCGAGGAGGACTCCATCAAGAAGGCCTACACCGAAATCGGCAAGCTGTACTACGCCGAGAAGGGCCTTGCCCCCGAGGGTGCCTTCGCCGCCGCCTGCGAGAAGATCACCGCCGCCAAGGCCGCTATCGAGGCCAACAACGACCGCATCGCCGAGCTGAAGGCCGAGATGGCCGAGGGCCCCGAGGACGAGGCCGTGGAGGAGGTCGTGGAGGCCGCTGAGGAGGCGGCTGAGCCCGTCGCCGAGGCCGTGGAGGAGGCTGTTGAGGCCGCCGCCGAGGCCGTGGAAGAGGCCGTCGAGAAGCCCGAGGAGTAATATCCCGTACAAAAGATCCGCCTGCCCCTCCGGCGGGCGGATTTTTCTGCCCCTTTCCGGGCAGACTGTCCCTGGAGGGATGCACATGGAGCAGTTTTACCGCCGTCCCCAGGACGTGGTAGGCGGAGACGACGCGCTGCTGGCCTACTGGAACACCATGCCGGGAAAGGTCCAACTGCGCCTGCTGGAGAGCGGGATCTCCGTGTCCACCCTGGGGGAGCTGAAGATGCTGCGGGAGAGCATCGAGCGCGAGTCCCCACAAGCATAAAAAGTCCGCCCTGCTGCGCAGGGCGGACTTTTTATCTTCCTTACTTATTTCTTCTTGCTGAAAATGCGCTCCAGGATGTCCCAGTCGTCGTCGCTGACCTTCTTCTCGGGCATGACCGGCTCGGCGGCGGGCTGAGAGGAGGGCTGGGTACCGGCGGGCTGTCCGGCCTGGGGGACCTGCCCCTGGGCCTCCACCTTTTTGCCCGCCTCGGTGAAGGGGGCGCCGGAGTCGGGGGCGGCGGCGGGCTCCTCAAAGCCGGTGGCGATGACGGTGACCCGGATTTCATCCTCCAGGGTCTCGTCGAAGGCGGCGCCGAAGATGATGTTGGCCTCGGGGTGGGCGGCCTCCTGCACCAGATTGGCGGCGGTCTCCACCTCCTCCAGACCGATGTCCATGGAGCCGGTCACGTTGATGAGCACGCCCTTGGCGCCGTTGATGGAGGTCTCCAGCAGGGGGCTGGAGATGGCCATCTTGGCGGCCTCCTCGGCCTTGGTCTTGCCCGCGGCCCGGCCAACGCCCATGTGGGCCCGGCCGGCGTCCTTCATGACGGCGGACACGTCGGCGAAATCCAGGTTGATGAACCCGGTGTTTTTGATCAGGTCGGAGATAGACTGGACGGCCTGCTGCAGCACGTCGTCAGCGATCTCGAAGGCATTGAGCATGGTGATCTTCTGGTCGGTGGCCAGCTTGAGACGCTCGTTGGGGATGATGACCAGGGAGTCCACCTTGCTGCGCAGGTCGGCGATGCCCATCTCCGCCTGCTTCATGCGGCGCATCCCCTCGAACTTGAAGGGCTTGGTGACCACGCCCACGGTGAGCACGCCCATCTCCTTGGCGATGTCGGCCACGATGGGGGCCGCGCCGGTGCCGGTGCCGCCGCCCATACCGGCGGTGATGAACACCATGTCGGCGTCCTCCAGGGCTTTGGAGATCTGGGTGCGGTTCTCCTCGGCGGATTTGCGGCCGATCTCGGGGTCGGAGCCGGCCCCCTGGCCGTTGGTCAGCTTCTCGCCGATCTGGATCTTATAGGTGGCGCTGGAGACGGACAGCGCCTGCTTATCCGTGTTCACAGCGATGAAATCCACGCCCTTGGTGCCGGTGCGGACCATGCGGTTGACCACGTTGTTGCCGCCGCCGCCGACGCCCACCACCTTGATATTGACTACGCTGTCGGGACCCAAATCCATTCCGAAGGCCATCACGATTTCCTCCTATGTACAAAGTAGGGGGCGTGAAACAAGCGGTTGTGCCGCCGCGCCCCTATATGCGCAATATTTTGTTTTATTGTAGCGCGGTTTTCCCAGCAGGTCAAGTATTATTCTGCGATTTGAAAAAACTTTCCTGTGAAAAACCGGCAGGGCCGCCTTTGGGGATCAGTCCGGGCTGAACACCACGGTGTACTCCTCCTGGGTCAGGTCAAAGGTGCCGTGGTCGTAGCTGGCCCAGTCGGGGGCCACCTTCTCCAGGGCCCGCAGCTTGTAGTTGAAGTCGGCCACCATGGGCAGCTTCACCGTGAACTGGCCGAAGGTCAGGGTGATCTGGTAGGAGGAGGACATGTCGATGGCCGAGAACTGCCCGGTCATCCCCAGCTCCTCCATGGCCCCCAGCAGCTGCCGCAGGGCGTCCAGCTTATCCTGCTGGGCCACGGGCACCGCCATGGTGGTGCCCGCCCGGGGGGACAGCAGGGTCATGCCGGAGATCAGCATGGCGGTGCTGTTGGCGGGCGCCTTCTCCAGCAGCCGGCCGTTGACGCTGATCAGCCAGGTCTCGGAGGAGGGCTCCTCCCCCTCCCCCAGCTCCCCGGCGTTCGCCGGGCCGGAGGCCACCCGCGCCGCGGCCCCCCACTCCTGCACCACGATCACGATGGTGTTGGGCAGCTGGCGCACCGGGGTAACCCCCTCGATGTAGGGCAGCTTCTCCCGGATGGAGCTGGATATTTTGTTCTTGTTCATGCGGAACAGGTTGTCGCCGATCTCCAGGCCGGAGGCGGCCACCACCTCCTCCGCGGTGTAGCGGGAGTTGCCCTCCACCTCCACCTTCTCCAGCTGGAAGAACACCGTGACGCCCAGGGTCAGGGCCGCCAGGGCGGCCACCGCGGCCAGCACATAAAACAGGAGACTGAACCGCCCCCTGCGATGTCTGCGTCTTCTGCTGTTTCTCTGTGGTGACATGGGAAACCCTCTTACTCTCTCTCGTTCATACCGGGTAAATCTGGGCGCCCAGGGCGCGCAGATTTCCGTCCAGGTCCTGGTAGCCCCGCAGGATGTGGTTCACGCCGGACAGCCGGCTCACCCCCCGGGCGGCCAGGGCGGCCACCACCAGGGCGGCGGCCCCCCGCAGGTCGCTCCCCCGCACCCGGGCGGCGTGGAGGGGGCGTCCGGTGACCACGGCCACCCGGCCGTCCACCTGGATATCCGCCCCCATACGGGTCAGCTCCCCTACGTGGCGGTAGCGGCTCAAAAACATATTTTCCACGAACATGGTGGCCCCCGTCCCGCAGCACAGGGCGGCCATCAGGGGCGCCTGGGCGTCGGTGGGGAACCCCGGGTGGGGCGCGGTGCGCACCGGGCGCACGCCGTACAGCGGCGCGGCGCACAGGATGCTCACGCTCCCCGGGGTCGTCTGGATGTCCGCCCCCGCCTCCCGCAGCACGGACAGCACCGCGGTCAGGTGGCCGGGGTCCACCCCGGTCAGGGTGACGCAGCCCCCGGCGGCCCCCGCCGCGCACAGGTAGGTGGCCGCGGCGATGCGGTCGCCGATGACGGTGTGCTCCGCAGGGTGCAGGGGCGCTCCCCCCTCGATGCGGATCACCGGGCTGCCCGCGCCCTCTATCCGGGCGCCCATGGCCCGAAGGAAGCTCTGAAGGTCCTCGATCTCCGGCTCCCGGGCGGCCCCCACGATGGTGGTCACGCCAGGGCAGCCGCAGGCGGCCAGCATGGCGTTCTCCGTGGCCCCCACGCTGGGGATGGACAGGCAGATCTGCTCCCCGCGCATCCCGTCGCCCCGGCAGACGACCTGTCCCCCCTCCTCCGACACCTTGACCCCCAAGGTCCGCAGGGCCATCAGGTGCAGGTCGATGGGCCGGGGGCCCAGCTCACAGCCGCCGGGGTAGGACAGCTCCGCCCCGCCGCAGCGGGAGAGCAGCGCGCCCAGGAACACCACGGAGGAGCGCATCCCCCCCATCAGCTTCTCCGGCACACAGCCGCAGCGGACGCGGGAGGCGTCCACCTGGACGGTGTCCCCCTCCCGGGCGACAGTACAGCCCAGCAGGCGCAGGATGTCCAGGGTGGCGGCCACGTCGGTCAGGTCGGGGCAGTTATGGATCACACTCTCGCCGGGGGCCAGCACGGCGGCCGCCAAAATGGGCAGCACGCTGTTTTTCGCCCCCTGGACCGCCAGCCTGCCCGCCAGGGGGCGGCCGCCGGTGATTTCAAATTCGCACATGGAATGGCCTCCGATTGGATTGGGATTTGGGCCATTCTATGTGAAACGGGAAAAAACGGTGCGTTCAGCGCTCCAGCGCGGTCATTTCATCAGCGCCCGCAGGGTCTGGTAGATCTTCTCCCCCGCGTCGGGGACGGACATGGCGTTCAGAGCGCGGATCATATCGCTGCGGCGGCGGGGCTCCCGCAGGAGCAGCTCCGCCTGGGCGTAGAGCTCCTGCTCGTCGCTCCCCTTCTCCCGCAGCAGGACGGCGGCGCCCTGGTCGGAGAGGACCCGGGCGTTCTTCTCCTGGTGGTTGGCCGTCACGTTGGGGGACGGCACCAGAATCGACGGCTTGGCGATGGCGGTGATCTCGGAGATGGTGGACGCCCCGGCCCGGCACAGCACCACATCGGCGGCGGACATCACCAGGGGCATGTCGTAGATGTACTCCCGCACCTCCACGCCGGTGCCCTCCAGGTTCAGCCCCCGGCGGGCCAGCTCCTCCTTCATCCAGCCGTAGTCCCGGCCGGCGCCGTGGATGTGGTGGAAGGGGGTGCCGTCGTAGCACTCCTTGGCGATGAAGCCGGCCATGCGGCGGTTCATCTCCTCCGCCCCCAGGGAGCCCCAGTAGGACAGCAGCAGGGGCCGCTCGTCGGTGAGCCCCAGCTGGGCCCGGGCCTCCTGGCGGGTGTACTTGAAGAAGTCCCCCCGCACCGGGGTGCCGGTGACCACCACCTTGTCGGGGTCGTCGTAATAGGATCGGCTGTCCTCAAAGCCCACCATCACCTTGTCCACCACCTGGGACAGGGCCTTGGTGGTCAGGCCGGGGACGGCGTTGGACTCGTGGATGGCGGTGGGGATGCCCCAGCGGGCGGCGGCGTTGACCACGGGGTAGGAGGCGTAGCCGCCGGTGCCCACCACCAGGTCGGGCTGGAACTCGTCCAGGATCTCCTTTGCCTGCCGCTTGGACTTCTGCATATTGACCAGGGTGCCCAGGTTGTGGGCGATGTCGGCGGGGGCAAAGGAGCGGTGGAAGTTGGTGATGGTCACGGAGCGGATCTGATAGCCCTCCTTGGGCACCAGCTGGTTCTCCATGCCCCCGTCCGCCCCCACGAACAGCACCCGGCAGCCGGGGTTGCGCTCCTGGAAGATGCGGGCCAGGGCCACGGCGGGATTGACGTGTCCAGCGGTTCCGCCGCAGGTAAAGAGGATGTTCATACTGTCACCTCAAATACAGGTTCATGTTGTCCAACGCTTCCGCGTTCTAGTCGTTTTTTGGCGCGGGGATCTGCCGGGAAATACTGAGTACGATGCCCATCTCCGCCAGCTGGATCATCAGAGCGGTGCCGCCGAAGCTGAAGAAGGGCAGGGAGATGCCGGTGTTGGGGATGAGGTTGGTGACCACGCCCACGTTGAGGAACACCTGCACCGCCAGCAGGGTGACGATGCCCACGATGGTCAGCGCGCCGAATTTGTCCCGGGCGTGGAGGGCCAGCCAGTAGCCCCGCAGGATCAGCAGGGCGAAGAGCAGCAGCACCAGGCAGGCGCCCACGAACCCCAGCTCCTCCACCACGATGGGGAACACGAAGTCGTTCTCCGGCTCGGGGACGTACAGGAATTTCTGCATACTCTTGCCCAGGCCCTTGCCCAGCAGGCCGCCGGAGCCAATGGCGATGAGGGACTGCACCGTCTGGAACCCGTCCCCCAGCCGGTCCGCCCAGGGGTCCAGCCACAGGTTGATGCGCCGGGTCATGTAGGGGGTGAAGCTGACCACTCCCCACAGCAGCAGGAACACAGCTCCGCCGCCCAGGAAAAACCAGCGCAGGGGGATGCCGGCGGCGAACAGCACCGCGGCGCCGCCCGCCAGCACCAGGATGGTGCCCGACAGGTGGGGCTCCATGATCATCAGTCCGCCCACCAGAGCCAGGATGGCCCCGTAGGGCACCAGCTCCAGAAAGCCCACGTCGTCCAGGGTCTGGAGCACGCGGCCCGCCCGCATGTGCTGGTTCCAGTGCAGCTTCTCCTCCGTCTCCCGCTTGGACAGACGGGAGGCGAAGAACAGGATGACCGCGATCTTGGCGATCTCCGAGGGCTGGTAGGTGGGGCCCGCCACGATGAGCATGTGCAGCCACCGCTTGGCCCGGTTGATGGTCACGCCCAGGGGGGTGATCACCAGCGCCAGCAGGACGATGGAGCCGATCAGCATGGGCACCGCCAGCCAGCGCAGGCTCTGGTAGTCCACCTTGGACACGAAGTACATCACCAGTACGCCGGCCGCGGCAAACAGGGCCTGACGGGTGATATAGTACAGCGGAGAGGACACGTTGGGGTCGTAGTAGGCCGTGGCGTAGGAGGCGGAGAACATCATGATCAGTCCCACACCCAGCAGCAGCAGCACCAGCATGAGGAAGGGCAGGTCAATGGGGCCCCGGGCCAGCTGCTCCTCCACAGTCAGGTCCCGGCGGGGTTTTCGGGCCATGGCGTCCACCTCCTCTCCTCGTTTTTTGTCGCGCAAAGGGAAACGGTCTCTAAAGAATTACATGGGGTAGCGGTTCATGACGCCCAGGAAGGCCAGGGCGCACAGGATAAAGGTGCCGCCGGAGAACACGCAGAATAGCTTGACCTCGCTCCAGCCGCCCAGCTCCAGGTGGTGGTGCAGGGGGGCCATGCGGAAAAACCGCTTGCCGTGGGTCTTTTTGAAGTAGACCACCTGGATGATGTCGGAGAGCACCTCCAGCACATACACCAGGCCGATGATGGGGATGACCAGGGGGATGTCCAGGGCGAAGGCCAGCCCACACACCGCGCCGCCAAGGAACAGGGAGCCGGTGTCCCCCATGAACACCTTGGCCGGGTGGAAGTTGTAGATCAGGAAGGCGGCCAGCCCACCCGCCAGGGCGGCGGCGGCCACCGTCAGGTCCCCCCGCTCGTACCAGGCGGAGACGGCCACGTAGAACAGGGCCACGGGCAGGGTGACGCCGGTGGCCAGGCCGTCGATGCCGTCGGTGAGGTTCACGGCGTTCACCGTGGCCACCATCACGAAGGCGGCAAAGACCATGTAGACCACCCAGGGGATGCCCACGATCTCGATGCCCAGGAAGGGGATGTACAGGTCGGGGGTCAGATAGCCCGTGCGGCGCAGGATGATGGTGAATACGATGGAGGCGCACAGCTGCAGCAGGAACTTCTGGGGGGCGGTGAGCCCCTCGTTGGCGTGGTGGCGCAGCTTCTGGAAGTCGTCAATGAACCCGATGAGCCCAAACACCAGGGCGAACAGGTACACCACCAGGTGGTTGTACTGCCCCCGGGCGATGGATTCCCAGCCGGCGGTGAGCACCGCCACTCCCATGGCCAGGATGAACATCAGCCCGCCCATGGTGGGGGTGCCCTGCTTGGACATGTGCCAGGTGGGGCCGTCCTCCCGGATGGACTGGCCGGCCTTCAGCCGGCGCAGCAGGGGGATGAGCACCTGTCCCAGGATGGCGGCCATGCCAAAGGCCACAATGAAGCTCAGTATGTAGGTCATATCGGAAACCTCCAGGATCTCTTTCTCTCAGGTAACCCGAAACCGGGCGAGGCGAGTTATTTTACCACACCTGCCGGACGTTTTCCACCGCTTTGTGTCGTTTCTTCCGAAGTTTCGCGCTTCTGCCCGGCAAACCAGTCCGCCACGACCTCCCGCTCGTCCAGGTGGCGGCGCTCCCCCATCACCTCCTGGTAGGTCTCGTGGCCCTTCCCCGCCAGGACGATCACGTCCCCGCCTTGGGCCTGCCCCAGAGCCCACCGGATGGCGGCGGGGCGGTCGGGCTCCACGTGGACGGCGGCGGGGGTCCCCTCCAGGCCGGGGAGGATCTCCCGGATGATGTCCATGGGGGCCTCGGTGCGGGGGTTGTCGGAGGTGACCACCGCCACGTCCGCCAGCTCCCCCACCACGGAGCCCATGATGGGGCGCTTGGCCCGGTCCCGGTCCCCGCCGCAGCCAAACAGGCAGATCAGGCGGTTCTCCGTGAAGTCCCGGGCGGTGGTGAGGATGTTCTCCAGGGCGTTGGGGGTGTGGGCGTAGTCGATGAGCACGGTGAAGGGGGCCGGGACCGGCACCACCTCCACCCTCCCCTTCACCCCCTTGACGTGGGCCAGGGGGGCGGCGGCCTCGGCCAGGGGGATGCCCAGGCTCAAGGCGCAGGCCAGGGCGGCCAGGGCGTTGTAGATGGAGAAGCCGCCGGGAATGGGCAGGTGTACCCGGGCGATCTGCCCCCGGGCCACCGCCTCGAACTCCACATACCGGGGGGCAAGGCGCAGGTTTTTCCCGGTCAGGTCCGCCCGGTCCTTGTTCTCCGAGTAGGTGACCACCCCGCAGGGCACCCGGCCTGCGTAGTACTGCCCGGCCTCGTCGTCCAGGTTGAGCACCGCCGCATCGCACTGGAGGAACAGCAGCTCCTTGGCGGCGCGGTAGTCCTCCATGGTGGCGTGGTAGTCCAGGTGGTCCTGGGTCAGGTTGGTGAACACCCCGGCGGCGAAGCGCAGGCCCGCCGTCCGGCGCTGCACCAGGGCGTGGGAGGACACCTCCATCACCACGTGGGTGCAGCCGGCGTCGGCCATGGAGCGCAGCAGCCGCTGCAGCTCATAGGACTCCGGGGTGGTGCGGCTGGCGGGCAGCTCCTCCTCCCCGATGAGGTTGCGGTTGGTGCCGATGAGGCCCACCTTGGCTCCCAGGGCCCCCTCCAGCATGGCTTTGAGCAGGTAGGTGGCGGTGGTCTTGCCGTTGGTGCCGGTGACGCCGATGAGGGTCATCCTCTCCCCCGGCCGGCCGAACCAGTTGGCGCTGGCCAGGGCCAGGGCCAGGCGGGGGTCCGGGACGCAGACCCAGGGGCCGGGGAACCCCGGCGCGGCGCGGCACACCACCGCGGCAGCGCCCTTTTCCAATGCCTGGCGGACATACAGCTCCCCGTCGGTCCTCTCCCCATGGAGCGCGAAAAACAGCGCGCCGGGGGACAGGGTCCGGGTGTCGTAGGATATGGAATTTATTTCCATATCCAGATCAGGACATCCCCCCGTGAGGGGGACGCCGGCCAAAAGCTGGCGCAAAGTCATGGTTTCACCCCTCACGGGTGAGTTTCATTCTCTATAAGACCGCTTTTGGGGATTCAGCCCCGGGTCGCCACGGCGCCGTCCTCCACCGTGTTGCTGAACTGCACATCGACAACGGTGCCTATGGCGGCGACGGTGCCCTCCGGGATGCTCTGGCTGGAGGCAGTGGTGGTGTTGGTGTAGTAGGTGGACACGCCCGAGGCCCGCATGAAGAAGCCGGCGTTCTCCAGCACCTTTCGGGCCGTGTCGTAGGTCCGGCCCACCACGTTGGGCACGGTGGCGTTCTCCTCCGGGGCGGCGTCGCCCAGGTAGAGGATCACGCTGGAGCCGCTGGGAATCTGGGTGCGGGCGGAGGGCACCTGGCGGGAGACCGTGTCCCCCTGGCCCACGGTGCGGTACTTCAGGCCCTGCTTCTCCAGGGCGCTGGCCGCGTCGTCCACCGTTTTCCCAACGACGGATGGAGTTGCCACGTCCATGGCGGCGGCCTCGTCGGCGCCGTAGATCTTCTCCACGCCCATATAGTCCAAGATCCGGGAGATGAGCGGGCCGGCCATGGGGGCGGCCATGTTGCCGCCGCTGATGTAGGTGCCGTAGGTGTTGACCCGCCTGTCCCGGGAGGACTCCTGGGGCTTGTCGTAGGCCAGCAGGACCACCACCTGCGGGTCGTCCGCCGGGGCGCAGCCGATGAAGGAGACGATGGTGCGGCCCTTCTCGTTGGTCTCGGCGGAGCCGGTCTTGCCGCCGATGCGGCAGCCCGCCACGTAGGCGTTCTTGCCGGTGCCGGTGTTGACCTCCTCCTCCAGCATCACGGCACACCGCTGGCTGGTCTGCTCGCTGACCACCTGGCGCACGATGGTGGGCTCGGTGTTCTGGATCACCGCGCCGTCCTGGGAGGTGATGGACTGGACGATATAGGGCTTCACCAGGTAGCCGCCGTTGACCACGGCGGAGAAGGCGGCCACCATCTGTAGGGGGGTGACCTCAAAGCGCTGGCCAAAGGAGGCCACCGCCAGGTCCACGTTGGTCATCTTGTCCCGGTCCCAGAAGGCGCCGGTGAGACTGGCCTCGCCGGGCAGCTCGATGCCCGTCTGCTTGGTGAACCCGAAGGCCTCGAAGTAGTCGTAAAATTTCTGGATGCCCAGCCGCCGGCCGATCTCGATGAAGGCCGGGTTGCAGGAGTTGGAGAAGGCCTTGGACAGGTCCTGGGTGCCGTGGCCGCTGGTGACCGAGCAGCTGATGGGGGTGTTCCAGCCGGGCACCATCACCGAGCCGGAGCAGTAGAAGGTGTCGCTCTCGGTGACCACGCCCTCCTCCAGGGCGGCGGCCAACACCATGGACTTGAAGGTGGAGCCCGGCTCGTACCGGGAGTCCAGCACCTTGCTGCGCCACTGGGTGTTCACCGCGTCGCTGTAGGCGGTGCTCTGCGCCTGCTCCATCAGCTCCGCGTCGCTCAGGCCCTCGGTGTTGCCGGCCTTGAGCGTCTCGTAGATGGACTCGGTGTTCTCCTCCATGAGCTTCTGCAGGCCCTCGCTGAGGATGGCGGAGTAGTTGTTGGGGTCGAAGTCCGGGGAGCTGGCCATGGCCTTGATGGCCCCGGTGTTGGGGTCCATCACCAGGCAGAAGGCGCCGTTGCGCACATCGAATTTCTGGATGCCCTCCTCCAGGGTCTGCTCCACGTAGGACTGGATGGTGGTGTCGATGGTCAGGTTCAGATTGTAGCCGTTGACGGCGTCCACATACTCGGAGTAGCTGTTGTGCATCTGGGTGCCCACGCCGGTCTTGGCGGTGACCACCCGGCCGGGGGTGCCCTCCAGGGTGCTGTCGAACCAGGCCTCCAGGCCGTAGGCGCCCCCCTCGTCGTTGCAGAAGCCCAGCACCTGGGCGGCCAGGCTGGCGTAGGGGTAGTAGCGCTTGGTGGTGGGCACCATCATCAGGGAGTAGCCCAGCTTGTTGTCGGCGATGAAGGCCTGCAGCTCGTCGGCCAGCTCCCCGTCGATGTCCCGGCGCAGCACCTCGTAGGCGGAGTTGGTGCGCTCCATGCGCTTGTTGAGCTGGTCCCGGTCGGCCTCCAGCACCCGCACCAGCTCGTCAACGATCAGGTCCCGCTTTTTCTGGATAGCGGCGTTGTAGGCCGACTCGTCCGGCACGCCGTCCTCCTTGAACTCGTTCTGGTTGACGCTGGCCACCAGGTCCCGGGGAGAGAGGATCAGGTCGTACACCGTGGCGGACATGGCCATGATGTTGCCCTTGGCGTCGTAGATGTTGCCCCGGGAGGCGGCCACCGACACGTCCAGGGTCTGCTGCTCCACGGCGTACTTCTGGTAGAACTCGTGGTCCACCACCGACACCTGCCAGAGCTGGCGGATCAGGGGGATGAACAGTCCCACGCCGAACATAAGCATCAGGACCACTGTGCGCCGGAACACCTGGCGCTTGGACCTGCTCTCGTGGGGCTGCGCCCCCTGGCTGTCGGCGTGCCGCTGGTCCCGCTCTCCGTCCCGCATGGCTTATTCCCCCTTCCCTCATTTTCTCCTCATACAAGGCAAGAAGCGCAAGAAAAGAATCTTTTCCTGCGCCCCCGTTTTTCTTTCGTTTCCGCGCCCGGGCGCCGTCCGTTCAGCGCGTCTGCGGCGCCGCGCCGGGCACTGGTACTATATGCTCCGGTTCACCGAAAATATGCGGCGGCATCGGAGATCCCGTTTTTCAGGCTTTGGAGCAGCCCCAGGATGCTGGAGCCGCCGGAGTGTTCGGAGATGATCTCCACGCTGTCCGGCTCAGACAGGTCGATGTACTCGATCTGCCCCGCGGTGGGGCGGACCATGGTGGTGCCCACCGCCGCCTGGATGCGCTCCAGGTCAAAGACCTTCTCGTATTGGGCGGTGAGGGTGGCGTTCTCCGCCTGGAGGGTCTGCAGCTCCGAGCGCAGGGAGACCACCTGGTCGGTGGCCACGGCGTACTGGGTGTAGCTGAACAGCAGCAGGGCCGCGAAGGCCGCCACCACCAGGAACCCCGCCACGGCCAGCACAGACACCGCGCCCGCCGGACGGACCTGGACCTGGGTGCGGGTGAGGATGCGTTCCCGGACCCTGGGGCGGGCCTTGGGCTGGGGCTTGGGCTGGAGGACCTCCTCCTGACCGGGAGCGCGGACCGCCGAGCCCTCGTAGGCGGGGGCATAGGCTACGCTGCCGTAGGTGCGGTAGGCTGTGTTCCGGTTGTAGCGGCGAGAGGCCATAGCGCTTCACTCCATCATCATTGGTATCACACCCGGATCCGGGCGGCGGGCTTCAGCTTTTCCGCCACCCGCAGCTTGGCGCTGCGGGCGCGGGGATTTTCCTCGATCTCCTGTTCACTGGGCAGGATGGGCTTTCGGGTCACCAGGCGCACGTCCGGGGTCTTTCCGCACACGCACACCGGGAAGTCCGGCGGGCAGGTGCAGCCCTTCGCGAATCCGGCCAGGCCCAGCTTGACGATGCGGTCCTCCAGGGAGTGGAAGGTGATGACGGCCAGCCGCCCGCCCGCATTCAGCCTGGGGACTGCGGCGGCCAGCATCCGCTCCACGCTGCCCAGCTCGTCGTTGACGGCGATGCGGATGGCCTGGAAGGAGCGCTTGGCCGGGTGCTGCTTCTCCTTGAGGGCCTTGGCCGGCATGGCGCTTTTGATGACCTCCACCAGCTCCAGGGTGGTGGAGATGGGCCTGTTCTCCCGGCGGCGGCAGATGGCCGCGGCGATCTGGGGGGCGTAGCGCTCCTCGCCGTACTGGCTGAGGATGCGCCGCAGCTCGTCCCGGCTCCAGGTGTTCACCACGTCGGCGGCGGTGAGGCCCTCCCCCCGGTCCATGCGCATGTCCAGTGGGGCGTCGGCCATGTAGGAGAACCCCCGGGAGGGGTCGTCCAGCTGGGGGGAGGACACCCCCAGGTCGAAGAGCATCCCGTCCGCGCCCGGCAGCCCCAGGCCGTCTAAAATGGCGTCGATCTCACAGAAATTGCTGTGGACCAGGGTAACCCGGTTCATCCAGCCGGCCAGCCGGTCCCGGGCGGCGTCCAGGGCCGCCTGGTCCCGGTCCACACAGATGAGCCGGCCGGTGGTCAGGCGCCTGACGATCTCCCGGCTGTGGCCGGCCCGGCCCAGTGTGCCGTCCAGGTAGATCCCGTCCGGCCTGATATCCAGGGCCCGGATGCTCTCGTCCAGCAGCACCGGGCGGTGGGTGAACTCACTCATATCAGAACCCCAGCGCCTCCAGGCAGGCGCGCATCTTCTCGGGGGTCATCTCCTCTTCCTCCCTGGCGCTCCAGGTGTCGGCGGCCCAGATCTCGGCCCGGTCGTTGACGCCGATGATGACGGCGTCCTTCTCCAGCCCGGCGTAGCGGCGCAGCTTCTGGGGGATGACGATGCGGCCCTGGCTGTCCAGCTCGCACTTGCTGGCGTTGGCGAACAGGGGGCGCATGGCGGCGGACTGGCTCATGGGCAGGGAGGCGAACTTCTCCGTGAACCGGTCCCAGGTGGACTGGGGGTAGATGGCCAGGCAGGCGTCCACGCCCATGGCCAGATAGAAGGTCACGCCCAGCTCCTCCCGGAGCTTGGCGGGGATGAACAGGCGGCCCTTGGAATCCAGGCTGTGTTCGTATGTCCCGGTCACGCTGTTCACCTTCTCCCCACTTTGACCCATTTTAGAGGAAATTTACTCCACTTTCCCCCACCCTGCTTTTAGTATACGAGGTAGCTACGGAAAATGCAAGTCTTTTTTTTCAATTTTTTCAGAAAAAAATCACCGATTTCTTGAGAAATCCGCGATTTTTAGCCCTAAAACATGCGTTCTATTCCGTGTCCTCGCCTATACTCCCGGTTATCGCCCCGCACAGGGTGTTCCCACCCCCTCTCCGCCCGCCCACAACATCTTGTGCCGCGCCCCGGAGGGGCCGTTTTCCCGTGATTCCCCCCTGTTGCAATGTGGAAAACTTTGTGGTAAAATTTTTGCACAAACCGATTTTTGGAAGAAAGGGTGGGAGCGGGATGCTCAACTGGAACGAGCTGGAGCAGGCGTGTCTGTCCTGCCAGAAGTGCCCCCTGGCGGAGACCCGGCACAAGGTGGCCTTCGGCGTGGGGCCCCGGGACGCCGAGGTGATGCTCATCGGCGAGGGCCCCGGCGAGAACGAGGACCTGCAGGGCGAGCCCTTCGTGGGCCGGGGCGGCCAGCTGCTGGACGAGATGCTGGAGATCATCGACCTGGACCGGAAAACCAACGTCTACATCGCCAACATCGTCAAGTGCCGCCCACCCCAGAACCGGGACCCCCTGAACACCGAGCAGGACGCCTGCATCGGCTACCTGCGCAACCAGGTGGCCCTGATCCGGCCCAAGATCATCGTCTGCCTGGGCCGCATCGCCGCCATGCGGGTCATCAAGGAGGACTTCAAGATCAGCCGGGAGCACGGCCAGTGGTTCGAGCGCAGCGGGGTCCACATGATGGCCATGTTCCACCCCGCCGCCATCCTCCGGGACCCCCGGCGCAGGCCGGACGCCTTCCTGGACCTGAAGTCCCTCCAGGCCAAGATCCGCCAGGTCTGCACCCACACCTACTGAATCTCCACGACGCAGAGGGCGGCCCGGCGGGCCGCCCTCTTTTGAAAAATTTTCGGTTTTCCTGTAACGAAAGCCCCCTGTGCCGCACTAACGGACAGAGGGGACAGCCAGGAGGTGAGCGGTATGGCCCGGAGGGAGGACCTCTACGAGAAGCACGCCCAGGCGGTGTACCGCTACCTGTTCTCCATCACCGGCGAGGCGGACACGGCGGAGGAGTTGACCCAGGAGACCTTCTGCACCGCCCTGGAGAAGCTGGACACCTTCCGGGGGGACTGCACCCCCCAGGTGTGGCTGTGCGCCATCGCCAAGCGGCTGTGGTTCCGGGAGCTGGAGCGCCGGAGGAAAAGCCCGCCCTTGGACGAGAGCTATGCCGCCGGCCTCCCTGCCCCCGACGACCCCGCCGGGGACGCGGAGCGGCGGGAGGACCGGCTCCGGCTCTACCGGGCCATGCAGAGGCTGGACCCGGACACCCGGGAGGTCATCCACCTGCGCCTGGCGGGGGAGTTCTCCTTCCGGGACATCGGGGATATTTTGGGAAAGAGCGAGGTCTGGGCCCGGGTGCGGTTCTACCGGGGCAAGGAACAGCTGACCAGGCTGATGAGGGGGGAACAAGATGGAGCAAAATAGACTGGACTGCTGCGTGGTGCGGGACCTGCTGCCCGCCTACCTTGAGGAGCTGACCGAACCGGAGACCTCCGCCCAGGTGGCCGCCCACCTGGAGGGCTGCGAGGACTGCAAAAGGCTGGAGGCCGACCTGCGCTCCCAGGTGCCGGTGGAGAAGGTCCCCAAAAAAGCGCTGAACTTTTTGAAGCGCGTCAAGCGCACCCGCCTGCTGGCCGCCGCCCTGACGCTGATGCTGACCCTGTGGTGCATGTGGTGGCTCTACGACGCGGAGTTCCACTACCCCAACACCGAGGCCGGGCGGCTCTCCGCCGTCACCGACTACGTCGTGTCCCCGCCGGACAGCCCCAGGCAGCACATCCGGGAGGGCGACACCCTGTGGGTGGTGGGCTGGCAGACGGTGGGCAAGCACCTGTTCATCGCCTACGGCTCCGACAGCGTGGACAACGTCCACGGCATCCTCCACCTGGTCCGGGGGATCAACGGGAAGTACGAGACGCTGGACGCCTCTCTGGACCCCTTCCCCTACACCGCCGGGGTGTGGGGAGAAAGCCTCTCTCCCAAGAAAAGCGATCTGGAGCTGTTCGCTCTGGCCGGGGAGGGCTGCCGGGAGATCTTTTCCGCCCAGGTGGAGTTCTATGTCTACAACGAGGACGCCGGCCGCTATGGCAGCGTAACCAAGACCTACGACATCCCGGAGCCCAACTTCCTGTGGCTGATTGACCGCGGTGAAATGCTGGAGGAGCTGGGCCGGGACCGCGAATCCTCTGCGGACTTTTTCGTGCGGGAGATCCGTTTCTTAGACAAAAATGGCAGCGACGTGACCGACCAGTACCAGGACGACACCGTCCGCCAGGACTGGGCTGGCGCCAAAGGCTCCGCCGAGACCATCCTGCTCTACTTCTATCTGGGCGGCATCGCCCTGCTGGGGTTCATTATCATCCGGTATTTCCTCCGCAAGGATTGAGCCCGATACCAGAAAGCGCCGCGCCGGTCTTTCGACCGGCGCGGCGCTGTTTTCTTTCAAATCATTGGGGAGCAGTCTCCCGGCGGAACTTCTCCAGGTAGGCGTCCTGGAGCAGCTTGACCCGCTGGGGGTCCTTCCCGCCCACGGGGATGCCGTCGATGGACTCCACCCGCATACACAGGGCGCTGCTGCTGGTGACCATGGCCTCGTCGGCGTTCATCAGCTCCACCATGGTGAAGGGCTCCTCCCGGACGGGGATGCCGTGCTCCCGGGCCAGCTGGAGCAAGTGCTTCCGGGTGATGCCGGGGAGGATGAGCTCGTCGGTGGGGGCGGTGCGCAGCACCCCGTCCTTCAGAATGGAGATGTTGCTGTGGGCGCACTCTGTGACCCGGCTGCCCCGGTGGAGCACCGCCTCGTCACACCCCGCCCGGGCCGCCTGCTGGCTGGCCAGGACGCTGGGGATCAGGTTCAGGGTCTTGATGTGGCACAGCTTGAAGCGCACGTCCTCCAGGGAGATGAGCTTGTAGGGCCGGTCCATGGACTTCATGGTGTGGGGCTTGGCGTAGGCCATCAGGTTGGGGGCCACCTCCGGGCCGGGGAAAGCGTGGTTCCGGGGGGCGGTGCCCCGGCTGATCTGCCAGTACAGGAAGTGGACCGGGGAGTCGTCCGCCGCGTCCAGCACCTTCTGCAGCTCCGCCTTGACCTCCTCCCGGCTCATCTGGAAGGGGATCTCCAGCAGGCGCAGGCTGTTGTACATCCGGTCCAGGTGGTCCTCCAGGCCGAAGATGACCCGGTTGGCGGCACAGGCGGCCTCGTAGATGCCGTCGCCGAAGTAGAGGGCCCGGTCGTTGAGGGGGACGGTCATCTCCTCCAGGGGGCCCAGCTTCCCGTTGTAGTACCCGACGTTCTTCCACATAGAAATGCAGCTCCTTCTTTCTCTTATTCCTCCGTGTTTTTCCTCTTCTTCTCTCCGAGCTTCTGGCAGAGCCTCCACGCCGCCCAGGCGCACAGGGCCCCCACCAGGGCGCCCGCCAGCACGTCGCTGGGGTAGTGGACCCCCACGTACAGCCGGGACAGGCCCATGCAGGCGGCCAGGACCACCGCCAGCGCGCCCCACCTGCGGGGCAGGGTCCTCCACCAGGCCATGGCGGCGGCGAAGGCGGAGCAGGTGTGCCCCGAGGGGAAGGAGTTGGGGTCCGGCTCCTCCACCAGGGGGATCAGCCCCGCCACGTCCAGCCAGGGGCGGGGCCGGGCGAACAGGTGCTTGAGGGCGACGTTGGTGCACAGGAACCCCAGCAGCATGGCGCAAAGGGACAGCGCCCCCGCCCGCCGGGTGGACTTGAAGCACAGCAGGAGCAGGCTCAGGGCGATCCACAGCCGCCCCCCGTCCCCCAGGTGGGTGTAGAAGCACACCAGGGGGTCCAGGATCCCGTTCCGGACGACCTCCTGAAGAAACAGCAGGACGTTGCCGTCCAGCGCCTGCACCATCGCCACGATAAACTTCCCTCCTCCCGCTCTTGACCGCCGGGGCCGCGCTCATTATAATAATAGTGTATGCGGGGCGGGGCCCGCCATTCCCGCTCCGCTGCGCGGAACCATTATATCCTATCCCGCCCGTTTGCGCAAGCCAAGATTCTGTCCCCGGGAGGTGCCAGCCATGAAACAGATCCTCTGTCTGTCCAACGAGCCCTGGAGCGCCAACCCCGGGCGCACCCAGCAGCTGGTGACCCGCCTGCGGGACGCGGATATCCTGTACTTCTCCCCCGCCCCCTCCCTGCGGGACGTGACCTGGCGCAGGCCGGGGCGGCGGGTCCGGCCCAACGTGACCGTGTTCACCCTCCCCCCCGCCTTCACCCTGGATGAGCAGATGGCCCGCCTGTTCTGGCTGGGCCAGCACCGCCTGGGCCAGTTCATCCAGGCCAAGGCGGACCGGCACCGGTTCCAGCGGCCCCTGATGTGGACCACCAACCCCGCCCACGTCCACCTGCTGGACCGGCTGGACTACGGCGCGCTGGTGTACGACTGCGACCGGGTGTGGGACGAGCTGCCCGGGGCCTGGGAGGGCTCCCTGGCCCACCAGGCGGACGTGGTCTTTGCCGCCTCCCCGGGGCTCCAGGACCGGCTCTCCCCCTGTTCGGGCAACATCGCCCTGCTGCCCAACGGGGTCAACTTCACCATGTTCTCCGGGGCCAACCGGGACGCCCGCGCCCGGCTCCTCCCCCAGGTCACTGGTCCCCTGCTGGGCTGGGTGGGGACGGTGTGGGACGACCTGGACCTGTCCCCCCTGCTCTACGCCGCCCAGACCCGCCCGGACTGGACCTTTCTGGTCATGGGCCGCCGGGAGGGGGACAATCCCTGGGTGCGCCGGCTGCGCAAGCTGCCCAACGTGCTCTTCCACAACCCCTGCCCCCTGATGGAGGTGCCCCAGTGGCTGGAGCGGTGCGACGTGCTGCTGGACTTCCTGCGCACCACCCGGCCCTACTCCGACGTGGTGCCGGTGCGGATGTACGAGTACCTGTCCACCGGCAAACCGGTGGTGTCCATGCTCTGGCCCGACCAGGTGGAGCTGTTCCCCGACGTGGTCTACGGGGCCTACTACCCTGAGGAGCTGGTGACCATGTGCCGGCAGGCTTTGGAGGAGGCCCCGGGCTTCGTCTCCCAGCGCCGCCGGGCCTACGGCGAGCACGCGGCGTGGCCGGTCCGGTGCGACGAGATGGCCCGCATCCTGGCCGTGTCCGGACTGCTCCAGGAGTGAGCGGACCGGCTTTCGGCTTTTCTCGTCCAATCGGGGGAAAAATCCCCTTTTTCCTTGTGTAAGCCTACAAAAAAAATTTCCCCCCTTGAAAAAATCGTTTTTTTCCGATAGAATGATGTCCCGATCCCGTCGATGCAGGACAAGGAGGTCCCGATATGGCCTTTACCCGCTCTGTCCGCGCCGTGCCCCGATTTTGGGGCCCCCGATGGGGTCTTTGCGTCTATCTCCCTCCCGTGTGATCCATCAGGCTGTCTGTATCCGCAGGCGGCCTGCAACTTTTTTACAGAAAAGGAGAGGATTTCCATGAAGAAAGTAGCCGTCATCATGGGCTCCGACAGCGACTGGCCGGTGGTCAAGGGCGCCTGCGCCCAGCTCAAGGAGTTCGGCATCCCCTATGAGGCCCACATCCTCAGCGCCCACCGCACCCCCGCCGCCGCGGCGGAGTTCGCCAAAAATGCCCGGGCCAACGGCTTCGGCGTGCTCATCTGCGCCGCCGGTATGGCCGCCCACCTGGCCGGCGCCTTCGCCGGCAACTCCACCCTCCCCGTCATCGGCATTCCCATGAAGGGCGGGGCCATGGACGGGCTGGACGCCCTGCTTGCCACCGTGCAGATGCCCTCCGGCATCCCCGTGGCCACCGTAGCCCTCAACGGCGCCAAGAACGCCGCCGTGCTGGCCGCCCAGATCCTGGCCGTGTCCGACGACGCGCTGGCCGCCAAGTTGGACGCCGCCCGGGAGAAGATGGCCGCCCAGATTGCCGAGAAGGAGGCCAAGCTCCAGGCGGAGCTGGCGGCAGAGTGAAGAGTTAAGAGTGGAGAGTGGAGATTGAAGATTCTTACTTTCCGCAAACCATCTCCACTCTCTGCCCCAGCCTCTCTTTACCGATATCAGAATAAAACAATTCACTGAAAGGATGATTGAACATGAAAAAGATCCAGCAGCTCTACGAGGGCAAGGCCAAAAAAGTGTTTTCCACCGAGGACCCCGACCTGGTCATCGTCTCCTACAAGGACGACGCCACCGCCTTTGACGGCCTGAAAAAGGGCACCATCATGGGCAAAGGCGCCATCAACAACCAGATGACCAACTTCCTGATGCAGAAGCTCTCCGCCGCCGGTGTGCCCACCCACTTCGTGGAGGAGCTCAGCGAGCGGGAGACCGTGGTGAAGAAGGTCTCCATCGTCCCCCTGGAGGTCATCATCCGCAACGTGTCTGCCGGCTCCTTCGCCAAGCGGTTCGGCGTGGAGGAGGGCATCGTATTCGATCAGCCCACCATCGAGTTCTCCTACAAGAACGACGACCTCCACGACCCCCTGATGAACGCCTACCACGCCGTGGCCCTGAAGCTGGCCACCTGGGAGGAGATCGAGCTCATCAAGAAGTACGCCTTCCAGGTCAACGACTTCCTGAAAGCCGAGCTGGCCGCCTGCGGCGTCACCCTGGTGGACTTCAAGCTGGAGTTCGGCAAGCTGTCCGACGGCACCATCGTCCTGGCCGACGAGATCAGCCCGGACACCTGCCGCTTCTGGGACGCCAAGACCGGCGAGAAGCTGGACAAGGACCGCTTCCGCCGGGACCTGGGCAACGTGGAGGGCGCGTACCAGGAGATGGCCCACCGTTTGATGGGCAAATAAGCCGCAGGCTTATTTGCCCAGAGTGAAGATTGGAGAGTGAAGGTTTCTCCCTCCCCATAACCATCTCCAATCTTCACTCTCCACTCTTCACTCTCCACTCTTCACTTCTCACTCTCCCAAAGAAAAAGGAGGACCCTGAATGGGCGGTTTCTTTGGCGCTGTCTCCCAGCGGGACGTGACGCTTGACATCTTTTTCGGAGTGGATTACCACTCCCACCTGGGCACCCGGCGGGGCGGCATGGTCCTGTATGACGCCGCCGGCGGGTTCCAGCGGCAGATCCACTCCATCGAAAACACCCCCTTCCGCACCAAGTTCGAGAAGGACCTGCGCGACTTCCACGGCTGCTCCGGCATCGGCTGCATCAGCGACACCGACCCCCAGCCCCTGATGGTCCGCTCCCGGCTGGGGGTGTACGCCATCACCACTGTGGGCATCATCAACAACGCCGAACAGCTCATCGCCAAGCACTTCGCCAACGGCGGCAACCACTTCATGGCCATGAGCTCCGGCAAGGTCAACTCCACCGAGCTGGCCGCCGCCCTGATCAACGAGGAGGACGACCTGGTCTCCGGCATCCTCCACGCCCAGGATGTGATCGAGGGCTCCCTCACCCTGCTCCTGCTCACCGAGGGGGGCGAGATCATCGCCGCCCGGGACAAGCTGGGCCGCCTGCCCGTGCTCATCGGGCAGAACGAGGAGGGCTGCTGCGTCTCCTTCGAGTCCTTCGCCTACCACAAGCTGGGCTACCGGGACGCCTACGAGCTGGGCCCCCGGGAGATCGTGAAGATCGGCCCCCGGGGGTGGGAGACCCTCTCCCCCGCCGGGAAGGAGATGAAGATCTGCGCCTTCCTGTGGACCTACTACGGCTACCCCAACTCCAACTACGAGGGGGTCAACGTGGAGGTCATGCGGGGCCGCAACGGCCACATCATGGCCCGGGACGAGGCAGCGCGCGGCACCCTGCCCGACGTGGACTACGTGGCCGGTGTCCCCGACTCCGGTGTGCCCCACGCCATCGGCTACGCAAACGAGAGCGGCATCCCCTTCGCCCGCCCCTTCGTCAAATATACCCCCACCTGGCCCCGGTCCTTCATGCCCACCGACCAGACGATGCGCAACCAGGTGGCCAAGATGAAGCAGATCCCCGTGCCCGAGCTCATCGAGGGCAAGAAGCTGCTGTTCGTGGACGACTCCATCGTTCGGGGCACCCAGCTGCGGGAGACGGTGGAGTTCCTCTACGCCAGCGGTGCCAAAGAGGTCCACATGCGCTCCGCCTGCCCGCCCATCATGTACGGCTGCAAGTATCTGAACTTCTCCCGCAGCAACTCCGCCATGGAGCTCATCGCCCGCAAGACCGTCCAGGAGCTGGAGGGCGACGAGGGCCAGGAGCACCTGGAGGAGTACGCCGACGTCCACACCCAGCGGGGCCAGTGTCTGCTCAAGTCCATCCAGGAGAAGCTGGGGTTCGACTCCCTGGGCTACCAGTCCCTGGACGGCCTGCTGGAGGCCATCGGCATCGACCGGGACAAGGTGTGCACCTACTGCTGGAACGGCAAAGAATAACAGGAGGTCTTTCTGATGAATAACTCCCATTCCGCGTCCTACGCCGCCGCCGGGGTGGACGTCACCGCCGGGTATGAGGCGGTGCGCCGCATCAGGCCCATGGTGGAGTCCACCTACATCCCCGGCGTCATGGGCACCATCGGCGGCTTCGGCGGCATGTTCGCCCCGGATTTCGCGGGAATGAAAAAGCCCGTGCTGGTCTCCGGCACCGACGGCGTGGGCACCAAGCAGCGCATCGCCCAGCTCATGGGCAAGAACGACACCGTGGGCATCGACTGCGTGGCCATGTGCGTCAATGATATCGTCTGCGGCGGGGCCGCCCCCCTGTTCTTCCTGGACTACATCGCCTGCGGCAAGAACGACCCGGTGCGCATCGCCGAGCTGGTCTCCGGCGTGGCCGAGGGCTGCCGTCAGGCCGAGTGCGCCCTGGTGGGCGGCGAGACCGCCGAGCACCCCGGCACCATGGCCCCTGACGACTACGATCTGGCCGGGTTCTCTGTCGGCATCGTGGACGAGGAGAAGATCATCGACGGCAAAAAGCTCTCCGAGGGGGACGTGCTCATCGGCCTGGCCTCCTCCGGCGTCCACTCCAACGGCTTCTCCCTGGTGCGCAAGGTGTTCGACGTGGAGCACGCCGACCTGACCGCCCCGGTGGCCGAACTGGGGGGCAAGGGCCTGGGCGAGGTGCTGCTGGCCCCCACCCGCATCTACGTGAAGGCCGTGAAGGCCCTGCTGAAGGCGGGCGTGGACATCCACGCCGTCAGCCACATCACCGGCGGCGGGTTCTATGAGAACGTGCCCCGGATGATGACCGATGGCCTCACCGCCCGCATCGACGTGAAATCCTTCCCCCGCCCCGCCATCTTCGACCTGATCCAAAAGGCGGGGAACATCCCCGAGCGGGACATGTACAACACCTTCAACATGGGCATCGGCATGATCCTGGCCGTCCCCGCCGCCCAGGCGGACGCGGCCCTAGCTGCCGCCAAATCCGCCGGTGATTCCCCCTACGTCATCGGCGGCGTGGTAAGCGGCGACGGAGGCGTGGAGTTGGTATGAAGCGCATCGCAGTCTTAGTGTCCGGCGGCGGCACCAATTTGCAGGCCCTCATCGACGCCCAGGGCCGGGGCGAGATTGTGAACGGCGAGATCGCCGCCGTCATCGCCTCCCGGCCCGGCGTGTTCGCCCTGGAGCGGGCGGCCAGGGCCAATATTCCCGGGTACGTCATGGCCCGGAGGGACTACCCGGACAGCCGGGCCTACACCGTCGCCCTGCGGGACAGGCTGAAGGAGCTGGACATCGACCTGGTGGTGCTGGCCGGCTTTATGACCATCCTCACCGAGGAGCTGGTGGAGGCCTGGCCCAACGCCATCCTGAACGTCCACCCCGCCCTGATCCCCTCCTTCTGCGGTGAGGGGTTCTACGGCCTCCACGTCCACGAGCGGGCGCTGGAGTACGGGGTGAAGGTGTCCGGCGCCACCGTCCACTTCGTGAGCCGGGAGTGTGACGGCGGGCCCATCGTGCTCCAAAAGGCCGTGGCTGTGGAGGAGGGGGACACCCCGGAAATTCTCCAGCGGCGGATCATGGAGCAGGCCGAGTGGAAGCTGCTGCCAAGGGCCGTGTCCCTGTTCTGCCAGGACAAGCTGCAGGTCGAGGGACGGATCGTACACATCAAGGATTGAGGAGGAATACCATGATCGACCTGAATCAATATCTGCGGGACACCGCCTACCCCGGCCGGGGCATCGTCCTGGGCCGCACGGCGGACAACAAGAAGGCCGCCATCGCCTACTTCATCATGGGCCGCAGCGAGAACAGCCGCAATCGGGTCTTTGAGGCCACCGAGGACGGCATCCGTACCAAGGCCTTTGACGAGAGCAAGATGACCGACCCCAGCCTTATCATCTACCACCCTGTCCGGGTGCTGCCCAACGGCCTGACGGTGGTGACCAACGGCGACCAGACCGACACCATCCGGGACCACATCGCCATGGGCAACTGCTACCGCCACGCCCTGAATACCCGCACCTTCGAGCCCGACGGTCCCAACTGGACCCCCCGGATCTCCGGCGTGGTGAAGCCCGACGGCTCCTACAACCTGTCCATTCTGAAATCCCTGGACGGCGACCCCTCCTGCTGCTGCCGGTACTTCTTCGAGTACGACAGGCCTGTGGCCGGCGTGGGCCACTTCATTTCCACCTACCAGGGGGACGGGAACCCCCTGCCCTCCTTCGAGGGGGAGCCCAAGCGGGCGGCGATCACCGCCGCCACCGCCCGGGAGTGGGCGGACCAGCTGTGGGAGAGCCTGAACGAGGACAACAAGGTGTCCCTGTTCGTGGAGTTCATCGACCTGGAGAGCGGGGCAAGGGAGAGCGTCATCCTCAACAAGCACCAGTGAGGCCCGGCCATGATCGACGGGGATGTGCTGTTCTTCTTTGAGGGCAGACCGAAGGCCCTGGCCCTGTACGACGCCTTCTCTGACCGGGTGCAGGCGGAGTTCCCCGACACAAAGGTGAAGGTGCAGAAGAGCCAGATCTCCTTCTCCAACCGGCGCATGTTCGCCTGCGCCTCCCTCCTGCCGGCCCGGCCCGCCGGCCGCCGGCCCAAGGAGTACCTCACCATCACCTTCGGCCTGGACCACCGTTTGGCCTCCCCCCGCATCGACGCAGTCTCGGAGCCCTACCCAAACCGCTGGATCCACCACGTGCTCATTGCCTCGGAGGAGGAGCTGGACGGGGAGCTGATGGGCTGGATACGGGAGGCCTACCACTTCTCCGTTACAAAACGATAGGCCGGAATCATTCGGATAACGCATTGATAAGGAGTGCTGACTATGACGGAACTGGAACTGAAATACGGCTGCAACCCCAACCAGAAGCCCTCCCGCATCTTCATGGAGGGCGGCGAGCTGCCCCTCAAGGTGCTCAACGGCAAGCCGGGGTACATCAACTTCATGGACGCCCTCAACTCCTGGCAGCTGGTGAAGGCCCTGAAAAAGGCCACCGGCCTGCCGGCGGCGGCCTCCTTCAAGCACGTCTCCCCCGCCGGGGCGGCCCTGGGCCTGCCCCTGTCCGAGGAGGACCGGAAGGTGTTCTTCGCCCCCGAGGGGGAATTGTCCCCCATCGCCTGCGCCTACATCCGCGCCCGGGGGGCCGACCGGCTGTGCTCCTTCGGCGACTGGGCCGCCCTGTCCGACCCCTGCGACGCCGACACCGCCCGCTTCCTGGCGGCCGAGGTGTCTGACGGCGTCATCGCCCCGGGCTACACCGACGAGGCCCTGGCCATCCTGAAAACCAAGCGCAAGGGCGGCTACAACGTGGTCCAGATCGACCCGGACTACACCCCCGCCCCCATCGAGCGGCGCAATATCTTCGGCATCACCTTTGAGCAGGGCTACAACGACCTGCGCATCGACGAGGAGATGCTCCAGAAGATCGTCACCGAGAACAAGGACCTGCCCCAGCAGGCCAAAAACGACCTGCTCCTGGCCCTCATCACTCTGAAATATACCCAGTCCAACTCCGTGTGCTACACCAAGGACGGCCAGACCCTGGGCGTGGGCGCCGGACAGCAGAGCCGCATCCACTGCACCCGCCTGGCGGGCAACAAGGCGGACATCTGGTGGCTGCGCCGGCACCCCAAGGTGCTGGGGCTCCAGTTTGTGGACGGCATCCGCCGCCCCGATCGGGACAACGCCATCGACCTGTACATCTCCGACGAGCACGACGACGTTTTGGCCGAGGGCGCGTGGCAGAAGATTTTCCAGGTGAAGCCCGAAGTGCTCACCGAGGAGGAGAAAAAGGAGTGGATCGCCAAGCAGTCCGGGGTGTCCATTGGCTCCGACGCCTTCTTCCCCTTCGGGGACAACATCGAGCGGGCCCGGAAGTCCGGCGTGCAGTACGTGGCCCAGCCCGGCGGCTCCATCCGGGACGACCAGGTGATCGAGACCTGCAATAAACACGGCATGGTCATGTGCTTCACCGGCATAAGACTCTTCCACCACTGAGTGTGGGCCAGAGATTAAAGAAGGTGTCGTTTTGATTGCCGTTGCTGTCATATGTACGATTTTAGGTGGAGTACTTGGGGCATTTCTTGAACCTGTTTCCTTTTCTGTTTCGATTCCAATCGCAATTATGGGCGGCTTTATCCTGAAAGCCATTCGAGATAAAAAAGAATAACATTCTCTCGTTTATTGAGGTGATTCATGTGAAAGTTTTAGTCGTAGGCGGAGGCGGGCGGGAGCACGCCATCTGCTGGAAGCTGGCCCAGAGCCCCAAGGTCACCGAGCTCTACTGCGCCCCCGGCAACGCCGGCATCGCCCAGATCGCCCAGTGCGTGCCCATCAAGGCCACCGATGTGGACGCTATGGTGAAATGGGCCGTGGAGAATAAGATGGACTTCGTAATGGTGGCCCCGGACGACCCCCTGGCCCTGGGGATGGTGGACGCCCTGGAGGCCGCGGGCATCCCCGCCTTCGGTCCCCGGAAAAACGCCGCCATCATCGAGGCCAGCAAGGCCTTCTCCAAGGAGCTGATGAAGAAGTACCACATCCCCACCGCCAGGTACGAGACTTTCACCGATATGGACGCCGCCCTGGCCTACATCGACCAGCAGGGCGCCCCCATCGTGGTCAAGGCCGACGGCCTGGCCCTGGGCAAAGGCGTCACCGTGGCCGCCACCATGGAGGAGGCCAAAAACGCCGTGCGGGAGATGATGGAGGGCGGCAAGTTCGGCGCCTCCGGCTCCACCGTGGTCATTGAGGAGTGCATGACCGGCCCGGAGGTCACGGTGCTGGCCTTCTGCGACGGGGAGCACCTGGTCCCCATGCTGTCCAGCCAGGACCACAAGCGGGCCTACGACGGCAACCAGGGCCCCAACACCGGCGGCATGGGCGCCATCTGCCCCTCCCCCAACTACACCCCGGAGATCGCCGCGCGGTGCGTGGAGGAGATCTTCCTGCCCACCGTGGCGGCGCTGAAGGCCGAGGGCCGGCCCTTCCAGGGGGTCATCTACTTCGGCCTGATGCTCACCCCGGCCGGCCCCAAGGTGGTAGAGTACAACGCCCGCTTCGGCGACCCGGAGACCCAGCCCCTGCTGTCCATGCTGGACAGCGACCTGATGGAGATCTTTCAGGCGTGCGTCAACGGCACCCTGGACCAGGTGGACGTGAAGTGGAAGTCCGGCGCGGCCTGCTGCCTGGTGCTGGCCAGCGGCGGCTACCCCGTGTCCTACAAGAGCGGCTACCCCATCTCCGGCCTGGAGGAGGCCGGCAAGTCCGCCGTGGTATTCCACGCGGGCACCAAGAAAGGGGAAAATGGCGAGATCCTCACCGCCGGCGGCCGGGTGCTGGGGGTCACCGCCCTGGGCGCCAATCTCAGCGAGGCCATCGACAACGCCTACGCCGCGGCCAGGCCCATCTCCTTTCAGGATATGCACTTCCGCACCGACATCGGCCGGGTATGAGCGCTTTCCCCTTCGCCGGCGTGGTGTTCGACGTAGACGGCGTGCTGTTCGACACCGAACGGCTCTCCCGGAAAAGCTGGGAGGAGATCGGCGCCGAGATGGGCTGGCCCCAGGCTCGCGCCCTCCACGACGGCTGCACCGGCCAGACCCAGCGGACCATCCGCCGTTACCTTCAGGACCGCCTGGGCCCGGAGTTCCCCGGAGAGGAGTTCATGGCCCGCACCTCCCGGCGCACTCAGGACTATATGGAGCGGGACGGGGTGCCCCTCATGCCCGGCGTCAGGGAGACGCTGGCCTTTCTCAACGGCCTGGGGGCCCCCACGGCCCTGGCCACCTCCACGGGGTATGCGCGCACCATGCGCCGGCTGGAGCTGTCCGGCCTGGGGCCCTGCTTCCGGGCCGTGGTCACCGGGGACGACGTGTCCCACTCCAAGCCCCACCCGGAGATCTACCTCACCGCCTGCGCCAAGCTGGGCGTGGAGCCAGGACGCACCCTGGCGGTGGAGGACTCCCTCAACGGCGTGCGCTCCGCCTGCGCCGCAGGGATGCCCACCGCCCTCATTCCCGACCTGGTCCTCCCTACCCCGGAGATCGAGGCCATGGCCTGGCGCCGGTTCCGGGACCTGCTGGAGCTGAGAGCCGCTCTGGAACCATGATACGCCCCCGCCATACGGCGGGGGCTTCTATTTGTCAAAAAGCCTCGCAGAGTTCGCGCCCGCAGGCGCGAATACAGCGTAATCTTTCTTCTATATGCCGGGTAAAATTGACATGGATACAAGTTTTCTATATAATTCCATCAAACGAATCATTGGAGCGTTCTATATGGAGCTGATCTTAAGTATCGTTGTCTACACCATACAAATCCTGGGAATTGTATTTTTCGCCGGCATCATACCCGCCCTGGTGTTTTTGATCAAGAAAAACAGAAAAACCTTCTGTGTGATGTTTTGTCTATGTCTAGCAATTGAAGTAATCGGGATATCCTTTCTAATGAAACGGCCGCTTTGGATATGCCCTCCTGAGTATGAAAAATATATTTCAGCGGAGGAGCAGAATACACTCATTGGAATAAACTCAGGCATTTACAGTGATAAGATACCCACGATTGCAGCTTGTATTTTTGTTAAAAATGCGGACCAAAACAATATTGAGGTTGAGACATACTATTTGATGTTCGGGCGTACCGAAACATCTCTCAGTGATGACGGGCTATCTGGTACGAAACTGCGATAATCAACCCGAAACTCAGCTTTTTGCCCTCTTCTTTTGACAGCTTAAGCCCCCGCCACGCACGCAGTGGGGGCTTTCCTGTTCCAGTCTTAGGTCAAAGCCAGAAACAGCATGGTCATCAGCGGGATAGTGACCACGCAGGCCAGGGTGGTGACCACATTGATGGACGACACGTAACCCACCTTGGGGTTGTGGTACAGCTGGGCCATCTGGGTGATAACGGAGGCGGAGGGGCCCACGGCGCCCAGCAGCAGGATGGTCAGCATCCCCACGGTGTCCTCCGACGGCCAGAGGCGGGCCGCCGGCAGCAGCACCAGCAGGGACAGCAGGGGCAACAGCACCAGCCGGAAGGCGGACACCGCGTAGATGCGCCGCCCCCGGAACACCTGGCCCAGATCCAGGCTGGACATGACCACCCCGGTGACCAGCATACTCAGCGGGCCCATGCAGCTGCCCATGGCCTGCATGGCGGAGGCGGCCGGGCCGGGCACGGGGATGCCGGTGAGGAACAGGAGCAGACCAACCAGGATGCCAAACAGGCCGGGGGTGGTGAGCACCTTTCGCACCGTCAGGTCCCGCTCCCCGCCCATCAGCCGCTGCCCGTGGGTCCACAGCAACAGGTTCTGGACCAGCAGATAGGGGCTGGTGTACAGCACATACTCCATGCCGAACAGGTTCTGGACGATGGGCATGATCAGGTTGCCGCAGTTGTTGTACAGCACGGAGGCCTGTTCCTCCGCCTCCAGCCCCCTCTCCCCCCGGGACAGCAGCCAGTTGGCCGCCAGGTAGATCAGGTGCAGCAGCGCCGCGCAGGCCAGGCCCACCCCCAGGTTGAACAGCTTGCTGGGGTCGCGCTGGTTGCTGCTGAAGGAGTAGATCATGCTGCAGGGCACCGCCAGGTAGACGCACACGCAGGACAGCACCCGACTCTGCTCCTGGGTGACCAGTCCCTTCTTCCCCATCACATACCCGGCCAGGGCCATGAGCACCATGCTGACGATCTGCTGAAAGAGCAAAAAGCTGAATTCCATGTTTTTCCCTCACATTTCGTCCCCATTGTATGACCCGGTCGGAAAACCGTCAACCGGTTCTGGCATGAAAAATTTCGCATGACGCATGAAAGCGCCTCATAAAATCGGCGCGCGGCCAACCGGCCGCGCGCTACCCAGCTTGTCGAAAAAGCCTCGCAGAGTTCGCGCCCGCAGGCGCGAATACAGTGCAATCCATTTTTCCCGGCGGCGTGTACGTCGGGAAAAATTCCTCTCGGCCCGCAAACGTGCGAGCGCAGCGAGTGCGCTGCCGCGGGCCGCAGCCATTTGTTGAAAAAGGCCGTTGGCCTTTTTCAACAGTCTCAGCGGCGCGCGGCCATCCGACCGCGCGCCGCAGTTTTCTTTTTATGCTGTTTCCGTTTACATAGATAGCAGCTCCACCTTCTCGCCGTCGGAGGAGGCCTTGAGCACGCTCACCGGGTGCTCGAAGCTCTCGATCAGGCGGGAGGCGATGGCGTCCTCCAGCTCCTTCTGGATGAGCCGGCGCAGGTTGCGGGCGCCGTAGGCGGCGGAGTAGGACTTCTTCACCAGGTAGTCCAGCAGGGAGTCATCCCAGGAGAAGGCGATGTCCTTCTCCTGCAGGCTGTCCCGCAGCTCGGCCAGCATCAGGGCGGCGATGTCCTTGAAGTTCTCCTCGGTGAGCTGGTTGAAGCAGACGATCTCGTCCACCCGGTTGATGAACTCCGGCCGCAGGAAGTCCTGGAGGGCCCGCATGGCCCGCTCCTTGCTCTGCTCGTTGGCGGTGCGGCCAAAGCCCACGCTGGTGGTCTTGGTGTTGCTGCCGGCGTTGGAGGTCATGACAATGACCGTGTTCTCAAAGTTCACTGTGCGGCCGTGGGCGTCGGTGATGCGGCCGTCGTCCAGGATCTGGAGCAGGATGTTGAGCACGTCGGGGTGGGCCTTCTCGATCTCGTCAAAGAGGATGACGGAGTAGGGCTTCCGGCGGATCTTCTCGGTGAGCTGGCCGGCCTCGTCGTAGCCCACATAGCCCGGGGGCGAGCCGATGATGCGGGAGACGGCGTGCTTCTCCATGAATTCCGACATATCCAGCCGGATCAGGGACTCCGGGGTGTTGAACAGGATGGCGGACAGCTGCTTGACCAGCTCCGTCTTGCCCACGCCGGTGGCCCCCACGAAGATGAAGGAGACGGGCTTGCGCTTGGGGGAGATTCCCACCCGGCCCCGGCGGATGGCGGCGGCCACAGACTTCACCGCCTCGTCCTGGCCGATGATGTGGGCCTTCAGATCGTCCTCCAGCCGGGCCAGGCGCTGGTACTCCTGCTCCTGGATTTGGCTGGCGGGGATCTTCGTCCACAGCTCAATGACGTTGGCCAGGTGCTCCACCGTCAGCTCCGGCCTGGGCTGGGCGCTGAGCTGGCGCTTCTCGTCCTCCAGGCGCAGCTGCTGGCTGCGGATAGAGGCCAGGCGCTCGTAGGCGCTGTCGGTGGCGGCGGCCATCATGACCTCCTTCTCCTTGTCCAGGTCGGCCAGCTCCTTGTCCACCTGACTCAGACGGGCCAGGGAGCGGTTTTTCAGGTTCACGTTGGAGCAGGCCTCGTCGATGAGGTCGATGGCCTTGTCGGGCAGGTAGCGGTCGGTGATATACCGCTCGGACATGAGCACCGCCTGCCGGCACATGGCGCTGGAGATGGTCACGCCGTGGAACGCCTCGTAGTAGGGGGCGATCCCCTCCAGAATCTTCACGCTGTCCTGGATGGAGGGCTCCTCCACGATGACGGGCTGGAACCGGCGCTCCAGGGCGGTGTCCTTCTCGATATACTTGCGGTACTCGGTGAGGGTGGTGGCGCCGATGACCTGCAGCTCCCCCCGGGACAGGGCGGGCTTGAGGATGTTGGCGGCGTTCATGGAGCCCTCGGCGTCCCCAGCGCCCACGATGTTGTGCACCTCGTCGATGACCAGGATGATGTTGCCCAGCTTGCGGATCTCCTCGATGAGGCCCTTCATGCGGCTCTCGAACTGGCCCCGGAACTGGGTGCCGGCCACCAGGGCGGTCAGGTCCAGCAGATAGACCTCCTTGTCCAGCAGCTTGTGGGGCACGTCCCCCCGGGCGATACGCTGGGCCAGGCCCTCGGCGATGGCGGTCTTGCCCACGCCGGGCTCGCCGATGAGGCAGGGGTTGTTCTTCTGCCGGCGGTTCAGGATCTGGATGACTCGCTGCAGCTCCGTGTCCCGGCCCACCAAGGTGTCCAGCTTGCCCTGCTGGGCCCGGGCGGTGAGGGAGATGCAGTAGTTCTCCAGGAATTTCCGCTTGGGGGGACGCTCCTGCTTGTTCCCCGGCTTCTCCTGCCGGGGGGGCTGCTCCCCGGTGGGGTTCTGGCTGGCGCTGAAGAGCTGGTTGAGGAAGGGGAAGGTGGCGGTGCGGCCGTCGTCCTCCTCGTCCTGGCCGTCCTTGTCCTGGGCCATCAGGCCCTCCAGGCCCTCGGCCCCGCCGAAGGCAGACATCATCTCGTTGGTCAGGTTGTCCAGGTCCTCGTCGGTGATGCCCATCTTCTGCATCATATCGTTGATGGGCTTGATGCCCAGCTCCTTGGCGCATTTCAGGCACAGGCCCTCGTTTTTCGAGGTGCCGCCCTCCAGCCGGGTGATGAACACCACCGCCACATTTTTGCCGCAGCGGCTGCACATGGTAGGATTCATAAGAGACACTCCTTTCAGGAGGGGAACTAGATCAAGTATAGGTAGATTTGGGGGGAGAAATTCCTCCCGCCGTTTCCAATAAGGATAGCGCACAATTATGAACTGCGCATGAATTCTTTTTGATTTCCCGGGTCAGGAGAGGGCTTTTGCGGCGGAAACCGTGTGGGACAGCAGGCGCAGGGGGCTGTTCTCACAGAAAAACCTCAAAAGGACGCTCTCCTCAATGGCCTGGCGGGGGATCACGCTGCCCTTGAACAGCCAGCACAGGATGAACACCACCAGCACCCCTTTCAGCAGGCCCACCGCGCCGCCCGCCCAGCGGTTCACCGAGTTGAGCACCGGCAGCCGGAAGGCCAGGTCCAGGGCGTGGGCCAGCAGCACCCAGGCCAGCAGCACCACCACGAAGCCCACCAGGAACAGGACCAGCCGCGCCGTCTCCCGGGCCACATACCCGGCGATGGCCGCCGCGGCGGTGGTGGTCAGCTTCACCGTGCCCGCCTCCACCGCCTCCTCCAGCGAGTCGCCGAAGGTGCGGTAAAAAGGGGTGCCCTCCAGGGCGGCCAGGGCCTGCTCCACCGGCAGCTGGGGCAGCCCGGCCTCCTCCGCCGCGCCGTCCAGGGCCTGGGCGGGCAGCTCCAGCAGCCACTTGGTCTCGTCCACCGCGTCCCGCAGGATCTCCCGCACGACGGCCTCCACCGGGGGCTGAATCAGCCGCCCCACCGGAGCACACATCAAATTGGACAGGAAGGACGCGCCAAAAAAGGCCACGAACACCGCCGCCATCCCGCACAGGGTGAGCACCACCCCCCGCTGGGCCCCCCGCACAGCGAACAGGCCCAGGGCGGCCAGGATGGCAATGTCAAAAACCAGATAGGACATCGGTCTCTCCTTCTTCTCCCCCGTATCAACCGGGGTTGTACATCCACGCCTGCTGCCGGTCGGCCAGCAGGGCGCTCCCGGCCTCGGTCAGCGCGGTGTAGCGGGCGCCCTGGATGTCCTCCAGGGTGTGGTAGGGGGTCAGGTCGCTGGTGTAGAGGTCCAGGGAGGCGCCGGACAGCAGGGCGAGATACCGTCCCTGAGCGTCGTAGGAGAGCACCTGCCCCCGCAGGTTCAGGGAGGCGATGGCTTGGCCGTCCCCCCCGATCGTCACCACTTGGTCCGCCGCGCCGGCCCGGTAGCGGCCCAGCAGCAGCATGGCAAAGCCGTCCCCCTCCAGGGAGCAGCCCTTCAGGTAGCTGCGGGAGAAGGGCCAGCTGCTCACGCTCCACTCCCCGGTGGACACGGTGATCAGGCTCTTTTCCCCCAGCAGCCAGACGGTGTCCTGCTCATAGTCCAGGTCCAGGACAGCGGTGCTGCCCAGCTCCACATCGGCCACCGGCTCCTCGCTGTCCAGCTCGTAGACCAGCAGCCGGCTCTCAAACCGGCCCTCCTGCTGGCCCATGGTCACCAGCGCCACGCTGCGGCAGTCCGGGGACACCGCCGCGTCCACCACGAAGGTGCTGGAGCGGTTGACCCGGAACACGTCCTGGTGGGCGCTGTTATACACGGTGACGGCCCCCTTGTAGCCGCTCTCCTGGGCGGTGACGGCCAGCCAGCCGCTGTCGTTCACCCGGGCGGACAACAGGTCCCCGCCCCCCTCCAGGGTGACGGAGAAGGCCTCCTCGCCCCCCCGGTAGAGCCACAGGGTGCGCTCCCCGGCGTCGTAGGCCACGGCGGCGGTGGCGGACGCGGACAGCACCGGGTGCTCCAGGACCGCCACCTGCTCGGCGTACTGCTCGCCGTCGAAGGAGTAGTAGTGGACGCCGGAGGTGGAGACCATCACCACGCCGTCGTTCAGGCAGGCGAAGGACACCCGGTCCCCGCCGCCATGGGTGAAGCGTTCCCCCTCCCCGCCGCCGGCCTGCACCGAGCGCAGGGCGATCCAGCGGCGCAGGGCGTCCAGGTTATACCGGTCCCGGTTGGCCACCAGAAACAGCGCGCCAAGCACCAGCCCCGCCGTCGCCAGCAGGGCCAGGACGCGCAACAGAAGATTCGGTTTTTTTTGTTTGGGATCCCGGTCCTTCATACGCGAACCTCTTTTGTTCCCCGGTCCGGCCGTGCCGGGCCGGGTCAGTCATAACACATCCTCGTCGTACCACAGCCGGGTCATGTACAGCCCCCCCGGCGGCACGGTGGGGCCGGCCAGGGTGCGGTTGCCCGCGTCCAGGATGGCGGGGATGTCCTCCGGGGCCAGCTTGCCCTCGGCGGCGTAGACGATGGTGCCCACCATGGCGCGGACCATGTTGTACAGAAAGCCGTTGGCGCACACCCGGCACTGGATAAGGTCCCCGTCCCGGCGGACGTCAAAGTAGTACACCGTGCGCACGGTGGTCTTGGTCTCGGTGCCCACCGAGCGCACCGCCCGGAAGTCGTGGGTGCCCACGAACTGGTCCGCCGCGCGCTGCATCACCGCCTCGTCCAGGCGCCTGGGGTAGAACCAGGCCCGGTCCACGTAGAACGGGTCGCCCAGGCGGGAGTTGTAGATGCGGTAGGTGTACTCCTTCTTTTGGCAGGAGCCGATGGCGTTGAACCCCTCGGGCACGTCGGTGGCCTTCACCACCACGATGTCGTTGGGCAGGCGGGTGTTCACCGCCAAAGGCAGGCGGTCGCATGGGATGGTGGAATCGGTGCGGAAATTGGCCACGTAGACCTGGGCGTGGACCCCCGCGTCGGTGCGGCCCGCCCCGGTGCACTTCACCGGGTGGCACACCACCGTGGCCAAGGCCCTCTCCAGGGTCTCCTCCACGGAGGAGGCGTTCTTCTGGATCTGCCAGCCGTGGTAGGCTGTGCCGTTGTACATCAGTTTCAAGGCGATGTTTCTCATGATACGCCGCTTTCTGTCAATGGTTTTTCCCTCACAGGCCGAAATGGCCCAGGACGCCCACCAGCACAGTCAGGGCGAGGAAGGCAGCGATGGTGCGCCTGTCGTTGGCCTGATACCGCAGTTGGCGCATCCGGGTGCGGCCCTCGCCGCCGTGGTAGCAGCGGCACTCCATGGCCACCGCCAGCTCGTCGGCCCGGCGGAAGGCGGAGATGAACAGCGGCACCAGGATGGGGATGAGAGCCTTGGCCCGCTGGAGCAGGCTGCCGCTCTCAAAGTCGGCGCCCCGGGCCTTCTGGGCGGACATGATCTTGTCGGTCTCCTCGATGAGGGTTGGGATCATCCGCAGGGCGATGGACATCATCATGGCCAGCTCGTGCACCGGCACCTTGACCTTTTTCAGCGGCCCCATCAGGGACTCCAGGCCGTCGGTGAGCAGGATGGGGGAGGTGGTGTAGGTCAGCAGGAAGGTGCCCGAGATGAGCATCAGGATGCGCACGACCATGAAGAAGGCGGAGAACACGCCCTCCAGGGTGATGGTGAAGATCCAGAGCTTGACCAGGACGTGCTCCCCGGGGGTGTAGAACAGGTTCAGTAAGGCGGTGAACACCACGATGAATACCACCGGCTTCATGCCCCGGACGATGGATTTGACCGGCACGCCGGACAGCTTGATGCACGCACACAGCGTGAGGAACAAGATCGCGTAAGTAAGGAAGAATTCGCACAGGAACAGGGCCACGATGTAGAGCATCACGGCGATGAGCTTGGTGCGGGGGTCCAGGCGGTGGACCACGGAATTTCCCGGGAAATACTGGCCCAGGGTGATGTCCTTCAGCGCCATCTCACCGCACCCCCTCGTCAGAAGAAGCCTGCTCCATTCCATTTTCAGCCACAGGGGCTGAAAATTCCATATCCGCAGGCTCCTTCTTCCTCTCCCCACAAAGCCGGTTTTCGGCTTTGCGGGGGCCCCGTTCAAGTGCGTCCAGGATGGCCGCCCTGGCCTGCTCCACGGTGTAGACGGAGGGGTCCACATCCACGTCCAGCGCCCGCAGGCGGTGGAACACCCGGGTCATCTGGGGCACGCCCAGGCCCATGGCCTCCAGCTGCTCCCCGTGGCGGAACACCTCCCGGGGCGTCCCCTGGAGGGGGATCCTGGCGTCGTTGACCACCACCAGGCGGTCCACGGTGCGGGCCACCTCCTCCATGGAGTGGGACACCAGGATGATGGTGGCCCCCCGGGCCTGGTGGTAGTCCCGGATGTTGCTCAAAATGGCCTCCACCCCCACCGGGTCCAGCCCGGCGGTGGGCTCGTCCAGGATGAGCACCTTGGGCTCCATGGCGATGACCCCGGCGATGGCCACCCGGCGCTTCTGGCCGCCGGACAGCTCAAAGGGGGACTTGTCCAGCTGGTCGTCCCGCAGGCCCACGAAGTAGGCCGCCTGGCGCACCCGCCGGTCGATCTCCCCCTCGTCCAGGCCCATGTTTCTGGGGCCGAAGGAGATGTCCTTGTACACTGTCTCCTCAAAGAGCTGGTACTCGGGGTACTGGAACACCAGCCCCACCTGGAACCGGGTGCGGCGGGTGGTTTTGGGGTCGGACCAGATGTCCTGCCCCTGGAAAAGGACCTGGCCGGAGGTGGGCTTGAGCAGCCCGTTCAGGTGCTGGATCAGGGTGGATTTGCCCGAGCCGGTGTGGCCGATCACTCCCAGGTACTCCCCGGGGTAGGCGGCGAAGTCCACGCTGTCCAGCGCGGTGTGCTCGAAGGGCGTGCCCGCCGAGTAGGTGTGGGTCAGGCCCTTGGTCTCAATGATGGGGTCCATGTAGTTTTCCATCCTTTGCGGTAGTGGTGCATGCTCCCGGCGCCGCAGGCCACAAATTCCTGTCTGGTGCCGTCGGAGTCACGCCCGGAAAGTGCGTAGGAAAAAAGCGTCAGGCCAGCAGGGCGGCCAGGGCCTGGGCGCACTCCTCGTCGGAGAGGGCGTCCAGGGGCACGTCCAGCCCCTCCTGCCGCAGCTGCCAGAGCAGCTGGGTGGTCTGGGGGACGGTGAGCCCGACGGTCGCCAGGCCCTCCACGTCCTGAAAGACCTGTTTGGGGGCGCCGTCGGCCACTATCTTTCCCTTGGACATGACGATGAGCCGGTCGGCTTGGGCGGCCTCGTCCATGTGGTGGGTGATGAGCACCACAGTGACCCCCCGCTCCCGGTTGAGGGCCTTGATGGTCCGCATCACGTCGGCCCGGCCAATGGGATCCAGCATGGCGGTAGGCTCGTCCAGCACCACGCACCGGGGCCGCATGGCGATGACCCCGGCGATGGCCACCCGCTGCTTCTGCCCGCCGGACAGGAGATGGGGGGCGTGCTCCCGGAACTTGTACATCCCCACGGCCTTCAGCGCGTCGTCCACCCGCTGCCGGATCTCCGCCGGGGGGACGCCCAGGTTCTCCGGGGCGAAGGCCACGTCCTCCTCCACCACGTTGGCCACGATCTGGTTGTCCGGGTTCTGAAAGACCATGCCCACAGTGCGGCGGATGTCCAGCAGTTTCTCCTCGTCCCTGGTGTCCACGCCGTCCACATAGACCGTGCCGCCGGAGGGAAGCAGGATAGCGTTCATGTGCTTGGCCAGGGTGGATTTCCCCGAGCCGTTGTGGCCCAGCACCGCCACAAAGGACCCCTCCGCGATGGACAGGGTCACCCCGTCCAGCACCACGGGGGAGACGCCCTCCGGGCCGGTGTAGGCAAAGCGCAGGTCTTGGGTCTGGATGATGTTCTGCATAACAAATCCCTCATTTGAGATTGGAGAGTGGAGAGTGGAGATTGGAGATGGTGAGAAGTGAAAAAAATCTTCACGCTCCAATCTTCAATCTCAACTCTGTTTTTTCCACCGTCCGGCGGCCCCGCAGGGCAGCACCAGGCCGGTCTGGGTGACGGGCAGGCCCAGCTCGTCGGAGACGGCCCGGCCGCCGAATTTTTTGGAGATCAGCGTCTCCAGGAGGTAGGTCAGCACCCCGGGGGCCAGCCCGGTGGTGTAGGAGTTCAGAATGACGAACAGGGGGTCGTCCGACAGTACGCCGGACACCAGCTCCACGAAGGGGTACAGGCTCTCCTCCAGCTTCCACACCTCGCCGGAGGGACCCCGGCCGTAGCTGGGCGGGTCCATGATGACGGCGTCGTACCGCCGGCCCCGGCGGATCTCCCGCTCCACGAACTTGGCGCAGTCGTCCACGATCCAGCGGATGGGGGCGTCCTCCAGACCGGAGCTCCTGGCGTTCTCCCGGGCCCACTGGACCATCCCCCTGGCCGCGTCCACGTGGCACACGCTGGCCCCCGCGGCAGCGCAGGCCACGGTGGCCGCCCCGGTGTAGGCGAACAGGTTGAGCACACTGACGGGCCGCCCGGCGGCCTGGATCTGCTCCCGGGCCCAGTCCCAGTTGGCCGCCTGCTCGGGGAACAGGCCGGTGTGCTTGAAGTTCATGGGCTTGACGTTGAAGGTGAGCCCGCCGTAGGACACCGTCCACCGCTCGGGCATGGACCTGTTCTCCCACTTCCCGCCCCCGGTGGAGGAGCGGGCGTAGCGCCCGGCGTTGTACTTCCAGCCCCGGTGGGTGCGGGGGGTGTTCCAGATGGCCTGGGGATCGGGGCGCACCAGCAGCTGGTCTCCCCAGCGCTCCAGCTTCTCCCCCGCGCCGCAGTCCAGCAGCTCATAGTCCCGCCAGTGCTCCGCAACCCACATAAGGACACACCTTTCCATGATAATCAGCTTGATTTGATAGTATACCATTTTCCCGCCCCCGCGTCAATGGAAAAACGCCGCTCCTCCGGGCCGCTCCTCCGGGCCGCTTTTCCCCCTTGCGCCGGGGCGGGTCCGGGAGTAAAATACACAGTATCACTGAAAAGGAGGCGGTCCCTGATGCGCCGGGCGCTGTGTGTCGTGCTCTGTGTCCTTCTGCTGTCCTCCTGCGCCCCGCGGCAGGGGATAGAGGTGCCCCCCTCCGGCCCTGCTCCGGCGGATATCGCCGCCGCCGTCGCGGAGCGGCAGGCCACTCTCCCGGCCATGGAGGCGCTGGGGCCCGGGGACGACGCCTTCTCCGGCTACCTGGAGGACTACTACCAGCTGGACGCCGCGGAGCTGGAGGACGGGGCGGTCCGCTTCGCCGCCGGGGCCCAGGCCAGTGAGATCGCGGTGCTGCTGTTCTCCACCCAGGAGGGCGCGGAGAACGCCTCGGCCGCGCTGGAGGACTACCTGGAGCGGCGGACCGGGGAGTTCACCGGCTACGCCCCCCAGCAGGCCGCCCTGGCGGAGGATGGGCGGGCACTATGCCAAGGCTGCTATGCGGCGCTGCTCATCTGCCCGGACGCGGACGGGGCGGAGGAGGTCTTTTTCGCCTGCCTCAACGGCGAGCCTCTCCCGGAGCCTATCCCCTCCCCTGAGCCTGGTTCCAGTTCAGAGCCCTCTGGGCCGGGAGCCAGCCCGGAGCCAGAATCTGAAACAGAACCCCCTGCGGAGCCGGTCCCCGTGCCGGCCCCTGAACCTGAACCGGTCCCAGAACCGGAATCCGTCCCGGAATCGGAGAACAGCCAGGACCCCACCCCGGGACCGGAGTCCAGCTCTGAACCGGAGCCCTCCCCCCCTTCGGATGCCAATGAGCGCTTTGACGCCGATGCGGTGCTGGCCGCCTGGCGCGGCGGGGACCAGTCGTCCCTGACCAGGAAGGAGCAGACCGTTCTGGACGCCTGCCGGACGGTGATCGACACCTTCCTGACGGCCGATATGACGGACCTGGAGGAAGAGCAGACCATCCACGACTGGATGGTGGGCTGGGGGCGGTACGACGAGAACGCCCTGGCCCACACCCCGGGCAGCCAGCCCCTCCCCGACAGCGACAACCCCTACGGCTTTTTCACCCGGCGCCAGGGGATCTGCCTGGGCTACGCCTCCACCTTCCAGCTGTTCATGGACCTGCTGGACATCGAGTGCATCACCGTCTACGGCTGGGCCTACGCCGATCAGGAGGACCACGCCTGGAACATGGTGCGCCTGGACGGGAAATGGTACTGCGTGGATGTGACCTGGGACGACCCCATCACCGGGGCGGAGCTGTCCACCATGGCGGCCTGGACGGACCCCATCGACCCCGGACTGCCCGCCGCCCTGTACCGCAGGTACTTCAACGTCACCAGCGACTTCCTGCGCCAGACCCAGCACGACTGGGATGCCGAGGGCGTCCCGGAGGCGGAATAACATTGAAAAACGCCCTGCGGCCGGTGGCCGCAGGGCGTCTGCTTTCGCAGGATTTAATACATCCCCATGTCGGGAGCGGGGGCCGCGGGAGGCGCCGGGGGCTGGGGCTTGTCGGCCACCAGGGACTCGGTGGTCAGCAGCACGGAGGCGATGGAGGCGGCGTTCTCCAGAGCGGAGCGGGTCACCTTGGTGGGGTCCACGATCCCAGCGGGGATCATGTCCACGTAGGTCTCGTTGTAGGCGTCGAAGCCGTAGCCCACCTTGCCGGCCATCTTGATCTTCTCCAGCACCACGGAGCCGTCGATGCCGGCGTTGGCGGCGATCTGCTTCACGGGCTCCACCAGGGCGCGGGCCACGATGTTCACGCCGGTCTTTTCGTCGCCCTCGACAGTGGCCAGCAGGGCCTCCACGGCGGGGATGGCGTTGATATAGGCGGTGCCGCCGCCGGCCACGATGCCCTCTTCCACAGCGGCGCGGGTGGCGTTCAGAGCATCCTCGATGCGCAGCTTCTTCTCCTTCATCTCCACCTCGGTGGCGGCGCCCACTTTGATGACGGCCACGCCGCCGGCCAGCTTGGCCAGGCGCTCCTGGAGCTTCTCCTTGTCGTACTCGGAGGTGGTGACCTCGATTTGGCTCTTGATCTGGCCGATGCGGGCCTTGATCTCGGCGGAGTCGCCGGCGCCGTTGACGATGGTGGTGTTCTCCTTGGTGACCTTCACCTGGCGGGCCTGGCCCAGCTGGAACATCTGGGCTTCCTTCAGTTCCAGGCCCACGTCGGCGGAGATGACCTGGCCACCGGTGAGGATGGCGATATCCTGGAGCATCTCCTTGCGGCGGTCACCGAAGCCGGGGGCCTTGACGCACACCACGTTCAGGGTGCCGCGCAGGCGGTTGACGATCAGGGTGGACAGGGCGTCGCCCTCCACGTCCTCGGCGATGATCAGCAGCTTCTTGCCGGACTGGACCACCTGCTCCAGCAGGGGCAGCAGCTCCTGGATGGAGGAGATCTTCTTGTCGGTGATGAGGATGAGGGCGTCGTCCAGGACGGCCTCCATCTTCTCGGTGTCAGTGACCATGTAGGGGGTGATATAGCCCCGGTCGAACTGCATGCCCTCGACCACCTCGGAGTAGGTCTCGGCGGTCTTGGACTCCTCGATGGTGATGACGCCGTCGTGGCCCACCTTCTCCATGGCCTCGGCGATCAGCTTGCCGATGTTCTCGTCGCCGGAGGAGACGGTACCGACCCGGGCGATGTCGTCATTGCCGTTGATCTTCTGGCTGTTGCCCTTGATGGCCTCGATGGCGGCCTCGGTGGCCTTGGAGATGCCCTTCTTCATGATCATGGGGTTGGCACCGGCGGCCAAGTTCTTCAATCCCTCGCGGATGATGGCCTGGGCCAGCAGGGTGGCGGTGGTGGTGCCGTCGCCGGCCACGTCGTTGGTCTTGGTGGCGACCTCCTTCACCAGCTGGGCGCCCATGTTCTCAAAGGGGTCCTCCAGCTCGATCTCCTTGGCGATGGTGACGCCGTCGTTGGTGATGAGGGGGGAGCCGAACTTCTTGTCCAGCACAGCGTTGCGGCCCTTGGGGCCCAGGGTGATCTTCACGGTGTCGGCCAGCTGGTTGACGCCCCGCTCCAGGGCCTTGCGGGCCTCCTCGCCGTAGCAAATGATCTTAGGCATAAAGCATTACCTCCAAATTGAATATAAAATTAGGAATGAGGGATCAGGCGTGTTTCGGCTTACTCCACGATGGCCAGGATGTCGCTCTGGCGGACGATGGTGACCTCCTCGCCGTCCAGCTTGACCTGGGTGCCGGAGTACTTGCTGGTGATGACCTTGTCGCCAACTTTCACATTCATGACGACTTCCTTGCCGTCCACCAGGCCGCCGGGGCCGACGGCGATGACCTCGGCCACCTCGGGCTTCTCCTTGGCGGCGCCGGTGAGGATGATGCCGCCCTTGGTGGTCTCCTCGGCCTCCACCAGCTTGACGACGACACGGTCAGCTAAAGGTTTGAGTTTCATGATCTGGGTCCTCCTTATATTGATATTGGTGTAAACAAATTCCGGGCGGGGGGACTGGCCCCGCTTTTTAGCACTCTTTTTCTTTGAGTGCCAACCACGATTCAAATCATAACCGCTTCCTCGGAAAAAATCAACCCCTTTTTGAAAAAAATTTGGGTCCACAGGAAAAAAGTTTACAACTGGTTCACAAACATGGCCCGCGAGTGCTAAACCGTGTCCCGTCCTCCCAGCTCCGGGAGGCAGAAGCGCGCCCGGGCGGCGCGGCTCGCCGCCCGGGCACACGTTTTTTCTATTCCGCCGGCCCTGTCCCTATGTCTGAAATCCCGGTGCCGGGGCGTAGCCGGCCCCCGCGGGATAGAAGAAGTTCACCTTTTTCTCCGACAGGCGCACAGTGAACTGCCTGTCATGCAGCACCTCGCCGTCCACCACGGCCACAAATTCCTCCGAGGCGGAGAAGGTGATCTCCCTCCCCTTCCAGGGGGTGATGTACTGGGGATACTTCCGGTACTGCCCCTTGCCGTACTGTCCCACCAGGCGGGCCAAGGTGAGCAGGCTCACGTCCCGCACCACCAGCATGTCCAGCACCCCGTCGTCTGGCATGGCCTCCCCCACCGGCATGAACCCGCCGCCGTAGTAGCGGCCGTTGCACACGCACACGATGGCGGTGGGGCGGTTTTCCCAGTCCAGGCCACCCATCCTCACGGTCATGGGCCGGGAGATGCCCTTGAACAGCACCTGCTCCACCAGGGAGAGGAGGTAGGCCCCCCGCCCCGAGACAAAGTGCCAGTTCTTGAACTTGTGGACCCCCTCGGCGATGCGGGCGTCCACCCCGGCGCACACCACGTCCAGGCCCAGCAGGCCGTTGCAGTCCATCAGGTCGAAGGACGCCTGGGGCCCGGCGGCCAGGGCCTCCAGGTCGGAGAACAGCTCCCGGAAATGGGGACCGAAGATTTTCAGAAAGTCGTTGCCCGTCCCCTTGGGCACGTTGGTGACCGCTACGTGGGGCAGGCCCGCCGCGGCGTTGACCACCTCGTTGAGGGTGCCGTCCCCGCCGCAGGCGTAGATGCGCAGGGACTCCTGGCCGGCGGCGGCCCGGGCGGCGATGCGCCGGGCGTCCCCCTCCCCCTCTGTGAAGGCCACCTCGTGGGGGAAGGACAGGGCGGCCAGCTTTTTCTCCAGGAGGGCGGTGGAGTTCTTCTTCCCCGCCGCCGGGTTGATGATGAACAGATGGCGCACAGGCCTCACATCCTCACAGGTACATGAATAGGTCGCACTTGAGCATCCCGTTATACAGCTTGCGCTTCTTGTCCGCCTGCCTGCCGAAGGTGCGCTCGAACTCGGTGTGGGAGGAGAGCAGATACAGCTTCCAGCTGTCAGGGAACTTCCGCCAGGCCTGGCCGAAGGCCCGGTACAGGTCCTCGGCCTCCTTCCGCTCCATCACCCGCTCCCCGTAGGGCGGGTTGGTGACCACCCGGCCGGAGAGCCCGCCCCAGTGGAACCGGGTGGCGTCGGCAACCTCGAAGCTCACGGTGTCGTCCACCTCGGCCAGCTCGGCATTGTGCCGGGAGAGCTCCACGGCGGCGGGGTCGATGTCCCCGCCCCAGATCTCGTAGCTGCCGTGGAACTCCTTGTCCATGGCCTCGCCGGCGGCGTCCAGCCAGTACCGCTGGTCCAGCCACCTCCACCTCTGGGCGGAAAAGCTGCGGTTCAGGCCGGGGGCCCGGTTTTTGGCGATGAGGGCGGCCTCGATGGGGATGGTCCCGCTGCCGCAGAAGGGGTCGCACAGGGGGTCCCTCCCCCGGTACCGGGAGAGGAGCACCATGGCGGCGGCCAGGGTCTCCCGCAGGGGGGCGGCCACTCCCTGGGCCCGGTAGCCCCGCTTGTGCAGGCCGGGGCCGGTGGTGTCCAGCATGAGGACGGCCTCGTCCTTCATGATGGAGAACTGGATCTGGTACAGGGCCCCCGTCTCGGGCAGGCGCTCCAGGCCGTATTTGGCCCCCAGCCGGGCGGACACCGCCTTTTTCACGATGGACTGGCAGGCGGGCACCGAGTGCAGGGCGCTGTCCAGGCTGTGGCCCTTCACCGGGAACCGGCCGTCCCGGGGGATGAAGCGCTCCCAGGGCAGGGCCCGGGTCCCCTCGAACAGGGCGTCGAAGCTCCCCGCCGGGAAGGTCCCCAGCACCAGCAGCACCCGCTCCCCGGTGCGCAGGGCCAGGTTCAGCCGGGGCAGGTCCTTGGGCGCGCCGGAGCACAGCACCCGGCCGTTCTCCGCGCGCACGTCGGGCATCTCCAGCCAGCGCAGCTCGTCGGCGCACAGGCCCTCCAGGCCGAACAGGGTGGGGACGGCGAAATCCAGCTTATCCATGAGGCTCCTCCTGTTTTTCCGCTGTTTCCTCTAGTATAGCGGATACCGGGGCGATGCGCAAACTATTTTCCGCGGGATCAAAAATCTCTCTGGTTTTTTTCCGGAAACTGTGGTATTCTATAAAGTAGGGAGAGTATAGCCTCTTTCCGTCCCTTCCAACGACACAGAAAGGAGCGAGTATGGGACCGAGCATATTCTGGCTTGTGGCTATGATCGCCTTCGCCGCGGCCGAGGGCCTCACCGTGGGGCTGACCTGTATCTGGTTCGCCGTGGGCTCCCTGGGGGCGCTGTTCGCCGCCCGGCTGGGCGGACCGCTGTGGCTGCAGATCGCGGTATTCGTGGTCCTGTCCGCCGCCGCTCTGGCCCTCATCCGTCCCCTGGCGGTGAAGCTGCTGGAGGCCAAGCGCACCCCCACCAACGCCGACCGGGTCATCGGCTGCACCGGGCAGGTGACCCAGGACATCGACAACACCTGCGGCAAGGGCCAGGTGAACGTGTCCGGCCAGATCTGGAGCGCCCGCAGCGAATACGGCACAGTCATCCCCGCCGGGACGCAGGTGAAGGTGCTGCGCATCGAGGGCGTCAAGGTATTCGTAGAAGCCGAGTGACCAAAGAAACAGACATAATTTTATAAGGAGGAACACAAAATGGGTTTTCTGATCTCTGTCCTGCTCTGGGCCGTCCCCATCGTCTTTATCCTGGCCATCCTGGGCTCCTGCATCAAGATCGTCCCCCAGTCCCGGGCCTACGTCATTCAGCGCCTGGGCCGGTTCTACACCGTGTGGAACGAGGGCGTGAAGTTCAAGGTCCCCTTCATCGACCGGGTGGTGAAAAATGTGTCCCTGAAGGAGCAGGTGGTGGACTTCGCACCCCAGCCCGTGATCACCAAGGACAACGTGACCATGCAGATCGACTCGGTCATCTACTTCCAGATCACCGACGCCAAGCTGTTTACCTACGGCGTGGAGCACCCCATGTCCGCCATTGAGAACCTGACCGCCACCACCCTGCGCAACATCATCGGCGACATGGACCTGGAGCAGACCCTCACCAGCCGGGACCACATCAACACCACCATGCGCTCCCTGCTGGACGAGGCCACCGACCCCTGGGGCATCAAGGTCAACCGGGTGGAGCTGAAAAACATCATGCCGCCCCGGGACATCCAGGACTCCATGGAGAAGCAGATGCGGGCCGAGCGGGAGCGCCGGGAGGCCGTCCTCCAGGCCCAGGGCAAGAAGGAGTCCCAGATCCTGGTGGCCGAGGGCGAGAAGCAGGCCGCCATCCTGAAAGCTGACGCCGCCAAGCAGGCCGCCATCCTCCAGGCCGAGGGCGCCAAGCAGGCCCGCATCCTGGCCGCCGAGGCCGAGGCCGAGGCCATTTTGAAGGTCCAGCAGGCCACCGCCGACGCCATCCGCCTCATCAACGCCGCCGCCCCCGGCGACGGGGTCATCAAGATCAAGGCGCTGGAGGCCATGGAGAAGGTGGCCGACGGCAAGGCCACCAAGATTATCATCCCCTCCGAGCTCCAGGGCCTGGCCGGCCTGGCCGCCAGCGCCAAGGCGGTGTTCGACACCGAGGACCCCAAGGCCGCTCCCAAGCAGTAAAACCGTTGAGAAAAGCCCTCCCGCGGAGCGGGAGGGCTTTTTTATTCTATTCCAGGTCCTGGATGTGCATCTTTTTCAGGTTCTCCTGCCAGTCCCGGCGGTTCTTGTAGTGCAGCCAGATGCCCCCCAGCACCGCCGTGGGGATGTTGGCCACCAGGAACACCGCCCCCGCCCGGGGCAGGGCGGCCAGAATATCCTCCGCGCTGGGGCGGTAGACCTCCTCCTGGACCACTTCCCCGTTCACCTCCACCCTCAAATTGCCGGCGTGGGGGAGCACCGTCATGCTGAACACCAGCAGCAGGGAGAGGGCCAGGGTGAGCCCTGGCAGGATCAGCCCCAGCCACTTCCCCTTTTTACACAGCCACACCTGCAAAAGGATCACCAGGGCCACGGGGAGCAGATAGACCAGAAGCGCGATAGGGAGCACCACCAGCAGCATGGAGGTTGTCATTGCCATCGTTTCTCATCCTTTCTTCTGCTTTTTGTAGGCGGCGATGAGCAGCTTGGCCGTGTCGAAATCCAGCTTGTCGTTCACCGCCAGGCGCTTGATGGTGGCGATGTAGGGGTCCGCCGCCGCGTCCTCCCCCACCTTGATTTTCTGGATCAGCCGGTCCAGCCGCAGGCGCACCGTGGGGTAGGTCACCCCGTACTGGGCTGCCACTTCCTTGAGGGAGCCAGAGGCCAGGATGAACTTTTTAATGAACACCAGGTCCTCGTCCTCCAGGCCGGACATCCACTCCGGCAGCAGTTCAATTGCCATCTCGTCACCCCGCTTTCTTTCACAAAATTGATTATATACTTTAATTTTATTAAAGTCAAGATTAAATTTCAATTTTAATAATTTTTGTGTTAAAAATCAGTTGAAAATAATAAAATTTTATGTAAATTACTCTTGACAAAAAAATACTTTTTTTTTAAAATAATCACAAGATTATGTAAAGCAGGTGTTCCCGATGAAAACAGCACAGGCGGGCATTAAGGACCCCATGAAAAAGGCGACCACAGAGCTGCTGGTGCTCTTTGCTCTGCGCAAACGCCCCATGTATACCTACGCCATCATGCAGGAGATCGCCGCCATGAGCGGCGGCAGCATCAAATTCAACACCATCTATCAGACCATCTACCGTCTGAAGGAGGGCCGGTACATCCAGGAGCAGGGCAAGGAGATGGCGGACAACCGGGTGCGGCTGTACTTCTCCATCACCCCCAAGGGCAGCGTCTATCTGGAGCAGCTGAAAATCGACTACTGCACCTTTACCAACACGATGGACCGCATCCTGGGCGTGACCCGCACCGCGTGACCTCTCGAACAAAGCAGAAAAGTCCCCGGAGGAACAGCCTCCGGGGACTTTTTTATAGTTTCGTCATGTGGGCGGCGGCGGACTTGAGCATCAGGCGCTTGGTGCCCACGTTGTCGAAGGCGATCTCCACCAGGGCGTCGCCCCCCATCTTCTGCACCGAGAGGATCATCCCCTGGCCGAAGGCCTTGTGGCGCACCATGTCCCCCTTCTTGAAGTCCGGGACGGCGGCCTGGGCGGCGGACTTGATCACGCCGGATGGGGCGAGGGGCCGTCTGGCCGACGTCCCGGCGCCCCGCTGGGCCTGACCCATGGCCCGGGTGAACCCCCCGTAGCCCGGGGCGCTCTGGCCGGTCTGGCGCTGGGCGGTCGGGCGGGGATAGGAGCCGTACTCCCCGGTATAGCCGGAGGTCCGGGTGGGCAGTCCCCCCTCCCAGCCCTCCTCCCGGTCCAGGAAGGTGCGGCCGGAGCGCTCCAGCAGCTCGGAGGGGATCTCCTCCACGAAGCGGCTGGGGCGGTTGGCGCTGGTGCGGCCGAAGAGCATCCGCTGGTTGGCGCAGGTGAGGAACAGCTTCTCCTTGGCCCGGGTCATGGCCACGTAGCACAGCCGCCGCTCCTCCTCCATCTCCTCCGTCTCGCCGATGGCCCGGATGCCGGGGAAGATGCCCTCCTCCACCCCGGCCACAAACACCACCGGGAACTCCAGCCCCTTGGCCGAGTGCATGGTCATCATCACCACGCAGTCCTGGTCCGGGTCGTGGCTGTCCAGGTCGGTGTACAGGGCGATCTCGTCCAGGAACCCGGCCAGGGAGGGCTCGTCCCCGGCGTTCTCCAGATAGCCGTTGATGGAGGTGAGCAGCTCCCGCACGTTCTCCAGGCGGGTGCGGTCCTCCACCGTGTTTTTGCTCTCCAGCATGGGCCCGTAACCGGTGCGTAGGATGAGCTCCTCGTAGAACTGGTCCAGGGGCAGCTCCCGGAGCAGGCCGTCCAGCTCGTCCATCAGGGCGGTGAACTGGGCCAGCTTGGCCGCCGAGCGCTCCAGCTCCGGGTAGGAGCGGGCGCTGGAAATCACAGCGTAGATGCTCTTCCCCTCCCGCCGGGCAATCTCCCCGGCGGTCTCCACCGTCCTGGCGCCGATGCCCCGGGGCGGGTTGTTGATGATGCGCTGCAGCCGCAGGTCGTCCTCCCGGTTGTTCAGCACCGCCAGGTAGGCCACCATGTCCTTGACCTCCGCCCGGTCGAAGAACCGGGTGCCGCCGATGATGCGGTAGGGGATGCCGTTGCGCTTGCAGGCGTTCTCCAGCTGGTTGGACTGGGCGTTCATGCGGTAGAGCACCGCGTGGTCCTTCCACCGGCGGCCCCTGCTGTAGTCCTCCAAAATCCGGGCGGCGATGTACTGGGCCTCGTCGGTCTCGTTCATGGCGGTGTAGAGCTGGAGCTTGTCCCCCTCCCCCGCCTTTGTCCACAGCCGCTTGCCCTTGCGGCCCTGGTTGTGGGCGATGACGGCGTTGGCCGCGTCCAGGATGTGCCTGGTGGAGCGGTAGTTCTCCTCCAGACGGATGGTGCGGCAGCCCTTGTACTGGCTCTCAAAGGAGAGGATGTTCTCGATGGTGGCCCCCCGGAACCGGTAGATGGACTGGTCGTCGTCGCCCACCACGCAGAAATTCTCGTACCCCCCGGCCAGGGTGGAGGCCAGCAGGTACTGGAGGTTGTTGGTGTCCTGGTACTCGTCGATGAGCACATAGCGGAATTTCCGCTGGTAGAAGGTCCGCACGTCCTCGAACTGCTGGAGCAGGCGGACGGTGTGGAGGATGATGTCGTCGAAGTCTAAGGCGTTGGCGTCCCACAGGCGGCGCTGGTACTCCAAATAGACCTTGGCGATCTTGGTCAGGCGGAAGTCGCCGGACTTCTCGCACTCGGCCAGGTACTCCTCGGCCAGCTTCATGGCGTCCTTGGCCCGGGAGATGTACCCCAGCACTGACCGGGGCGGGAACTGCTTGTCGTCGATGTTCAGGTCCTTCAGGCAGTCCTTGATCACCCGCAGGGAGTCGTCGGTGTCGTAGATGGTGAAGGCGGAGGCGAAGCCCAGCTTCTCGATGTCCCGGCGCAGGATGCGCACGCAGGCGGAGTGGAAGGTGGAGGCCCACACGTCGTTGGCCTCGGGGCCCAGCATGGAGGCCAGGCGGTCCTTCAGCTCCCCGGCGGCCTTGTTGGTGAAGGTGATGGCCAGGATGGTCCACGGGGCCGCTGGCTCCAGGCGGCACAGCCGCTCCTGGCGCGCTCTGTCCCCCTCCCCGGAGGCGGCGTAGCGCTCCAGGAAAGCCAGGTCGTCCTCCGTCACGTACTCCGGGACCTCCTCGCTGTCGGAGCCCCGGCCGTACTTCATCAGGTTGGCCACCCGGTTGATGAGCACGGTGGTCTTGCCGCTGCCCGCCCCGGCCAGCAGCAGCAGGGGGCCCTCGGTGGCCAGCACGGCCTTTTGCTGCTCCGGGTTCAGCCGGGAGAACTCCCGGGCGATGGCCGCCCGGCGGGCCCTGCAGAATCTCAATTCCTGTTGGTGGTCTAACATAGCGCTCTCTCATCCTGTTCCTTGAAATGGCAAGTGCCCTTATTTTATCGCAAAGCCGCCCCCGGGTCAACCTCGGGTTTCTGCCCGCCTCTCCCCGCGCGGCGGAAGGGCGGGCCTGCCTCCCCCGCCCGCATTTTTTCAGTTTTTTGAAAATTAACTGTTGACAAACCCGGCGGGATTCGCTATACTAACTCTTGCCCTGCTTGAAGGGGGCATCCTATGGCGGCATAGCTCAGTTGGCTAGAGCATGCGGTTCATACCCGCAGTGTCCCCGGTTCAAATCCAGGTGCCGCTACCATAACGCGTCCGGGTCCTCACCCGTTCCATATAAAACGGCCCGGTGGTCAAGCGGCTAAGACACCGCCCTTTCACGGCGGTAACACGGGTTCGATTCCCGTCCGGGTCACCACCTTTTTCCGCCGTCAATATGGAGGCATAGCTCAGCCGGTAGAGCGCTCGCCTCACACGCGAGAGGTCACAGATTCGAGTTCTGTTGTCTCCACCATCCAATAGGTATACGAACACTATGACCAATGGCCGTTTTGCCGTATACCGCAACGTGTTCGCCCTCATAGTCGCCATAGACGACTATGAGGGCGAAACGCATTTACAGACCAAACGCGCCACATACAAGCAAATCCGGGCGTGGGTCAAGAAGCACTACGGCCTGCACGTCAGCAACCTTGCTATTTCGTGGACAAAAGACCTCTGTGGGCTTGCGAAAGTCCAGCATAAGGGCCCAAAAGGAGCCCACGGGCCGTATGCCGCAGAGCTTACCTCGGAGAAAGCAAACGCCATCCGCGAGGCGTTCCGCTGGTTTGGAATCATAAAAGCGAATAAAATGAGAAGAAGGGCGGCCGCGTGGCCGCCCTTTGCACAGCATCTTGCGGCAGAAACAGCGGGAACAGGCCCCGCGCTGGACGCAGGACATAGAGTTGTAAAATGGAAAACCGGCGGGCGGTTTATCTGCCCGCCGGTTTTATATGATAGGCCATTTCATCGGAACCACAAACGGGAATTTGAATCGCTCAGTATATTGGAATTTCGCTTTCGTGTTTCATTGATTCCTCAACTAACCTTCCATAAGCACCCATTGTAAATGCAATATCACTGCTGCGAATCGACAATAGTTTCATCCCAATTCCAATTTTCAGAAACTTCATCATGTCTTCTGTTAGCACGATTCTTCCATCTTCTGTGATACTTACCCAAGTATAGGAACGCCCTTTATACTTGATGAAATCACCTTGCTTTGAAGTATATTCTCTCAATTCTGGTGTCTCGGTGATGATATGTCCGAGTTTGGATGGTTCAAGCAATCCTTTCCGTGTAACGCAAAACCCGCCTGTGCTTTTGCTACCCGAAAACAGATAAACCTTCCCTTCTGCTGCGATATTATACTCTTGAATCGCCTGAGGTGGAAATTGCAGCACGCCATCACTCCGAATCAATGATTTTCCGAATATAAATTTGCCACCTTTATTCATCTGAGGCATTATTTGATTCCTCCATAAACTTCGATTT
>CANQHN010000015.1 GCA_947623745.1 uncultured Oscillospiraceae bacterium
GCCCACTCCTAATCATTCGGCCATCCTCCCTAAAAGTATTCGACACACTTTTAGGATAGCCGGTCTTTAGGCGTGGGTCAATTTTTGTTCGGCGCTATGGGTCAATTATACTTCGGCGGTTACAGGCTGTAGGTATTGTTGAGACGCTGCCCCCGAGTTGACCCCCGGGAGTGAAAAATGACCCCCGCGCCGAGAAACGCGAAAACCCGGAAAACCACCTGAAACAACCACCTGGCAAAAGGCTGAAAACAGGCCGTTTTCCTCTAATTTTCTTGTTTCCGACCACCTGTCACAGCACAGAGGGTCGAAAACCGACCACCTATGGAAAATCCCCGATCCGCTCATCTCCGGCCTAAGAGCCGCCCGCGTCGCGGGCGGTTGGCCTGCGAAACGCGCCTGCGGGCGCAGTGCGGGGCGGTGTTCACCGCGCGGGAGGGCACTTGTGGACCACCGCGTTTTATCCTGCACTTTTTTCGATCCCCCGGTTCACGTCGTCGCAAGCTGCGCATCCTTCGGTTTCGCCTGACGGCGAAACATCAGTCGCTTCGCTGCTCCTCCTTTCCAAACTGCAGCCGCAGAGCTGGGCTGCAGTTTGGTTTGGGTACAGCGCTTCACACGGTTTTGACACAGCCGTGCCGGGGGCTTGGTCGGGCTTTGACACTTTACACAGACTTTACAGAACCGTGATAACGGATTTGACCTTCCTTTGATACCCTGTCCATACAGCAAAACGGAAGGAGAGACCTGTATGGACATATTCGACGCATTGACACTGGTGGGCGGCTTGAGCCTGTTCCTGTTCGGCATGAACGTGATGGGTCAGGCCCTGGAGCGCCGGGCAGGGGACAGCCTTCGGACTCTGCTTGGGAAATTGACCACGAACAAGCTGGCCGGGTTATTGACGGGCCTGGGCGTCACGGCGGTGATCCAAAGCTCGTCAGCGACCACGGTGATGGTGGTCGGCTTTGTCAACTCGGGCCTGATGACGCTGAAGCAGGCCATCAACGTGATCATGGGGGCCAACATCGGCACCACCGTCACCGCCTGGATCTTGAGCCTGGCCGGCATCGACAGCGGCAATCTTTTTGTGAATCTGCTAAAACCATCCTCCTTCACGCCGGTGCTGGCGCTGGTGGGCATCGTCTTCTATATGTTCTGCCGGAACGACAGGAAGAAGGACACCGGCATGATCCTGCTGGGCTTCGCCACGCTGATGACCGGCATGGAGGCCATGTCCGGCGCGGTGTCCGGCCTCCGGGATGTTCCCGCCTTCCAGCAGATGTTCCTCATGTTCAAAAACCCCGTGCTGGGGGTACTGGCCGGCGCTGTGCTTACAGCAATCATCCAGTCCAGCTCCGCGTCGGTGGGCATTTTGCAGGCCCTGGCGGTGACGGGGCAGGTGTCCTACGGGGCGGCGGTGCCCATTATCATGGGGCAAAATATCGGCACCTGCGTCACGGCACTGCTCTCCTCCGTGGGCGCCAACAAAAATGCGAAGCGGGCCGCTATGGTCCATCTGTCCTTCAACGTGATCGGCGTGGCCGTGTGGCTCACCGTGTTTTGTGCGGCCAAGGCTCTGTTTCCTATCCCGCTGCTGGACCGGCCCGCCTCCCTGTTTGGCATCGCGGTGATCCACTCAGTGTTCAACGTGCTCTGCACCCTGCTGATGCTGCCCCTGTCCGGCCTGCTGGAGGCCCTGGTTTGTTGGATCATCCCTGACGCTAAACTGCCCGAGACCGTGCCCGAGTTGGACGAGCGCCTGCTGGCCACCCCGGCCATCGCTCTGGAGCGGTGCCGGGCGGTGGCGGCGGATATGGCGGAGGATGCGGTGTCGGCCTTGAAGGGCGCCATTCAGGCGATCCACGGGTATTCGCCAGAGCTGGCGGCCTCCATCCGGGCCAGAGAGGAGGAGACCGACCACTACGAGGACCTCCTGGGCACCTATCTGGTCAAGCTCAGCGCCCGTCAGATCGGCGAGGATGACAGTGCAGAGGCCGCCAAGCTGCTGAAAATGATCGGGGATTTTGAACGCATCGCGGACCACGCGGTGAACCTCCTGGAGTCTGTGGAGGAGATGCGGAGCCGTGACCTGAGCTTCTCCGCCGGCGCAGAGCAGGAGCTGTCTGTCCTCACGTCGGCGGTAGGTGAGATATTGGCTCTCTCCCTGGCCGCTTTTCTCCATGACGATTTGGAGTCCGCCGCCAAGGTGGAGCCGCTGGAACAGGTCATTGACCGGCTGAAGGAGCAGATGCGGACCAGTCACATCCTCCGCCTGCAGCGGGGGAACTGCTCCATCGAGGGGGGCTTTGCTCTGGTGGATATGCTCACTGATTTGGAACGCACCTCCGACCACTGCTCCAACATCGCCGGGTGCGTGCTGGAGGCGGCGCGGCACCGGCTGGACCTCCACGAGTCCCTGCGGGAGATCAGGAACGACAGCGAGGAATTCCGGCAGCGGTACCGGGGGTACAGAGAAAAATACGCGCTGACGGGCGGCGCTGCGGGATAGCTGATCGTCGGCGAAACAGAAGAACTTGCCACGGGGCAGGAAAAAGACTACACTATCGGCAGAGGAAAGGAGGCGCTCGCCGTGATCTACTGCGTGGAGGATGACAACGGTATCCGGGACCTGATGATATACGCCCTGAACGCCGCAGGCTTCGAGGCCCGTGGCTTTGCCGACGGCTCTGCGTTTTGGGAGGGCCTGCGGGAGGCCCCGCCGGAGCTTGTTCTGCTGGACATCATGCTCCCCGGTGAGGATGGTATCAGCATCCTGAAGCAGCTGCGCGCCGCCGGAAACGGCGTGCCCGTCATCATGGCTACCGCCAAGGGAGCCGAGTACGACAAGGTCATCGGCCTGGACTTGGGAGCTGACGACTACCTGGCCAAGCCCTTCGGCATGATGGAGATGGTGTCCCGGGTCAGGGCGGTGCTGCGGCGCTCCCGCCCCGCCGAACCCAGCGAAATCATCGCCCTGGGCGGCCTGGAGATGGACACTGCCCGCCATACGGTGACGGCGGGTGGCCGGCGGGTGGAACTGACCTTCAAGGAGTATGAGCTGCTGCGGAAGCTCATGGAGAATCCCGGCCGGGTGTTTACCCGGGATCAGCTGCTCAGCAGCGTCTGGGGGACGGAGTACGCCGGTGAGACCCGCACGGTGGATGTCCACATCGGAACCCTGCGTACCAAGCTGGGTCCCTTCGGAGAAGCCATCGGCACTGTGCGGGGTGTGGGCTACCGGATGGAGGGGGACAAATGACCAAACGCATCTTTCGGTCCATCTGTCTGGCGGCCATCGGGGTGTTCCTGGCGTCGGTGGCGCTGTTCCTCTGTGTGCTGTATGAGTACTTTGGAGATGTGGAGCGGGGCCAACTGAGGGCAGAGACAGAGCTGGCAGCCCGCGGTGTGGAGTACGCGGGGACCGCGTTTTTCCCCGATCTGAGCGTGAAAAACTACCGCATCACCTGGATCGGCGCGGACGGCCAGGTGCTTTACGACAGCCAGACGGACTCTGACGAAATGGAGAACCATCTGGAGCGGGAGGAGATCCGGGAGGCTCTGGAGACCGGCTCCGGCGAGAGCGCCCGGTACTCCGCCACCTTGATGGAGCGCACCCTGTACTGCGCCAGACGGCTCACCGATGGCACCGTGATCCGGCTGTCCGTGGCCCAGAACACCATGCTGACCCTGCTGCTGGGTATGTCCCAGCCCCTGATGATCATCGCCGTTATCGCCGTGATCCTCTCAGCCCTGCTGGCCTACCGGCTGGCCAGGCATATTACCGCACCCCTGAACCGGCTGAACCTGGGCGAGCCGCTGCAAAACGGGGAGTATGATGAACTTGCCCCGCTGCTCCGCCGGCTGGACGCCCAGCAGAGGCAGATCAAACGGCAGCAGAAGGAACTGGCGAAGAGGTTCGAGAGCGTGACAGAGAAGGAGCGCGCTGCTCAGATGCGGCGGGAATTTACTGCCAACGTGTCCCATGAACTGAAAACGCCCCTGCACACCATTGCGGGCTGCGCGGAGCTGCTGGAAAATGGTATGGTGAAGGAGGAGGATAGAGGCCGTTTTTACACCCGGATCCACAGTGAGGCACAGCGCATGATCCGCCTGGTGGAGGACATCATTCACCTCTCCCATCTAGACGAGGGGGCCGCAGACATGAAGCGGGAAAATGTGGATCTGTACACTTTGGCGGGGGAGGCGGTGACGGCCCTCTCCGGCGCGGCGGAAGCCGCCCAGGTCACCGTCACGCTGGAGGGCGGTCCTGCCGTGCTGAATGGCGTCCCCCAGCTGCTGGAGAGCATCGTCCATAACCTCTGCGACAACGCCATCAAGTATAACAAACACGGCGGCACGGTCACTGTCCGGGTGGAGGACGGCCCAGGGGAGGTGCGGCTCACCGTGGCTGACACGGGTATCGGCATCCCGGCCGAGGCACAGGAGCGCATTTTTGAGCGGTTCTACCGGGTAGACAAGAGCCGCTCCAAGGAGCTGGGCGGCACGGGGCTGGGGCTGTCCATCGTGAAGCACGCCGCGCTGCTCCATGGCGCGGAGATCGAACTGCGGAGCGAGGAGAACGTGGGGACGACCATCATTGTCACGTTTCCGAAGTGCGGAGGGGAGTAGCTCTGTGATCTCCGAGGCGGAGTGGCCCAGCAGGTCGGCCCACTTGCCGTGGTGTGCCCGCCGAAGTATAATTGCCCCCTAAGTTTATTTCACAAGAGGGTTTTCCTATTGTTCGTGCGGCGCAGTTTTTGAGAAATAGATTACCAGGCGGAAGCCCAGCGCAGCGGGTTTCGTCTGGAACCGAGAAGCAAGAGAGCGGAGTTTGAAATGCCCTCTACCTCAGGGTGTTCCAAACGGAGCGGATACAGCGGCGAAGTGGGTCCGGGCAACCGCCCGGAAAACAGCATTTGTCTGGGCAGGGGCGTCCGCCCCATGTCCAGACAAATGCGATGCTGGCTTTCTTCTCAAATCCAAACCGCGTCAATCTCTCCCCCCGGTCCAGGGTTTTTAATTTGTGCATATTATACCGTGGAATTTTTAACCCAAACATCGCATATTTTTCCGTTTTGTTACACCGGATTGTGGGGCATATCTTCCACGGCCAGCTGGGGATTACAGGTTTTTAGAAACGCTGTTAGCGTAGATACCTCTGGTCAACTCCGTCTTTCCTCTGTCCTAGGCGACTGTCTCCTTCGCGAACAATATGCCCCATTATACCAGGCATAACTGAACCAAAGTCGAAGAACAGCCCTTTGATTTTGTAAAAGAATTGTAAACAGCCGGTTTTTCAGCTTGGTTTCAGCGAACGGGAGTATTATAGTGAAAAACACGGAAAGGCCACGGATGGAGGTCGCTATGAAAATATTGGTCATTGAGGACGAGGTGCTGCTGGCCGAGTCCATCAAGGCCCTTCTGGAGGGCAAGGGGTTCGACGTGGAGGCCGTCTACGATGGGGCGGCCGGGGCGGAGTATGCGGAGCTGGGGGTCTATGACCTGCTGATCCTGGACGTGATGATGCCGGGCCTCAACGGGTATCAGGTGGCCCGAGAGGTCCGGGCCAGGCGGTGCGCCACACCCATTCTGATGCTCACTGCCCGGAGCGGGCTGGAGGACCGAATCGAGGGGCTGAACGCCGGGGCGGACTACTACCTGACAAAACCCTTCGATGCCCGAGAGCTGCTGGCCTGCGTCAACGCCCTCCTCCGCCGGCAGGGGAACCAGGTGGACGAGCTGGTCTGCGGCAACACGGCCCTGGACCTGGCCTCCTGCACCCTGGTATGCGGGGAGAAGCAGGTGCGGCTGTCTGCCCGGGAGTTCGACGTGATGCGCGCCCTGCTCCAGGCGGGCGGAAAAAACCTCTCCAAGGAGACTATCCTGGCCCGGGTATGGGGCTACGACTCCAACGCAGTGGAGAACCATGTGGAGGTGTATGTGGGATTCCTCCGCAAAAAACTGGCCAGTATCGGCTCCGATGTCCGCATTGAGGCCGTCCGTCGGCAGGGCTACCATCTGGAGGTGGGCGGAACATGCTGAGGCGGCTGCGGCTGAAATTTATCTGTATCAATATGCTTATCGTGCTGGCCGTGCTCCTGGTCATGTTTGGCCTGGTCTATCAGATCACGCAGCAGGACCTTGAGGCCGAGAGCGTTCGAATGATGCGGGCTGTGGCGGCGGAACCTCTCCGGTTGGGCCGCCCGGGAGAACAGCCGGAGGAGGTGCGCCTGCCCTACTTCGTCCTTCGGCTGGGAGAAAACGGCGAGATCGCTCCAACGGGCGGCTTCTACGATCTGTCGGACGACGCCTTTTTGCAGGAGCTGTTGGACGCCGCCCGGGGGACGGGGGAGGATGTCGGTGTTCTCCGCGAGTATGGCTTCCGATTTTGTTTTGGAAGTGGTCCTTGGGGGGACAATATTGTCTTTGCCGATATGTCAAGTGAGCAGTCTACCTTAAACAGCCTGGTGCGTACTTGCGGGATCATCGGCGGCGTCAGCCTGCTTGCTTTCCTGTTCATCAGCATCTTCCTGGCCCGATGGGCGGTGCGGCCGGTGGAAAGAGCCTGGGACCAGCAGCGGCAGTTTGTGGCCGACGCCTCCCATGAATTAAAGACACCGCTGACCGTGATCCTCACCAACGCGGAGCTGCTGCAAGCTCCCGGTTACGACGGGGCCGCCCGGGCGCGGTCCTCAGAGAACATCCTCGCTATGGCTCAACAGATGCGGGGACTGGTGGAAAGCCTGCTGGAGCTGGCCCGGGTGGATAGCGGCAGCGTCAAGACCGCCATGGCCCACGTGGATGTAAGCCGTCTGGTGTCCGACGCCGTGCTCTCGTTTGAGCCCCTGTTTTTCGAGAAGGACCTTCCGCTGGACTGCCAGGTGGAGAGCGGAATCATAGTCAAGGGAAGTGAGAGCCATCTGCGGCAGGTGGTGGAGATCCTGCTGGACAACGCCCTGAAATACGCCGACGCCCCCGGTCGGGTGACGGTACGCCTGGAGCGGCGGGGGAGGCGCTGCCTGCTGTCTGTGGCGGACCCCGGAGAGGCGATTGGTCAGGAGGACTTGCGGAATATCTTCAAACGATTCTACCGGGCGGACCGGGCCCGGCGGATGGACCACAGCTACGGCCTGGGCCTTTCCATCGCGGAACGTATCGTCCAGGAGCACCGGGGGAGGATCTGGGCAGAGAGCCGGGAAGGGGTCAATACGTTCTGGGTGGAACTGCCCACTACAGAACAGTCGAAAAGATGAAAACCGGGGAACGGCAAAATCGTTCCCCGGTCCTCATTATTAAAGAAATGTTCATCAGTTTTTCAGTGTCGTTTCAGTGACGGCGGATATAATTGGCGCTGAAAGGAGGCTTTTGCCCATGATCCAAGTAGAGCATCTTACCAAATACTACGGCGATCACCTGGCCGTCAACGACCTCAGCTTTGAGATCGGCGAGGGCCACGTCTACGGCTTCCTGGGCCCCAACGGCGCCGGGAAGTCCACCACCATGAACATCATGACCGGGTGTCTCTCGGCCACCGAGGGCCAGGTCCTCATCGACGGCCATGACATCTTCGAGGAGCCCAATGCGGCGAAAAAGCTCATCGGCTACCTACCGGAGCAGCCGCCCCTGTACCTCAATGAGACACCCATGGAGTACCTGCGCTTTGTAGGGGAGGCCAAGGGCCTCCGGGGGACGGCGCTGGCGGAGCAGATCGATGCGGTTATCGACCAGACCGGTATTCGGGAGGTCCGAAACCGCCGTATCTCTGCCCTGTCCAAGGGCTACCGGCAGCGGGTGGGCATCGCCCAGGCCCTGCTGGGAGACCCCCGGGTCATCATCCTGGACGAGCCGACCGTGGGACTGGACCCAATTCAAATTCTGGAGATCCGGGACCTGATCCGCGAGTTGGGACGGACCCACACGGTGGTGTTCAGCTCCCATATCCTCTCTGAGGTCCAGACCATCTGCGACGAGATTCTGATTATCGCCCACGGGAAGCTGGTGGCTTTCGGCCAGCCGGAGGACCTGGAGAAGCGGCTGCTGGCCCCCAGCGAGATCAGCCTGACGGCAGAGGCCGGCCCGAAGCCGGTAAAGGCCATTCTCTCCCAGGTAGCCCACATTACAGACCTGAGCGTGGAGGAAACGGAGTCCGGCGTCACGAAAGTCCACATTTGGACGGACCACGGCGATATCTACGAGGCCTCCCGCTCCATCTTCTTCGCCTTTGCGGCGGCGGAGACGGCCCTGCTGGAGATGAGCCTGAAGAAGGCCAACCTGGAGGATATCTTCCTGGAACTGACGGAGAACGCGCCCACCGAAGCCATCCCGGAGGAAACGGCATCGGCGGGAACAGAGAATCCGGAATCTGAGGAAAGCGAGGCGGCGGAACAATGATTGCGGTTTTGAAGCATGAGCTGAAAAGCTATTTCCACTCTCTGACGGCCTACGTGTTCGGCGCGTTCCTGCTGGTGTTCGTGGGCCTGGGGGCGCTGATCTACAACATCCAGTCGGCCTACAGCAACTTCGAGTTCGTCCTCAGCTTCTGCTGCCTGGTATTCGTGGTGATCGTACCGATCCTCACCATGCGGACCATCGCCGAGGAGCGGCGGCAAAAGACAGACCAGCTGCTTTACTCCCTTCCCATCACCACCACGGAGGTCGTCCTGGGGAAGTATTTGGCCCTGCTGGCGGTGTATGTGGTCCCTCTGGTGGTCATCTGCCTGTATCCGATGATCTTCGCTCAGTTCGGAGACGTGTATTTACCCACAGCCTACGGCTCCATCCTCGCCTTCTTCTTCCTGGGGGCGGCGCTGATGGCGGTGGGGGTGTTCCTCTCCTCCCTCACGGATAATCAGGGCTTCGCCGCTGGTATTGGCGTGGCGGTGATCCTGTTCAACTACTACAGCGTCAGCCTGTCGGAGTATGTCTCCCAGTCCACCGTGGGCTCCGTCATCGCTCTCCTGGTGGTCATCCTGGCCCTGGGGGCGTTGATCCGGTATCTGACGAAGAATACCAATCTGGCCTATGGCTTCTGCATCGTTCTGGTTCTGGCCCTCACAGCGGCGGTGTATTTGGACAACAGCCTCTTTGAAGGGCTGCTGCCCAGGATCATGTCCACCCTGTCCCTTTTTGAGCGGTTCTATGTGTTTGTCAACGGGGTCTTTGACATGACCGCGATCGTGTACTATCTGACGGTGATCGTGTTCTTCCTGTTCCTGTCGGTGCAATCCCTGGAGAAACGGAGGTACAACTGATGAAGAAGCTCTTTGATGGGACGGACCGTTTAGCTTTCCGTGGCGGGTCCTACTCCCTCATCGTCACGATCCTCGTGCTGGCGATCCTGATCGTGGTGAATATTTTTGCCTCTGCCCTGCCTTCCACGGTGACCAAGTACGACATGAGCGCCACCCAGCTCTATTCTGTCACCAGCAACACCAAGGTAGTGCTCAACAACTTGCAGCAGGACGTGACCATCTACTGGGTGGTCCAGGCGGACGAGGAGGACGATATCCTGGAAAATCTATTGGCCAAGTATGAGAGCCTGTCCTCCCATGTCTCAGTGGTCAAGAAGAACCCGGATGTGTACCCCACCTTCGCAGCCCAGTATACCGACGAGGACGTCCCCAACAACAGCCTCATCGTGGAGAGCGGAGAACGCAGCCGGTATATCGCCTATGATGACATCTACCTGACGGATATGGATATCTACTCCTACTCCTACAACACCTCCTTTGACGGCGAGGGGGCCATAACCTCGGCCATCGACTATGTGGTCACTGAGGACCTGCCCAAGCTCTACACCCTGGAGGGTCACGGGGAAACGGAGCTGCCCGCCACCTTTGCCGACCAGATCAAGAAGGAGAACATCGAGGTGGAGAGTCTGTCCCTGCTGACCACGGACGCCGTTCCGGAGGACGCGGACTGCCTGATGATCTACGCGCCGGAGAGCGATTTCTCGGAGGCGGAGGCGGACCTGCTGGCGGACTATGTGTCCGGCGGCGGTAAGCTGCTGGTCATGGCCGGACCAGCCAGGGACAGCGCATTGACAAACCTTCAGAGCCTTTTGACCCGGCATGGTATAGAGCCGGTGGAAGGAATCGCAGTTGACACAGACCCGGGGGGATATCTGGCTTATGAGGGCCCTTCCGTTCTGATCCCCACACTGGAGAGCAGCGACGTCACCGATGCCCTCCTGGAAGAAAACTACTACGTGATGATGCCCATTTCCCAGGGCCTGGATGTGTCCGGGGCCGGCAGCGGCGTCACGGCCCTGCTCACCACCGGAGACGCCGCTTTCAGCAAGGCCGCCGGGTATGAGCTGACCACCTATGAGAAAGAGGAAGGCGATATCGACGGCCCCTTTGCTCTGGCGGTCTCCGTGGAGGACGGCGACGGCCGGATGATCTGGTTCTCGTCCTCCTACTTCCTGGAGGATATGTTCAACGCCTACTCCTCCGGGGCCAATGGGGACTTGGCCATGAACGCTCTGTCTGCCCTGGTGGGAGAGCGGGAGGCCATGGCCATCCGCAGTAAGTCCCTGAATTACAACTATCTGACCATCAGCGAGTCGACCGCCTCCCTGCTGCGGATCGTCATGATCGGCGTGTTCCCCGTGGCGTTCCTGGCCGTTGGCATCGCGGTAGTACTGAGGAGAAGGAGGCTGCAAAATGAAGCGGTCTAAGAAGCTGATCCTCCTGCTGGGGGTGCTGGCACTGGTCTCCCTTGCCGCCTTTGCCGCGCTGCGGCACGAGGAGCGGGTGGAGCAGATTAAAAACAGCGACGAGATCATCCTGGAGCTGCCGGTGGACTCCATCCAGTCGGTGTCCTGGGAGCAGAACGGCACCGCCCTGGCCTTCCACCGGGACGGCCAATGGCTTTGGGATGAAGATGACGCTTTCCCGGTGGATGACGAGAAGCTCGACGGGATCCTGGAGCGGTTCGCGGCCTTCGGCGTGTCCTTCATTATTGAGGATGTGGAGGACTATGGCCAGTACGGCCTGGACGACCCGGTGTGTACCATCGACCTGACCACGGAGGACCAGAGCTATACAGTCACCCTGGGCAATTTCAGCAATATGGACCAGCAGAGGTATGTGTCCCTCGGAGACGGAAACGTGTACCTGGTGCAGGAGGATCCTATGAACGATTTTGAGGCGGAGATCAGCGACTTCATCCAAAATGATGAGACACCGGATTTGGACCAGGTATCAGGCATCCGGTTTGACGGCGCGGAGGCCTATGCCGTCACGTACACGGAGGACAGCCCCGACACCTACTGCGCGGACGACGTGTACTTCACGGAGCAGGGAGGGAAAAACCTGCCGCTGGACACGACCCGGATCAGCACCTATCTCCAGCGCGTCAGCTCCTTGGGCCTGACCGATTACGCCACCTATAACGCCACGGCGGAGGAACTGGAGAGCTACGGCCTCACTGACCCGGAGCTGACGGTGGCGGTGGACTATACCGCGGAGGATGAGGACGGCAATGAGAGGCCGGAGACCTTCACCCTCCATATCAGCCGGGACCCGGAGGAACAGGCCGCCGCCGAAAAGGCGGAGGCCAACGGCGATGAGGAGATTCCGGAGGTCACCGGCTACGCTCGGGTAGGCGAGTCTCAGATCGTCTACCACATCACCGCCTCCGACTGCGAGGCGCTGCTGGCCTGTGGCTATGATTCCCTGCGGCACAGAGAGGTGCTGACCGCGGACTTCGCGGACGTGACGCAGCTGGATATCTCTCTGGATGGGGAGGACTACACCCTCACCGCCCAAGGGGAGGGCGAGGACCGCACCTGGGCCTATCAGGATGAGGAGCAGGACATCACCGCTCTGCAAGGTGCCCTGGAAGCCCTGATGGCGGACAGCTTTACTGATGAACAGCCCTCCGGCAAAGAGGAGATCGCCCTGACGGTCCATTTGGATGATGAGGACTTCCCCCAGGTCAGGATCGAGTTGTACCGCTATGACGGCGAATCCTGCCTTGCTGTGGTGGACGGCAAACCGGTATCGCTGGTGTCCAGGGCGGATGTGGTGGACCTGATCGAAGCGGTCAACGGAATTGTTTTGCGGCGCGGGTAATTGGCGTAAGCTGATATAAAGCCAGGCGGCGGGGATGTCCCCGCCGCCTGGCTGCTTAACAAGATACGGTGAGAAGATCGCGAAAAGCCCTTTATTTGCAAGACTTTCGGAGGATTTCATTATCGCCCTGTAATTTGTGATAATACTTTGAGATTTTAACGAGTTCAAATCGGGATCGGTGGAGCAAAGTCTAACGGAAAAGCCGCTGAGATTGTCTGCATCATTTTACAGCATAGCAAGATAATTCCAGAAAAAACAAATTGTGATCACTTTCTATTTTCACATTTCGTGGTGCAGGATTGACCTGTGTGAAATTTGTATACACTGTACCGAATTACAAAAGCAAGAAGGGCCGCACTCTGTGCGGCCCTCTTTCGTGGATTACAGCAAGGTGTCGGGATGCCCCAGGCGTGCACACTCTGGCCGGTGTGCGGAACAACCTCTAATGGGTAGCGCATCCCCTGTGCGCCGCTGCAGTATCCCGCGTCCATCTGCGCATGATCCGGATCGAGGCTGCTGTCCCGGAAACCATCGCGGCCCATCCGGCCCTGTGTCTGAGCGCGCCACATTGAATCGCTCCGCCAGGCGGTCCTGCCCACCTGAACCGCACCTGGAGGAACTGGCCCGGGCAGTTGGTCGTTCAGAAGGTCAGCTCCAGATACAGCTGCTTATACTGCTCCGCGGAGCGGTCCCAGGACACGTCCTTGTCCATGTCCCGCTGGACCATCTCGTCCCAGCACCAGCGGTTGGTGAAGAACAGGGTCTTGGCCCGGTTGATGGCGTCCAGCAGCAGGCCGGCGTCGTACCGGTCGAAGGTGAAGCCGTTGCCGGTGTTGGAGAACTGGTTGTAGGGCTCCACGGTGTCCCTCAGGCCGCCGGTCTCCCGGACGATGGGGATGGTCCCGTAGTGCATGGCGGTGAGCTGGGTCAGGCCGCAGGGCTCGAACCGGGAGGGGACCAGCAGGGCGTCCGCCCCGGCGTAGATCCGGTGGGCCCGGGTCTCGTCGTACATGATGTTGGAGCACACGCTGCCCTTGTAGGCGTTCTCGTAGTACCGGAAGGAGTCCTCATACACCATGTCCCCGGTGCCCAGCACCACGATCTGGGTGTTGCCGTCCATGATCTGGGGGATGATGGCGTTGAGCAGGTCCAGGCCCTTCTGGTCGGTGAGCCGGGAGATGAGGCCCAGGATGAACTTGCCGTCGTCCTGCTCCAGCCCCAGCTCCTCCTGGAGGGCCCGCTTGTTCTCCTTCTTCCGGTCCAGCACGTTGGTGATGTCGTAGTTGACGGGCAGCCGCTGGTCGGTCCAGGGGTTCCAGGTCTCGCAGTCGATGCCGTTCACAATGCCCCGCAGCTTGCCCGCGTGATACCGCAGGTGGGCGTCCAGGGTCTCGCCGTACTCGGGAGTCTGGATCTCCCAGGCGTAGGTGGGGCTCACCGTGGTGATGGCGTTGGTGTAGGTCAGGCCGCCCTTGAACATATTGGCGTCCACCCAGTTGGTGGTGAGGGCGTCCTTGTTGAACACGTAGTCGGGCAGGCCGGACCAGTACCGGATGTGGGGGATGCTGTAGATACCCTGGAACTTCAGGTTGTGGATGGTCAGGATGGTCTTGGCGGAGGCCAGCTTGGTCTGGTCGAACATGGTGCGCAGGTACACGGGGACCAGGGCGGCCTGCCAGTCGTGGCAGTGGATGATGTTGGGGATCCAGTCCATATAGTTCAGCGCCGCCAGGGCCGCCTTGGCGAAGTAGCAGAACTTGGGGATATCCGTCACCAGATCGGTGTAGGGGTTCCCCCAGCCGAAAAACTCCTCGTTGTCGATGAAGTCGTAGACCACGCCGTCCCAGACGTACTCCATGATGCCCACATAGTAGGACCTGCCGTCGGAGCAGAGGTCCATCTGGAAGGCCCCCCGGTAGATCATCTTCTCCTGGTACTCCCAGGGGATGCACTTGTAGCGGGGGAGGATGACCTTCACGTCGCAGTTCTGCTTCACCAGGGCCCTGGGCAGGGCGTACATCACGTCGCCCAGACCGCCGGTCTTGACGAAGGGGTAGCACTCAGAGCCGATGAAAGCCACGCTCCGTCTGGGAGTGGTGTAGACCTCCGCCTGGGGTGCCTCTATGGCGGCCTCCTCTGGAGCGGAGACGGGTGTCTCAGCGGCGGTCTCCGCCGGAGCAGGAGCAGACGCCTCCACGGCGGTCTCCGCCGGAGCGGGGGCGGGCACCTCCACGGCGGCCTCCGCCGGAGCGGGGGCAGGTGAATCCACAGCGGTCTCCGCCGCGGAGGGAACGGGTGTCTCGGCGGGGGTCTCCGCTATGACGGGGGTGAGTTTCGCCGCCTTGGCCTTCCCGGCCGGCACAGTCTTGCTTTTCCGCGCCTTGGGCGCTTTCGCAGGCGCCGCTTTTGCTTTGCCGGCGCTTGCCTTGGCGGCGGTCTCCGGCTTGCTCTCTGTCAGGTCCGCCTCCGGGACCGCTTTACTCCGGCCTGTGGTTTTTTCAGTCTTGCTCATTGCCAAATGACACCTCCAAAATAGAACATTGTTAAGTTTTCCATATACTACTATATTATCCCAAGTGATGCAATTTCGAATCTGACAGGATTTTGTTCTGAATCCGGCCTTTTTTTGGTCATTCTGAGAGGGCTCCGGAGCCCTCGGCATCCGGAGTTCAGCCGCGCTGCGGTCCCATCGTCCACACCGGTGCCGGTGGGACTGCCCACCGCCTGCCCCGCATCGCCTCGCTGCTCGTCCGGGAGGGGCTGGGCTTTGACTGCCTCTTCGGCGCCGGCCCTGGCAGCGGCCTAGTGCCCCGCCGCTGGAGGCGAAGATGGTGCGCATCCGACGGAAATCTCAGGTTTTTCACCCGTCGCGGGGCGGCTGCCGGATTGGACCGGGGCGGCCTTCGGCAGCGCCTGACAGGCGATGCCCTTTCGGGCAAAACCGCATTGCTTTTTTCCATCTTCTGTGATAAGATACTTTTGATAGACGCAAAAGGGTGGAATTCTGATGAAAAAGCAAGTTAAGAAAATAGGGTTCTGTCTTTTTGTATGTGCCGCGGTCATCGCGGTGATCCTGATCAGCCTGGTCTATGTTCAGTACATTTCCCAGCGGATCTATGAGGACAGCACCCGGTCCCTGGACGAGATCTACAGCCAGGTGAACCGCTCCTTCGGCGCTTTTGTGGAGCGCAACTGGGGCCTGCTGGAGAGCTGGGACGATGCCCATGTCTTTTCGGAGACCATGGACGGGGAGGCCCCCGCCTTCGTGGCCAAGGAGCAGGCCCATTGGGGCTTTTCCGATTTCTACTTCCTCTCTGAAGAGGGGGAGAGCCTGTCCATCGGCGGGGAAAAGGATTTCCTGGACCTGGGGGACGCGCTGGATGCGCTGGCCGAGCAGCGCCAGCCCCTTATGGCCGGGACCACCCTTCCCTCCGGCGAGGAGGTGACCGTGTTCGCCGTGCCGGTGAACCGCCGGACGGTCCAGGGCTTTTCCTATGACGCCATTGCCGTCACCTACACCAACACGGACCTGGCCAGCTCCCTGAATGTGGATGCCTTCTCCGGCAAGGCCCGGTGCTTTGTGATCCACAGCGACGGGCAGGTGCTCCTGTCCACCCAGGCCGGGGGCAGCGTGTTCAGCAACTATCTGGTGTACCTGCGGGCCGTCTCGGATCTGAGCGAGGAGGCCCTGGCGGCCATGGCCCAGGACTGGGCGGCGGGCCGGCAGGGGCTGGTCCGCTGCGAGATCGGCGGGGTCAGCCACGTGATCCTGTATCAGAGCCTGGGCTATCTGGATTACCTCATGCTCAGCGCCGTGCCCCAGAGCGCCATCAGCGCGGGCTTCTTGTCCGTGCAGCAGGCCACCATCAAAGCGCTGGTGGTGATCTTCCTGCTGGTGGGGGCCGTGGCCGTGGTGCTGCTGGTGCTGCGCGGCAACCGGGTCTCCCGGAAAAACCGGCTGGAACTCCAGTACCGGGAGCGGATGTTTGACGTGCTGTCCAACAGCGTGGACGATATTTTTATCACGCTCAACTCCGCCGACCAGCATGTGGACTACATCAGCCCCAACATCGAGCGGCTCCTGGGCATCCCTGCGGAGGAGGCCCGGAAGGATATCCGGGTCATGGAGAAGTGCGCCGTCAACTACAACGTAGTGATCCCGAAGGACGAGCTGGAGTCCATCCCCCTCAACAGCAACCGGTACTGGGAGTGCGAGTATATGCACCAGAACACCGGGGAGCGCCGCTGGTACCGGATGACTGTGTACCACATGAGCATCCAGGAAGTGCGCAAGTACATCATCGTCCTCAGCGACCGGACCATGGAGCAGCGGATGAACCAGCAGCTTCAGCAGGCCCTGAACGATGCCCAGAGCGCCAACACGGCCAAGAGCAACTTCCTGTCCAATATGTCCCACGACATCCGCACGCCGATGAACGCCATCGTGGGCTTCTCGGTGCTGCTGGAGAAGAACGCGGACCAGCCCGAAAAGGTCCGGGAGTACACCCGGAAGATCACCTCCTCCAGCCAGCATCTGCTGAGCCTGATCAACGACGTGCTGGACATGAGCAAGATCGAGAGCGGCAAGACCTCCCTGAATGTGGAGCGGTTCAGCCTGCCGGAGATGCTGGAGGAGCTGACCATCATCGTAATGCCCCAGGCCAAGGCCAAGCAGCAGGACTTCAGCATCCACGTCCAGGGCGCGCCCCCGGAGCAGATCATGGGGGACAAGCTGCGCCTCAACCAGATCCTACTGAACCTCCTGTCCAACGCGGTGAAATACACCCCCGAGGGCGGGAACATCGAGTTCACCGTGCGCCCCATCCCCGGCGCGGCGCAGCAGTATGCCAAGCTGCGCTTTACCGTGAAGGACAACGGCATCGGCATGAGCGAGGAATTCCAGGCCACCGTTTTTGAGCCCTTCAGCCGGGAGATCAATTCCGTCACCAACAAGATCCAGGGCACCGGCCTGGGCATGGCCATCACCAAGAACCTGGTGGAGCTGATGGGCGGCATCATCCAGGTGGAGAGCGCCCCCGGCCAGGGGAGCACCTTCACGGTGGAGTTGTCCTTCCTGCTGCCAGAGCAGGAGGAGGCGGCCTCCTGGTACCGGGGCAAGATCACCCGGATGCTGGTGGCCGACGATGAGGAGGACATTTGCCTGAGCATCCGGGAGCTGATGCGGGATTCCGGGGTGGACGTGGCCTGCGCCCACGACGGGGCCGGCGCCGTGGAGCTGGCTGTGTCCGCCTGGCAGCGGGGCGAGGGCTTCCACGTGATCCTGCTGGACTGGAAAATGCCCCGGATGGACGGGGTGGAGGCCGCCCGGCAGATCCGGGCCCGGATCGGGGAGCAGGTGCCCATCCTGGTGCTGACCTCCTACGACTGGGCCGACATCGAGACGGAGGCCCGGCAGGCGGGCATCGACGCCTTTATGCCCAAGCCCTTCTTCGCCTCCACCTTCTGGGACACCATCCGGCCCCTGTTTTCGGAGGGCCAGGCCGCCGCTCCGGCGGGCAGCGCCCAGGTCCTGGAGGGCAGGCGGTTCCTGGCCGCGGAGGACAACGAGCTCAACGCCGAGATCCTCACGGAGATGCTGGAGATGGAGGGGGCCTCCTGCCAGGTGGCTCCCAACGGCCAAAAAGCGCTGGAACTGTTCCAGAGCTCCCAGCCCGGCACCTATGACCTGATCCTTATGGACGTGCAGATGCCCGTGATGAACGGCTATGACGCCGCCCGGGCCATCCGCGCCTGCGGCCATCCCCAGGCGGCGGGCATCCCCATCGTGGCCATGACCGCCAACGCCTTTGCCGAGGACGTGCGCAACGCCCTGGACGCCGGGATGGACGGGCACCTGAGCAAACCCATCGACATGAATGCCGTGCGCGAGATGGTGGGGCGGCTGTTGAGCAGAAGATCCGCCCCCTCCGCGGACAGCGAAGGAGAGAACCTATGAAGCGTCTTACTCAGACAATCTGCCTGCTCCTGGCCGGGTTGCTGCTGCTGAGCGCCTGCGGCGGCGCGGGCGGCGGCTCCGCCGGCGTTACCCTGACCATCATGGGCAAGGAGAGCGACCTGAACAAGACCTACCTCACCCGCCTTTTCCAGCTCTATGAGGACAGCACCGGCAACCGCATCAAGCTCCTCTCCTACAAGGACGCGGAGTTTGAGACGAAGGCCGCCCAGGACGTGGCGGAGGGCCGTGTGCCGGACATCCTGCTGCATTTTCACAATGCGGACCTGAACCGCTACGATGTGGCCAAGGACTTCTGTATGCTGGAGGAGCAGGCCTGGAGCGACAGCCTGACGGACAGCGCCCGCGCCTACTGCACAGACAGCGACGGGCATCTGCTGGGCCTGCCCTTCTGGGAGAGCTCCGTGTCCGGCTGCTACTACAACAAGACCCTGCTCACCCAGCTGGGCCTGCGGGCCGCCGCCACCCAGGCGGAGTTTGACATGCTCTGCCAGGTGCTCTCGGAGAGCGGCTATACTCCTATCTGCTGGCCCGCCGACGGCTGTACCTGGATGCCCCAGTTCGCCCTGGACCCGGTGTTTGCCGACGACCCGGCCACGCTGGAGCGGCTGAACAGCGGAGAGATCGGCTACGGGGACATCCCCGCCGTGGTGGAAATGGTCCGGTGGGTGCAGTCCGCGGCGGAGAACGGCTGGTTCGGCAGCAGCTACAGCGACACCGGCTGGGATGACATCGGCCCCATGCTCGCCTCCGGGAAGGCGGTGTGCACCTTCATCTGGGACACCTGGTTTTACACGGATTTCCCCGACGGGACCTACACCATGGACGATTTCGCCCTGATGCCCGCCTTTATGGGCACCGCGGACGAGGGCACCTATGAGGGCGGCAACCTGAACATGATGATGGTGTGCAAGGCCGGCTCCCATGTGCAGGAGGCCCTGGATTTTCTGGCCTTCTGCGCCACACCGGAGGCGTACAACGCGGCCTTTGACGGCATCTCCACGGTGAGCTGCTTCCAGGGCCAGACCACCAACATCCAATCCCCCATGGTCACCCAGGCCCAGGCGTCCATCCAGGCCCACGAGCGGGTCTCCACGGCCGCCTCCAAGATCGTGGGCTACAATGCCGAGGACGTGATGGCCGCTCTGAACGCCATGCTCCGGGGGGAGACGGATGTGGACGGGTGCGTCAGGCAGATGGACGAGGCCCGCCTGGAGGAGATCGCCCTGCAGAGCGCGGCCGGCGGAGAGGCAGGCTGAGAAAAAACGGATTTGTTCGACCAAATCTAAGTTCGTGAAAAAGAGCGGCCCGGGGACATTTCGTCCCCGGGCCGCTTTTTGATTTATGCTGTTGTGCTCAAGCGGGCGCGCTTACTTGAACAGAGCCACGGCGTCATCCTGGGCAAAGGCGGAGGTGCTGTAGTAGCGGTTGCCCGCCTCGTCCATGGAGTAGTGCTTCATGAAGTCCCACATCAGCGGCATCTCGGAGGGATAGCAGTTGTGGGGGCGGAGCAGGGTCTGGCCCCACTGCACCAGCGGGATACCGGCGGAGTTTTTCCAGGTATAGACGTTGGTGCGGCTGCTGACAAGCTCATGCTCGTCGTCAGCGGAGCCGATCTTGGCATCGGCCATGCCGTTGACCTGGAACAGATACTCGATCCAATCGATGGTCACGTCGGAGTGCCACAGATCGGGCAGCAGGTTGGGCAGGTCGCTCTGGCCGGCGATCAGGAACGCGGGGATGGGCTTGCCCACGCCGTCGGGCAGAGCGGCGCCCGGCTCCAGGCCGCACAGGCCGGAGGTGGAGGCCACAGCCGCGAAGAATTCAGGATTGGTGCGCACAAAGCCCTGGGTGGTCATGGAGCCCATGGACTGGCCGGTGCCATACACGCGGGTCAGGTCCAGGTCGGCCAGTCTGCCGTCCACCTTCTGCTCCAGGACGGCCATCAGCGCCGCCTGATACAGGTCGGAATCCTGGTGGTTGACTGCGGTGGGCGCGGAATAGGTCTCACAGACCACGGCCACTGCAAAGCCCTCCTTGTCGGCGACCTGCCACCACTGCGTGCAGTCGAAGAAGATCTCATCGGTCTGGGTCATGCCCGGATAGACGACCACGACAGGCAGTTTCTGTCCCTCGAAGCCGTTGGGGACATAGAGCATATACTCACGGGGGTCATTCCGGGCGTCGCCAGTGCTGTCACGGAACGCGAACACGCCGAACTCCACGGTACCGTTGCCCACGGCCACGTCGGAGGTGCCGGTGATGGTCACACTGCCGTTGGCGCTCTGGATGGTCTCGCTCATGGTACCGGCCTGAGCCTGCTGCTGGGCGCCGACACGGGCGGCGGTGTAGTCCAGGCGGTAGGCAATGGCGTTGGAGTAAGCGAAGCTGTTGTCATAGCGAGTATAGGTGGACAGGAAGGCGTAGATGTCGGCGGCGCTGGGGGTGCCGGTGGTCACCTTCACCTGGGAGATGCCGTGGCCGGTGAGCTGGCTGTTGGCATACAGCGTCTGGGGAGCGGTGGAATTGACAGCCTGATAGAAGGTGCCGCCGGAGGCGGCGGCCACGCAGTTATTGGCGGCCTTCCAATAGGTCAGGCTGTCGGAGTTCGCGGCATAGCCGGCAAACCAGGTGGGCACAGGCACATCCTTGCGGGCAATAGCCCTCAGACCGGTGGCTTTCAGGGATGCCTGGAAATCGGCGTCCTCGGTCAAGCCGGGGTGGTAGCCGCTGGTGTTGGTGCCGTCATAAGTCCCGGAACCGGCGGCGTTCAGCACAGAGGCGCCGGCGCTCTTGCCGTTGATGTAGACCTGGCTGATGACGAAAATGGGGTTCTCGGCGGCCCAGGCCTCCAGGGGGGCGGCGCCGGCGCCGATGCCCACCAGATAGAACTCGCCGAAGGTGGAGAACACACCGACACCATTGCCGTTGACACCGCTCTTCAGGAAGCCGACAGCCTCAGCTATGTAGCCCTTCTCCTGCTCAACGGTGCCCCAGCCGTTGGCGCCGGGCTCCAGAACGAACAGGGCCTCGCCCTTCCGGTCCATCAGGTCAAACCAGCCGTTCTCCTGCAGATAGGAGTAGGTGTTCACGCCGTCGGGCACGGCCACCACCGTGATGTAGGTGCGGATGGAGGCCTCGTCGGCGATATAGACCTTGACGGTACGCCCATCCTCAAAGGTGCGGGTGAAGTAGCCGGTCAGGGGCAGCTGCGCCGCCTGGCTCCAGTCGGTGTCCAGCTTGGTGATGGAGTCGAAGTCCGTGGCCGTTTCCTCAAGCTTCACGGTCTGGTTCGCGCCGTCCCAGGAGATGCCCAGGCCAAAGGCCTCGGCCAGATAGCGCAGGGGGACGTAGCCCTCTACCGCAGTGGTATCGCCAATCTGCTGGCCGGCGGTAACGGCGGTGTAGACGCGGCCCTTGTTGAAGATTGTGGCCGCGCCATTCGGGATGACATTCATCCTCAGCGCCTGGCCGATGGCCAGCGGCGCCTGGGTGCGGTCATTACCGTCCACATAGGCTTCGGTAGAGATGACCTTACCGTTGAGCTGGACGCTTACACCGCCTGCAGCGGAGGCAGAGATAGTCATGCCCAGCATCATTGCCGCCGCCAGGAGCAGAGTCAGCGTGCGTTTCAGAGATTTCCCCATAGTTCTTCCTCCTCGGATATGTTGTTTCTTCTATGTTATTTCTTCGGTTATGTGATGCGCAGCATAAGAGGTCCTGTTTCCCTCCTCCTTTCATTCTTGGCGCATATCACCGCGGAGAAGTGCCCGGCGCAGAAACGGACCGGCGCGCCGGGACGCAGGATGCGCCTGCCTTCGCGCCGCCATATCGTGGGATGACGGCGGCGCGGATGAGGCGGAAAGGATTATTTATTTACAGATGTATTATATAGCACACCAAGCGATAATTCAAGGTACGTCAGCCATCTGGGATGTGAAATTACATACAGTTACTGCGGTTTTTCCTCTCAGGCCTGTCCTACCTCCTGCTCCGGCTGCTTCCTTATCGTGGGATAGGTTTCGTTGATCCGCTTATAACAGGGACAGTCGATGGCGTGGTCGTTGATGATACCGCAGGCCTGGAGGTGGGAATAGATCGTCACCGCCCCCACAAACTTGAAGCCCCGCTTTTTGAGGTCGCGGCTGATTTCGTTGGAAAGGCCGTTGCTGACCGGTATCGCACCGTCGGCGTGACCGTCGTACAGAACGGTTTTCCCGCCGGTATAGGCCCAGAGGTAATCGCAGAAGCTGCCAAACTCCGCCCGGATTCTCTGATAACACTTGGCATTATTGATGACCGCCCGGACCTTCCGCTCTGATTTCAGCATCCCCTCCGTGTTCAAGATCCTCTGTACATCCCCTTCGCCGTAGGCGGCGATCCTGTCGTACTCGAAGTTTTCAAAGCATTGACGGAAGACCTCATGCTTTTTCAGCATCAGCCCCCAGCTAAGGCCGCATTGAAGGCACTCCAGCGTCAGATGCTCGAACATCTGGCGGTCGTCATGTACAGGGATGCCCCACTCGTGGTCGTGATAAAACCGGCCTTTTTCGCTTGCAAGCGCCCAATCGCAGTGTCCCATATGTTCTTCCTCCCAAACGCTTTTGTACCAGAGTAAGTCCTTAAACAGATTTTAACACAGAAAATGACATTTGGCATCTTCTCTTTGACTTCCTGCTTGGTGATCCCGCGTTTTCTCTGCCCCTGCCCGTCCAGGTACCGGACCACTAACCGCTTCATGCCGGGCGGCCCTGCGGGGGAGGACCTAAGGCCCTGACAGAAAGGGGACCGCCGGCTGGAAACCGGCGGTCCTCTTCGTGATTTCAATTTTCCTGCCCGCTTCTCCCGGCCCCGTATCACGGCGCGGCGGGAGGGGTTCCCTGGCCGTTCTGGGCCTGCCGCGCCGCCTTGCGCTGCTTCTTCCGCTCCGCCGCCTCGGGGTTGTTGAGGGCCCAGTGGATCTTGTAGACATAGTGGCTGAAGAGGGAGGAGTCCTTCCCGTGGGCGGAGACTTCCGCCATAGCCTCGGCCATCATCTCCTCGGGCTTGACGGCCCCGTAGCGGGAGATGGCGCCCATCTGGTAGAGAGCCATCCGGGCCTGCTCCGCCCTGCTCAGGGCGGGCCCGGTGTTGGAGGGCTCCGCGGGCTGGCTGCGGGACTCGGCCTTGGGCTTCCAGAACTCCCACCAGTGCTTCCGATACCCCCCGGGGGGCTCCTGGGCGGGTGCCTGGGCGGGCGCCTCGGCGGGCATCTGGGCGGTGGGGACGAGCTTCAGGAACTTCGCCATGTCGGACTGCTCGCCGTTGTCAAGGGCCTGCTGGGCCTCCTCCCGGATCTGCTTTCTGGCCTTCACGCTTATATCGGCGTCGATACCCCGGAGCTCTTTGCCCGGGCCGTAATTGAGCCTGCTCATGTTGTCCCCCAGGTCCACGGCGGCCTTGCCGGTCCTGGCGTCTGCCTGTCCGAATTTGCCCAAAAAGTCTATGTAGGACCCTTTCTCTTTGATCTTGCCGCCGTTTTTCCGGATCTTTGCCTCCTTCAGCATGGCCTTCCACAGCGCCGCGTTGATGATGTCGGCGGTCACCTCGCCGCGGGCATACGCACGGAGGCTGGTGGCCTCATGCTCCCTGCTCCCGGGGGTCTGGGGGAGACCGAGGTTCTGAATGTGCTTGGCCACCGCGTCGTTGCGCACCATGTCGCTGATGATATGGCCCTGCTCATGGGTGCCGGCGAAGCGGGGGGCGGCGGTCAGGAAGCGGACCCGATCCCGAACCTGGCTGTTGTACCATCTTATATTGTTCTCCTTCACCTGCTCCGGGGTCAGGTCTCCCGGGTTTTCGGGGTCGATGTATTTCCACTCGTTGACGGCCTGTTCCCGAGCGGGGTTGAAGCTGACATCATACGCCGCGTCGGGGCGGAACTGGGTACGGGTGGACATGGAGCCCTCGCTCTCCTCGCCGAAGGTGGTGATGCGCTTGCGCAGCTTGGGGAAGCTCTGCTGCATCCGCAACATCTCCACCAGGCGCTCGCGCAGGCTCCTGGGGTCGGTCCCCTTGGGGATCCCTCCCTTCATCTCGTGGCCCACGATGCGGGCATAGGCGTTCTGGAGGGCCTGCACGTTCTCTTCATCGGAGATATTGGGGTCGTACTGGGGCAGAGTCGTCTCCGGGTCCATGTAGAAGGGGTCGCTCTCCCCCGGCAGGTTGTTGTCCGCCGGATGGGGGGCGCTGGCGTCCCGCTTCCAGGGGGCCGCGTCGATCATGCGGTCCAGCTCGGCCTCGCTCATGGGGTCGTCCTGGATGCTCTCCTCCGACCCATTCCGCGAGGGTGTCTCATCAAAGCCGAAGAGAGACTTGAAGAAATCGGTGAAGGCGTTGCCCAGCATGGGCGCCTGGGCCGCCGGGGCGGGGGAGAAGCTCTGGAGCCCGCCGGACAGCCCGCCGTCCATGGCCTGGGCGGCGATGGCGTCGGCCCCCGCCTCCGCGCCGGAGTCGTACAGGGGCAGGCCGGCCTGGCCGCCCATGGCCGCGCCCCGGCTCTGCTGGACCACGTGGCCCAGCTCATGGGACAGCAGCCGCTCTCCGGCCTCGGTCCCCGGCTGGAAGGCGCCGGGGGCGAAGCGGATCAGATCGCCCTGGGCGACGGCGTCGGCCCCCAGCTGTCCGGGCAGGTCGGACTGGACCAGGCGGACCTGGGAGACGCCGGGGCCGAAGTGGGCCTCCATCCGCTCCCGCATGGCCCCGTCCAGGTCGATGGGGGTGGCGTGCTCCCCCTCCACCGCCGCCTGGACCGAGCGGACAGCCTCCGCCGCCGGGGTATCGGAGGGCAGAGACCGAGGCCGCTTCACGGCGGGGCGCGCTTTGTCGGCCCACTGCTGCATCACGATCCCCTCCTTTCAGCCGGCAGTCCATTTTCCATAGAATAATATAAATACTATTCTACGGGAAAACCGTACAGATGTCAATTTCTCCAGCACAAAATGAAGGAAAACACGCCGAACGGCGTCCGGCCGGGAGCGCTTGCGCCGGGTTCCAGCGGGACACGCTTTTTCTGCGCCCGCACTTTTCCAGCAAACAGAGTCATCCCCGGGCCGGCGGCCCGGGGATGACGTTTTGATATGAGATGAGGGCCCCGCTCCCAATCACAGTGAAGAGAGGTAAAACAGTCCGCTGTATGGCGGCCAGGTCGGTGTCAAACATATCGCAGAATTTACACGCCCCATGGTGAGACCGCCGGAGACGGCCGTCCAGCCCCGGCCACAGAAAGGAGGGACATGGAAATCCGGGGCTTGACGGCCGATATCGGCCGGTTTTAGCATGAAAATGAAAGGGGAAAGTCGAAATATGGGCCGCCAAAAAGACGCCGGCAAAACCATCGGAGAGGTAGAGAAGCTCACGGGGATTCCGAAGCGGACACTGAAGTATTACATCGAGCGGGGCCTTCTGACGCCGCAGCGCAAGTCGAGCAGCGGATATTGGCTGTACAGCGAGGAGGACATCCGGAGACTGCGGCTGATCTTCCTGTGCCGGGAGCTGGAGTACAGCGACAGCGGGATACGGACGCTGCTGGCCGCCCCGGAGGTGCGGTGGCAGGAGGAGCTGGACCGGCAGATCGACCTGCTGCTCGAGCAGCGGGGACAGACCGAGGAAAAGCTTGTCGCCGCCGAACTGATGCGCTGCTGTTGGCGAACCAGAGGGACGCTGGAGCGGGACGCGGGGGCGCTCTCTCCCGCGCTGGGGGAGCTGTTTGAAAAGGACCGCCCGCCCCGGCTGCGGGCGGGGGCGCGGGAGGAACTGTGCCGCACCATTTATGGGGCGCTTTCCGAGGCACTGGGCACGGACCGTCCTCCGGAGTGCCTGAAAAAGCTGCTTAGGGAAGACCCCGCCGGGGGTGAGGTCCAGGCGTGGGCCGCGGCGCTGTGCCAGGTGTTCCGGGCGCGGGCGGGGCTGTCCCCGGAGGAGGTGCTGTTTGCGTTCCGGCTGTCAGGCGCCCTCGGCGGCATGGACCTGCTGCTGGACGAGATGCTGGGACAAGAGGGCGCGGCCAGGTCCCTGACGGAGACCGTCCAGCTATACTGCGACAGAGCAAACCCAAATTGAGATATGGAGGTCATAAAGATGAAGAGATTTCTTGCGCTTTTCCTTGGGCTGGCGATGCTGCTGTCCCTGACCGCCTGCGGCGGGCAGCCGGGCGCGGCGGGCGGCGGGGTGTCCTCCAGCGGGACGCCGGCGGCCAGCTCGTCTGCCCCCGGCGGTGAGGAGCCCGCCAGGCCGTCCGGCGGCGGGGAGATCCCGAAGATATTCACCCTCCGGCCCACCATCGAGGAGACTGTGCTGGTGGACGAAAAGGACGTGAAGATCACCGCCACCGGGCTGAACTACAACAATTATTCCGCGCAGCTGGACCTGGTGCTGGAGAACAACAGCGCGCAGGATCTGTCCTTCTCCACCGGGACCCTCGCCTGCAACTGCAATTCGGTCAACGGATACATGGTGGACGGGCTGTATTTCAGCACCGACATCCCGGCGGGGAAGAAGTCCAATGAGAGCGTTTCCATCGGCCAGGATGACCTGATCATGATGGGCATCACTGACATCGCGGATATCGAGCTGGGGTTCCGGATCTCCGACGACGATTATGACGACTATCTGGTGACGGGCCCCATCCAGCTCAAGACCTCTCTGGCCGGCAGCTACGACGATTCCGAGGATACTTACCAGACCGCGCTGAACAGCGGCGCGCTGTCCGCGGCCCTCAATTACTCGGTGGACCAGTTTTCCGCAGAGGAGCTGTACAGTGAGCAGGGCGTGCGGGTGGTGTCAGAGGCCCTGATCACCAACCGGGACGGCGAACAGGCCATTCTGCTGGAGATAGAGAACACCTCGGACCGGCGGGTGAATGTGCGCACGGGGCAGTTCCGCATCAATGGGCTCCAGGTCCAGAGCGGCGCCTGGTCCAGTGACGACATCAACGCCGGAAAGCGGCGGGTGCTGGGGCTGCGGCTCACCTCCATGCTGGACAGCGGCTACTGGGACCTGTTCGGGATCACGGACATCGGGAGTGTGGACTTCACGCTGGGCCTCACGGACCCGGATGGGAACCTGCTCTGTGACGGCAGGGAGGTCAGCATCGTGATCCCGGGGGCCGATGCCTCCTACAGCGACGCCGGGGACCTGGCTTACAGCGGGAATGAGATCCGCATCGTCGCAAAGGGGATCGTGCCGGACAGCTTGTCGTACAGCGACGATATCCATGTACTGTTCCTGGTGGAAAACGGAAGTCCCAGCGACGTCAATGTAGACGTGGGATATGACACCCTCTCCGTCAACGGCTACATGACCAGCTTCATCGCCTTCGGCGGGGAGATCCCGGCGGGCTGGAGCCGCGTGATGGACGTGGAGCTGATGGGCTACTCCCTGGAGGAAAACGGGATCGGGGAGGTCGCGGACATCGCGGATGTGGAGATGACCTTTGAGATCCGGGACAGGAATTACAAAACGATCGCGGAGCCTGTGGTGACGATCGGCGAGGGGGGCAAGCCTGTGGCGGAGCCCGCCTCCGGCACCGCTCCCGGCGTCAGCCCGGAGTTCAAAAAGCTGATGGACGACTGCGAGACGTTTTTCGACGAGTACGCGGCCTTTATGGCCAGCTACCAGGAGTCCGGCGCGTCCAGCGGTCTCTTGACGGATTACATCTCCATCCTGAGCCGGTATGCGGAGATGTCGGAGAAGCTGGAGGAGATCGACGAGGACTCCCTGTCCGCGGCGGATGCGGCGTACTACGTGGAGGTGATGACCCGGATCTCGGACAAGCTGGCGGAGAGCGGGGCGTGACGGAACAGACGGTAAGGATGAGATCGTTTCAGGAAACGGGAAAAATCATAACAAGGTGAGACGAAAGGCCGCCTCGGCTGTTAGAACAGCCGGGGCGGCCTTTTGAAAATGCGAATCAAACAGCATCAAAGGCGGAGAAAACCCCCGCAGGGGGTTGCGACAAACGGAAAGTCCCGCGGGACGGCGTTGACTTTCCCCCGCCGCCGGGATATCATAAAATCATCCGCGACAGGGGGCGATGGTATGAGCCGCATCCTCGTCATTGACGACGATCTGCACATCGGGAATATCCTGGAGGAGCTGCTGACCCGGGAGGGCCACGCCGTCTCCCGGGCCTACTCGGGCACCGAGGCCCTGCTGGCCCTGGACGCCGCCCGGCCCGACCTGGTGCTGCTGGACCTGATGCTCCCCGGCCTGCCCGGGGAGCAGGTGCTGCCCAAAATGCAGGGCATCCCGGTCATTGTCCTGTCCGCCAAGGCCGACGTGGACAGCAAGGTAAACCTCCTGCTGGGAGGCGCGGCGGACTACGTCACCAAGCCCTTCGACAGCCGGGAGCTGCTGGCCCGCGTCACCGCGGCCCTGCGCAGGGGAGCGGCTCCGGCGGGCGGGGCGCTGGTCTGGGGCCCTCTGCGGCTGGACCCGGACACCCGGCAGGTCACCGCCGGCGGCCGGGAGGCGCGCCTGACCCGGACGGAGTACGCTATCCTCCGCCTGCTCATGGCCAACCCCTCCCAGGTGGTCACCAAGTCCCTGCTGCTGGAGCGCCTGAGCGCCCACACCCCGGACTGCACCGAGCAGTCCCTCAAGACCCACATGAGCAACCTGCGGAAAAAGCTGCGGGACGCCGGGGCGGGGGACCCCATCGAGGCGGTGTGGGGCATCGGGTTCAAGTTAAGGGAGCTTTAAGCGATTTTTAATCCTCTTGACCAAATCTTGACTCTTTTCTTGACCGTTCCCTTTATCGTTTCCTGCTACACTGGGGCCATCCAAACCAAAGGAGGTTCCAACTATGGACTATGTATTCACCGCCCAGGGCCTGACCAAGCGCTACGGCCGCTTCACCGCCCTGGACGGCCTGACCATGCGCGTGCCCCGGGGGGCCATTTACGGCTTCGTGGGGCGCAACGGCGCGGGCAAGACCACCCTGATCCGCCTGCTCTGCGGCCTGCAGTTCCCCACCTCCGGCCAGTATTCCATCTACGGCGTGGACAGCCGGGACCGGAAGATCGCCAAGTCCCGCCGCCGGATGGGGGCGGTGGTGGAGACCCCGTCCATCTACCTGGATATGTCCGCCGAGGACAACCTGAAGCAGCAGTACCGCATCCTGGGCCTGCCCGACTTCACCGGCGTGCCGGAGCTGCTGGAGCTGGTGGGCCTGGGGGACACGGGGAAGAAAAAGGCGAAGAACTTCTCCCTGGGTATGAAACAGCGGCTGGGCATTGCCGTGGCCCTGGCCGGGGACCCGGACTTCCTGGTGCTGGACGAGCCTGTCAACGGCCTGGACCCCCAGGGCATCATCGAAATTCGGGAGCTCATCCTGAAACTCAACCGGGAGCGGCAGATCACCGTGCTCATCTCCAGCCACATCCTGGACGAGCTGTCCAAGCTGGCCACCCACTACGGCTTCATCGACCACGGCCGCATGGTGCGGGAGATGAGCGCGGAGGAGTTGGAGGCCGCCGCCCGGAAATGTATGCGGGTCACCGTGTCCGACGTAGCGGCCCTGGCCCTGGTGCTGGACGGTCTGGGGGCGGAGTACAAGATCCTCTCCGACAGCCAGGCCGACGTGTACGCCAAACTGAACGTGACCCAGCTGACCCTGGCCCTGGCGGAGCGGGGCTGCGAGGTGCGCTCCATCGAGGAGCGGGACGAGAGCCTGGAGAGCTTCTTCGTCAACCTGGTGGGAGGTGGCCGGGATGCGTAACCTGCTCTCCGCCGGACTGGTCCGGCTGGCGCGGTGCAAGGCCCTCTGGATCACCGGCCTTCTGCTGGTGGGAAATACCCTCGTCGATATGCTCAGCCTCTGGTGGGAGGGGGTGGAGTACGGCCAATTTTCCCGCATTGACACCGGCTTTTTCGGGTTCACCCCGCTGCTGGCCATCTTCGCCGCCGTGGTCTGCGGCCTCTTCCTGGGGGGAGAACAGGCCGACGGCCCCCTGCGCAACAAACTGGTGGTGGGCCACTCCAAGACGGCGGTCTATCTGTCCCATCTGATCCTCTGCGGCGCGGCGTCGCTGATCCTCTGCGCCTGCGCCGTGATTCCCGGCCTCGCTTTGGGGCTGCCCCTGCTGGGCGGATTCCGGATGGGCGCGGTCAGGGCTGTACTCTATATCCTGGGCATCTGCGCCCTGTCCCTGGCCCTTGCTGCCATCTTCACCCTGGTCGGCATGCTGGTGTCCAGCCGGGCCGTCTCCGTGACGGCGGCGATCCTGCTGGCCTGGGCGCTGCTGCTGGCCGGCGTCTATGTGGAGACCCGGCTCAACGCCGCCCCCACCGTGCCCGGTGTCTATGTTGTCACGGATGGAAGCGGGGGCACTATTGTTGAGGAGGCGGAGGAGTCTCCCAACCCGGATTATCTGCCAGAGGGGCCCGTCCGGGATGTATTCCAACTGCTGGACGATTTCTGCCCCGGAAGTCAGGTCATCCGATACGCCTCCCTGGAGGCGGCGCGGCCGGAGGTGCTGATGCTCTGGGACGGGGTGATCGTCCTGGCCGCCACCGGGGCGGGCCTGGCCCTGTTCCGACGGAAGGACCTGAAGTAGGGGGGCGGCGGCATGAGAAATCTGCTGTCCGCCAACTTCGCCCGGCTGTGGAAGTCCCCGGTGTTCTGGGTGCTGGAGGGGGCCGCGGCGCTGTTCGCCGCCTTGGTCTACGGCCTGGCGCTGGCGAACGTCCACGACTTCGGCCCCACCTGGGCCGTGGAGCGGGCCAACGCCAATTTCTTTCTCGAAATGATGTACCTGGGCCCTGCCCTGGCGATCTTTGCCGGGTTCTACACCGGCGTGGAGCACAGCGACGGCACCATCCGCAACAAGCTGTCTACCGGCCACCTCCGCCGGAACGTGTATTTGGCAAATCTCCTGGTGTGCGCCGCCGTGGGGGTGCTGCTCCTGCTGACCCACGCTTTGGTGGCCTGCGCCGTGTCCCTGGCGCTCCTGCCCGCCGCGCTGGAGCTGACCCGTCCGGCCTGGAGCCTGTTCTGCGCGGCCTGTGTCCTGATGGCCTATGCGGCCCTGTTCACGCTGGCGGCCATGCTGGACACCAACCGCCCCCGGATGCTGGTGGTGTCCCTGGCGGCGTCGCTGGCGCTGCTGCTGGCCGGGATGATGGTGAGCAGCCATCTCTGGGACTTGGAGCTGGCGCTCCAGACCATCCAGGCCCAGCCGGACGCCTTTGCCGACCCGGAGGGCCGGTATCGGATGCTGCTGGACATGAGGACCCTTTTCCGGGTCCTGGAGGGCCTGCTGCCACCGGCGCAGATCATGTATCTGACCGGCCAGGAGGGGGGCGCGGCCTATCTGCCCTTCTGCTCCCTGGGGATCGCGGCGGGGGTCACGTCGCTCGGTCTGGCCCTGTTCCAGCGGAAGGATTTGAAGTGAAGTAGGTGAACGCCATGCTCCCCTGGCTGCTCTGTCTGGCGCTGCTGGCCGCGGTGATCGCCCTGTGGGTGAAAACGCGGCTGCTCCGGCGTGCCTTCAACGAGATCGCGGAGGGCCTGGCGGAGCGGCTGGAGGAGGACACCAACACCCTGCTGACCCTCTCCACCCGGGACCCCCACGCCCGGGCCCTGGCCTCCGACCTGAACCGGCAGCTGCGGCAGCTCCGGGCGGAGCGGCGGCGGTTCCAGAGCGGCGACCGGGAGCTGAAGGAGGCGGTCACCAACATCTCCCACGACCTGCGCACCCCCCTCACCGCCATCCAGGGCTACCTGGACCTGCTGGAGCGGGAGAACCTGTCCCCGGCGGCCCGGCGGTATCTGGACCTGATCGGCGAGCGGGCGGAGGCCATGACCCGCCTCACCGAGGAGCTGTTCCGCTACTCGGTGATCCAGTCGGCGCAGGGGCTCACCCTAGAGCCGGTGGACCTGCGGGCTGCGGTGGAGGAGGCCGCCGCGTCCTTCTACGCCGCCCTGACCGGCCGGGGCATCCGGCCGGCCATCTCCCTGCCGGAGACGCCGGTGGTGCGAAATCTGAACCGGGCGGCCCTGGCGCGGGTGCTGGGGAACATCCTCTCCAACGCTCTGAAATACAGCGCCGGGGATCTGGAGATCGTGCTGACGGAGAGCGGCGAGGTGCGCTTCACCAACTCCGCCCCCGGCCTGGACGAGGTGGCGGTGGGGCGGCTGTTCGACCGGTTCTTCACCGTGGAGGCCGCCCGCGGCTCCACCGGGCTGGGTTTGTCCATCGCCAGGGCGCTGGTGGAGCAGATGGGCGGGACCACCGGCGCGGAGTACGGCGGCGGGCGGCTCACCGTCTGGGCGCGGTTCGGGGCGGCCCCCCTTTGACGACACGGAGAGAGTGCCTTAAAAAATAACAGTCAGCGCGGTTGGAAAAGCTAACCGCGCTGACTGTTATTCGCTGTATTATGGGATGTACTGCCCGCCGTGGGTGCTCAGGCATGGGGGTTCCTCGTGTTTTCCACGAGCTTTCGCAGAAGCTCCTCCGACTTTTTTCCGGGGGACAGTTCCACCCCGGTCATGACGTCGATATAGGCCGGTCCGAAGCGCCGGATGATCTCCCCGGCGTTGCGGTAGGTGATCCCCCCGCCCAGGAGCACAGGCTTTTTTGCGCTTTTGATCGCTCCGGCGATATCCCCGCCCGCTCCGGAGTCGATGCTGCCGCCCCCGGCGCCGGCGTTGTCCGCGTCCCGGCTGTCAAAGAGCGCGGCGTACAGATCAGAGTCGTCGATGAGCCGCACGATCTCAACCGGGTCCGCGGTGCCGAACATCCTCTCCCGCGCCTGCGCGCCGGTGGGGATGCTGCGTATCGCGCGTATGCCCATTTTTTTGAGCTCGGACGCGATCTCCGCCGACTGGCGCAGCGTCTCCCGGTGGTGGATCTGGATATAGTCCGGGTGGAGGGCGCGGGCCACGGAGAGGACCTTTTCCATCCCGCCCCCGGCGACGACCGCCGTCTCACCGCCGCCCCGCCGCGCCGCTTCGATGAGGGGGCGCGCCCGCTCAAGCGTCAGGTTCCAGGGCACGTCCTCCGGGTATTCGACGACGAAGCCCAGGATATCGACTGCGTATTTTTCAAAGAGGGCGATGCCCTCACTGTCGGTGAGCCCGCAGACCTTGAGCCCGGTCTTTGCCGTGAGCGCGCGGTACATCTCGGCGGGGTCGGGCGCCTGGAGGATCGCCGTCCCGACAAGGGCGCCCCCGGCGCCCGCCGACACCGCCAGGCGCACCTCGTCCCCGTTGCGTATCGAGCTCTCGCTGATGACCAAGCTCCCTTTGGGCGCCCCGGCGATGAGCCCCGCCGTGCGGGAGACGTCTCCGTCGTCCCGCTCCAGGCGGAGGATGTCGCGGTTGTTGATGCCGACCAGTTCCGTGCCCAGTTCTCCCGCCCACTCCAGCTCCTGGGCGGTGTGGGTCTCCACAAAGGGCGTGAGCCCGAGCCTGAGCGCCTCCCGGTAGAGCTCGTGCAGGCGCTCGCGCCCGAGGGTGGAGTACATCAGCAGGATGGCACTGGCCCCGGCCTGCGCCGTCTGGCGCAGGTCGTCCGGGCCGGTCACGAAATCCTTGCGGAGCACAGGCACATCGACCGCGGCGCAAATCTGTTTCAGCAGCTCGACGGAGCCGTGGAACTCCCGCTCCTCCGTGACCACTGAGAGGGCGGGGGCGCCCGCCGAGACGAGGGCCCGGGCCAGCGCCACGGGGTCGCGCCCGCGCAGGAGATCGCCCTCCTTGGGGGAGAAGCACTTGATATCCGGGATCACCAGGTTCGTTTTTTCCCGATCATGGCGCAGGAGCGCCTCCAAAAAATCCATAGCGTTACTTTACGATCTCGTTGGAGCGCGTGATGAGCTGCTGCAGCTTCTCCAGCGCCCTCCCGCTGTCGATGATCTCCGCCACCTTCTTGATGCCGTCGGCGAAATCCGCCGCCTTGCCGCCGACCACCAGCGCCCCCGCCGCGTTGATGAGCACGGCGCTGCGCTGCGGGCCGGTGATGCTCCCGTCAAATACGCCCCGGATGGTCCCGGCGTTTTCCTCGGGCGTGCCGGTCTTGATGTCCTCAAGGGTGCAGCGCTCCAGGCCGAAGTCCTCCGGGGCGATGACGTAGGACTTGAACTCCCCGTCCTTGAGCTCGATGATCTTCGTCCTGCCGAGCAGGGATATCTCGTCCAGCCCGTCCTCGCCGTGGACGAACATAGCGCGGGTGTAGCCGATCTCCCGGGCGACGTAGGCCACCTGCTCGAGCAGCTCGGGCTTATATACACCGAGAAGGTGCCTCGGCGCGAACGCCGGGTTGATCAGCGGGCCGATGATGGTATAGAATATGGTCTTTATGCCCAGCGCAGACTCGGGCGCGAGCACCTTGCCCATCACGGGGTGGAAGAGCGGCGCGTATATGAAGGCGATGCCGATCTCCTCGATGAGCCTCGACGCCTGCTCCGGGGTGAGGTTGATGTTCACGCCCAGCGCCTCCATCACGTCGGCGCTGCCGGAGAGGCTGGAGATGGAGCGGCTGCCGTGCTTTGCGATCGGGATGCCCGCGGAGGCGGCGACGATCGCGGTGGCGGTCGAGATGTTGTAGGTACTCAGTCCGCCGCCGGTGCCGCAGGTGTCCATCATCTCCTCCGAGACCTTCGGCGCGAGGGGGATGCAGTTCCTGCGCATCGCCTTCGCGATATAGGCGATCTCATCGAGGGTCGTGCCCTTCATGACGAGCGCGACGAGGAAGCCGGATATCTGCCCCTCGGTGATTCTGTCCGCGTTTATGTCGGAGATGATCTCAAAGACCTCCTCCTCGGTCATGTTCTCCCGGTTCGTCAGCTTCTGAAGAATGTCCTTGTACATGGTTTCTGCCCCTTTCGTTTTTTGAGAATCCGCATAGAAGTGGGGAGGGGCCGAAATAAAAAACGACCCTGCCCCAAACGCTGGGACAGGGTCGGAAAGATCCTGCGGTGCCACCCGGCTTGACGTATCACACGCCCACTCATGCATACTAACATATGCCGGCCTTTGATTACGGAGGGCCGCTCCGTCTCACATACTCCGGGTCGCCCCGTTTCCGCTCGCCCTCAGAAGTCCATTCGGCCTTATACTTTCTGCCGCGCTCCCAGCGCCCACGGCTCTCTGAAAGAAAGGGAATAAGGCTACTCACTCTTCCTCAACGGTTTAGCAAAGTGTAACACATCGTTCTGCGGTTGTCAGTACCCGTTTCGGGGACGTGACGGTCCCCCGCCCTCATGGGCGGGCTGGGGGCCCGCGCGCTCGCGGCCGTTACGCCCTCTGGGCCTTCCGGTCCTCCATTTTGGACACGATCACCGCGCACGCGGCGTCGCCGGTGATGTTGATGGTGGTCCGGCCCATATCGAAGATGCGGTCGACGCCCATGACTAGGGCGATGCCGTCCACAGGCAGGCCTACGCTCTCCAGCACCATCGCCAGCATGACCATGCCCGCGCCCGGCACGCCGGCTGTCCCGACGGAGGCCAGGGTGGCCGTGAGGACGATGGTGAGCATCTGGCCCAGGGTCAGATTGATGCCGTAGCAGGCCGCGATGAACACAGCGCAGACGCCCTGATAGATGGCGGTGCCGTCCATGTTAATGGTGGCGCCCAGGGGGATCACGAAGGACGCCACTTCTTTGCGGGCGCCCAGCCGCTCAGCGCCCTCCAGGGTGAAGGGCATAGTGCCCACTGAGGAGGCGGAGGAGAAGGCCATCATCATCGCGGGCATCATTTCCTTGAAAAACGCGATGGGGGAGATCTTTGCCAGCGTTTTGATAGTGAGGGAGTAGACAAGCCCGGCGTGGAGCACATAGCCGATATAGGCGACCAGCAGCACGGCGGCCAGACCCTGGAGCAGCTTGGGGCCGTTCTCCGCTACCACGGGGGCCAGCATACAGGCGACGCCTATGGGGGACAGCTTGATGATGAGGTCCATGATGCGCATGGAGACCTCGTTGAAACTCTCGACGACCGAGGCGGCTACCTCGCCCTTTTCCCCGGCAAGGAGGATGCCGAAGCCGATCAGCAGGGCGATCACGATGACCTGGAGCATGGTGGAATTCGCCAGGGGCGTGATGGGGTTGGAGGGGAAGATGCCCACCAGCGTGTCCATGATGCTCACCGGGCCGGAGGACTCGTAGCTGACCCCGGCGGTGTCCAGCAGGGGGAACATGCCTTTGGCCAGGTTGGCGAGGACCAGGGCGATGACCACGGCGAAGGCGGTGGTGCACATGTAGTAGATGATGGTCTTGACGCCGACAGACCCGACCTTCTTGATGTCCTTCATGGAAATGACGCCGGCGGCGATGGAGAATACCACAATGGGCACCACGATGAATTTGATCAGGTTCAGGAATATGGTCCCGATGGGGGCTACATATGTTTTGCCGAACTGGATCCCGCCTTCTCCTGCCGCCATCATGAGAAGGCCGCCGACAATGCCGACCAGCAGTCCGACAAAGATCCAAAATGCCAGGGGTAGTGTTTTCTTTTTCATGTTTTTCCCTTTCTCCGCGTTCGCGGCCTGTTCTGAGCCTCCTGTTTTCTTAACAGTTTCATTATACACGACGCAAGAGATATAGACAACAAGAGAATGAAGAAAAGGTGAAACTTTGTTTATTTTGATGAACAGCATTTTTGACCGGTTTTCCGGCGGCATGGCGGGGCGGAAAACCCCCGGCACCCGCCAGAGGCGGGCACCGGGGGTTTTAGAACGGTATTCAAAAAAGGGGCGCCATCAAATTATCCCTGTTTCGCCAGCTTTTCCAGCACCGCGCCGATATCCCCGTCGATGCAGATGGACCGCCCGGCAATCTCGTCCGGGCAGACCGCCTCGCCGGAGTTGACGCAGGCGTAGACCGCTTTTGGATTCCTTGCGGTCATGCGCCAGAAGGGGTACTTGATGATGGCCGGGGTGTTGTAGCCCACGCCCAGCTCCAGAAAGAGGGTGGGCCCGTTTCCCCGCGCCCGCAGGAAATCCTCGTACCGCTCCGCCGCCCGGTGCCAGCCCTCGTCCTCCACGAACCGGTCGTCGGAGCGCAGGTTCATGGTCATGGGCCTGCCGCAGCGGGGACAGACGGGCAGCAGCTCGGAGGGGACGCGCATATCCTTCTGCCGCTCCACCATCTGCCGGACGGTGTCCTCGTTGTCAAAGGTCTCCTGACAGCAGGGCTGGGAGCACTGGAACAGCCCGTAGTCGCCCTGGGTGTAGAGCAGCCGTTGTTTTTCAAAGCCCGCCTTCTGGAAGCAGTGGTCCACGTTGGTGGTGATCACAAAGTAGTCCTTGTCCCGCACCAGGGCCAGCAAGTCGTCATAGACCGGCCTCGGGGTGTCCAGATAGCGGTTGATGAAGATGTACCGACTCCAGTAGGCCCAGAACTCCTCCGGCGCGGAGAAGGGGTAGAAACCGCCGGAGTACATATCCTGAAAGCCGTATTTGGCGGCGAAGTCGGAGAAGTACCGCTCGAACCGCTCCCCGGTGTAGACGAACCCGGCGGAGGTGGACAACCCCGCCCCCGCGCCGATAACCACGGCCTCCGCCGCGTCCAGCGCCGCCCGGAGACGCCGGATGTTATCCGAGCAGCTCCCGGTAGATTTCGTGATCGGTATTTTTAAAGACATTGAAAATTACCTCCGTCTCGCCCCTGTACTGCCGCACCGTGTCCACGGCGATTCTCGCCGCCAGCCGGTTGGGGAAATGGAACTCCCCGGTGGAGATGCAGCAGAACGCCACGCTCCCGATGTCATTTTCCCGCGCCAGCGCCAGGCAGGAGCGGTAGCAGGAGGCCAGCAGCTCCCGGTTCCTGTCCGTGACCTCGCCGTAGATGATGGGGCCCACCGTGTGGAGCACAAAATCGCAGGGCAGATTGAAGGCGGGGGTGAGCTTGGCCCGCCCGGTGGGCTCCTCGTGCCCCTGCTGTTCCATGAGCTCCGCGCAGGCCAGCCGGAGCTGCACCCCTGCATAGGTGTGGATGGCGTTGTCGATGCAGCCGTGGCAGGGGACGTAGCAGCCCGTCATGCCGCTGTTGGCGGCGTTGACGATGGCGCCGCATTTCAGGGTGGTGATGTCCCCCTGCCAGAGATAGATGCCCGGCTCCGCGGGCGTCAGGCCGGCGGCGTCCGTGACGCCTTTGCGGGCGGTCTCCTCCCGCAGATACGCGTCCTGCGCCGCCAGGAAGTCCGCCCCGACGGGGCGGGGCGGGCGGACGTTCATCAGGGCGCGGAGCAGCCGCTTTTGATCCGCCTCGCCGGCGGGGACCTCCAGATCCCGATACCGGGGATCCTCCCGTAAGAGGAAGCGGATCAAAAATATCCGCCGTTCTGCCTGGGTCATTCTCTCACCGCCGTTTCCTTCGCTTTCCTCTATTTTACACTTGCGGCAGGGATTTCCGCAAGTACGCACTTTTTGGTAACCGCCCTGTCTGCGGCTTTTTCAGTGGGCCAAATCCGAAAAGAGGAACGAAGAAGGGCCCAAAGGGGCCCGGTTTCCCCTGAACGACACGAAATCGACCCTAAACGGCAAAAATTTTTTTCAAAAAACCCTTGACAAGTGCTGGGAGCTATGGTACATTATAGTCAGCCAAAAGCAATACAGTCAAAGGCAAACCTGGCGAAAGCCAGCGGCGCAAAGCTAAAGGGCCTTCCCAACCGGGGTGGCAGCCAGCTGCAAGGTGGTCTCTTTTCAGACCCGTAGTTGGTAACTCTAAGCTTTGCGTCTAGACGCAAAGCTTTTTTCGTTGCACGAAAAAAGCTTGATCCCCACCTGAGGAAGGAGGCGAGGCAAGCGGAACACACCGGCAAAAGAAGATAGGGCAAAGCAACCGAAGGCAGCCGCTTTGCCCAATGCGCAAGGGCAAAGAGCTGCCGATACCACCTGAAAAAGGCAAACCGTCCGAAAGGGCGGGACGCAAAGACAAGGGGGCTAAAGCGCGAACGCGCCAGGCCAGCCCGTCCGCCAGGATTTCACTTCTAATACAGAGAAAAGGAGAATGAAATCATGGCAAAGAAACGCGTATTATCCATTGTTCTGGCACTGACCCTGGTCCTGTCCCTGATGCCCGTGTCCGTGTTTGCGGATGACGTTACGGGCGTGGTGGACCCAGATGTCCAGGAGCTCCTTGACGACGCCAATCAGGCCGCCGCGGATGCCAAAGAGGCCGCCGAGAAGGCCAAGGAAGCTACCGACGCGCTGAATAACCTCAACGAGGCCGCCCAGAAGGCTGCTGACGATGCCAAAAATGCCGCCGTTGAAGTTGGTGCGACTGATGAAAACGTAGATGGAAGCAATCCTCAGAAGGACGCCAATGCGAACTCCGACCAGGCCGTCACCAACGCCCAGGCCGCACAAAACAAGGCGGAGGCGGACGAAAGTTCCGCTGAGGTTGAGATGGATGGAACTGTAAGAAACACGAATGATTCCATCTATGACAAGGCTCAGGACCTCGCCACGGAATTAGAGAAGAAGAACACCGAGATCGACAAAGCCAACCAGGCCGCACAGAAGGCCGCTAACGACGCTCTGGCCGCGGCCCAGGCCGCGAACGACGCGGAAACCGCTCAGCAGGCTGTTGAGCAGGCCGCTCAGGCCGTGGAGGACGCGACCGCCGCTCAGCAGGCCGCCGCCGAGGCCGTTCAGGCTGCGGAGAAGGCCATCGAGGACGCCAAAGCGGAATATGAGAGTATGGTCGAAGCCGCTAAAGGGACGATCGATGGCATTGGCGTAGAGGAGCAGGGTAAGATGGCTGCGGCCGAGACTCAACTGGCTGAGGCCCAGGCCCAGCTGGAGGCCGCCAAGCAGGCCGCTGACACGGCCAAGAAGGCCAAGGAGGCTGTCGAGGAATTGTTAGGAGGAAAGTCCCTCGAAGAGTTCCTCGCTGAGCAGGAGAAAACCATTACGGACGCCAATGATGTCACACCCGACGTCGAAGCTGCCAAAGATGCCTATACGAAGGCCAAGGAGAACCAGGAGGCCCTTGAGAAAAATTGCGCCACCGATGAGGAGGTCAACGACGCGGTCAGCGCCGCGAAGGATGTCCTCGGCGCAAATAATAGTAACGTACAGAAGTATGACACCGCTAATGAGGCTCTTACCAATTCTGACGAGAAACTTAAGAGCAGTAAGGCAGCGACAAATGGCAGAAAAATCGCTCCGAACACTCAGCATGTTAATCCGGATTTCTATGACATGAACTTTGAAGACGCTCTCAAAGAAGCCCTTAAAGAATGCTTTGATGGTGAGAGCTTGTCCGCCGCCAATGCGAAAGGGGCCTTTCAGAACGCCGATATAGCTCGCTCATATGGTGAGAACTCTAAGTTCATGGGAAAAACATGGAAAGAATGGATTAACCAAGCTGCGGAAATCCTCAAAAATGAGGTAAAAGGCCAGTTTGGTAATGGGGAAATAGCTGATGATGGAGATTACGATTGGTATTTTGACGGAAACGAAGGAGAACCGGGCGATGGGTGGACCGACAGCAATGATAAGAACCTGTTCGCTCAGTGGCTGTACGATTATTACAAGATGAAGCCCGCCAGGGACGCTCTGCTCAACGAGGCCAAACAGAAAGCTCCGGAAAAGACAAAAGAAGCACAGGACGATTTGGCTACCGCTAAGGCCGCCGAGGATGCCGCCAAGCAGGCCAAGGCCGCCAAGGAAGCGCTGAAAGCCGCCAAAGAGGCTTGGAAGGATGTCACGAAGGCCGCGAATGAGTATCAGGACCGCGCCCAGGATGTTGAGAACGCCAGGGCCGCAGTTGAGCAGGCCCAAAAGGATCTTGACGAGGCCAGAAAGACCGCAAAGGAAAATCTCAATGGTTGGAAGGATCAGAATGTCCTGCAAGCTGCTGAGCAGGCTCTGGCCGATGCCCAGCAGAAGCAAGCGGACGCGGAGAAGGCCCTGGAAGATGCTCAGAACAGTCTCGAGGCGGCCCAGGATAGGCTGGAGGAAGTCACTCCTCAGCTGCCCCCCGACATCGACCTGGACGACCTGTTCGACGACATTGATGACGACGACGAGCCCGCCGCCCCCGTGGTGGACATCAACGACGAGGACGTGCCTCTGGCCGGCCCGGTGACCCGCGCCCAGTTCGTGGGCTACGTGTGGTACCATGAGGGCGCCCCCGAGGCCGAGGCCGAGCCCTTCGCCGACGTGCCCGCCGACCACGAGTACGCCGCCGCCATCGCCTGGGCCCGCTCCATCGCCATCATCGTGGGCGACGGGAACAACAACTTCATGCCCGACGACCTGGTGAACGTGGCCGCTGTCCGGTCCATCCTCACCAAGTACGCCGACTATCTGGGCGTGGAGGCCCCGGCGCTGACCGCCCTGACCGGCGCGGACGCCGACCCCGTGTTCAACTGTGACGAAGTGCTGGCCGAGTTCTTCGGCGAGGAGTACACCGCCGAGACCGCCGCCTGATCGCGGAGCAAAACCGAACCGACACAGCAAAACGCCCCCCGGCAGCCGCCGGGGGGCGCTCTTTGTCCCGCCCGCCGGGGCCAAAGGGGCAATAGACATCCCGGGGGGAATGTGCTATAATGGCGGGGAAAAACGGCGCGCAAAAATGCGCGTCCGGCGCTCCACAGCCCCGAAAAAGGGGGATTTCGCAGGGAAAGGGAGATCAGTATGGATATCAACCAGTTCTTTACCAAACTTGACGCGCTCTTTGAGAACAGGCAGATGCAGGAGGCGGAGGCCTACATGAGGGAGAGCCTGGACGCCGCGGAGCAAAGCGGCGATCTCCGCTCCGCCATCGCGGTCTGCAACGAGCTGGGGGGCTACTACCGCAAGCTGTCCCGGTATAAGGAGGGCGCGGCGCTCTATGAGAAGGCCATCGCCTACCTGGACCAGCTCGGCTTTTCCGGCAGCGAGCACTACGCCACCACCCTGATCAACTATGCCACCACCTGCACCCAGGCCGGGGAGCGGGAAAAGGCGCTGGCCTACTTCCAGAAGGCCGCCGAGATCTTCGAGGAGAAGGGGGTGGCCTCGGATTACCGCATAGCGACCCTGCACAACAACATCAGCTCCCTGTACCAGGACGCCGGGGATCTCCCGAACGCGGAGAAGCATCTGCGGCTGGCCCTCTCCGTGCTGGAGGACCTGTCGGATGCCGACCTGGAGATTTCCATCACCTACACGAACTGGGCGCAGCTCTGCCTCACCGCGGGGCGGCTGGACGACGCGCGGGAGAAGGCCCTGCTGGCCCTCGCCACCTTCGACAGGACCGGCGGAAGCCATGACACGCACTATGCCGCCACGGTCAACGTTTTGGGGAAGATCAGCTACCTCAAGGGGGACTACGCGGCCGCCGCCGGCCAGTTCAAGGAGGCGATGGACCTGATCGAGCAGGAGTTCGGGGACGGGAACGTGAACTACGCGGTCCTCTGCGACAACATCGCCCGCTGCTACAAGCAGCTGGGCGACAACGGCCTGGCCCAGACCTTCGCGGACAAGGCGGGCGCGATTTATAAAAGGATCCGGGCATGAACGGACTGGAGCTCTCCCAGAAGTATTACGAGGCCTACGGCCGCGAGATGATCGAGCGGGTGGACCCGGCCCTGTTCGCGCGGGTGACCGTCGGGCTGTGTGGGGAGGGGTCCCAGTGCTTCGGCTTTGACGACCAGATCTCCCAGGACCACGACTTCGCGCCGGGCTTCTGCGTCTGGCTCAGCGAGGAGGATTTCGCCCGCTATGGCCCCGCGCTGCGGGACGCATATCAAAGCCTGCCCGACCACTTCTGCGGATTTTCGCGGAAAAATGTCATCGCGGGGGAGCGGCTGGGGATCATGACCGGCGGGAGCTTCTACCGGCGCTTTACCGGGAGCGCCGAGGGCCCCCGGAGCAATATGGACTGGCTCATGACCCCGGAGGCGCACCTGGCCAGCGCCACGAACGGCCGGCTTTTCCACGATCGGAACGCGGCTTTTTCCGCGACCAGGGAGAGGCTTCTCGCGTTTTACCCGGAGGATGTGCGCCGCAAGAAGATCGCCGCCCGCGCCGCCGTTATGGCCCAGGCCGGGCAGTACAACCTGCTCCGCCTGATCAGGCGGGAGGACAAGGTGGCCGCCAGCCTGGCGTTTGCCCGCTTCGCGGAGGCGGCCATCTCCATGGCGCATCTGCTGAACAGGCGCTACACTCCATTTTACAAGTGGGGCTTTTACAGTATGCGGACCCTGCCGAAGTTGGGCGGGGCGGTGGCGCCGCTGCTCTCCGCGCTGGTCCAGGTCCCCGCCCTCATAGGGGAGCGGCCCGCCGCGGCGCTCCGCGAGGAGGCGTTCCAGCTGACGGAGGAGATCTGCGTCGCCGTCGGCGAGGAGCTGCGGGCCCAGGCGCTGTCCCAGACCCGGGACAACTTCCTGCAGAGCCACGCCGGGGAGATCATGGCGGGGATCGGGGACCCGCAGCTCCGGGCGATGCACCCCATGACAGACTGCCGCAACTAGCATTTTTTGAAAAACAGACTGGGAGGAGATCACATGGAAAAGGATATCAAGCTCATCGAGAGCATCATCGCCGTGGAGTGGGACATGCTCCAGCAGGTCAAAAATATCGGCGGGCGGGCCGACTGCCAGGACGACCACAGGACCTTTTACATCATGCGCCGCAGCCAGTATGAGAACTGGACGGATAAGATGCTGCTCTGCTACTACATGTACGCCACCGCCTGCGAGGAAAACGGCAGGAACCTGATGACAGAGAAGTACGGCCGCATGATGGAGTACACCGACCCCAGCTACTACCATGAGTACGTGGAGGACTATATGCCCTATGTGCCGGAAAAGTGCCGCGGCCTGATCGACGAGATTGTGAAAACCATGGTGCAGTGGGGCAGGGAGCTGGCCAAGCGGTACCCGAAGCTCGCCGCCGCCGGGCGGCCCGTTACCGCGGACGGCGACAGCGTGGGCTGTACCTCCCAGGAGACCTACGAGCGGGGCGAGCTTGCCACGTACCCGGCCGACCTTTTGGAGCTCTACGCAGCCTATGTGAAGGAGCTGAAGGCGCAGGGAAAGTCTCTCGCCGTCATGATCCAGGAAACCATGGTCCGCCTCTACGGCTACAAGAGCATCGACGAGGCCGAGGCGAGCCTGTAAACACACTGTTGGTCCCCGCCACTCGCGACAGACCGGACCCCCGGTCAGAAAGGAACCCCGCCTATGAAAACACTGAAACGCGCCGCCGCCGGGCTGCTGGCCCTGCTCCTGCCGATCCTGTTCCTGCTCCCCGTCCAGGCCGCGCAGGGCGCCCGGTACGCCCTCTATACCGACATCGTGGCCCAGATCGACGGCCACCCCATCCGCTCCTACAACGTGGACGGCCGCACCGCCGTGGTGGCGGAGGACCTGCGGGGGTACGGCTTCGAGGTCGGCTGGATCGCGGGGAAGCGCATCGTCACCGTGCGCCGCGCCCCGGGCGCGGACGGCGGTCCCCTCACCCCGGACCGCTGGCCGGCGTACACCCCCGCGCCCCTGACCCACCCCGTGGGCAGCCGGGCCAAGCGCATCCTGTCCACCGACATCGTCACCTATGTGGCCGGGTCCCGGGTGGACAGCTTCAACATTGACGGCGAGACCCTGATCTGGTTCGACGACCTGGCCCCCTACGGGGCGGTGACATGGGACCCGGCGCGCCGCGTCATCTCCCTGACCCTGGGCGACCCCCTGGCCATCCGGCTGAATGCCCTGATCTCCGCCGTGGAGGCCTGGAAGGAGACCGCCGGGGCCAACTCCCTCTACACGTTGTATGAGGGGAAGGACGGGACCCTCTTCACCGCCGACTGGTCGGGGACGCCCCACGGGGGGAGCTACCAGATGGTCTATGTGGACCGGCTGGGCAACGCCGCCGATATCCCTGAACTCCTGCACGGCGTGGGGCTTTCCTCCTACGCCCAGCCCCGGAACATCCGGATAGAGGACAGCGGCGATATCACCTTCGACGCCCCCCTCCGGGAGACCCTGGACGGGGCCACCGGGGCGTACAGGGACCTGGGGGACGCCTACTGCACCGTCCACGTCCAGACCGGACGCGTGGACTATGTGCCCCTCGCCGGCGAGGTGTCCCGGTGGAGCGGCCAGTACCGCAGCGGCGAGTGGATGGAGGACCCCGACGTGCTGGAGGCGACCGTGGGCCGAATCCAGGGGTCGGGGCGCGTTGAGAACCTGGATGCGGTCCGCCTGCCCGGCGGGCCAGGCGATATCCTGCTCTGCCTGGACCAGGATTCGGTCTACCTCAATATCCGGGACGGCTTTATCCAGGACAGCGGGAACTCCGGCGGCTTCCAGCGCTCCTGCGCCGCCCTCCAGGACCTGGGCCTGCCCAGCGTGACGCGGGAGGACTTCTCCCCGGTCAATTCCCCGGAGCTGCGGCAGGCCGCCGCCCGGTACTTCCGGGTGGAGCTCAACGGCCAAGCCGTCCCCGGGAACCTCTGGTGGGGCCGGGGCAACGGCCACTCGGACCTGAATTTCGACTTTGACCGGCCTGTTGCCCTGTCGGAGGGCGACGTGCTGACCGTATGGATGGGGATGCCGGGCTGAGGGCCCCGAAAATACCCAATGATACGACAACACCGCGCACAGGGCGTGCTTTCACGCTCCGTGCGCGGTGCTTTGCGCTGTCCGGGGTCACTCCGTCCGCAGCATCCGGTACCCGATGCCGATGTGGGTCTGGATGAACCGGGGGGTGTCCGGCGTTTTTTCCAGCTTTTTGCGCAGGGTCGCCATAAAGACCCGCAGGGAGGCCACGTCGTTCTCCCAGCTGCTGCCCCAGACGCTCTGGGTGATGAATTTGTGGGTCAGCACCTTGCCGGTGTTCCGGGCCAGCAGGCACAGCAGCTTGTACTCGATGGGGGTCAGGTGGAGCTCCTCGCCGTCCAGGAAGGCGCAGCCGGAGGGGTAGTCGATGCGCAGAGGGCCGTTGACATACACGGCCTGCTGGTCGTCCCCGCCGTACATCAGGGCCAGGCGGCGCTGGGTGGCCCGCAGCCGGGCCAGGAGCTCCTCCACGGAGAAGGGCTTGGTCAGGTAGTCGTCCGCGCCGGCGTCCAGGGCGTCGATCTTGTCCGTGTCCTCGCTGCGCGCGCTGATGACGATGATGGGGACGTTGGACCAGCTCCGGATGCGGCGGATGACCTCCACCCCGTCGATGTCGGGCAGCCCCAGGTCCAGCAGGACCACGTCCGGGTTGTGGGAGGCGGCCTCCATCACGGCGCCCTCGCCGGTGCCGGCCGTTGTGAACCGGTACTCGTGGGCCCGCAGGGTGGCGGAGATCAGGTTTCGGATGGGGACGTCGTCCTCCACCACAAGGATCTGCAGCTTATTCATGCAGGGTGACCTCCTCCAGGGGAAGTGTGAAACAGAACACCGCGCCTTGGGGCCGGTTGTCAGTGACTGAAATGGTCCCGCCGTGGGCCTCCACGATGGCCTTGCACAGGTAGAGCCCCAGCCCCAGGCTGCGGCGGTTGTCCGTGACCTTGTGGGAGCCGGAGTAGAACATATCGAACAGCCGGGGCTTCTCCTCCTCCGGGATGCCGGGGCCGGTATCGGCCACCCGCACCTCCGCCATATTCCCCCGCCGCCCCGCCGTGACGGTGATGGGGGTGCCGGCGGGGGTGTACTTCACGGCGTTGTCCACCAGATTGACGATGACCTGGACCACCAGCTGGGCGTCCGCCTGTACCAGCAGCAGCTCGTCGCCGCAGTCCACGGTGACGGGGTGGGTGTCCGGCTTGCGCCGGGCGTAGCCGACGGCCTCCTCCACGATGTCGCCCAGCAGCTCGGTGGACAGGCGCAGGGGCATCCGGCCCTCCTCGATGCGGGTGGCGGAGAGCAGGTTTTCCACCAGACTGATGAGCCACATGGAGTCGTCGTAGATGTCTGAGTAGAGCTGGCGCTTGGTCTCCTCGTCGAAGCCGGCGCCGTTGCTGAGCAGGCTGCTGGCGTTACCGGAGATGGTGGTCAGGGGGGTGCGCAGGTCGTGGGAGATGGTGCGCAGCAGGTTGGCCCGCAGCTGCTCGCTCTTGGCCAGGGCCGCCGCGGCCTCCTTCTCCCGGGCCTGCTCTTTGTAGCGGATGGCCAGGGTGCCGGTGATGTAGGCGGTGAGGAACATGACCACGAAGGTGACGGGGTAGCCCGTCTCGTAGGCGGTCAAGGTGTACCGGGGCTCGGTGAACAAAAAGTTGAAGATGACCACGCTGGCGATGGAGGAGACCAGGCTGTACACCTGGTGGGAGGTGGCGATGGAGGTGAGCAGAACCCCCAGGATGTACACCATGATGATGTTGGCGTGGCTGAAGGACAGCCGGTCAAACAGGAGACTGACGGCGGTGATCCCGGCCAGGATGCCCGCGCTCCTGGCGACGTTGAGCAGGACCCCCCGCAGGCGGCTGTTTCCTGTGCGCTGTTCCATGGCACTCACCTCACACCGGCTATTTTACCACAGACGGGGCGGATTTTCCACCTCACGGCCCTCCGGTCCTCAAAAAAGCCCCGGGGCGCGGAGGAGACGCAGGCGATCAGATGCGGAAGCACTTCTGTACCGACGCCTCGCTCCCCAGGACCAGGATGGACCGCCCCTGCTCCAGCGGCGTGTCGGGGGTGAAGCGCATGTTCAGGTCCCCGTTCTCCCGGACGGCCAGGATGTTGATGCCGAACCGCTTGCGGATGTCCAGCTGGAGAATGGTCCTGCCCCACCAGGCCTCCGGGACGGACAGCTCGTAGATGGCGTAGCCGTCGTCCAGCTCGATGTAGTCCAGGATGTGGTCGGAGGTGCAGCGGATGGCGGTCCAGGAGGCCAGCTGCTTCTCGGGGTAGACCACCTCGTCCGCGCCGTTGCGCAGGAGGAATTTCTCCTGCCGCCCCTGGGAGGCCCGGGCGATGACCCGCTTCGCCCCCAGCTCCTTGAGCAGGGAGGCGGTCTCCAGCGAGCTCTGAAAGTCGTCGCCGATGGCCACGATGCAGGCGTCGTAGCTGGGGATGCCCAGGGAGGCGAGGAACGCCTCGTTGGTGCTGTCGCCGATCTGGGCGGCTGTGGCGTAGGGGAGCACCGCGTTGACCCGCGCCTCGCTGCTGTCCACCGCCATCACCTCGTGGCCCAGCTCGTGGAGCTTTTTGGCCACGTTCCGGCCGAAGCGGCCCAATCCGATCAGTAATACCGTTTTCATGGCGTCCTCCTTATCCGACAGTCAGTTTTTCCCGGGGGAGCCGGGCGGCCGTGGGCCTCCCGGCGGACAGGGCGGCGAAGATCAGGGTCAGGCCGCCCACCCGGCCCAGGTACATCAATAAAATCAAGATCCCCCGGGACAGCGGGCCCAGCCGGGGCGTGAGCCCCAGGGAGAGCCCCACCGTGCCCACCGCCGACGCGGCCTCGAACAGACAGGGGAGCAGGGGCAGGCCCTCGATCCGGCTGATGAGCAGGCCGCCCGCCAGAAACAGGGTCAGATACATGGTTAGGATGGTGGCCGCGCTGCGCACCGTCTCGTCGGCCAGGCTCCGCCCGAACAGGCGGGGGTCGTCCCTGCGGCGGAACACCGACAGGCTGGTGGAGAGCAGGACGGCCAGGGTGGTGGTTTTCATGCCGCCGGCGGTGGAGCCGGGGGAGCCGCCGATGAGCATCAGCAGGATCATGACCGCCAGGCCGGCCTCGCTGAACGCGGTCAGGTCCACCGTGTTGAACCCCGCCGTCCGGGTGGTCACCGACTGGAACAGGGCCATCCAGAGGCGCTGGGCGGGAGGGACGTCCCCCAGCTCACAGAGGAAGAAATACAAGGCGGGGAGCAGGATCAGAAGTCCGCTGACGGTGAGGGCGGCCTTGCTCTGGAGCCGGTAGCGCCGGAAGTGGAGGCCGTTGGAGCGGATGTCGTTCCAGACCAGAAATCCGATGCCGCCGGTGACGATCAGGGCCATGACGGTCAGGTTGATGACCGGGTGGGCCGGGAAGAAGGTCAGGGAGGAGAAGGGCGCCTTGACCCCCATCAGATCGAACCCCGCGTTGCAGAAGGCGGAGACCGAGTGGAACAGGCTGTACCACAGGCCCCTGAGAAGTCCAAACTCCCCGCAGAACACCGGGGCCATGGCGGTGGTCCCCGCCAGCTCAAAGAGGACGGTCATTTTGAGGATGAACCCGGTCAGGCGGAGGATTCCGCCAACCTGGGGGGCGGAGATGGACTCCTGCATGGTGCTGCGCTGCTTCAGGCTGACCCGGCCGCCGGAAGCGGCGAAGATGGCCAGGGTGACAGTCACCACCCCCATGCCGCCGATCTGGATCAGGACGAGGATCACAGCCTGTCCAAAGAGGGACCAGCAGGCGGCGGTGTCCCGGATCACCAGTCCGGTGACGCACACCGCGGAGGCGGCGGTGAACAGCGCGTCCCCGAAGGGGACCCCGCGCCCGTCCGCCGCGGAGACGGGGAGCATGAGCAGCAGGCTCCCCAGCAGGATCACCGCCGCGAAGCCCAGGATAATGATCTGCGAGGATGTCAGCCGCCGCTGGAGCTGCCTCATGGGAACACCCCCTTATCCTGCATTATCGCAGAGGGCCCATGAAATGTGTATTAGCGTTGAAAGCCTGGCATTAAGATTGCATTAAGAGATTTTCCCCGCTCCGGCCCGCCGCGCCTTTGACTCCCGGGGCATTTGTAGTATAATAAAACGAGATAACAGCCAGCTGCGGCGTCGAAACAGGGGGACCGGCAGATGAAGCTCATTGACACCACCCAGGCCGTGGGGCACGTCCTGTGCCACGACCTGACCCAGATCATCAAGGACCAGTACAAGGGCGCCCGGTTCCGCAGGGGGCACGTGGTGACGGAGGAGGACATCCCTGTGCTGCTGTCCATGGGGAAGGAGTCCCTGTACGTCTGGGAGACGGCCCCCGGCATGGTCCACGAGGATGACGCCGCCCGCCGCCTGGCCGCCCTGTGCCAGAATGAGCACATGTCCCTCACCGGGCCCCGGGAGGGGAAAATCGAGGTGGTGGCGGACTGCGGCGGCCTGTTCCTGGTGGACTCCAGGCGGCTGCGGGCGGTGAACTGCCTGGAGGACGTGCTCATCGCCACCCGGCACGGCGGCACCGCCGTAAAGCGGGGGGACCGGCTGGCCGGCACCCGGGTCGTCCCCCTAGTCATTGGGGAGGAGCAGCTCCGGGCCGCCGAGCGGGCGGCGGGGGATGCCCCCCTGCTGACCTTGAAGCCCTGGGTGCGGAAAACCGCCGCCATCGTGGCCACGGGGAACGAGGTGAAAAAGGGGCTGATCCCGGACACCTTCACCCCCGTGGTGCGGGACAAGCTGGCCGTGTACGGCATCGAGACGGTGTCTGTCCAGTACTCCGGCGACGGGGTGGAGCAGGTGACCGCCTGCATCGCGCGGGCCCGGGCAACCGGGGCGGAGCTCATCCTGTGTACCGGCGGCATGAGCGTGGACCCGGACGACAGCGCCCCCGGCGCCATCCGGGCCAGCGGGGCGCGGATCGTCACCTACGGCGCGCCGGTACTGCCCGGGGCCATGTTCCTGCTGGGGTACTATGAGGACGGGACCCCGGTCATGGGCCTCCCCGGCTGTGTGATGTACGCGGGCGCCACCATCTTCGACCTGGTCCTGCCCAGGGTCGCCGCCGGGGTGGAGATCACCAGGGAGGAGCTGGCGGGGCTGGGCGAGGGCGGGCTGTGCCTGGGGTGTGAGGTCTGCCGCTGGCCGGTCTGCCCCTTTGGGAAATAGGCGGCCTGTTGATAATAATAGTGATATCTCCGCCGGAAAAAAGAAGCCGGGGCGGGCCCGTTTGGCCCGCCCCGGCGCTGTTTTCTTCCAGGGGATTGCGGCGGCTGTTCAGTTTTTCAGGCTCTGCATGGGGGCGGGGATGCGACCGCCCCGGGCGATGAATCCCGCGCTGGACCAGGGGTGGACCGGCTGCACCGGGGCGGAGCCCAGCAGGCCGCCGAACTCCACCGTGTCCCCCACCTTGCAGCCGGGGGCGGGGATGATGCGCACGGCGGTGGTCTTGGAGTTGACCATGCCGATGGCCGCCTCGTCGGCGATGATGGCGGAGAGAGTCTCGGCGCTGGTGTCGCCGGGGACGGCGATCATGTCCAGGCCCACCGAGCATACGCAGGTCATGGCCTCCAGCTTGTCCAGGGTCAGGGCCCCGGAGCGGGCGGCGGCGATCATGCCCTCGTCCTCGCTCACCGGGATGAAGGCGCCGGACAGCCCGCCCACGCTAGAGGAGGCCATGACGCCGCCCTTCTTCACCGCGTCGTTCAGCAGGGCCAGGGCCGCCGTGGTGCCGTGGGTGCCGCAGACCTCCAGGCCCATCTCCTCCAGGATGCGGGCCACGCTGTCGCCCACCGCCGGGGTGGGGGCCAGGGACAGGTCCACGATACCGAAGGGGGTGTCCAGCCGGCGGCTGGCCTCCTGGGCCACCAGCTGGCCCATGCGGGTGATGCGGAAGGCGGTCTTTTTCACCGTCTCGGCCACCACGTCGAAGGGCTGGCCCTTCACCGCCTGGAGAGCGTGGTGGACCACGCCGGGGCCGGAGACGCCCACGTTGATGACCTTCTCCGGCTCGCCCACCCCGTGGAAGGCGCCGGCCATGAAGGGGTTGTCCTCCACGGCATTGCAGAACACCACCAGCTTGGCGCAGCCGAAGCCGCCCCGGTCGGCGGTGCGCCCGGCCAGCTCCTTGATGGTCCGGCCCATGAGGGCCACCGCGTCCATGTCGATGCCCGCCTTGGTGGAGCCCACGTTGACGCTGCCGCACACGATGTCGGTCTCGGACAGGGCCTGGGGGATGGAGGCGATGAGCTTTCGGTCGGCGTCGGTCATGCCCTTCTGCACCAGGGCGGAGAACCCGCCGATGAAGTTGACCCCGCAGGTCTTGGCGGCCCGGTCCAGGGCCAGAGCGAAGGGGGTGTAGTTGTCCGTCTCCGCCGCGGCGGCCACCAGGGCGATGGGGGTGACGGAGATGCGCTTGTTGACGATGGGGATGCCGAACTCGGCCTCGATGGCCTCGCCGGTGGACACCAGCTTCTCGGCGTAGCGGGTGACCTTGTCGTACACCTTGTCACAGGCCGTTTTCACATCGCTGTGGGCGCAGGAGAGCAGGGAGATGCCCATGGTGATGGTGCGCACGTCCAGGTGCTGCTGGTCGATCATCTGGATGGTCTGGAGGATCTCGTTGTGGTTGAGCATAAAAAAGCCCCTTTAAGTAGTTTTTGAGCGCCGTTTCGCGATTTTGACCGGTCGGTCCATCCGCGCTGCTCACGACGGCTCCGCGCTCAGATTCGATGCATGGCGTTGAAGATGTCCTCCCGCTGGATGCGGATGGACAGGCCGCGCTCCTTGCCGGTCTGTTCCAGGGCCCGGCCCACCTCCACGATGGGCTTGTCACAGGCGGACAGGTCCACCAGCATGACCATGGTCAGGTACTCCTGCAGCACGGTCTGGCTGATGTCCAGGATGTTGATGTTGTGGCTTGACAGCAGGGAGCACACCGAGGCGATGATGCCCACCTGGTCCTTACCGATGACGGTGACAATGGCTTTCATTGATCTCGTTCCTTTCTGTGCGGCCGGCGGTCAGTTCAGCTCGTCCAGGGTCAGCTCGAACCCCTCCAGGAAGTGCTCCATGAAGTAGCTCAGAGCGGGCAGGGGGTTCTGACACAGAGCGGCGTAGGTCTGTTCCCGGGCCTTTTTGAACTCGGAGTTGCCGGCCTTCAGCTCCTCCACGCACTTGAGGTAGGCGGACAGCTTGTCCGCCGCCTTGACCAGAGCGCGGATGTCCGGGTCGGGGATGGTGACGGCGGCCTCGAAGTCGGGCCGCAGGTCCTCGGGCAGCATGGACAGCAGCTTGCGCTCCGCCACCGACTCCACCGCCTTGTAGGCGCGCTGGATGTCCGGGTTGTCATACTTGATGGGGGTGGGCATGTCGCCGGTGAGGATCTCGCTGGCGTCGTGGTACAGCGCCGCCACCGCCACCGCGCCGGGGTCCACCCGGGGGCCGAAGTACCGATTCTGGATGACGGCCAGGGCGTGGGCCAGGACGGCCACCTGGTGGGAGTGCTCCTGGATGTTCTCCTCAAAGGTGTTGCGCATCAGGCCCCAGCGGTTGATATACCGCATCCGGGCGATCATGGGAAAGAAGTTGTAGGGCACGGAAAATCGTCTCCTCCCGCGGCAAGTGAGAGCATTTTACCACAGGAAAGGCCGGTTGTAAACTGTCAAGAGGGCAGAAAACGCGCGGCTCCGGCCGGAACCGGGCGGCGGAACAGCTCCCCCAGGGTCTGCCCCTCCTCCAGCCGGCGGCACAGAGTGCTGCGGCACCGGCGGCACTGGGAGAAGTAGGCCAGGGCCCGCTCCGGCTGGCCGTACACCTTCCACAGCCCGGCGCACAGACAGCCCCGGCCCCCGTCCCGGCGGAACCCCTCCACATCCCGGGCGGGGTAACCCAGGAACAGCCCCACCTCGTGGGGGAACTCCCCGCCGCGCAGCCGCCGGGCCAGATGGTCCAGCGCTGCCTCCATCCCTCCCAGGGCCGGGTAGCCCGCCCGGCGCAGCAGGGCGCGCACCTCCGGCCGCTCCAGCTGGGCGCGGAGCAGCGCCTCCCGGCAGACCAGGATCAGGCACCGGCCGCCCCGCCGCCCCATCAGCCGCAGGGAGACCCCCGCCGGGGCCAGCTGGGCGGAGAAGTATCGCAGCAGGGCCTCCGTCTCCCCCGGGGCGCCGGGCCAGGAGATCAGGTCCGCCGGCTTGATGCCCGCCAGGGAGGGGGCGCAGTGGAACGCCAGGGCGTGCTCGAACCGGACGGACGCGGTCTTGTCGAAAAAAGCCTCCATAACAGCCTCCCGGGCCGCGCGGGAGGCGGCCGCTTTACCACCAGATTCCCCCGCGATCCGGCGGACTATGCGCCCAGGGAAAAACAGGAAAACCGGCCTGTCCTCCGTTGCAATCCGCGCCGGAGCGTGTTATAGTGGAGCCAGAAAATCATCTGTTGGAAGGTGAGCTTATGCCCCAGTTCGACCCGCTGAAATACGTCTACCCCTCCCGCCGCAACGTGGTCTACGCCCGCCGGGCCATGGCCTGTACCTCCGTGCCCCAGGGGGCCCAGATCGGCCTGGATGTGATGAAGGCCGGGGGCAACGCAGTGGACGCGGCGGTGGCCATGGCCGCCGCCATGCCCGTGCTGGAGCCCACCGGCAACGGCCTGGGCTCGGACTGCTTTGCCCTGGTGTGGATCGAGAGGGAGAAGCGGCTCTACGGCCTGAACGCCAGCGGCACTGCCCCTCTGGCCCTGAGCGCAGAGAAGGTGCGCGCGCTGGGCTATGAGGAGATGCCCAAATCCGGCTGGCTGCCCACCATGGTGCCCGGGGCCCCGGCGGGCTGGGCGGAGCTGAACCGCCGGTTCGGCACCAGGTCCCTCTCCCAGCTGTTCGCCCCGGCCGTCCTGGCCGCCCGGGAGGGCGTGCCTGTGGCGGTGAACGTCCACCCCCAGTGGGAGAAGGACGCCCGGCGGATCTACGCCGCTGCGGAGCAGGATCCCGCCGCCCACGCCTACTGGAAAACCGTGTTTTTGAAGGGGGACGGCTCCCCCTACCGGGCCGGGGACCTGTTCCGCTGGGAGGAGTACGCCCGGACCATGGAGGAGCTGGCCGAGACCGGCTGTGAGAGCTACTACCGGGGTCCCCTGATGGAGAAGATCGTGGCCTTCAGCCGGGAGACCGGCGGGTACTTCTGCGAGGAGGACTTCCGCGCCTACCGCCCGGAGTGGGTGGAGCCCATCACGGCGGACTACAAGGGCTACACCGTCTGCGAGATCCCGCCCAACGGCCACGGCATCACCGTGCTGATGGCCCTGAACATCCTCAAGGGCCTGGAGCTGTCCGGGGAGCGGGACTGCGCCGACACCTACCACAAGATTTTGGAGTCCATCAAGCTGGCCTTCGCCGACGCGAAAAAGTACGTGGCCGACCCCAGGTACATGAGGACGAGAGTGGAGGACATGCTGTCCGAGGAGTACGCGGCCAGGCGCCGCGCCCTCATCTCCAATCAGGCCCTGTGGCCAGAGGCGGGGGACCCCTCCTGCGGCGGCACCATCTACCTGTGCACCGCCGACCCGGAGGGCAACATGGTCTCCTTCATCCAGAGCAACTACAACATGTTCGGCGCGGGGATCGCCATCCCCGGCACCGGCATCTCTCTCCAGAACCGGGGGGCCAACTTCTCCCTGGACGAGAGCAGCGACAACTGCCTGGCCGGGGGGAAGAAGTCCTACCACACCATCATCCCCGGTTTCTTGATGAAAGATGGGGAGGCGGTGGGCCCCTTCGGGGTGATGGGGGCCTTCATGCAGCCCCAGGGCCACGTGCTGGTGGTGGTGAACACGGTGGACTACCACATGAATCCCCAGCAGGCCCTGGACGCGCCCCGGATGCAGTGGACGGGGGGAACGCACATCCAGCTGGAGCGGGAGGTGCCCGCCCACATCGGCCGGGAGCTGGCCGCCATGGGCCACGAGGTGGAGGTGCTGAACACCAACATCACCATGGGCCGGGGCCAGATCATCTGGCGCACGGATAACGGCCTGCTGGCGGGCGGCACCGAGCCCCGGTGCGACGGCACGGTCGCCGCGTGGTAAAAAAGAAAAATCCCGGGTCCCTTGCAGGACCCGGGCTGAGACTGTCGGAAAAGGCCAAAGGCCTTTTCCGACAAAGGGCTGCGGCCCGCGGCAGCGCGCGTCGTCGCAAGCTCTATATCCTTCGCTTCCGCCTGCGGCGAAAGCTCACTCATTACGCTGCTCCTCCTTTCCCAGCCGAACCCGCTGCGCTGGGCTTCGGCTGGGGGCCCATTCTGCTCGCACGTTTGCGGGCCGAGAGGAATTTTTCCCGACGTACAGAAGGTGAATTGCCCCGAAGGGGCAAGAGAGACCGCCCTGGGGCGCGCCGCCGGGAAAAATAAATTAGAATTCTTCGCGCCTGCGGGCGCGAACTCTGCGAGGCTTTTCCAACAAGTAAAAATCCAGGGCCCCATAGGGGCCCTGGATTTTTATGCCTCAAAGGCGTATCGCGCGAACAGACCGGAAAAGAATGAGCGGAAAGCGGCGTCCGTCTCCTCCAGGGGCAGGATGTTGTCGTATGTGCAGTCATAGGCGTAGTTGGCCACGTTGTCGTCGGAGGAGTTTTGGTAGATGTGGGCCGCCTTTTTCGTGCTGGTCACCAGCAGGGAGATCACCGGGGCGGGGGCGGCGTCTACGAACCGGGTAATCTCCTCCGGCTCCCGGATATGGACGAACAGCACCTGCTCATCCCCGGCCAGGAACGCCCGGCACTGGTCCAGCACGTAGGCTTGGCACAGGTCGTTGTACCCGGTGAACAGGGCCTTCAGATCGGACAGGAGCTTTCGGGAGCGGTCGGTCTTGACCCCGTCCCAGCCCCCGGCCCTGGCCACCGCCAGGATGGGGGTGATGGAGGAGACGTTGCGCACCCGGTAGTCCCGGGCGGCGAAGGAACAGAGGGTGTCCTTGCCCACGCCCCCGGCGCCGTTGATGACCACGATCAGCTTTTTCACCCAAACCCCTCCAAATGCCCCGCGGGCCTGTTACGCCTGGTGCCCCTTGGCGATGATGACGTCCACCACCCGCTGGGCCAGCGCCTGGCACTGGTCCTTCTCCGGGGCCTCCACCATCACCCGCACCAGCGGCTCGGTGCCCGACTCCCGGACCAGGATGCGGCCGGTGTCCCCCAGCTCGTCCGCCACGGCCTTCACCGCGGCCTGGACGTCCAGGTCGTCCTGGGCGGCCTTTTTGTCCTTCACCCGCACATTGAGCAGCACCTGGGGGTAGATGGTCACCGGCTCGGCCAGGCGGCTCAGAGGCAGCTTTTTGGCCATCATGACCTCCATCACCTTCAGGGAGGTGAGGATGCCGTCGCCGGTGCGGGCGTACTTGGACAGGATGATGTGCCCCGACTGCTCCCCGCCGATGCGGTCGCCGTGCTGCGTCATGTACTCGTAGACGTACTTGTCCCCCACGGCGGTCTTGGCGTAGTTGATGCCGACCTCGTCCAGGGCCTTGTACAGGCCGAAGTTGGACATGACAGTGGTGACCACGGTGTTGGTGGTCAGCTTGCCCCGCTCCTTCATGTAGCGGCTGTACAGGTACATGATCTTGTCCCCGTCCACCAGCTCGCCGTTCTCGTCCACGGCCAGGCAGCGGTCGGCGTCCCCGTCGTAGGCGAAGCCCACGTCCATGCCGTGCTCCTTCACATACCTCTGGAGCCCGGCGATGTGAGTGGAGCCGGCGTCCCGGTTGATGTTCAGCCCGTCGGGCTGGTCGTTGATGACGTACACCTGGGCGCCCAGGGCCCGGAACACGTTGGGGGCGATGGCCCAGGCGCTGCCGTTGGCGCAGTCCAGGGCGATCTTCTTGCCCTTGAAGGAGTACATGGCCAGGGAGATCAGGTAGCCCATGTAGCGGTTGCGCCCGGCGCTGTGGTCCACCACCGCGCCGATATGCTCGCCGGTGGCGAAGGGCAGCCGGGTCCAGAGCTGGCCGTCCAGCTCCAGCCTGCCGTCCAGGTAGTCCTCCACCAGGGCGATGGTGGCCTCGTCCATCTTCTCCCCGTCCCGGTTGAGCAGCTTGATGCCGTTGTCGTAGAAGGGGTTGTGGGAGGCGGAGATCATCACGCCGCAGTCGAAGCCGTCCGCCCGGGCCACATAGGACACCGAGGGGGTGGTGGTGACGTGGAGCAGGTACACGTCCGCCCCGGAGGCGGTGGCGCCTGCGCTCAGGGCGTACTCCAGCATGTAGCTGGAGCGGCGGGTGTCCTTGCCCAGCACGATGCTGGCCTTTCCGCTGCGGCCGTAGTACCAGCCCAGAAAGCGGCCGATCTGGTAGGCGTGCTCGGCGGTGAGGCCCTCGTTGACCTTGCCCCGGAACCCGTCGGTGCCGAAATATCTGCCCATATGTTACACTCCTTTGTCCCGGGGGACGATGACGCCGCCGGTCTTATAGATGCTGTCCGGGGGGATGGCGCCCCGGACGCAGGACACTGGGTAGATGCTGGAGCCGCGGCCCACCACCGTGCCGGGGTTGAGCACGCTGTTGCAGCCCACCTCTACGTGGTCGCCCAGGACGGCCCCAAACTTCTTCCGGCCGGTCTCCAGGAGCGCCTCGCCGTCCTTCACCGCCACCAGGGTCCGGTCGGACTTCACATTGGAGGTGATGGAGCCGGCCCCCATGTGGCTCTTATAGCCCAGGATGGAGTCGCCCACGTAGTTGTAGTGGGGGACCTGCACCCCGTCGAACAGGATGACGTTTTTCAGCTCCACGCTGTTGCCCACCACGCAGCCCGCCCCCACCAGGGCGGAGCCCCGGACGAAGGCGCAGTGGCGCACCTCGGTGTCCGGCCCGATGATGCAGGGCGCGCCCAGGTAGGCGCTGGGGAACACCTTTGCGCTTTTGTGGACCCACACCTGGGGGGAGCGCTCCTCATAGTCCGGCCCCAGGGTGGGGCCGATGGTCAAAATCAGCTGCTTGATGCCCTCCAGGGCCTGCCAGGGGTACTGGAACCCGGCCAGGTATTCCCCGGCCAGGGTGTGGGACAGGTCCAGCAGCCGCGTCGTCTCAAGATCCATATACTTGCCCGCTTTCAGTTTTTGGCCTCGCGGCCATTCTATGCTGCGCCGCCCGGACCGGGCGGTCTGCTTGATTTTACCACCTTTTTTCCCGCTTGACAATGGGGAGAATGTACCAGAGGACGCGGCGGATCGCCCCCCGTCCATGGGCAGCCTGAGCATACCACGGGGCTGTTTTGGGAGGGCGGGACGCAGAAGGGGAGGCGGTTCGCCCCGGCCGCCCCGGTTTCCCTGCAAATTCCCTTTGCAATCCGGTATCAGGTGTGCTATACTTCTATTTTAATTGGGAGCGATTCCCAAAATCTGAGAAAAAGAAAGCAGAGTTGATTTGTCCCCGATGGACAGCAGCAGTATTGGCATGGTGGCCGCGCTGGTGTGCCTGATCGCCATGTCCGCCTATTTTTCCGCCACCGAGACCGCCTTTACATCCCTGAACCGCATCCGGCTGAAGAACAAGGCCGACGCGGGCGACGCCCGGGCCAGGCGGGCCCTGGCGCTGGCCGAGGACTACGACCGCCTGCTCTCCGCCATCCTGGTGGGCAACAACGTGGTCAACATCACCGCCACCACCGTCGCCACCGTGCTGTGCACCAAATGGTTCCTCCAGTACGGCCCCACGGTGGCCACCGTGGCCCTGACGGTCCTCATCCTGGTGTTCGGCGAGGTGTCCCCCAAGAGCCTGGCCAAGGAGCGCCCGGAGGCCTGGGCCATGCTGTCGGCCCCGCTGCTGAAGTTCTTCATGGTGCTCTTCACCCCCGTCAACTTCCTGTTCACCCAGTGGAAGCGCCTGCTGTCCAAGGTGTTCCGGGGCGGCGGGGAGGACGGCATCACCGAGGAGGAGCTGGTGGGCATGGTAGACCAGGCGGAGACCGAGGGCGGCCTGGACGAGCAGGAGAGCGACCTCATCCGCAACGCCATCGAGTTCAGCGCAGCGGAGGTGTCCGACATCCTCACCCCCCGGGTGGACCTGGCGGCCCTGGAGGAGAACGACTCCATGGAGCGGGCCGCCGCCCTGTTCGTGGAGAGCGGGTTCTCGCGCCTGCCCGTCTACCACGAGACCATCGACAACATCGTGGGCGTCATCCACGAGAAGGACTTCTACGCCGCCCGCTACCGGGGGGAGACCATGCTCTCCAACCTGAAATCCCCGGTGATCTACACCACCCAGACCACCCAGCTGCCCCAACTGCTGCACATTCTCCAGAGCCAGAAGGCCCACATGGCCGTGGTGGTGGACGAGTACGGCGGCACCGTGGGCATCGTCACGCTGGAGGACATCCTGGAGGAGCTGGTGGGGGAGATCTGGGACGAGCACGACGAGGTCATCGAGACCTTCCGCAAGCAGGCCGACGGCAGCTACCTCATCGCCTGCTCGGCGGACCTGGACGATATGTACGACCTGTTTTCCGTTAAGGGCGAGTGCGGCGCGGCCACCGTGTCCGGCTGGGTGCTGGAGCAGGTGGGCCGGGTGCCCGAGGTGGGCGACCGGTTCCAGGCCGAGGGCCTGGATGTCACCGTTACCCGGGTGGAGCACCGCCGGGTGCTGGAGATCCGGGTGGAGGTCATAAAACAGGAGAAACAGTAAAAAGCGGCGGGGACTCCCGCCGCTTGAGACTGTTAAAAAAGGCCCTTGGCCTTTTTTAACAAAGGGCTGCGGCCCGCGGCAGCGCACTCGTTGTCCGCTGAACGCAGACAACTCGCACGTTTGCGGGCCGAGAGGGATTTTTCCCGACGTACATGCCGCCGGGAAAAATAGATCACACTGGATTCGCGCCTGCGGGCGCGAACTCTGCTAGGCTTTCTTAACAAACTAAAGCGGCGGGTGCTCCCGCCGCTTTTTGAGTTATCCCGCCCGGACGGGAACTTTTTTTTGCCCCGCGGCCTCCCGGCCCCGGCGCAGCGCTTTCTCCCCCTCACAGATGGGGATGGGGGCGGCGGCCAGCAGCAGTACGCACAGCCACTCCGGCGCGCTCAGGGCGGCGACGGAGAACACCCCTCGGAGGGGCGGGATGAGCAGGATGGACAGCTGGAGCGCCAGCCCCGTGAGGAAGGCCCGGTTCATGGCCGGGTTGGACAGGGGGCCCTGGGCGAACAGGGAGCGGTCCTCGCTGCGCACGTTGTAGGCGTGGAACAGCTGGCTCAAAGTCAGGGTGGCGAAGGCCATGGTGTTGGCGGCGGCCCCCTCCTGGCCCGGCGCGCCCAGCGCGAGGCCCAGGAAGTAGGCGCACAGAGTCAGGCCCCCCACCATCAGCCCCTGCCAGGCCAGACGCAGGGAGAAGGCCCGGTCGAACAGCCCCCGGCGGGCGTCCCGGGGCGGCTGGGACATCACCACCTCCTCCACCGGCTCCACCCCCAGGGCCAGGGCGGGGAGGGAGTCGGTGACCAGGTTCAGCCACAGCAGCTGCACCGGGGCCAGGGGCATCTGCCCGAAGTCCAGCAGGGTGGCGATGAAGATGGTGAAGATCTCCCCGATGTTGCAGGAGAGCAGGTAGTGGATGGCCTTGCGGATGTTGGAGTAGATGCCCCGGCCCTCCTCCACCGCGTCCACGATGGTGGAGAAATTGTCGTCGGTGAGGACCATCTCCGCCGCCCCCTTGGCCACGTCGGTGCCGGAGCGGCCCATGGCGCAGCCGATGTCGGCGGCCCTCAGGGCGGGGGCGTCGTTGACCCCGTCCCCGGTCATGGCCACCACCGCCCCCCGCTTCTGCCAGGCCCGGACGATGCGCATTTTGTGCTCCGGGGACACCCGGGCAAAGACGGAGAACCGGTCGATGTCCTCCTCCAGCATCTCCTGGGGCATGAAGTCCAGCTCCGTGCCGGTGATGGCCAGGTCGCCGTCCCGGCAGATGTCCAGCTCCCGGGCGATGGCCACGGCGGTGGAGCGGTGGTCGCCGGTGATCATCACCGGGCGCACCCCGGCGGCGTGGCAGTGGGCCACGGCGGCCTTGGCCTCCCGCCGGGGCGGGTCGGTCAGGCCGAACAGCCCCAGGAAGGTCAGGTCCCGCTCGATGCCGGCGCTGTCCGGCCTGGCCGGCGCCCGGCGCAGCTCCCGGCGGGCCACCGCCAGCACCCGCATGGCCTGCCGGGCCATGGCCTCGTTGGCGGCCAGGGCGGCGGCCCGGTCCGCGCCGGTCAGCGTGCCCCGGGGCCCCCGGGTGCACCGCCCCAGCAGCACATCCGGGGCCCCCTTCACCAGCACCAGCACCCCGCCTCCCGGGGCGGCGTGGAGGGTGGACATGAGCTTGCGCTGGGAGTCGAAGGGCAGCTCCCCCACCCGGGGCAGCTCCTCCTCCGCCCGACGCTGGTCCAGCCCCTCCCGGGCGGCGGCCACCACCAGGGCCCCCTCGGTGGGGTCCCCGGCGGCCACGGGGGCCCCGGCCTTCCACTCCAGCTTGGCCTCGGAGCACAGGCACCCGGCCAGCAGGGCGTCCCGCCTGCGTCCGCCGGGGGGCAGCCAGAGCTGCTGCACGGTCATTTTGTTCTGGGTCAGGGTGCCGGTCTTGTCCGAGCAGATCACGCTGGCGCAGCCCAGCGTCTCCACGGCGGGCAGCTTCTTTACGATGGCCCCACGCCCGGCCATGCGCTGCACCCCCAGGGCCAGCACGATGGTCACGATGGCCGGCAGACCCTCCGGGATGGCCGCCACCGCCAGGGACACGGCGGTGAGCAGCATCTCCAGCAGGTTTTTCCCCTGGAGCAGCCCCACGCCGAACATCACCGCGCACACGCACAGGCACAGGAAGGACAGCGTTTTGGAGATCTCCGCCATTTTGCGCTGGAGGGGGGTGGGCTGCGCCTCCCCCTCCTGGAGCAGAGCGGCGATACGGCCTACCTGGGTGCGCATCCCCGTCTCACACACCAGGGCGGTGCACCGCCCGGAGGTGACCAGGGTGCTGGAGATGACCATGTTGCGCCGCTCAGCCAGGGGCGTACCGGGGGGGAGGGGGCCGCAGGGGCCCTTCTCCACCGGTACCGACTCGCCGGTCATGGCGCTCTCGTCGCAGCGCAGGCCGGCGCACTCCAGGATGCGGCAGTCGGCGGGCACCTGGTCCCCCGCCTCCAGCTCCACCACGTCCCCGGGCACCAGCCGCGCCGCCTCCAGCCGCACCAGCCGTCCGTCCCGCAGGCAGCGGGCCGTGGGGGAGGACATGCGCCGCAGCTCCTCCAGGGCCCGCTGGGCGTGGTCCTCCTGGGTGATGGAGATGACGTTGTTCACCACTACGATGACCAGGATGATGGCCGCGTCCAGCCAGTCCCGGCCCCCGCTGGCCGCCAGGGACAGCCCCGCCGCCCCCAGCAGCACCAGCACCATGGGGTCCCGGAGCTGGGCCAGGACCCGGCCGGGCAGGCCCGCCTTTTTCGGCTGGGCCAGCTCGTTGGGCCCGTACCGCTCCAGCCGCGCCCCGGCCTGGCGCTCCGTCAGGCCGCCGGGGACGGCCTCCAGGGCCTCCAGCAGCTCCTTGATGCTCCCGCTGTGCCAATCCATGCCCTCACGCTCCTTCCGTTTCCACCAAGTATAGCGGAACGCCTGTCCGTAATTTGGGGAAAGGGGGAGCTTGGACAAAAAAATCCCGGCGGCCGCTGGCCGCCGGGATACTGTATGCGGAGAAAATCACCAGAAGAAGCTGCCGAAGGGCCACTGGCTGTAGAAATTGCCCCAGCCGCTGTTGGACTGGCTCTGCTCCTGCTGTTGCTGCTGCTGAGGCTGGTTGTTGGCCTGGGTCTGCTCGTTCTTCTCGTCCAGGGTGACGGTGAGCTTGACCTGCTCCTGCTGGCGGACGACGGTGAGGGTCACGGTGTCGCCGGCCTTGTAGTTGCTGGTCAGCGCGGCGGTGAGGGCGGTCTTGGAGTCCACGGCGATGTCGTCCACGGCGGTGATGATATCGTTCACTTGGAGGCCGGCCTTCTGGGCGCAGGAGCCGTCGGCCACGTACTCCACCACGGCGCCGGCGGGGATGCCGTAGCGCTGGATCTCCTCGGTGACGTTGGTGACCTGGATGCCCAGGTAGGGCTTGCCGGTGACGTAGCCGTTCTGGATGATGTCCGCGAGCATACCCTTCACGTCGTTGATGGGCAGGGCGAACCCGAGACCCTCGGCGGACACGCCGGAGGAGGACTGGGTGTACTTGGCGGTGGTGATGCCCACCACGTTGCCGTAGCTGTCAAACAGGGGACCGCCGGAGTTGCCGGGGTTGATGGCGCAGTTGGTCTGGAGCACGTTGAGGGTGGTGGTCTCCCGCTGGCCGTTGGCGTTGGTGCTGCTGGTGCTGATGATCCGGTCCAGGGCGGACACCATGCCGTCGGTGAAGGTGAAGGTCAGCTCGCCCAGGGGGTTGCCGATGGCGTACACCGGCTCGCCCACCACCAGCTTGGAGCTGTCCCCGATGGTGACGGGGCTCAGGCCGGAGGCGTCGATCTTCAGCACGGCGATATCGTTGTCCTTCTCGCCGCCCACCAGCTTGGCGGAGTACTTCTCATCGTTGGAGAGGGTCACCTGGATGTCCACCGAGGGGTTTTCAGCGGCCTGCTCGATAACGTGGAAGTTGGTGGCGATATAGCCGTCGGCGGTGAGGATGAAGCCGGAGCCGGAGGCGGCGGAGGTGGTGGTCTGGCCGAAGATGTTCACCGTGGTGGACACGGTGATGCCCACGCAGGAGGGCAGGTTGGCGGCGTAGAGCTGTTCGGGCTCCATGGGCTTGCCGCTGTTGGTGTTGAGCACGGTCTCCACCTGGGGCCGGTCGGCCTCCTGGATGACGGTGGTCTGCTTGGGGTGGGTCAGGCGGCTGTACACCGCTGCGCCGCCCACGCCGGCGCCGCCGCCCACCAGGGCGCACACCAGCACCAGGGCGATGATTCGGGCCGCGCCGCCCTTCTTCTTCCTGGGGGGCTCATGCGCCGGGCCGCCGGAGGTGGGGATGGGGTCCTCATAGCTGCCGAAGCCGCCCCGGTAGCCGTCGTTCTCGCTGTTGTAGAAATTGAATTCACGATCGTCAGAGTACATAATTGACACTCCCTTTTGATCTGCGCCGCCTGAGAGGCGGACGGAAAGCGTTCTTTTTGGAATCTGGGCAAATGATACCCCCAATTTATGAAGAAAGCATGAAGAAAAAAAGCGTCTTTTTTGAACAAACCTCAGAAAATTTGTTACCGCTCCCGCCGGGAGAGCAGGGCGGACAGGTCCTCGGCGGCCTCGATCAAGTCATCCCGCACCCCGCGGAACAGGCCGAGCCCCGCCAGGTTCAGCCCCACCAGCACCAGGATGGGGGCGAGGATCATCCCGGCCACCCCGGCCAGGCGGAAGCCGACGTAGATGCTCACCAGGGAGAGAATGGGGGACAGCCCTGTCTGGTCCCCCACAAATTTTGGCTCCGCCACCCGGCGGAACAGGGCCACCGCCCACCACATGAGCATCACCGAGATGGCGGTGGAGAAGTCCCGGGAGAACAGGGCCCAGACCGCCCAGGGGACCATGACCGTCCCCGAGCCCACGATGGGGATGAAGTCCAGCACCGCCAGCCCCAGGGCCAGCAGCAGGGCGTATTCCCGCCCGGTGATCCAGAACCCCGCCAGAAGGATGAAGAACACCCCCACGGACAGCAGCACCTGGGCCTTCAGGTAGCCGCCGAAGGCCACCAGGGCGGCGGTGCGCACGTGGCCCCAAAAGACCAGCGCCCCGGGGGAGAGGTGGGACGCCGCCCTGGTGCGCAGATAGGGGTAGTCCGCGGTGAGAAAGTAGGTGGCCATCACGAACACCACCAGGGCGAATACGACGGCGGGGAGGGCGATGGCCGTGCTGCGGACCCGGTTTACCGCCGCGGTCAGGGCAGCGGAGGCCGCGCCCTGCAGCCAGTCCAGCAGCTGCTCCCCTGTGCCGCGGGCCGCCTCGGCCAGCTCCTCCGGGACCAGGGCGAAGATCCGGGACAGGATGTCCTCCAGATGCTCCAGGCCCGCCCGGGCCTGCCCCAGCAGGACCTCCCAGTTCTGGGCCAGCTCCACCACCTCGCGGCCGGCGTAGTAGGTCAGCAGGGCCAGGGCGCCGCCCAGCAGGCCAAAGAGCAGCAGCAGGATCAGCAGGGACAGGACGCGCCGGTTCCACCCCAGGGACTGCTGGGCCCTGCGCACCAGGGGGTTGAGCAGGGCGGCGGCGATGAGCGCCCCCACGAAGGGCGCCAGCAGGGACAGCAGCGGCGGCAGCACCCAGATCAGCAGAAACAGCGCCAGGATGCCCAGCGCCAGCCGGATGCCCAGCCGCGCCCACAGCCTTGTCCGCTCCGGCCAGGTCAGCTCGTTCGGCTCCATGCGCGCCCTCCTCTCTCCGCCCCGGTGCGCGGCCCTGAACAGGGTGCGCCGGACAGCGGGTTACTCATTGTATTGTATTTCCCCTATCATATCCCTTTTGGGCGAAAAAAACAAGCGGATTATCCCACGATAGGGTATGGGAGCGAAGGGGCTCTCGTTACATGGAAAGATGGCCGCCCACAGGGCGGCCATCTGGAAAAGATCACCAAAGAAACGCTACGCCGGCCGTCCGGCCAGCTGGACTCGCTCACTGGGGATGAAGCGGTTCAGGTAGGGGATGCGGGGCAGGGCCGCCAGGAGCAGGGAGCCCAGCACACAACAGGCGATGACCTCCCCCAGCCCCACGGTGAGGGCGTTCACGGCGTAGGACATCCAGAAGCCCATCCCGTCCATGGGGAGGAAGAGGGCGAGCTCCGCGCCCACGATGACTACGTTGCAAATCACCGGGGGCAGGGTGGCCAGGAACCGGTTGGGCATCCTCTGGGTCCACAGGCAGGCCAGCAGGGTGGCCAGAGGGCCGAGTACCCAGTCGGCCGCCATGGGGGAGCCCAGCAGGTTGGCCAGGAAGCACCCGATCACCAGCCCCGGCGTGGCGGCGGGGAACAGGAAGGGCAGTACGGTGAGGGCCTCGGCCACCCGCAGCTGGACCCCCTGGTACTGGGGGAGGATGGGCAGGGTGTAGGTCAGGCCCAGGGTGAGGCCGGCGTACATGGCCGCCACCACGGCGGCGAAGGTCAGGTCTCGGGTGGTAAATCTGCGCATAAAAAACCTCCATTTTCTTATTTAGAGAACGCCGGACCCAGATCCGGCGAACGAACGCAGGAGACGGGGCGCCCCCTGCGCTTGGACGAGGTGTGGAAACTCGTCGGGCCTATCTTACCACGGGCGGGTCCGCTTGTCCAGCCCCGAGATCGGGAATATCCTAACGGAAACTTAACGGCTGGAGGCCTGGGAACTGTTTGACAAAAACCCGGGGCCTGATATATACTTATTTGTGCAAAACCTACGGGCTGCATACTGTGGGAATAAAAGAAAAGGAGACTGATAAATCATGGCCAAAGAAGTCACTGCTGAGCAGATCCAGA
>CANQHN010000016.1 GCA_947623745.1 uncultured Oscillospiraceae bacterium
GTAGAAGCAGGAACCGGTAAAACCAACACAGATAGGGCTTGAAAGCGTAGAGTGGCAAACTCTGCGACCGTTTTACCTATCCGGCGAAGCGTAGAGTGGCAAACTCTACGACCATACTGCCGCCTGCATGTATTACTCTCAACTTACAGAAGCTTTTATGCGGGCAAAACGGAAACGAGAAATATGAAACGTGCCGGAGGGAACGCAAAATGAAGAAGCCGCAAAGCGGATAGGAGGTCCAAGTCATGGCAAAACGCCTGAGAGAGCAAAAGTGCATGTTCCGAAATGAATTTTCGGCCGCCCTTGCCGGCCGGCTGGGGATCAGCAAGGCCAAGAGCGACAAGATTACAAACGCTTTTCTGGACGTTCTGGCGACAGCGTGGAGCGAGGGAAGGTCCGTCTGCTTCCCGAATTTCGGCGTCTTTGAGCTGCACATCATCACGGAAAAAATGGGGCGAAACCCCAAAAACATGAAAGAATACCTCATCCCCGCGTCCTATAAACCCGCGTTCCGCCCGACCAAGGGCCTGCGGGAGACAGTGAGCCAGGCGATCCAGGGGGACGCCGGCGAGTCCGGGTCCTCCAGAGTGGAGACTACCGGTTCGTAGCTGACTGCGTCTCAGGCGGAACAACAAAGGCCCCAAACTTCTTTCTGGGAGGAAACCCACATGAAAGTCCCAAAGGATCTTCACATGTTTTTTAAGAGCCAGCACCCCAAGCGTCTTCTGAAAAAACAGCGCCGGAGCGCCCTTGCACTGCTGTTGTGCGTCTGCATGATCCTTACTCTGTTCGATGGGATCATTACGCCCCTGGCGCAGGCGGCTAATATTACAGGACCCACGCTACATATCGTGGAGGACACCCGCGTGGCGGACCCGGACACCATGGATGACTACCTGAACCGTCTGCTCACTGAGGCCAGCGGTTCCCGTTATGCCGGCCGCGTCTGGACGGACAAGACCGTATTCGCATACGACAACGGCGATGACGCTAAATCAGTGCATTTCGACGGGAATAACAAAATTACCCTGAGCATGGACACCGACGGTTACAAGGGAGAGGTCCTGTTCAACTCCGATTTTGCGCACATTTTTAGTACTTTAGCGAGTTCCCAGGTGGTGAACGAGTACCCGCCCAGCCCCGTGGACCTCGTTATTGTATTCGACATGTCTGGAAGTATGGGCCAGGACACCCGCTACGGCATCGACGCTGGCGGGAACACTTATGTGGCGCATGTCGCAGGTGAGGGCGACCCGGTTTGGCCTGCGCAGGGCGTACTCATGTCCGACCGCATCGCGAACTCCCGCGTCCAAGCCACCCTGGACGCCATCAACGAGACCATTGACACGCTGATGGCCCAGAACCCCCAGAACCGGGTGGCGGTGTGCGGCTACGGCGCCAACGCCGTGGTCCTCATGCCCCTGGGACACTATCAGCGGACCGACGTCAATGGCGACAAAATAATAGACGACAATGATCCCTACCTGTCCGTGGGCGGCATGGAGACCCTGTACCACCCCAGCGACCTGGTTTACAGGACGCCCGACGACGATCTCGAAAAAGAGGGCCTTGCCCATGTTGACACGGCGGGCTGGTACTGGATGAACAACCGGGACACCTGCTACACCGTGGAGGTCAACGCCCAGATGAACACCTACACCGGTATTCTGAACGAGAACGGAGACGGCGAGGGTAAGGATGGCGCGTCGGGCGATGATTTTTGGCATGATGTCAAAACGACCGTCAGCAACAACGTCTTGGACAGCAACGGAAAGCACGTCAAGGCGTTCCCCGGCGTGGCCGATCAGGCTAAAGAAGTAGATAATGAAACGAACCAAACGAAAAGCCAAACAATTTATGCCTCCTGCTCAAAATCTGAATCGACATACGAAGCCGGGAAGGCCGATCTTACTTATGCCATGGCGAGCACCGAGGGGCTTGCCGCCGACGACTATGTGGGCTACTTCACCAACACCCAGGGCGGCATCTATCTGGCCTACAAGCAGCTGGCCGACTCCACCGCCACCACCTACACCGAGGAGTTGTCCAACGGCGTCATCTCCACCGTGGCCCGCATCCCGGCGGCCATCATCATGTCCGACGGCGGCGCGAACTTCTCGTTCAACGAGATGGGAGACAATTCCGGCGAACAGTATTCGGTAAATGACTGGAACCTTCGTTACGGACAGAGAAATGCGGAGAGCGTTAAGGAATACAATGAAGATGAAACACCCGATAAATCTGAGTGGCAAGAGTGGATAAACACAGGTGAGTATCCTCCTAGACCTATTTATATGAACGATGACAACTACGGTGCTGCTGCTGAGGGCTGGAGTGAAGCCTATAAGGATGGTCACGATAGGGACTATTTGCACCGACTTGGGAAAGATGTGTACCATGACGGCAATCCTGGCGACGAGTGGTACAACGTCTTCCTGCCCGGAAACGATACCCTAGATCACGAACAGACTGCGGAATCAACGGGTCCCAAAGGCTACTGGAAGGGCCTGGAAGGTATCTATAACAGCGGCGCGGACTATTTCCAGGACGGAACTCTCAGCACCCCGCCGGCATGGAACACCGCGGGCGTACTGTACAGCAGCGACAACGATTTGGGCGGAACGGGCGGCACTATCATGGAGGTGCTACTGACCGCCGCCTATATGAACGACGTGGTGAAGGAGCACTACCAGAACGGCTGGACGAAAAACAACGCCACGCCGGACAGCCAGATCCCCCTGTCCACCTACACCATGAACGTGGACACAGTCCACGTGCCTCAGTGGGGCCGCTGGCGGCTCTACCCAACGCTGAATCCCAAGGAGTACGCGCTTGACGATATCGGCACAGGTTGGGGGAATAATCCACAAACCAATGTGAAAGACAAAAAACTTGCGGAGACGTATGAGGGAACAACTTGGGGAACACAAGGCAAAGAATACATTGGTTATGGTGCTTTTAGTGGGCTGCAAAACTCTTGGAATACGTGGAAAGCGGGCACAGATACCGACTTTGCGACGGGGACGGGAACTCCAAGGATAAGTATCAAACACCTTGATGCTGGCCACACCTACCAAGCCGGCGGCGGCACGGACCCCGTGGAAGTCACCAACGACGAAGTCATCTCCAACATCCAGTATAACGACGTCTTCTACGACGTGACCTCCAGCCAGCTGAGCGGTATCTTCGAGGAGATCCTGGAGCTGATCCTGGGCAAGGTGTTCGTGCCCGTCTCCGGCGACAACGACGCCGGCGTGGGCGACTCCATCACCTACCAGGACCCCATCGGCGAGTATATGGAGATCAAGAACGGCGCCATCACCGCCACGCCGTACCACATCAAAGACGGGGTGGGCGAGACGCTTGGGAGCGCGACCAAATACGACATGGCCATGCTGCTCTTCGGCGAGATGCACGGCCTGTCCCGCGCCGGCGTGTACGACTGGCACTGGAACGACGAGTGGATGGAGATACACGAAAGCGAGCTGCAGGGTGATGCACCCTTCCCCGAGGGCTGGTACAAAGGGGATGCCGCGAGCGCCACATACGGCGGAACCGGTACAACGCCTGACACGGGAGGCTACACCTCCGCCACCCAGGCCAGGGCGGACGGCTGGGTGTTCCGGCTGAACTACCAGACGGCGTCCCAGTATGTCCCCATCCTCAGCAATGTGACCAGCCCCGAAACAGTGCCGGAGCAGATGCGCAGCACGGTGTACACCATCTACCGCTTCGACTGTGACCCGGAGGACCGCGACATGCTGCGCCGCAACCCCATCTACGGCAGCATACCCAAGGAGGCGCGGGACGTCTGGGACGAGTTGGCCGGCGTGTACCCGAACAACACCTATGACGCCGCGGGTCTCGACCCGGCGACCTACCCCGGCTTGTACCGGCTCAACGACATCCGCGTGTGGATGGAGGAGACCGGCGACTTCGTGGACACCGACGGCGCCATCGCGCCCAACAGCGGCTATGACCGGTCTCTGTATGTGAACATCCCCGCCGCCGCCATCCCCACGGAGCTGGCCACCATCACTCTGGGCAGGGACGGTGTGCTGTCCTACGAGACCAACCTGGGCAGCGACCATGAGAAAGGTTCTTTTATCATGGTGGAGAACGAGGACGGGGAAACGGTACAAAAACAAGTCACTGAAGACGATTACAAGAACTTCTGTGCCCAGTCCACCCCCTTCCGGCTGTTCTACGCCGTGGGTCTGGAGGAAGACCTGATTCTCCGGGATAGTAAGGGCAATCAGACCGGCGTGGACTTCAACAAGATTTCCCCCGAGTACATCAGCTCCCACACGGTCGAGGGGCAGGACTACGTCTGGTTCATCTCCAACTACTATTCCGGGACCCGCTATGGTGAGTATGCCACGGATGACACTACCCACACCCGCGGCGACCCGACGGTGACCTTCTCGCCCGGCGCGGACAACCGCTATTATGTGTTCCAGAAGCCCCTGCCGCTGTATGCCCATGCCTACCGCTTGAGCGAAGGCGAGCTCAAGCCCGTGGATAAGACCGGTGATGAGGACTGGGGCCTCAACCGCAGCGGCAACGGCGAAACCACCTGGGAAAAGACAAAAGACGCGGAGGGGAATGAGGTCCAGCAGCAGGCCAGCTCCTGGATCGGCGGCCAGTACATGGGCACCTATGAGACCAAGGAAAAATTCCTGGCCGCGAAGGAACATCTGGAGGAGAGGAGTGGTGTCAAGTACATCACTGACAGCAGCAACATTAAATATGAGTACGTGGAGGACGGCATCGTGTTCCTCCAGGAGGATATGCTGCGGCATGTGACCTCCACAGAGGGCGGCGGCTACACCAACGAATCCGTTTCCTTCAGCTCTGACGACTACTTCTTCATCCTGTTGGAGTTCTATGTGCCCTACCCGGAAACTACCGGCAAGGACAACTATGGCAAGGATGTCCTCGGCACCCAGGGCGGCCACATGGTGCAGTACGCCCTGGCCCGGAAGGGCAGCGAGTTCGGCTCCGGCTTTGCGTCCAGTGAGATCGACAACGGCGATATGCTCTGCTGGACCGATGTTCAAAACCATCTGAACCTGGAGTTTACCTACCTGTCCAAGACCGACACTGGTGACCTGACCCGCGGTGAGCCGACATTCGAGAAGCTGACGGAATCGAACAGAGAAAAGCTAAAAGACTACCTGAGAGACAAATGCCACATCAATGAGGAACTTCTGGACGATCAGGCGGACTACTGGCTGGAAATGCAGAACGATCCTCTGGTTGTGGCGGCTCTGAAGGCGGCGGCAGGGAGCGGCGATACGCCGGTCAAAGAACAATTTGAGAGGTATTTCAGCTTCTCCGTGGCGGCCCGGCCCGGCGGAATCCGCTCCGGCGATATGTCCAACAACCTGCAATATAAGGGAACGATTTACTACGACGAAACGCAGCTCTATAACAACAATGTCACCAAGACCTCCAACACCTATTATCTGCCCACCATCTCCGACAATTCCGGCACCGATGACAGCGTTATCATCAACAACTACCTGGGCAATAACGGGCGGTTGGAGATTGCGAACCAGATGCTCCATGTGACCAAGATGTTGCAGCCCCCGGCAGGCTATGAGCTGACGGATGCCCAGAAGAACGCGGAATTTAACTATCAGATTTTCGTGCAGGGCGTCACCGGAACACGCACCGCCGTGCGTACCGAGTACAACGAGTACAGCGATACCTGGGAGCGCCGCCTGGCCTACATCGATGTGCTCACCGACAACAGCGACCTGGTGCAGACCAACGACAACACCCGCGCCCTGTTTGTTATGGAGACAGGCAGCGGAAGTGCAGGTTCGACCATAACTGCCAGGCAGGTGGTGCAGAGCGGCGACGAGTACTACTATGCCAACGAGGACGGTACGCTGCCTACGGATGCCGACGGCAATCCAAATCCCGCACAGCAGGTAGGCTTGAGTGAACGGATTTACTACCTCTATCTGCCCTCCAACGGCGACCCAGGTATGGATACCCAGCATGTCCGCCGTCTGTATCAATCCAATGACTATAACGGGGCGGATAAATTCACCTCCGGCCTGGACAAAAACGGCACCACATTTGTCAGGGATGGCGACCCAATAACGCCGTCCGTGTCGGGCAACCGCGAAAGCCTCCGCACTGAGGAAGCCGGCCGCCCCGCCGGCACCCGGACATATTGGGCCATGGACGCTGAGCTGATCCCCATAGAGCAGGTACAGGATGTCGAGAGCGGGGTTGCGCTGAACGGCGATAGCTGGCAACATGAACTAGGTGACCATGATGATCACCAGGCGTTGACCTATCATACTTTCTTCATCCGCAGGCCCAGCGGCGATACCAGCGCGACGGACTTCACCTCTCCGTTCCAGACCCGCAGTGCATACATGACCGTGGAGCTGAACTTCGGCCAGAACGCCAACGATGATGGAAGCTCAAGCGGTTCTATGCAGGTGGACGACCTCTACGACAGCGTCATTCCCAGCGACGACCGGCCAGACCTGTTCGGCAGCCTGAATGCGGCGGATATCGCGGCCAGCACGGCGGAGTTTACCCTGCATCACGGCGAGGGCCTGCTGCTGACGGGCCTGGACAACCGCATCACCTACCGCTTCACGGAGAAGCTCACCGCGGCGCAGCTGGCCTCCGGCTATACCCTCCAGGAGATCAGCCACATCCAGCAGCGCGGGTCCGACAGTATCTACCGCCCCGGCACGCAGAGTATCCCCATCTACTCCTATACTGGCGCGACCTATGGCAATTTGTACCCCGGAGTTGAAAGTAACCCGACCGAAAACGGGCTGACCTGGGCGGTGGACCAAGACGGACAGCCGAACACGTCTGTGACGCCGACGGAGGAGCCCTTCGCCCACACCAACGCCGTCATGTGGGAGTACTATGCCACCATGGCCGCCGACGCCTCCGGCAACCACCACCAGCCAAGCGGTATGGAGAAGGAGACGGAGTCGTCCTCCACAGTATGGGTGGAAGGATCTAAAAACACATATGTGAGTGAGGGAGAGTTCCGTGAGGTCGCAGACAACCCCAACTGCCGCGAGGTCAGTTCCGTCGATGATCTGAAGGTCGGTTTCTGCGACCTGCCGCAGGACGGCTCGATTCTCCACTACATGTACTACGAAGGCGAGCTTATCGACCCGCACTATAACGGCGAGGCGTCCACCTATCTGCGGAACATGGCCCGCTACGGCGTCAGCCCCACGGTCCACTTCGCCGTGAACGGTGAGCCAGACCAGTCAACAGTCCCGGCGGAGTCCAACACCGATTACACCGGCGTGTACTCGGTCTTCGGCAACACCGGCTGGTTTGAGGAGCAGGCCAAGTTTATCAACACCTTCCAGCCGGGAGACATCTCCATCACGAAGAAGCTGGCGGCGGCCGAGGGCACGACGATCACGGAGAAAGACCGTGCAGCCAAGTTCGACTTTACGCTGAAGCTGGAGCAGCCGGACCCGTCCGCGATCCCGCTGCCGGAAACTCTGAGCTATACGATCACCGGCCCCGGGGCAGACGATACGGCAGACGGTGTGCTGTGGGCCTACAGCGAAACGGGCCCGAACGAACCGGATGGAAACGATGTGTATGCCATCGAAGAGGACACATGGGTGTTTAAGCTCAGAGGGGATCAGACCATGACAGTCGAAGGACTGCCTATGGGGGCTGGCTACACCTATACGGTTTCCGAAACATATCCAGGCGGTTTTGAGGTGTCGGACGACTCCGGCGGCGGTATGGATACTGCCGGCACATACACAGTCACGGGAACGGTAGAGGCTGGCGGCGACGATCCCGTACAGGTGACCTTCACTAACACCAAGAAGAAGCCAGAGCCCACACAGGTGGATTTGGAGCTGCAAAAAACGGTGACAGTGACGGACGGGACATTCAATTGGGAGTCCCAGGAGTTCACCTTCCTGGCGACACCCGATCCCTCCAACCCGGCAGACGACCCGATCACAACTCAGGGTGGCTGGAACCACCCGAACGAGGGCGCACTGACCGTCACAGTCAGCGGCCCGAATGCGGCGGGTGAGTCTTCCACCCCGGTGAATGTCTTCGGAGGCATGGAGTTTACCAGGCCCGGCACCTACAAGTACACGGTGACGGAGAAGACGAGCAACCTTCCCGGCATCAGCAGCGATGGCAAAGCCTACAGCGTGGTCATTGAGGTCGCGGAGGAGTACGACGCGCAGGGATTCTATACAGGCAACCTGGCGGCGAAGATTACGGTCGATGGCGAAGAAGCGGACGACCCGTTGCAGTTCAAGTTCATCAACACCTACAACGAAGGGGAAATCGAATATCCTTTCCGCGCCAGGAAGGTCTTGCTCGGCGGAAAACAGCTGAAAAAGGATGATTTCCGCTTTACGCTGGAATGCGAGGACTTCGTGCCCGCAGGAGAGCCCCTGCCCGCCAGTGAGCCCGGAGAGCCGGATGGACCTACGTTTGAGGGTATGCAGAATGGTTCGGAATCCCTGCCCGACGGGGACGATTCCAACGACGACCCGTCGATGACCGGCCCGGAGATGGACGGGTCTGACACCAGCGAGCCCAGTCACTCTGAAGAGGACGAAGCGCCGCCCAGCAATATCATTTCCGACCCCGCGGCGCCCGGCGACGAGGACAGCGGTACATCCAGCTCCACCCCGCCCGAGCCCACTCCAGCCGAATCTGAGCAGGACGGGTCTGGCTCCAAGCAGGACGAACTGGATTCCAATCAAAACAGCACAGCGGACACTGTGCAGGATCCCGACATAGTGACAGACCCCAACGCTTCCTCGAACTCTGAGGATTCCTCTGGCAATTCGGACGGCATTGGCGCCGAAGGCACGGGAGTACCCGCCGAGGGGCCGCAGGAGCCGGCGGATACAGGAACCACGCAGGACGGCGCACTCCCCTCTGAGCAATCGCCGGAGGACTCTCCAAGCGGAGATCCGGCTGAACAGCCGCCGGAGGGCATCCCAAGCGGAGATCCGGCTGAACAGCCGCCGGAGGGTGATCCAGACGGAGATCCGGCTACCGCTGGAGACGAGGATGAGGACCAGGGAACGGGTGTGCCAGACGGAGAGCAGTCCCTGGATCCAGACTACGACATCATGCCTCTCAGCGGCGGCTGGCCGTTCTCCCCCAGCGCCATTCATACGACCGGGAATGACGAGAATGGCCTGGTGCGTTTTGGCTCAGTGACCTTTGAGGAAGCTGGCACCTACACCTTCAAAATGTGGGAGGAACCGGGTACGGATTCCACCATCGAGTACGATGACAACGAGTACACGATCATTGTCGTTGTCACAAAAGTGGGTGAGGCACTGGCGGTGGAAAGCGTTACCTATACTCCTGGCGTGACGGATATCCCCGTATTCACCAATGAGGTGAAGCCCGGTTCTCTGCATGTGGAGAAGGAAGTCACCGACACCGGCGACAAGGCCAAGGACTGGACCTTTACGGTGGACTTTACCACACCGGAGGGCTGGACTGGCAGCTTGAAGGACACTGTGGAGCTGGATTTCAGTGTCAATGACGAAACGGCTCACAATGTGATCTGGAAAGGAGATGAGCTCACATTCACCCTGAAGCATGACGAATCTGTGGACATCACCAAACTGCCTGCCGATACGACCTATGCCGTCACAGAGATAGAGGCCGACGAGGACGGCTATACCACCACCGTAGAGGATGACGACGACGAGACTGATGGCGATTTTACGGACGGCAAGGGTGTCATTGAAGCGGAAATGACGGACAATGTAACATTCATCAATGACAAGCCAGACGAACCGCCCCCGCCGCCCCCGGGGGACGAGAAAGGAAATCTGACCGTCACCAAGCGCGTCACCGGCGGTGGAAGCCAGAGCAAACAGTTCCACTTTTCCGTGGCCTTTGACGCAGGGATGGACTGGGACGGCGTCACCTGGACTCACAGCGGCGGCGGCAGCGTCCAGCGGGACGGCGATACGCTGGAATTCACCTTGAAGCACAACGAGTCCGTGACCGTCCGGGACCTCCCCGCTGGGGCGCGCTACACCGTGACTGAGCTGGACGCCAACGAGAACGGCTACACAACCACACCAAGCAGCGGAGAGCAAAGCGGGACTATCCCGAGCGGCAGTACGGCCCAGGCCAGGTTCATCAATGACAAGCCCGACGAGCCGCCCCCGCCGCCCTCTGACGACGAGGGAGATCTGCTGGTCAAAAAGACCGTCACCGGCGAAGGCGGCGACCGGGACAGAGAGTTCTGCTTCCAGGTGGAACTGAACAGACCCCTCACCGGCAAGTACGGCGATATGTACTTCGAGAACGGCGTAGCCAAGTTCACCCTGAGCGACGGCGAGAGCATGAGGGCCGAGGGCCTGCCCGCCGGTACCCGCTACACCGTCACCGAGTTGGACGCCGATGCCGACGGTTACAAGACCGATTCCAGCGGCGAGAGCGGCCAAATCCCTGACGGCGGGACCGCGAGAGCGGAGTTTGTCAACCACAAAGACACCCCGGATGAGGATCACGGCGGCCTGACTGTCACTAAGACTGTCACGGGTAGCGCAGGCGACACCAATAAGGAATGGCATTTCCGGGTGGAGTTGAGCGAACCCCTTACAGGCCAGTATGGGGATATGTTCTTCACCAACGGCGTAGCCGAGTTCACGCTGAAGCACGGCCAGAGCGCCACGGCGATGGACCTGCCGGAAGGAATCACCTATACGGTGACGGAGGCCGAGGCAGATCAGGACGGATATGCCACCAGCGGTTCCGGAATAACGGGTATGATCCCAGGCGGCGGTACGGCAAATGCCGAGTTCGTCAATGATAAAAATGACGACACCCCGCCGCCGCCGGATAACCCACCGGACAATCCGCCAGATAACCCACCAGATAACCCACCGGATAACCCGCCGGATCGCCCGCCGGATGATACGCCCAAGACGGACGACCCCCGTCACACATGGGTGTGGAAACTGGGCATGGGTCTGTCTCTGCTGGGCATGGGGCTTGTGATCTTCCCCTGGCCCTGGCAGAGAAGGAGGCGTAGACGCAGAGGGCGCTGACGAAACAGGCAGGGCGGTGGAGTCGTTCCACCGCCCTGTCCCCATAAGTGGTGATTGGTAGATGACATTTGAGAAGTTAAAGAAAAAATGGAAGCGATTCAACCTGCGGGGAATGCTGTTCCTGCTGTTCCTGGGTGCGTTTTTTGTGTTCGGAGGGTTATATGTCTTCGACCTGTGGCGCGCCGGGAGAGAGGCGCGAGCCTTTGAGGACTTGGCGGCCCGAGTGGAGGAGCGCGTTGCCGCCGCTCCCGTCACGGGGCAGATAGTGGACCAATCTCCCACTACAAAGCAGGAGGAGCCTGTTTCGGGGCCCACACCCGAGGAGCTGCTGGCCGCCCGCCTGGCGGCCTATGGGGAACTGCGGGAGGAAAACCCAGATTTCTATGGCTGGCTGTCCATTGCGGACACGCAGTTAAATTACCCGGTCATGTATACGCCGGACGATCCAGAGCACTACCTGCGCCGGTCATTTGACGGGAAATACTCTGTCAGCGGCACACCGTTTTTGGACGGTGCCTGTTACGAGGGCTGCGGCAATTACATCATCTACGGTCACATGATGCGGGACGGCAGCATGTTTGCTACCTTAAAGGACTATGCCAATGAGGAGTTCTGGCGGGAACACCCGGTCATCTGCTTCGACACCCCAGAGCAGGCGGCGGAATATGAAGTTGTGGCCGCATTCTACTCCCGGGCCTACTACCAGGACGAGGAAGGCGTATTTCGGTACTACCGCTATACCGACCTGACAGAACCCGTCCGGTTTGACGAGTTCCTGTCTAATGTCCGCGCCTGCGCCCAATATGACACCGAGGTGGATGTCCAGTACGGCGATGAGCTGCTTACCTTGTCCACCTGCAGTTACCACACCGACAACGGACGGTTCGTGGTGGTGGCCCGAAAGCAGTGAACTCTAGTGGAACAAAGGAAATGCTTACATGAGCAAAATCGGTTACATCGGAAAAATGTTGGGAGATGTGAGGATTCGTGACGGAAAAACAAAAAGAAGACCCGAGGAGGGACAGGCTTTACGGTGAAGAATATTGGACTATCCTTCTGTGTGTGGATAACTACGAAGACAGGATCCTAAAAGGGAGATTTTATCATCAGACACACCCGGACGGAAGCACATTTTATGGCATCATTGATCTACTCCTAAAAATAGAAACAGTGCTTGATAGTATATGCCTCCCACAGCAGTTTGCAGAAGCCAGGAGATTTGCCCACTGTTCACCAGCGCCATGTAAATTATACCGGCCGCAGTGGGGCACTTCTATGCGGGGATGTCTGGCAACATTCAGCTTGCGAGTACGCTTCCGTCAGAATGCCAGTTGGCAGGGCACGCTGGTTTGGCTGGAAAGAAAAGATGAACTGCATTTTCGAAGTGTGCTTGAACTGATCCACATGATAGATAGTGCCCTACAGAGTAACTTAGGGATTTGGATATGGGGGACATGAGATGAATCGGCGTTCACTGATTGGACAGCGATTTGGCCGACTGATCGTGCTGGAGGACACCGGCGAACGGAAGGAACGTATGGTGGTATGGCGCTGCCGGTGCGACTGCGGAGGGGAACGGTTGGTCGTGACCAATAAACTCACCGGCGGAATAGTCACTGACTGCGGGTGTGTTCCAAGAAAGCTGGTGACAAACCGTGTGGCGGAGGATCTGACAGGCCGGCGGTTTGGCAGCCTGACGGTCCTGTACCGGATGGAAAATCGGAAAAACCGAACCCAGTGGATGTGCCGCTGTGACTGTGGGAAACTGCATCCTGTCATTTCACTGGATCTCAAGCAGGGGAAGATAAAAAGCTGCGGGTGTAAGCAATACACATGGATTGGCGGAGAGGATCTGACCGGAAAAAGGTTCGACCGGGTAGTGGCCCTCTACCCAACACGGAAGCCGCATAAGGGGTGCAGCGCGCAGTGGCATTGCCGCTGTGACTGCGGCCGGGAATTCGACACAACGGCTTACAGCCTTCTCACCGGCGTGACGCACAGCTGCGGCTGCTTGGTAAAGGAGTTGGGTGTCCAGCTTCATACTTATCTCCACACGCTGGAGGATACTTGCGTGGAGAACCTGGTCAGGAGCCAAAAAACTTTCAAAAATAACACATCCGGCTTTCGAGGCGTGATGGCAACACGGAACGGTACTTATCGCGCAGTCATCACTTTTCAGAAGAGAAATTACTATCTTGGCACCTTCAAGAGCTTTCAGGAGGCGGTAGATGCTCGTCTGGATGCGGAAAAGGTCCTTCATACCGGCTTTGTCCAAGCCTACGGGGATTGGCAGGCGGTAGCGGACACTGATCCGGGTTGGGCGGCAGAGAATCCGTTTTACTATCGAGTAAAGCATGAAAACGGGACTTTTTATATTGAAACCAACAGCCCAGATGACTGTAAGGGGCTCGTCTGAACGGATTCATGCGGCAAAAAAGTTGAAAAATATCGGAATATTGGACAGATAACAGGCTATACGAATGGAAAAGCAAGTTGACATGACACAACAGGCATGGATCGGGCAGCGCTTTGGAAAGCTGACAGTCATAGGGGACTCCGGGCAGCGGCGTGGAGGCAGCATTCTCTGGCGCTGCATATGCGACTGCGGACGCGAGACCTTCGTGAAGCGGTATCAGCTGACCAGCGGCGCGGTCACAGACTGCGGCTGTACCCCAAGACCACCGCGGCCCCGGGTAATGGATCTGATCGGACAGCGATTCGAAAAGCTGACCGTGGTGGAGGACTCTGGGCAGCGGAGAGGCACCAGCGTTCTCTGGCGCTGCCAATGTGACTGTGGGAATGAAATCTTGGCGACGCGGGGCCAACTGGTCAGCGGCTATGCCGCAAGCTGCGGCTGTGTCCCCCGGCACCGCAACGCCAGGGGGCATGTTGAGAACCTGACTGGACGGCAGTTCGGAAAATTGACCGTTATTGAACGGGCTGAGGGCAGGAAAAGAGATGTCTATTGGCGCTGCCGGTGCAGTTGCGGCAGGGAGTGTACGGTTACGGACACATGCCTGAAAACTGGAAATACCAGAAGCTGTGGCTGCACACGACACAGCACTTCGTATAATAAACGGGATTTGACTGGACAGCGTTTTGGACGCTTGACCGTCCTATACCAGACTGGCGAACAGACTTCTCCAAAATCAGCCGTCTGGCATTGCCAGTGCGACTGTGGGAATGAGATCGATGTGTCCCGCAAGAAACTTACAGACGGTATGACGCAGAGCTGCGGCTGCTGGAAAAAGGAACAGAGCGCCAAAATATATGAATATATGCACTTTCAGGACAACACTTGTGTGGAGCACCTGAGAAGCATCCGGTCGGGCGCGAGAAAGAACAAATGTGGATTCCGCGGATTGTTTCAGCAAAAGGATGGGAAGTACCGGGTGACGATTGCCTTTCAAAAAGCACACTACTACCTCGGCTGCTATAAAGATTTCAATAAGGCGGTGCGCACACGGCTGGACGCGGAGGAATTGCTTCACGCGGGCTATTTGAACGCCTATGAACGGTATACGAAAAAGGCGGAGGTGGATCCCTCGTGGGCGTCGGAGAATCCGTTCTACTACAGGGTGGTAAGGGAAAACGGGACCTTTCGCATAGAAACAAATTCTCCTGATGCTCTACCCGCAGATTGACCGAACTCTGACCGCAGGAAGGTATCCTATCTGTAGAAACATGTATATGTAATATCCTGTGTGTCGTAATGCACATGACAAAAAGAATCCCAACGCTCCCCTTGCGGAAAGCGCAAGTTTACAGCGGCCGAGCCGGATGGTAAACTGAAGGTGTATTTCAGGGCGGAGCATTGTAGGGCGGAGCATTTTAGGGTGGATGGAAAGGAGGCCAGGGGAGCAGTCTGCCCCCAGACCAGTCCACAAGGCTGACCAGGAATACGAAAACACAAACAGGACCGAGAAGACCGTAATTGCCCAATGGGCGGTTGCGGCCTTTTTTTGTCCAAAAACGGAAAGGAGAATCAACATGAAATGGCCAATCAAAGCAGGCTGATCCCCGTCAGCTACTACAACCCCTCCCAGGAGGTGCGCCTGTCCGCCTACGCGGATACCATCGTCTATGAGCAGGAAAGCCCCAGTAGAAAGATCCTTCGGGCCATTCGATTCGGCGGTTACCCGGAGATGGTGCGCGGCCTCGCGGACGCCATCTATGCCGGCGCGGTTTTGGACGCCCGTGTGGGAGATACTCCTCTGCGGCTGGAAGGGCAGGTCAAACGCTACCGGCGGCAGGTCACCCACGATGGGGTGTATGCCGAGGCGACGCTGCTGGCCATCGACGATGAGCAGGAAACAAAAGCAACGGGAAAAGAAAATGAGGATGAAGGACAGGAGAAGCTGGATCTGCCGCCGCGCAAATGTATCATCTTCTGCCCGGAAAACGACAGGGACCGCCTCTTTGAAGAGGTGGACCGAAAAACGGCGGTGCCGCTGATCCCGGAGTTCCGGGACTATGTGCTGGCTGAGTTGGAGCGCCGCGGCATCCTGAAAAAGCTCCAGGTCATCTCCCTGCGAGAGAAGCTGGACGCCTGGGTGCTGCAGTGCCAAAACGACGACGCCAACATTATCTCCGTAGTGGAGGACGGTCTCAAAAACGGGGCCATCGCCATCCCGGGGACGGTCCGTGCGCCGAACGGTTTTGATGGCGTGGAGAATGTCACCAGCTATCTGAACACCTTCGGCGTAACAGCGGCCGAGCGCATCCGCAAGCAGTTCCAGCCTCTGTTCGACCCTGCCAGCGACCCGCTCTCCCCGGAGGTCCTGGCCGTCAACGACTACATCCGGGCACATGCCGGGTACTCCCTTTACGACGCCCAGCTTGCCGTGGCCGAGGCCGTGAAACGCCAGCTGCAAAAGCACAAATGCGGATTCATCGTAGCGGAATGCGGGTCGGGCAAAACAAAAATCGGCGCGACAGCCATGGCCGCCGTGTACGCCCTGCGGGCCGAGCAGGCGGGCCGGGGCAGGCAAAAGACTTTTAATGTGATCCTCTGCCCCTCCCATGTGGCGAACAAGTGGGCGCGGGAGATCGGCGAAACGCTGCCGGACACCGCCGGCGTGGTGGTACGGGGGAATTTGGAGCTGGACCGGCTCTATACCCTCTATGAAAAAGGGGACAAGAGCATCTATGCCATTATCTCCAAGGAGAAGGCCAGGGACGGCTATATGAAGCGGCCCGCGGTCATCTGGAACCGGCGCCAGGAAGCCTATCTCTGCCCGGACTGCCTGCAGCCCATCGAGGCGGCCTTCTCCGAGGACGGCGTCCGGTACATGGGGAAGGTCGGCCAGCTCTTCTTCCGCACGGAGAACAGCAAAAACCACCAATGCGGCAACTGCGGTTCGCCCCTGTGGTCAGCGGTCAATCCCGGCTGCAGCGGCGGCTGGGTGAAGATTGGCGGCTATGGCTGGGTGGACCGCTGCAGGGCCGGAGAGCACCTGACAAAAACAAAGCATGAGCCGACATTGGAACAGCTGCGGAAGATTGCTGATGACCCGGACGGGTATTATCCCGTGATCGGAGCCTGCCGGCGCTATCCCATGAGCTCCTACATCAAGCGCAAATACAAAGGAAAACTGGACGGCTGTATCGTGGATGAGCTCCATGAGTACAACAACGACAGCGGCCAGGGCGACGCCATGGCGGAGATCTTTTCCGCCGCGGACAGGGTCATCGGCATGACCGCGACCCTCATCAATGGCTATTCCTCCGGCATTTTCCATCTGCTCTACCGTGTCTGCCCGGATCTCATGATGCGGGACGGCAAGCGTCATGACTCCCCAGGCGATTTTGACGCGGAGTACGGCGTGGTGGAGAACACCTATGAGGAAGAAGACAATGATTACGCCGCCAACCGCAGGACCCATAAGCGAAAAATGAAGTCCCGGCAGCTGCCCGGTGTGTCGCCGCTGGTATACTCCCGCTTTCTTTTGGAGCAGACCGCCTTCCTGTCCCTGTCCGATATGGGAAAGGATCTCCCCGACTATGAGGAGATCCCCGTGCCTCTGGACATGGAGGAAAATGTGGCCGACGAATATAAGCGTGTGGAGGATGCCCTGCGGCGGGTACTCAAAACGGACAGAAAGGCGGCAAAGAAGATCCTCTCGGCCTACCTCAACCTGCTGACCGTCTACCCGGACCAGCCCTACGACCAGCCGGAGATCCTCTACCCCGGTACGGATACTGTGCTGGTGAAGGCCCAGGATACAGGAGATTTCAGCACGATCGGTCAAAAGGAACGCACTGTGCTGGACATTGTACGACGCAAAGTGGAGAGCGGCGAACGGGTGCTGATCTACACCAGCTGGACGCGCATCGACTCCCAGAAAAAGCTCCTGAAGCTGCTGACCGAAGAAGGCTACCGTACGGAGATCATGAGTGAAAAAATCCGCCCCGGCGCACGGGAGGAATGGGTACAAAAGCGCCTCTCAGCCGGGATGCAGGTGCTCATCACCAATCCGAGTCTTGCGGAGACGGGCCTTGACCTCAATGCTTTCACCACCCTCGTTTTCTACAGCATGGGCTATAAGCTGTTCACGCTGAGGCAGGCGTCGCGGCGCTCCTGGCGCATCAACCAGACGGCGCCCCGGGTGGAGGTCTATCTGCTCTACTACAAAAACACCATGCAGCATAAGGCCATGAAACTCATGGCCTCCAAGCTGGCGGTGGCCGGCATCATCGAGGGGAATTTCACCGAAGAGGGTCTGGCTGCCATGAGCGATGTGCAGGACATGACCTCTCAGATGGCCAAAGAGCTGATGCTGGGCATCCGGGACAATGTGGAGGACATCGCCTCCGCTTTCAAGAAGATGGCGGTCATCAACCCGCAGCGGAACAGGCCGGGAAGTAAGGCGGCAGAAGAATGTGCGGCGATACAGGCGGAACCTCCCGTGAGGGAGCTCTCGGAGGTGCTAAACGCCGCGCCGATGACCGAGCCGGAAGCGGCATCCGAAGAAAAGCCGCCCTACAGGACTGGTATTGACCCTCAAAAGGCCGCGGAGCTGGCGGCGCTCCTGGAGAAACAGCAGAAGCCCAAGAGAACAAAGAAGGCAGCCGTGGATGAAAACCAGCTGACCCTCTTTGATCTGGGCTTTGTGGCATGAGAATGGAGGAATGAATTTGAGCGAAGCGAAACTGATGACGCCGTTATTTCATGGCGGTAATTTCAACGCAGCCGGGAAAAAGATGAAGGCGGTATTCCTGCGGGAAGTATCCAACGGCACGGACGCCTATCGCCTCTGGCGCAGATATGGAGCGCCTGACCTGGACTATCCCAGGGCGGAAAATGATACCCATATCCTCTACATTGAGGTGGGCGGGTATCTGGCGCCCCTTCGCATGACCGAATACGGCCTGATCGGCCGCTGCGGTACCCCGCCTGCCGTTGAGACGCTCTACGGCGGAGAAGAAGGGCGTGAAAAATATTTCAACGCTCTGCGCGAGACCGGCCAGGCGTACACAGAGGCCATCCCCGCAGCCCTTGCGAAAGAGGAAGAGGCCATCCGCCGGCTGGGCGTCGATCCCGTCCGCCAGGCCGATTATATCAAAATTCTGGTGGATCAGCATGTTTCTGTTTATCTCTCCTCTAAGGAGAGCGGCGGAGCCAGCTTCCCGGACTTCATCGGCGCGGCGGTGCTGGACGAACTTGCCCAGTGCAGGGAACTGTCCAGCATATACAAAGCAAAAACACGGGCGGAACGCGAGGCACGCCGGGCTAAAGTGGAGGCGGAAGAGAAAAAGCGCCGCGAGGAGGTCAACCGGGAAGCAGAGCGGCAGATCCATCAGGCGACCCATGTGCTCCGATTCGGGGGCGTCCTGGAGAATCAGCCCATCCGATTCTATCGGGAGGACGGCGGCATCGGAAAATATTCCATCGTCAACCACCTGATGCGGCTGTATGGGGTCGATGTCCCCCTCCGCACCCAGGGCTGGATCAATGAAAAGCTGGTCAGTGTCACCGTGAGGGATGGCCGCTGCACGAATATCCGGTATCTGAAGTCGAACGGCGGACGGTGCTCGGAGAAGTTCTTCGAGTGTATCGACGAACTGATTCGTAAGACAGGAGAGGAGCCGGAGGCGGCATGAAGGAACGGAATATCCGGACGAGGCCCAATGGAAAAATCATGCAAACGCACGGGCCATACGCCGCGAAAGAAGGAGGAACAGGATTGTGAGAATCACAATAAACCGGCAGGAGGCGTTGGCTCTTGCCAAAGCCGCGGAGAGCATCGCACCCAGCAAGGCCGTCATGGACGAGCTGCGCTGCGTGCTGCTGGAAACCGGAGAGGACAGTAAGCTGACCATGGCCGCCACCAATATGGAGGTCGCCCTGGAGCGGCGTATGCAGGCGGATATCCAGGAGGGCGGCGCCCTCCTCATCAATGCCAGGCTTTTTGCCGGTATGCTGGGGCTCCTGGGCGGCGAAGCCGTTACCATCCAGGGAGAGGACGGCCGGCAGGCGGAGATCACAAGCGGCGAGTGCTGTTATAGGATCCCTGTCATGTCCATCGCCAAATATCCCCGCATGGAGATCCCCTTCCCGGAGGACAGTGTCGTTGTGACCAATATCCCCCGTATGGCGGCCAGAACGGTATTCGCGGCGTCGGAAAACGAGAGTACGCCCGCCATGCAGTGCGTCAAGCTGGTCTTTACCAGCGACGGCCTGAAGGCGGTAAGCTGCGACGGCTCCCGGCTCGCCGCCGCCAGGGGTGAGAGCAAAGGGGATGCTTCGGTCAGTATGCTCATCCCGGCCGTGTCCCTCAGCAAGCTGGCCCGTCTTGTAGGCAGCAAAGATGAACTGGATGTGGGCACCACGGGCAAAAGCGTGGTTTTCATGAAAGAGGATTTCATGTTTTCCGCCAGGCTCCTGGAGGGGCAGCATGTGGATCCTGATTTTATGCTGAGCCATGTGCAAAGCGCCTTCACGATCCTCACCGATGCCGCCGGACTCTACGACGCGGTATCCGGCGTTTCCGTGGTGGCAGGTGAGCGGGACGCGGTCAGTCTCCGCTTTTCCGGCGGCAATATCAAGATCCGCTGTGAAAGCGAGGGGTGCTCCTCGGAGAGGGATATGGAGGTCGTGGCGCTGTCCGGGAACCCGGAGGGCGAATACTGGTACAACTCCCGGCAGCTCTCCCAGTGCCTCGCCGCCCTCGGCGGCACGCTGATGCTGGAGGTCGGGCAAAATGGGATCCTGGTCATGCGGACCGATGATCTCATCTGCCTGCAGCTCTCCCGGCGCAAGCCCACGATCCTCCGGGCGAAGGAAGAGAAACCGCGGAAAAGAGCGGCCAAGGCGGCCGCATAAGGAGGGATGCCCTTGGAGATCTCGAAGATTTGCCGCTACTGCGGCGGCGTGGTCCGTATGGTGCCCGCGCGGAATGTCTACGGCCCGGCTGTTGACCGGCTGGGGCTGCAGAACGAGTACATTTACCAGTGCCAGAACTGCACCGCCAGGGTCGGATGCCATAAGGGGACGACGCGCCCATTGGGTAATGTGGCCAATGAGACGCTGCGCCTCAAGCGCATGGAGACCCATCAGGTGTTCGACGCCTTCTGGAAACAGAAGGGTATGAGCCGGACCAGAGGCTATAAGTGGCTGGCCGGACAGATGGGGCTTCCCGAGCGGCTGGCCCACATCGGCGGATTTGAAATGGATCAATGCCAAAAGGTCATTGACCTTTGCAGAAAAACAAAGGAGGACGCGGCGTAATGCGTGAAAAAACTGCGTGTCCGCATAGAGCGGAAAAACTGTGTTCCTGCGCGCCTGTGAAAAACAGGGGGAAGGATATCTCCGCCCTGGCCGTCCATGTGGCGGACAATATGGCGGACATCCGCTGGGAGTTAGAGTACACGGACATCAACCGCCCTGAAAAGCGGCGGCTGTGCCGTGTGGGTTCCTGCCGTATCTGCGGCGGACGGCTCTGCCATGATGTGGACGCCTTTGACCACCTGGCCGGAGACGATTTCCTGGCGGCGGTCTACCGCCACCTGTATGAGATCCATAACGCCGGGGACAACCACATGGAATGTTCGGAATTTCGCCTTCGGTTCGTGGAGATGTTCCATGAGCAGGACAGGCCCCTGATCCGAAAATGGCTGGACGGGGCAGGAAACCGCCGTGTGTCCCATGTGTGCTGTCAGTATGGGAGCGCAGGGGCCATGGCAGATCCCGGCAAGGAAGTCAAGGTCTACACCATCATCCGCACCGGCGTTGACGCGGAAAGGGGGCATTTCCCGGAGCCCCAGAGCGAGGGCAGTTTCCTGTCATTTCTCCGGGCCAAAGCGGAGCTTCAGAAACTGGTCATAGCTGAGAAGGATGAACTGGACGGCCGCTATGACTGCGAGGAATACGATGAGAATTACTGGGAAGCGTACCAGGACGGTTATGCCACCGCTCTTTCCACCAGGCTGGAGATCATCTCCTCCGAGCTGCATTTAACCCCGGAGGATTTCCGGCCGGCTGATTATCTGGAGCAGTGCGCGGAGTGCTATGGCGCCTATGGAACACCCTCCTGCAGGGATGAGGAAAGTGAATGCGGGATCCAGGAGAACGCACAGGAGGAGCTGGCCCGTATCCAGGCCGAAGAAGCTGAGGCCATACGGCGGCTTTCTAAGACGCCTGTCCTTGGGACAGCGTAAGGAACGAGGGGGATTCAGATGTCAGGAGAACGAAAAACATATCCGTTCAGAATCCATTACAAGGAAAAAGACGGAAAGATCGGCCTCTATTACATCAGGGAAACCAACGCCATTTGCGCCATCACCGCTTTCCTCTCCCGCACGGCGAATGAGCGTGAGAGCGTCATTTCGGTCGATGCGGCCTCCGGGCGAGATTGGAAAAGGGTGCTTTGAAGTATTTGGCGTCCTGTTCCTTCGGAAAGGACAGCCTGGCAACGATCCTTTTGGCGCTTATGCATGGTGAGCCGTTGGATGAGGCGGTCTACTGTGAGGTCATGTTCGACGACGACATCTCCGGCGAGGTGCCGGAGCACAGGGATTTCATCTATGAGCGCGCCATCCCCTTCCTAGAGGCCAACGGTGTGAAGGTCGTGGTCCTTCGGTCAGAAATGACCTTTATCAAGAGTTTCTACCGCATTTTGAAACGGGGAAATTCGGCGGGTAAGATCAATTCCTGGCCGCTGTGCGGACGGTGCTGCATCCAGCGGGACTGTAAGCTGCCGCCAATCAACGCCTATAAGCAATCCCTCGGCAGCGGCGTGATCCAGTATATCGGCATTTCCTACGATGAACAGGAGCGGCTGATGCGGCTGGAGCCGGGGAAAGCGGTATCGCTGCTGGCAAAGTATAAAAAGACGGAGCGGGACGCCGCGGAGATCTGTAAACGGGCAGGGCTCTATTCCCCGGCCTATGCGTTTACCAGCCGGAATGGATGCTTCTTCTGCCCCAATGCTAAGCGGGGAGAACTGCGCCACCTCTACGACCACCACCCGGATCTGTGGGCACGGCTGCTGGAATGCCAGAGCGCGCCCAATAAGGCCACGGAGCTGTTCAACCGAACTGAGCGCATCGACGAGATCGACCAGCGGTTCCGCTATGAGGCAGAGCAACTCTCCCTGTTCGACGGTTTACCGCTGGAAAAGGCCGCGTGACGAAGGAGGGATCCATTTGAACGAAGCTGAAAAGCATTGCGGGACCTGCGCTTTCTCCTATTATCCAGAAGGCGAGGCGCGGGAACATTGCAGCAACCCAAATTACAATTCATCAACCTACACCCATGACATGCTCATGGAGGACTGGGGCCAGGGCCATTGCCGCTTCTGGACCCCCAAAACAATGAAAGGGGTACATCATGAAAAACAATTATTCTCTGGCCGAGCGTAACCGCATCGTGGAGGAGTACCTCCCCTGTGTCGATCAGGTGATCCGCAAGAACCGTGCCTTGATGAAGGCGGCGAAGCTGGAGTATGACGACGTCTACCAGCAGCTTTCTCTCCGGCTGATCAAGGCTGTGAGCACTTACGACCCCGACAAAGGAGAGTTAGGCGCCCACATTTGGGCGCAGCTCCGCTACGAACTCCTGAACTGTACGAAACCTCTCCGGCTGTTCGGCATGACCGGGCTCCCCAGAGATTTCCGCAGGGGCGATATCGTCTCCATAGACGACCTTCGCAGCGAGGACGGCCCGTATGGGCAGCTTGCGGCATAGGAAACGGCCTTTTTAACAATGATCCCCTGCCCGCGGTTTGCGGGCAGGGGGACGAAAAAGGAGAGAATATGAGCCTGTTATTTTCAAACGTTACAATTACGCCCAAGGTAGGTCTGGTTGTGACTGTCAACGAGAGCGGCCACCCAGACGAATACGACATACGGGATCTGATCAGATGTGAGCTGCGATATGCCCCTGTCCGAGACACGGCATATCTGGTCTCCGATGTTTCTGTGCGTCAGTATCGGTTCCGAACCGGGGGCCGGGACTGGCTGGCCGAGCGCGACAGTTTTGCCCTGATGGCCGCCTACGACGCTCTGGCGCAGCGGCATGGGGAAAAGCCCTTCGTACAACGCGAGGATGTGGAATTGGTGGGGCAATATGCGTTCTGGCTGCAACTCTGTGATTTTTGCGGGCATAGAGAGCTCCTGACCCCGGATGATGTCGCTGCCTGCGCCTGCTGCGACATGGGGGAGTATTTCGAGCCAGACATCCGCGAGGAGACGGAAACGGCGTGAAGTACAGACGGATCTACCAAACGCTGGAGCAATATGGAGCAAAAATCGCCTATGACGGCAGCGGCTGGCGTTATGCGGAACGGTTCCAGACCTATATCCAGCGCACAAGGCCGCTGTGGATCGTGGCGGAGGCTCCGGCACGCGGCCGGCGTATCTGGATCAGCCATGAGTCGGGACGTTTTTTCGTGACGACCGCAGATATGACGATTCCCTCCAACAGCCGGGAATACCACAAGAGTCAGTTGCGGCGGATGGCCTGCTCCCAGGGCGATGTAGCCGATTACCTGAAATCGCTGCTGGCGGGGCCTCCCTCCACCGCAGTCTGAACAAAAGCACAGCCTATAAAATAAGAAAAGGAGCGACAGCCTATGAGCACATTGCGAGATAAGATGCTGGCCGTTATGGCCGGCTTGAACGCAGATGTGGCAGAGCGCGAGGAACTGATTGAGACCATCGCCATCGCCCTGCTCACCCGGAAAAACCTTTTTATCCTGGGTGACCCAGGACAGGCGAAAAGCTTTGTCATCAACGGCTTTCGCAGCCGGATCACCGGCGCGAGGCAGTTTGAGCGCCTGCTGACTAAGCAGGCCGATGAGGAACAGCTTTTCGGACGCACGGATCTGTCCAGCCTGATCCCCGGTCATGTTCCCCAGTCCATCCTGGAACAGGATGGTATGTATCAGCACCTGCGCGGAGAACTGGAAGCGGCCAAGGATTCCATGCTTGCGCGGCCAGACGCGCCGGAGGCGTATGAAACGCTGAGGGCGGCCACGGAGAAGCTGGACGCATATAAAAAGGCCGTGGCCGCGCTATATAGGAGCGAACCCATGGTGCTCACCACTGGCAAGATCCCGGAGGCGGACATCTGCTTCCTCGATGAGGCGTTCAAGTGCAACGACGGGGTGCTGAACTCCCTGCTGACCGCCCTGAACGAGCGCAAGTACACCAATGAAGGGCGTACATATCCCATTCCCACCATTTCCTTCTTCGCGGCGTCCAACGAGGTGCCAAACTTCAACGACCCGCAGGAGAAGATCCTGGCTGCGCTCTACGACCGGCTGGAGCTGAAGGTGGTGACGCAGAACATCGCGGAGCGGGACAACCGCCTGCTGATGCTGAAAAACAAACAGCGCGGCCTGACGGGCCAGATCCACTGCACCATCACACTGGACGAGCTGTTGGAGATGCAGCGTGAGGTGTCCGCTGTCCCTGTGCCGGAGGCGGCAAACGAGCTGGCCGATGATATTCTCTGCGAACTCCGCAAGAACGGCATAACGGTGTCCGACCGCAAATACCTGGGCTACTATCCCATCGCGCAGGCAAAGGCGTGGCTGTCGGGACACGCGCAGGTGGAGAGCACCGATCTGTTGGCGCTGAAGAACTACCTGTGGTATATGCCCGGAGACCGGGCCACGGTGGAATCCACCCTGCAGCGCATGTGTGTCAACCCCATGCAGGACAAGGTGAACGACATCCGTGCCATGGCGCTGGAGGCCAAGGACGAGTACGAGACCGCCCGGAACGACCAGAGCAGGCCGGGCGCCGGGAACAAGGCGCTGGTCAAGCTGCGCAGTGAGCTTCTGCGGCTGTATGCGATGCAGAAAAAGCTGGACGGCGAGGCGCAGTCGGATAATGAGCACGCGCTGACGGCGGAGCTTCTGCGGGACATGGAGCAGATCAGCCGGCAGGCCCACGAGGCGGCGGGTTTTACCTACATCACGCTGGACCAGCTTGCCGCGCTGCAATAAGAATGGAGGAATGGAAATGAACTACACAGTTATAGAAAAACCATACGCGCCGGCGGAGGATTGAACATGGGAAATTATGTGCGCGCCCAAGATCTCTCCTATGAGGAAGTCCTGTTTCAGGATACCCCCGCGCTGTTCACATCCCTGCGGGTGAAATCGGCGAGCATTCCTATGGGGATGTACCGCTATGAGATCCGCGAGGAGGGCGGCGAGCCATGCCAGCTTTCCAGAGGTATCCTGGTCGATCACTATGGGACGCTGCTCACCGCCGACCCCATCCAGCTCCCGGCAGACGGATACCTCTCCTGCGCTTCGGCCGACCTGGTTTTTCTCAGCGATGGAGTCGCTGCGCTGGAGGATTTTCAGCGTAAGCATCCACCGACAGGCCGTGATGTAATGGAGCTGTTTATCGCAAAGCCGGAGGAGAAACCTCTGCTCTTCAGCCAGAACTGTGAACAGGATGCGGCGGATGGCTGCATCGGCCACATGAGGGGCGATTTTGAACGGGACATCCTGCACCATACCTGGTGGCCCCATTGTTTGGACAGTCGATATAATGATGCCAATTTCAAGGCGGATCTCGCAAGGGTCGTGGACTGGCTGCGTATCGGGTTTGCACCACTGAAAAATCTAAAGACCATGGCCGCTTTCTGCGCATATTACGACCAGGCTGCCATCCCGAATGAAGACCGCGCCTACGGGTTCCGCATTGAGACGGGGCGGTATCGCTATATGCTCCGCTGCACGCCGGTGAAAGGCGCTTACCATGTCTACCTCTACTGCTACAGCAAGGAGGCGCTCATGGGATGAGTTATACCGGCGGCGGTATGTACTACGCCGAGCCCTGTCCACTGTGCGGCTCAACGCTTTGGAACGGCCGGTGTGAAAATCCGGACTGTGAGTACCATTGGCGGCCGAAAAGGGACGATGACGACCCGGAGGACCGCAGCACGGAGGAGCAGGACTGAGAATTTTCGCTTAAATTATGGCCCTTCCTACGGGAAGAAAGAATAAAAATGATGGAGGAATCATACTATGCTTAATCACATTGTTATCATGGGGCGGCTCACCAAGGATCCCGAACTGCGGCAGGCCGGAGATACGCCGGTCTGTTCCTTCCGCATCGCCTGTGACCGCGACTACAAGAGCAGGGGCGGCGAGAAGGAGACCGATTTTGTGGATGTAGTAGCCTGGCGCAAACTGGGCGAGAATGTGGCCAAGTATTTTGCCAAAGGCCGCATGGCAGTGGTCAGCGGCCGGCTGCAGATCCGCTCCTGGACGGACCAGGAGGGCAATAAGCGGTACAACACGGAGGTCGTGGCTGAGCATGTCTACTTTGGAGATGCCAAGCCCAAGACGCAGGGCGGCGTCAGCCAGCCGGTGGAGGATGGCGACGCCAACCAGCCGCCGGAGGGCTTTGTGCCTGATTTCGATGATGAAGACGGTGAGCTGCCGTTCTGAAACATGGCGGTGAGGGAGCGAACGCTCCCTCACCGCTCCCATGCTTAGCCGCAAAAAGGAGTTTCTATTATAGCATAATTATGCTAAGGTCTATAACATGGATCGGAGCAGCGCCGCACGGCGCTTTTACAGGAGGAAGTTTATGACAGAATACTTAGAATACTTTGATTTTTTAGATGAACTGCGGGAGTCAGGTGTCACCAATATGTTTGGCGCGGCGCCCTATCTGCGGCAGAAATTTCCTGAGCTGCGAAACGACCCAAAACAGGCTGCGGAGATCCTGCGGGCGTGGATGGATACCTATGCGGACAGGGGGTGTCCGTGATGCGCGGGAAGTATCGCACCATTGACGATGTGCTGCGTTCCCCGTGGGCAGAGCGGCCGGCCCCAGCGGCCAGGCAGGACGCCGGGACAGACCGGGTGCTCCGTTCCACCAAGCTGGAGGATACGATCTACGCGGATCTCCGCGGCGGAGACGAAGCGCTGGACAGGATCGAGCAGGCAGCCGGAGAAAAGCTGCGCTCTTTCCCGGCCCTGTCCCGGGATGTCTACCAGTCTTTTTACTCCCTGATGCCCAGGCGGCGGGAGGAAACGGAATTATCCACAGCGGCGCGAAAATTCAACGCCCGTATCCTGGACCATATTACACAGAGCGAGGACTATCCCACCCTCAAAACTGTGTGCGAGGGCCGGGAATTGCCCGCGTATGAAGCGGCGTCAGAATTTATTTCCCAGACCGCCGGCGAACTGGACGACCTGCTGGGGGATGCCGGCGGGGAAAAGGGTGCGCTGAACACGCTGGAAAAGTTGGAGAAGGCGGAAGAAAAGTCTGCGGAAGAACTATCCGCTCTTCTGGAGCGGATGCGCCAGAGCAAAGAACGTAATGAAACGCTGGAGAAGGCTGTTCTCAACGCCGCCAACGCCGCCGAGAGCAAGCGGCAGCAGGCGGAGGCCGTGGGCAGGCTCATTGACGCCGAGGCTGCACGCCGTAGGGATGCCATGAGCGGCCTTGTGGCCAGGGCTGTCGGCGCTGCTGCGGAGAAGGCCGAGGAGGTACAGTGTATCCTCTCCGCCTGGAGCGACGATCCGGGTAATATGGAGAAAAATGAGGTTAACGCCGATCTGCTTGCCCTTGTCCGAAAGAGCACCGTGCTCCGGGACATCTCCAAGTATCTGGGCCGCTTCCGCGATATCCTCGCCCAGGGCAGGCGTAACGGCTATGCCTATGGCCGGGGAGAAAAGTATTCACTGGAGTTGGGAAATGACCTGTCCCGCGCCCTTAGTTCTGAGCTGTCTATGCTGGCGGCGCCGGAAACGCTCCCGCTGTTCCTGCGGAAATATCAGAGGAAACAGATCAAGCAGTATAAGCGCCGTGAACCGGTCTATAAGGGGATGGGCGACATTATCTGCTGCCTGGATGAGTCCTCCTCCACCGAAGGCGACAGCGCCGCGTGGGGCAAGGCCGTAGCCATGACCCTGCTGGAGATCGCCGCAGAGGGCGGACGCTGTTTCGCCCTCGTCCACTTCTCCGGGCGCGACAGTTTCAAGACAGATGTTTTCCGCCCCGGCGCCTATACTGTTGCAGATAAGATAGCGGCTGCGGAGACTTTTTTAGGCGGAGGGACCAACTTTGAGTCCCCACTGCGGGAAGCCCTGCGGCTGATAGAGCAGGACGGCTTTGAAAACGCCGACATAGTGTTCATCACCGACGGTGAGTGTGCCTTACCGGAATCCTTCCGGGGGGAGCTCTTTAAGGAACAGGTAACGCGCCGGTTCACCGTGACCGGCGTACTGTTGGATCAGGGCAGCCCTGGTATGGATTTCAGCCTGAAAGCCTTTTGTCAGAATATCTACCGCACCTCAGAGCTGATGGGCGACGAGATCGTGCGGGAGCTGGTGAATAAGCGGGTATAATCGCTACAAAAAACGCTGCCCGGTCCCTTGATGGGACCGGGCAGTGGAATATTGTGAGAAGTAGCGCTTGAATGCTTATTAAAATGTGCTATAATTAAGATGAAATAAACAGGGAGGTAACGTCACATGGATAAAGTCTACACAGTTGACGAAATCCGTAATATTGTGGCGCCCATCGCGGCCGCCCATAGTGTGGGCCGGGTCTACCTTTTCGGTTCCTACGCCCGAGGCGATGCCACCGCGAACAGCGATATAGACCTGCGTGTAGATAAGGGGGCATTGAAGGGCCTGTTTGCCCTCGGTGCGCTGTACTCTGACTTGGAGGACAGCCTTGGGAAAAAACTTGACCTGTTGACAACGGGAAGCCTTGAACCAGCTTTTCTGCAGAAAATTGCAGGTGAGGAGGTGTTGCTTTATGCAAATCAGTGACCGCGATACACAAATTCTCGAAAAGCTTGTCAAATACTGCATGGAGATCGAGCACGCTCACCACGAGTATAACCGCGATTATGAAACTTTCTGCAGCAACCCCACCTATCACAACGCGGTAGCTCTTTGCTTGATGCAGATTGGCGAACTGGTCGGGAAACTATCGGACGAATTTCGGTCAGAGAACACGCAGATCCCATGGCGCGCGATTCGCGGGATGCGGAATGTCGTGGCGCATGAATATGGCCATATCGACATGGAAACAGTGTGGGAAACCGCAGAAAACGGCACATGTGAGTTAAAAGAATTCTGTCAGAAGATGCTCAACAAAAATGATTGATTTATTAAACCCAATCGTCTAATGGCCGGGGGAGATTCCCCCAGCCATTTTCTTTGTCCTTATACGGTATTCCTAACCTCAGAGCTGATGGGCGACGAGATCGTGCGGGAACTGGTGAACAAACGAGTATAAACCCGCATCATAATTATCAGCAAATATATCGTTTTATCTGTTGATATTTGAAGGGTAATCTGCTATATTATTAGTGAAGGTGAGTCAGCGTGTCGGATATTACAAGCGCGATCAGGGATACGATCCCGATCACTCAGTTCAATAGAGGTCTTGCCGGAAAAATCTTCGAAGAAGTGAAACAGACTGGCGCAAAGGTTGTTATGAAGAACAACGCCGCAGAATGTGTTTTGCTTTCTCCAGATGAGTATATCCGGCTCATGGACGAGGTGAACGACGCGAGGCTGCTGATCCTTGCATCGCAGCGTATGGAGAATTTCGACCCTGCCAAAGTTGTTTCCGGGGAAGAGTTATATCGAGAACTCGGTATTACAAAGGAGGCCCTTGAGAGCTGCGGCGAGGTGGAGATCGAATGAAGTGGGTGCTGAAATATCTGCCGGAGGCGGCGAAAGATTTCAAAAATCTGGCCGGAAATCAGCGCATTGTTGTGGCGAAGGCAATTGACAAGGTACTGGAAAATCCGCTTCCCATACAGGAGGGCGGTTACAGAAAGCCGCTTGGAAATAAGCATGGAAGGAACCTGTCGGGGCTGCTGAAAATCAAGCTGCGCGGCACGGGCATCCGTGTTGTTTATAAGCTGATCCGAACCGAATCGGAGATGCTTGTGGTTGTCATCGGTGTCCGTGAGGATGACGATGTGTACGAAACAGCCGAGCGCCGCAGGATAAAGAACGATCTTTGAACGAAACCCCGCCTGACACACACATGTCAGGCGGGGTTCTTTTGTAATGTCCTGCCTCGAAAAGCTGGCCAAATACTGCATGGAGATTGAGCACGCTCACTGTAGGACGCATTTTTCGTGCTGTGCAAACCGTGGTTATCCGGTATAGGAAAGCGCGGGGCCATCCGGCCCCGCGCTCTGCGGTGAGTCATTCTTTTGTATCTTCGATTGCCTCAACTGCGGTGGCCACCTCACAATAGCGCGTGAGGATTGCGGCCATCTCGCTACGTTTGGCAGGCCCCTTGGGGTCAAAGATGTTATCAGCCTTGCCGCTCATAACACCCTTCATGTTGCACCACGCAACCGCTTCAAAGGCCCAATCGGAGATTTGGTCCAGGTCGGTGAAGGGCAGGCGGTACATCCAATCGCCGGTGAAACCGCCGTCGCCGTACTTCTGCTCATAGCGGTACATCATGGAGGCCATCTGCTCACGGGTGATGGGGTCGCCGGGGCCAAACAGCCCTCCGCCGTAGCCAGCCGCGATGCCCTCGCTGGTTGCCCAGCGGATGGCCTCGGCGCACCAGGCGTCCTCGCTGACATCGGAGTAGGTCATGTAGTAGTTGACCACTGGCTTGCCGCTCATGTTCCACAGCACCATGACCATCTGCGCCCGGTTGACGGTGCCCGCAGGGGCAAAGATATTGTTGCCAGTGCCCTGCATCAAGCCGTGGGCGATGACGTAATCGGTGTAGTCGTGATACCACGCTCCGGCATCCAGGTCGGTGAAGCTCAAAGAGCTGCATTTCACAAACTCGGCATCCACGGTGACTTTGCCGTAGGGCATGGTGAAGGTGTAAGTCCCGTCGCCGTTGTCGGCGACTTCCACGGGCTTCCCGTTTCTGTCGCTGACGGTGAGAGAGTCGAAATGATACCCCTCGTCGGGCTTTACCGTCAGGGTGACTTTGTTCCCCTGCCGCACCGATGTGCGGTCAGATGTTACGCTGCCGCCCTCAAAATCGGAGGGGACGGTAACGCTGTAATAAGAGGGATAGGAACTGGAAGAGCCGGAGGAACTGGACGGCGGGGCGGTCCAGCCAACACAGAAGGGCGACAGACTTTGCACGGTAAAGCTGATGCCGTCCTCGCTGTTGGTGGGTTCCAGCTTATCCATCTCGCCGGCGTTATCACCCGTCGAAATCATGTGGATGACGGTGAATGTATAGCTGGAATCTGTCCCTTCGGGGTAGGACAGCGTGATGGTAATGCCGGAAGCGGGGATACTGCCCTCGGGGGCGTCGTGCCAGTCCCCGGCGCCCTCCTTGACCTCCAGCTTTACGTCATAGACGGCGTAATTCGCCCCGGTGCTGACCTTTTCTGCCAGGGCCTTTATGAGTGTATCCACGTCGCTGTAATCATCGCTCAATTCGGACGGGACTTCGGTGAGCTCTCCCACCTCCAGACGCAGATCGCTGTTACATTCGCACGTAAACGCCTCGCCTTCCTCCAGATTGTCCGGAATCTTGTGGGTGATCCTGAAGTCTGCCGTGGCCGTGACTGCATAATAGTTATCCGTTGCCGCAAAGACAGCCTTGACCGTGTATTCGCCCGCCGTGGAGGGCTTGGCTTCTTTATAATCGTTTTGCCCCTTTACCGTGTAGGTGAATTTCACGTTCGCCGTTCCGTTGGTATCAGATTTTGCCACGGGTTTTACGCTGTCGTCGCCGCAGGTGTAGTCCACCATGGTGACGCTGCCCGTGCCGGGCTGCAAATGCGTAAAGACCGCGTAGACGATCATATCCGCGCTGACCGGATCGCCCTGCCCGAAATCCGCCTCTGTTTGTCCCGCCTTTGTGGACCAGCCCGCGAAGGTAAAGCCCGCTTTCGACGGGTCGGCGGGGAGGGAGGCGGAGCGGTTGGAGTACCACACGACGTCAGTCTGGTCCTCGACCTTGCCGGTGATCTTGAACACCTTTTTGTCCGGGCTGGCCGTCAGCTCGGGCGTGCCGTTGCCGACGTCCTGCCCCCAGACCTGGGGCTCCTGTGCGCCCTGCTTTCCTTGCAGCAGCCACGCCACCTCGCCGGATTTGAACGCGGCGTCGGTTTTTTTCGTTGCACCGCTGTCACTGCCGGCGCCGGTGCCCGCCGCCGCCGTGTCTTCGAGGTAATAGCAGTCTGTGCAGTCGCCTGATCCCACAACGCCGCCGATGGTATGGTTTGTGCCGGTGACGGAACCAACGTTATAGCAATTTTCGACGCTCCCGCCTCCAGCGACCCCACCGATGCAGAACATGCCGGAGATCTTGCTGGTGTTGTAGCAGTTTTTCACTGTGCCGCTGCTATACCCCACAACTCCGCCGGTGAAGCCATTGCCGTTGACCGCGCCGGTGTTGTAGCAGTTTTCCGTCGTACAATTGCTGCCGTTTATCCCCACAACTCCGCCAGTATTGCTCTCACCGGTGCCGGTCACCACTCCGGTGTTGTAACTGTTTCGGATGGCCCCGCTACTACTGATTTGACCCGCTACACCGCCGATGATGCCCTTGCCGCTGACCGCCCTGGAGTTGCTGCAATTGATTACTGTAATATCATTCCCAACCCCCACAACACCGCCGACATTCGTTCCGCTGCTGGTGATATCCGCCGTGTTGTGGCAGTTTTCTATGGTGCAGTTGTTTTGGCACGTACCAACAATTCCGCCGGTACTGCCGCCGCCATGGATTGTACCGGTGTTGCGGCAGTTTTTGATCGTGCCGCCCTGGCACTTACCGACAATTCCACCGAAGGACGAGCTGCCCTGGACAGTGACGGCGTTACGGCAGTTGTCTATCGTACCGCCATCGCTATAGCCAACGATTCCGGCAACGTTTGAGTCGCCAGTGACTTCGCCCTCCACCGTCAGGTTTTTCACCGTACCGCCGTCGGATATATAACCAAACAGGCCTTGATAATTACTGCCCGATTGATCAATATGCAGCCCGCTGATTGTTTTGTCATTGCCGTCAAAGGTGCCCTGGAATGGGTTGTCGCGGTTTTCCCCAATCGGCGTCCACTCCTGGCTTTCCAGTTCGATATTCTCCGTCAACCTGAAAAACTTGCCTTTGCCGTGGTCAGGGTCGTTTTTGATGTACTCCCGGACCTGCTCCAGCGTGGTCTTGTTTGGAATCTCGAAGGGCTCGTCCTGCGAGCCATCGCCGGAGATGGGCCACGGCTCCTTGTTCGCCGTCAGCACCGGGCGGCCCAAAAACGGGTCGTTCGTCCAGCCCTCGCCGAGGTCTTTCGCGAGGGACCGGAACTCGTCCTCCGATTTTGATTCTGTACCGGCTGCGCCGCCGCTGCCTACGCCGTTATCCGCTGTGCTCGCAAGGAAATAGCATTTTTCGTAAGTACTGTGCCCGCTGGTGCCTGCTCCTACAATGCCTCCACATGATCCTGCGTCGGTAACTTCACCAACGTTGTAGCAGTTTTTGAAAGCGTGGCCCGTATCGTCTCCTGCAATGCCGCCTGCGCAGTTTGTGCCGCTGACCGCGCCGGCGTTATAACAATCTGAAATATTACCGGAGTTATGCCCTACGATGCCGCCTGCGCGCTCTGCGTCGCTGATCGAGCCGGTATTGTAGCAATCTGACACCGTGGCACGGTTCCACCCCACAATGCCGCCTGTATAGCCACCACCTTCAATCTCGCAGGCGCTGTGGCAGCCGGTAATCGTTCCATAGCTTGTTCCCGCGATGCCGCCCACCTCACTATTACTGCTGGATGCTTTGATGTATCCGCTGACGCCCAGGTTTTTCACTGTACCTTCTGAATTGATATACCCGAACAGGCCCACATTATCAGCAAAGATATCAATATACAGCCCGCTGACGGTATGATTGTTGCCGTCGAAGGAGCCTTTGAATCGGGTGCCGTCGTTCCCTATCGGCATCCACGGGTTCTCCGCGCTGCCGTCCAGGTTAATGTCCGCCATCAGCCTGAAGTACGTATTCTCGCAGTCTTGCCCGCCGTTCACATATACACTCAACTGCTTCAGCTGATCCGCCGTGGAAATCTCATACGGTTCATCTTCCGATGTGCCCGTGCCGGGCAAATCATTCGGAAATACCATAGGCATAGGTATATCCGCCCCGGCCATATCGTCCAGAGTCAGCAGAGCCTCCACTGCCGCCAGATAGCGGGTGATGTCCAGGGCGTCCAGCTCCCCGTCCTCCAGGGCCAGCTTCGCCTCGTCGATTGCTTCAAGCTGGGCCTCCACGTCAGCGCGGTTATCCTCGTTTATGTCCTCAGCGTCGGGCAGGGCGTCGATGAGAGCCTGCACCTGTTCCAGCGTGGAGGAAGCGTCCAGCGCAAGCAGGGCCGCTACCGCCGCATCATAGCGGGCGGTGTCCAGCGTCGCCGCCTCGTCCCCGGTCAGCTCCAGTATGGCCGCGTCGATGGCGTCGATCTGCGCCTGCACGTCCGCCCGCGTCTCGTCGGTGATTTCCTCCGCGTCGGGCAGCTCGTCGATGAGGGCCTGTACCTGCTCCACAGCAGTCTGCCCCGTCGCTCCGCCGGCTTCCTCTGCCAAGGCCGCCGCAGGCAGCAGGGTAAGAAGCAGCACCACGGACAGCAAGCCCGCCAGCCATTGTCTTATAACACGCTTCATAGAGATATCCCCCTTATGACTCATTGCGGATTCTGTTTCGGATTCGGAATGATCCTTGCGGTGAACACCGCACCCTGCCGCCGCAATCAGCGACGTGCGCCAAATGTACCTTTTATAGTTTTCAAAAGGAATTATGCGCGTATATACGCGCATAGCCGTAATATTACGGCTATGAATCTTCTTTGGCTATACATAGTTATAATATCACGCTTTCCGCCAAACTGCAATGACTTTCACGAAAGAATAATGACTTTTACGAAATGCCGGGCTGCAAAATCCGCCATTTGGCCCATGGGAAATTCGTCTCACCGTGTAAGATGAATTTCCGCTATGAAGATACGCCGTTTATCTGGCTTTCCTGCCGGGCAATATTGACGATCTCAAGCCCCTGGGCATTCGCGTAGTTGACGGTGTAGGCCGTCCCGCCGCTGTTCCCAGTCAGGTAGCAGACGCAGATCCCGCTGCCGTCCACCAGGCGGCGGTTCCTTTTGTGCATACAGCCCGGCGTGTACTGCTGGCCGGTGTAAATCACTTCGTCCGCCTGGGATTTCACCCGCTCATACTCGGCGGCATCCTCCGGCCTCCAGCCCCTTGTCTGCGTCAGGCACGGGAGAATCAGGATCAGCTTCATGCCGGGACAGCTCTCCCGCAGGCGGATCACTGTCTGCGCGGCGAGGGCATCAAAGCCCAGGGCGCCCCCCGCCTTGTAGTACCGGGTCCCTCTCCGGTACAGTTCAAGAATAACGCGCTCCAGCCTGCCGGAGATCGCCGCCAGTTCCTCCGGGGGGATCTTCCGGTGGCCAGTGAAGCAGCAGGTTTCTTCCTGCATCCGTTCACCCTCCCGCTTTCATAGTGAGAAAATCAAATTGCATTCATGTTTAATAATTATAATAGCAATTAAAAGAAAAACAAGATGCAATTTCATATTTTAGCCGCCGATGCTCTCCCGCGATTCAAGGTACAATAATGAACGGATGGAGAGGAGGCGAGTTGGATGGACGAGGTTCAGCAATATGAAAAATACCTGCGGGATCATATCACCGAGCTGCGTGGGAAAAAAGGTGTGTCGGAACACCGCATGAGTCTGGAATTGGGGAAAAGCGGTTCCTATATTCGCTCCATTACCAGCGGAGCCACAATGCCCTCCATGAAGGAGCTGTTTAATATCATGGTATATTTTGAGGTCAGCCCATCGGAGTTTTTCTCCGGCCTGAAAGGGGGAAATACCCTGCGGGCAACGCTGGGAGAAAAGCTGCGGGAGTTGAGCGACGCGGACTTGGAAAAGGTGTCGCTGTTCATTGACTGGATCACGAAATAAATCCGTCACACGGCGTGAGACGTTTTCGATCCAGCATAAAAATCTTGTAAAACGAAGTTCCCCATGATACAATATACGCATCTTAATACGAGGAGGCAGGAATATGGCAGAAAATGAAGTGAAACGCGCGCGCCGCACTCCGCAGGAGAGGGCCGAGGCAATTGATGTGCAAATTGGAAAGATGGAAACGCTGATCTCCGGGTATGAGGCAAAGGCGAAGGCATTCAAAGATGAATGTGATAAGAAGATCGATGAAGCCCGCGGAAAGATCAAGCAATTAGAGGAAAAGAAAGCGGCCATCCTTGCTCCAAAGCCTCCTCGTAAGCCCCGCATGACAAAGAAGCAAAAAATAGAGGCCATTTTGAAGAAAGCCCAAAAATCCGGGAAGAGCGCCGAAGAAATTGCTGAGGCCCTGGGCATTGATATTGATATCGAAGAATAATTAAAAAGTGCAGTACAGTCTACATCTGTACTGCACTTTTTTAGATTCCATGACCATGACAAGCCTATTAAAAACCCATTACCAAAAAGACGGGAAAATCATCCCCGGCTTTTCTTGTCCATATACGGCGTTCCTACGCAGTGTCCTCTGTGGGATAGTCAGGCTCAGAAAGTCGAGTCGCTGTCGCTGGAAACGCGCAATTCGTCACAGCGGATATCCACAATATCCAGGATGGGGATCTCCGTACCATCAACAAAAACAACTTTTCCTTCGATGCTGTCAATCTTTTTAACATTGCCGGACACGGTGAGGTACGCGCCTCCGGCTTTTTTCATATCCGGCTTAAAATATCGGATTTCTACCTCCGGCCTTTGCCGGATGTGTTTCTCCACCACGCGAAGCACGGCGTCAAGCGCCTCGATCCTATCGTCGCTCAGCTCAATTTGACGATCCGTAAGACGGACGGTCTCCTCGATCGCGGAGCCGTAACCTGTCAGGGCCGCGAAGGGGGAAAACTGCGCCGCCCGGTCAAGCATCGACATGCGGGGCCGCTTCTCCGACACATGATGCGGCAGGTGGATGATATCCTCATACTGGCCGTTCACGCTTTGTGTCCTCCAATCTGGCTGTTCCTTTCCCGGGCTGTCGCGCCCTCCTGCAGATTCATCCCCTTTAGAATAGCATTCTTGCCATACCGCTTTTTTATGGTGATGAGCGTTTCCTGGATTTTGCGCTCCCTGTCCAGAGCCTCCGCTTCCTTCCGCTGCTGTTCCTGCTGGGTGGCATAGTCCGTGAACAGGTCGAGCTGTTCGCAGGAAGAGTCTTCGGAAACATCCTTTTCATCAACAACATGGTTTGCGACCACATACATCCGCCGCACGGTGAGATCCTTGTTCACGATCCGGTCAAACAGCTCCATTACAGCTTCTATGATGAGTTTGGTGGACGAAGTTTTCCTTCCGAGATTGATAGTGCCGTGGGCGTGTTTGGGGATCTCCCGCCCGTAGGGGTCTTTCATGATCTCTCCGCGATAGGCGCCGCGCTTATGCGGATCCGTCAGGTTTTCGATGTCATAGCCCACCGTCAGCACCATTTGGTCGGTGACGAGCCGTTTTTCCACCAGGTCCAGCACAAGCAGGTCTGTCATCTCCCTTGCGACCAGCTTCGCCTTATCAAATGCGTAGGGGCTTTGAAGCACCTGCCCGGAGCTGATGCTGTTGGAGCTTGGCCTGTATGCCTTAATGTCAGCGATCGTGCAGGGCTCCCATCCCCATGCGTGATCGATCAAAAGTTCCGCGTTGACACCAAACAGCTTATAAAGGCTGTCCTCATCGTGGACGGAACGGCGTGCCACATCGCCCATTGTGAACATACCGTTTTGCTCCAGCTTGCGGGCGTAGCCCTTTCCCACGCGCCAGAAATCGGTCAGGGGCGTATGACTCCAAAGCTTCCTGCGGTAGCTCATTTCATCCAGTTCCGCGATCCTGACGCCATTTTTATCCGGTTGGATATGCTTTGCTTCCACATCCATAGCGACCTTGCAGAGATACAAATTCGTCCCAATGCCCGCCGTGGCTGTGATGCCGGTGGTATTCAGCACATCCTGGATCATGGCCGTGGCCAGTTCGCGGGGCGACATGCGGTAGGTATCCAGATAATCCGTCGCATCCAGAAACACCTCGTCGATGGAATAGGAGTGGATATCCTCCGGGGCGATATATTTCAGATAAATGTCGTAAATGCGTGTGCTGAATTCCATATAATGCGCCATCTGCGGCGGAGCAATGATGTAGTCCAGTTCCAGCCCCGGGGTTGAACGCACATCGGGGTCATGGGAGGATTTGCCCGTAAACGCATGGCCAGGAGCACTGCGGAGCCGCTGGCTGTTGATCTGTTTCACCCGCTGTACGACTTCAAAGAGCCGCGCCCGGCCGGAAATGCCGTAGGCTTTGAGAGAGGGGGAAACCGCCAGGCAGATCGTTTTCTCAGTCCGGGATTCGTCCGCAACGACCAGGTTCGTGGTGAGAGGATCAAGTCCCCGCTCCACGCACTCCACCGAGGCATAGAAAGAGCGCAAATCAATCGCAATATAGGTTTTGTCCTTCATGCCTCGCCAACTCCATTCCGCTTTTCTCACTTCATATCATACCAGATTTGCGCCGATAATTCCAGACATTGAACAGGTAATCAGGCAGGCTTCTGAGAAAGCACTGAAATACGGTATCGCCATTCGATCTCTTTAACGTCACTCCGCACACACTATGCCGCAGTTTCCGGCAGCGGCATGGCTGTACCTCCCCTTGCGGAAAGCGCAAGTTTACAGCGGCCGAGCCGGATGGTAAACTGAAGGTGTATTTCAGGGCGGAGCATTGTAGGGCGGAGCATTTTAGGGTGGATGGAAAGGAGGCCAGGGGAGCAGTCTGCCCCCAGACCAGTCCACAAGGCTGACCAGGAATACAAAAATACAAACAGGACCGAGAAGACCGTAATTGCCCAGTGGGCGGTTGCGGTCTTTTTTGTCCAAAAATCGAAAGGAGCAGCAAACTATGAGTGAACTGGAAAAAATGTTTGGATTTTCTGACATCGACGATGACGGGCTGGATATCGCGGCCATCTTCGGGGATTCGGCCGCGGCCGATGACCAACCGGCGCTGGAACCGCCCCCCGCAGATGTGCCGGAGGAAACTACGGATGCCAGGGCGGAGACGCTCAAGCCCACCGCGAAGGAAGGCAAAGATGACCCGGATGGCGGGCCTGACCTGTTTGCCGCCCTTGCTCCAAAGGGCGACCCTTCAGACAAGCCCGCAAAAAGTGAACAGGCCGCACCCAAGCAGGTATCCCTCTTTGATAAGCCCCCCGTGTTCTCTTACGGCGGCTCCAAGGAGGAGATCGAGGATCCTTCCATGACCTTTGAGGAGCTGCGTATTGCCAAGGCCGACGACTTCCCGGAGCTGGGCGAAGGGAAAAAGGTGTCCTGGTCGGTGTCCTACGGCAAAAGCACCAAGTTTATCTCCGATCCCAAGGGTACCACCATCGCCAGCATCAAGGAGGAGATCGAGAAGTCCAAGGCATTCCTGGACGCCTTGAAGAAGGCCAAGGACAAAGACCGCGATCCGGACTGCCTTGTGACGCCCAAGGTCACCGCCCAGAGCAAGGGCATCGCCTCCTACAAGGGGGTGTTCGCCACTGTGGAGGACGCCAAGGCATCGGACAAGACCATCTGCCTGATCCCCTCCCGGGACGGGCGAATCTACGAACTGCGAAAGACGGAGATGGGCGATTTCATCGCCCCAAAGCAGAAGATCATCGACTTCTCAGAGGTCAGGGCCGGGTTTACCCCGGCTCTGCCTCTGATCCCCCGGGAAGTCATGGGACAAATCATCTCCTTCTTCCGCTGCTTTATGTATGAGCGTGAGGAGTTTGAGGCGCTGGCCCACATCTACTGGGACAGGGAATTGGAGGAATACACCGTCTTCATCCCCAGGCAGAGGGTGTCCAAGGCCCGCATTGACGCGGACCTCCGGGGCAGCGCGCTGCCGGAGGAGCGGTACATCCACTACGCCGATGTGCACAGCCACAACAGTATGGCCGCGAAGTTCTCCCTCACCGATGACGAGGACGAAAAGGCCACGCGGCTCTATTTCGTTATTGGCCATCTGGAACGGTTCTATCCTTCCATCACAGCCCGGATGTCCTGCGGCGGAGTCTATCAGCAAATCGACCCGTCGCTGGTGCTGGAGGGCATCGGAGATGAGTTCCCGCCGGAGTGGCTGGATCAGGTGGAGCGGTGCGGCCGCGGCCCTTTCGAGGGCGCCTGTGACTTCTCCCGTCTGGACAATTTCCTGTGCGGCCGGCCGGAGGCGATGCCGGTATGAAATTTTCCAAAGAACGCCCCGTAAAGGTGGTCATGCTGGGCGCCGGAGGCACGGGCGGGCATATCGCGCCCCATCTGTACCGGCTGCTCTACGCGCTGGACCGCCCTGTGCGCTTCATCGTCTGTGACGGCGATGTGGTAGAGGAGAAAAACCTTGTCCGGCAGAACTTTATCCCCGCCGATCTGGGCGAGAACAAGGCCAAGGTGCTGGCGGAGCGGTACGCCTCGGTATTCGGCATGGAGACTGAGTATGTGCCGGAGTTCATTGAGAGCGAGGATCGCCTGCGCCAGCTGCTGACGCCAAAGATATGGAGAATGGGTCGCTATTACGATTCCCCTGTTCTCCGCGAGCAGATTGTCCTCATCGGCGCCGTGGACAACAACCGCAGCCGGCAGCTCTGCCACAGCATATTTTATCAGATGGACGAGCTGATCTATATCGACAGCGGCAATGGGGAGCACACCGGCCAGGTGGTCTGCGGTATCCGCAGCGGCGGCCGGACACTCTACCAGCCCATCGGCAAGGCTTATCCAGATGTGCTCAAAGAGAAGGATAAATTCCCCACCGAGCTGAGCTGCGCCGAGGCGTCGCTCTCCGCGCCCCAGAGCATTGCCGCTAACATCACGGCGGCCACCGCCGTGGTTGACATCATCTACAACATTTTAGCCCTGGGGGACAGCCGTGTGCGGCAGGTCACCTTTGCCACGACTTCCGTGAATGTGCGGCCCATCTTGGCAAAAACAAGACGAAAAAAGGCGGCATGAGCCAGCAGCCGGTCCTGTTCAAAATGGAGCGAGAACACACTATAACAAAAAAAGAAAAGGAGAAATACAGTATGAAAACCGTTTACATCCCAGAAGGAGAAACCGTCCGCTATGAATCGCTGGTGACAGACCGGCTGGTGGTGCGCGGCTGCGTCGATGTGGCTGGCGACATCAGGGCCAAGACCATCTGCGGCGATGGGGTCATCCACGCCGGCACTGTTCACGCCGACATCATCCGTGCCGATGAGGTGGAAACGGCGGAGGCGGTCTGTAGGCGCCTGATCGCAAAGCGTGTCCAGACCCCCGCGCTGATCGCCTCGGACTGTGCCGTTGTCAGCTGCTTCCTCTCCGCCTCCTATGTGGAAACAGGGAAGCTCACAGTGGCCGCCAGCGAGATCGACCAGCTCAAGGCCGATGAAGTGGTAAACCTCGGCCCCAGGACTCACGGGCTTCTGCTCACGCTGCTTGCTGCCGGGCTGCGCTCCCTCTGGGTGTCCCTGACGGCGCCCAGGCCGAAACAGGAGGAAACTGCCGGGCAGGCGCCCGCTGAAGATGACCCGGAGGAAGAGGCGGATCTGGATCCCACGGTGCGCGAAGAGATCGCGCGGACCGTCAGGGAGATCCTGGAGCAGGACCGGGCCGCCCAGAGGGAGGCGTCGCCTGAAGATGACGAAGACTTTGAACTCAAGCGCATCGTCAGCATGTTCAAGCTGCTGCGCGAACAGGGTTATACGCTGCGCGTCCTCCCCGGTACGCCGGAGGAAAACGCGCCGGCCTTTGACCTTGAGACCAAAACGATCCTCCGCCCCGCGGCGTGAGGGAACAGAAGCGGCGAGGGCGTATATTTCCCTGCCGCCATTTTTTAGCTGCCAGAAAGATAAACAGGAGGTATCCGTATGTCTGCTGCATCCCAGCAAAACAACATGCGCCGGCTCCATGGGCTTCTCGGCCGGGATCTCGGCTATATCTGGGGCGAGCGTGAAAGCGGCCCCAACGGGGAGAAAAGGATTTTTCTCAATATAGGCAAGGTGTTCCTGCGCGCACTGGCCCAGGATCTGGGCCTGCGGGACGCTGTGGTGAGATCCAACCCCGCCGGCATCGGCGTGTCCGGCGACTGCACCCTCTACGGAATGTGGGAGGAGAGCGGCGTCTATGTCTGTGTCTGCCGGTTTCCCGGCAGCAGGGAGAATGTCATCCTCTACCGTGCCATCCGCAATATCCGGGATTACCGGGGCGGCTACAACAATTATATCCGCCTGCGCGACCTGGAGACGTTGACCTACGGGGAGCTTCTGGCCCGGATCGGGTCGGTGCGCAGGGACCGCGCCTGTGAACGGGCGGCCTGATGTGTCCGCTACGGCGAAAACGGGAGAGGAGGAATTATCCTGAGCGAACAGGAAAAGGAACAGCGGCAGGAGGTTTTCTTTGCCGCGGAAAAAGTATCGGATGCACGCGGCGCCATTCTGCGTGGCAGCGCCGAGCTGCTGGCCTGGCGGGCCAGAGTGGAGAAATACGCGGCGGACCATCGCAGGGCCAGGGAGTGCTATGAGGAACTGGTGAAGGCAAGGAAGCGCCTGACCGCCGCCCTTGGCGGCGCCAGGCTGGCGCTTTTGGAACTGGAGGAGTACGCCGTTGCCAGGACAGCCGGTAAACTGCAGTCCGGCCTCGCCGGGTTCAATCTCATGTCCCGGGCCTACAAACCGGTCTATGAAGCGCTGCATGGGTTTGCGGAAAAACTGCCTGAGCGCCCGGATACGGTGAACGCCCAGGTCATCGGCAGGCTGATGAACCAGGTGCGTATGGGCTACTATCCCACCGACCCGGAGAATATCAGCCACATTCTGCGAGGGATACGGTTTCCGGAAGGCGTCACCACCAATGTGTTTGACCCCTGCTGCGGCTGCGGCAAGGCGCTCCGGCAGATCGCCCAGGGCAACAACTGCTTCGCCTACGGCGTAGAGTTGGATGAGCACCGGGCGGAAGAGGCCCAGACGCGGCTCCACCGTGTCGGCGTGGGCAGCTTCTTCCACAGCCGCATCAGCTCCGAGGCGTTCCATCTCATGTTCCTTAACCCGCCCTATCTCTCCGTCCTCAACCAGGGCGGCAGGGCGCGGCACGAGAAACGCTTCCTGGTGGAGAGCCTGGGCCACCTGATGATGGGGGGCCTGCTCATCTATGTGATCCCGTACTACCGGCTGACGCCGGACATCTGCCGTATTTTAGGGGAGAATTTCGACAACCTCTCCGTGTGGCGCTTTACCGACGGGGAGTTCCAGAAATTCAAGCAGGCCGCCATTCTGGGCCTGCGAAAAAAGCGGATCGACGATCCGGAGGCCGGTACGCCACTGGAGCGGTACGCGGATCTTGCCGCTCTGCCCTGTATCACGCAGCTGGAGGAGGGACGCTACGCCATCCCCGCTGTGAGCAAGACGGTAGAGGTCTTCAAGGGCGAACGGTTCAATGAGAAGGAGCTGGAACGCCAGCTCGCCCATTCGGACAGCATCCGCCGGCTGATGAATGCCGGGAGCAGCCTGGACCGGGCGGGCAAACACCCGCTGCTGCCCCTGTCCATCGGGCAGATCGGTCTTGTGGGCGGCTCCGGCATGATCAACGGCCTGATCGAGTGCGATACGCCCCACATCATCAAGGGTCGGATCATCAAGGTCAGGACGGAGGAGCGCGAGGAAAAGTTCAGCAGCCGGGGCATCCACACGGGCGCCGAGATCAAGGAAGTCATCAGCAATAAAATGGTGTTCAATGTCCTGACGCCGAAAGGTTTCAAGGCGCTGACATGAGAGGGAGGTATCACTATGCCGGTTTCCCAGAAGAGGTTTTCCATGGGCCGGATCCTGGGCACACCGAATGTCCTGCGAACTGTATGGATCGATGAGATCAGAGATGCGCTTTACCGCCATAGCAACGGCGACTGGGGCGATGTGTCCCAAGCGGACTGGCGCAGTAACGACTACGCCGTTCGACATGGGGAGCGCATCCTGTCGGCCTATATTACCAAGGAGGGGCAGAAGTTCTGGATCATCACGGAGGCGGACCGTTCCGCCACCACCATTCTTCTGCCGGAGGACTACTGAGAAAAGGAGGAGCTTATGCGCATTGAACCCGGCGGCCTTGCGGCCGCGCTGAAAGAAGCTCAGGAGGAGCCGACGCTCTCCCCCTATGAGGTGTCCGAATATGTGATGGAGCACATCTTCAAGCCGCTCCGGCAGGATAACCCCCTGCTCTTCGCGGACCTGGATTTCGACGCCTTCACCGACGAGGACATCCGGGAGCTGGAGATATGGATGGAGCGTCAGACGCATATGGAGCGCATCCTCGCCGACCTGAGCAATATCTTCTGTGCCGCGGAGCCGGTCAGCAGGCCGGGACGCGCGTTTTGCTGAGGGAGGCCGGGATGACACTGGATGACATCACGGAGGTTCTGCCCTCCATCGCCGTCGCCCGGCTTTTTTACGAATACGGCAGGCTGGACGAAATGCTGGGAGAAGGCTTTGAATCCCCGGACGCCGACTTTTACATGATGTTCTGGGAACTGCTCGGCGTCTGCGCGGATTGTGTCTATTCCGACTATGACGAAAACTACGGCGTAAATAAGTGGTATTTCAGCAACAGGGACATGGTGGAGTATTACCGCCTCTGCCGTACCTACAGCTGCCTCCGTGGGATGAAACTGAAGGACAACCCCTTTATGCAGTCCGCAGAGCGGTTTGTGGAGAACGCCATGGACTTTAACGGCGGATACGGTTACGGCTGGTACCTGAGTACGCGGATCAACCACGAGTGGGCCAGCGGGCTGGTATTCCGAACGGACGAGTATTTTAACGGGGAGTTCGAGCTGATGGAGGCCCTGCTGTCCATCAGGGATTGGTACAGGCGGAATCTTGTACGGCTGCGTGAAGCCATTGAGAAAGAAAAAAGCCTTGCGGCGCCAAATGATTGGGAGGTGAAGGCGGCGTGAACGCGTTGAATGAACTTGTGCTCCGCATCAATCCGGACGAGCACAGTATCCGGGTGGAGAATGTAAACGACGGCGTAGTTTCCTTCAAGGAGATCACCGTGGAAACCTTTTACGACTGTGTGAAGTCCAGCATTCGAAGCGAGGGCGTCCGCAGCGGTTTCCTGCCGCGGAACTGTTTCCATATCAGCGTCAGCGAGAATGGGGACCGGGACTACTGCCTCTGGCACCCTCACCTGTGCGCGGATATCAGCTACTACGGCACGGAGTACCCGGATTTCCCGCTGCCTCGTCTGGTGTTCGGCTTTCGGGTGAGCCAGGAGGGGAAGGTATACAACTGCCGCCTGGGCGTTGTGGAGGATAAGCCTCCCGCCGAGGATCTGGCCATGTTTATTTACCCTTTTTCCAATGTAGGCGGCTTCAGCCTGTGTACCGGCAACAACGCCCTCCCGGTCTATAAAAAGGCCAGCGCCCTTGTCAATCTGCCGGGATATCTCCTTCAACTGCCCAACAACAACGACAGGTTCAGCGCAAAAAACAATAAACTGCACATGCCGTACCGGGAACTGCTCAACCATCTGAAGAACAAGACAACAGCGTACTACTACACCGATGTCCTGATCCCCAGCGGCAAAACACTGAAAGACTTTATCGGTTAGGAGGTCATCCGCATGGAACAAAGGGATCCCAGGCAGATCCAGGCCGCACTCTGCCAGCCATTCGCGCCGGAGGATCTGGAGTGGAGGCTGCAGCAGGCATTTGAGGACAAAATGCGCGGCATCGCCGTCCCCTATGTTACCAACCGGGCCATCCAGAACAGGCTGGACGAGTCCGTGGGGCCGGAGAACTGGTACAACGATTACAAGCCCTGGCACGGCGCCGGGAAGAAGGAATCACAGCTTTGCGGCATCGCCATCTACTTTGAGGGCCGCGGCTTCATCACAAAATGGGACGGCGCCGAGGACTCGGACATCGAGCCGGTCAAGGGCGGCCTCTCGGACAGCATGAAGCGGTGCGCGGTCCAGTGGGGAATCGGGCGGGTGCTGTACAGCCTGAACGATACCGTCTGGGTCAACATCGAGAAGAAGGGCAAGAGCTTTATCATCCCGGAAAGTGAGCGGCCCAAACTGGACAAGATCTATCTGAATCTGCTCAACAGGCTGGGGCTGGCCCCAGCTGCGCCCTGCGGCACGCAGGCGCAGCTCACCCCCAGGGCGGCAAATGACAAGGCGCCGGACGCTCCAACGGCGAAACCCAAGGACTGGGGGCGGCAGAGCACGCCTTCCGCTCCGGCTGTACAGCCGAAAAACGACATACCGGCCCCCGAGCCGCCGCACGCCGGGGTCATGGAACTCCCCAAGCCGGCCCTGCCGGCGTATGAGTACCTCGTAGAGGGCGCCAGCGTCCAGAGAGGGATGAACAGCCAGTCCACCACCGCTATCCTCAAAGACAGCGAGGGAAAGACGGTTAAGGTCTTTGCCAGGGGCGCCCATGAGGCCCTGAAGAGCGGCGTCCCTCTCGTCAATGTGAAGATCTCGCTGAAGAAACAGGGCTCCGTCGCGTTCAACTATCTGGAGAGCTATGAGATCGCCGGCGGACAGTTGGCGGCGTAAGAAGGAGGGATTTCATTTTGAAAAAAATCAACAGCTTTCAAATCACCGGCATGACCCTCTCCGGGTTCAAGTGCTATGAGGATACCACCCATCTCACCTTCGGCAATCCCACCATTGTTACCGGCGGGAACGGCAGGGGCAAATCCACTATCGCCGACGCTATCGCTTTCGCTGTCACCGGGCTCCCATTCTTCGGGGAGCGGGGGATCGACCGGCTCCACTGCGAGAAGAACCCCGGCCTGATGGTGGCCTTGTACTTTACCGACGGGGACGGCCAGGATCATGAGCTGACCCGTACCCGGCAGAAGGGCCGCATGACCATCAACTTTGACGGCTATGAGATCCGGCAGCTCGACCTTAACGAGATGTTCGGCGAAAAGGACGTATTTCTCTCCATCATCAACCCTCTCTACTTCATTGAGGAGCTGGGGGACGACGGGAAGAAGCTGTTGGAGCGGTATCTGCCCGCCGTTTCCCATGAGCAGGTACTCTCCGCCCTCTCTGAGAGTGTGCGCGCCTCGCTGGAAAGCGAGTCCATCCTCTCGCCGGAAACCTATTTGAAAAAACGCCGTGAGGAGATCCGCGACCTGGAGCAGAATGTCATCTACCTGAATGGGCAAAAGGACCTGGCGGAATCCCAGCGCGGAAGCGAGGCACAGACCCTGCGGGATCTCCAGGAACGGTATGATTCCCTCGAAAAGGAATGTGGCAGCCTGGAGGAGAAGCGCTTTGCCGGCCTCGATTTGGACGGTATGCGGGAGCGGCTGGTGGATCTGAGCGCCCGCTATGACGAGATGGCCAGGGACTGCCCGGAGGGGGCGGACACCTCTGAGCTGGACCGGCAGCTTCAGGATCTTCATCACAAGCTGGGCCGGCGCGGCGCCGAACAGTATACACCAAAATATACACAGCATATCGCGGAGACATCCGCCAGGGTCAAGGAATTGGGGGCCAAATACAACCGTGAATTGGCGTTGTTCAAGGGCTTCAAGCCGGGGATCGTCTGCCCCACCTGCCGCCGGGCGGTGTCCGAGGCGGACCTGGGCACGGTGCAGGCCGGACTCAGGAGATCCATGGACGCAATTATGGCGGAAGGGAAAGCGCAAAAAGGCCAGCTGGACGAACTGCAGGCGCTGGAAAAGAAGTCCGAAGAGACTTTCCTGCAGTTCCAGAAGGACGATGTGGAGAAGATCGGCCGGGAAATTGAGGACCTGAACCGGCAGCGCGATGCTATGAATGCCGAACAGTTGGCCTTCCATGACAGGAGGAAGGACGAACTGGAGGCCCTTCACAGCCAGATCCAAGCTTTGACCGCCGACATTGAGTACGGCAGCCTCTCTCAGGAGGAATACGACCGCCTCATGGAGTGCCGTGAGCAGCTGCGGGAGTGTCAGGCAGAGCTTGCCGCCGCGCGGAAAGCGGCGCAGGTGGAACCGGTGGATTACAGCGCCAGGATCGCCCAGGTGGAAAGTCTCATCAAGGAGAAGAAAAGGCTGCTCTCCGACGCGATCCTCTATGTGGGCAAGCGCGCCGAGCTGACCTTCTCCCAGTTGAAGATGAATATGGTGGAGATCGCGCTGAATGAGGTGGTAAAGTCCACGGGTGAGCTCAAGGATGTCTTTAAGTTCACCTATGGCGGACGGTACTATAACCGCCTGTCCCTGTCTGAGAAGATCCGGGCCGGGCTGGAGGTGTCGGAGCTGGTCAAACGCCTGACAGGACGCAACTACCCTGTTTTTATCGACAATATGGAATCGGTGGACGAGCTGACCAATGTGCGGCCCACCGGCCAGATCATCATGGCCAAGTGTGTGCGCGGCGCGGCGCTGACGGTGCGGCCCGTAGGCCGGCCCCAGGAGAAAATGGCCGCGTAATCCCTGAATCTCAAAGAAAGGGGGACGCCGTTTGGCACGCGAATATACCAAGATCCCAATCGTGGAAGCCGCCAGACGGTGCGGGCTTGTCCTCGACTCCCGGACGCTCAGGCGCGAGGAGGTCGAGGCAAGCTGCCCCTTCTGCCGCGACCACGGGCCGGGAAAACATCATCTGAGCCTCAATACCGTGACAGATCAATACCGCTGCAATCTCTGCGGCGCGTCCGGCAACAGCGTTTCGCTGTATGCCCGGCTTCACGGCATAAGCAATAAAGAGGCGTATCTGGAACTGACGCGGGACAGCAAGGTGTATCCTATGCCGTCCCCGCCGATTCCCCAAACACAGGAGCGCGAGCCACGCGCTTTAGCAGAACGCCACGCGGTCTATCATGAAATGCTTTCCTTCCTGACACTCTCCGAAAAGCACCGCGAAAACCTGTTGGAGCGGGGATTGAGCGATGAGCGGATCAGGCAGAACGGATACAGATCCATGCCTGAGACGCCGGAGCAGCGCAGGCTTTTGGCAAAGCTGGTAGGCAGCACATATGACCTTTTGGGCATCCCAGGCTTTTATACCCGGTATGACCAGTGGACGCTTGCCGGCCCCAACGGGTTTTTGATCCCCGTCCGGGATAGGAACGGACTCATTCAGGGACTGAAGATCCGTCTGGATGACGCCAGCGCGCCCAATCGAAAATACCGCTGGCTTTCCAGCCGGGGCCGTACCATGCGAAACGGCACGCGCAGCTATTCCTGGATCCATGTCGCCGGCGACCGTACCCGAAAGCGGGCCTTTCTCACCGAGGGGCCTCTCAAGGGTGATGTGGCGAGCTTCCTGGCAAACGACGCCCTGTTCATCTGTACCGGCGGCGTCAATGCCACCAAGGGCCTCACGGAGACCATCCTGGCTCTCGGCGTGCGCGAGATCGTCGAGGCGATGGATATGGATCAGATGGTGAATCCGCAGGTACGAAACGGCGTTCTCGCCATGCGCCGGGAGGTCCAGAAGATCCCCGGCATCAGATATTCCAAGTATTCTTGGAACCCAGCTTATAAGGGCGTGGACGACTACTTCCTCAGCCGGGTATCCGCCATGTAGCGAAGTAGAATACGGTCTAGCGCATCTATCCATGTATCCCAGAATCGTCTGGATCGGCATGGTGTCCCACTCTGTCAGCCAGGGGCTGGGGCACACAATATGAATGAAATTGGAGGAGAACAAAAAATGTGCAGAAGCAAAGAAAGCTATTTGTACCAGGTAGAGAACGCCAGGTGTCTGGATCACGCGGAGCGGATCTTAGATGGCGCCGGCGTGGACCTGCCCCGAAACGACTATGAGTGGCTGCTGGACAAGGCACGGCCTATCAAGCACGGTTTGATTGGGGCGGGCAGAATATTCGCACGGCATAACGGATCGGCGTAGGCAAGGCCGGCTATGCCGCCGCTGCCGGTCAGAACACCGGCAGTAAACTGGAAAACACACGGCATGGCGGTGGGAGGAGGCGCGGCTTCTTCCCACGCGAGCAACAAGGAATAGGAGCGAATGAACATGAGCACCAGTGGCCGAATTTTAGTCAAGGCGGCCGCCTACGAAAACAGTATTTCTTTTCGGACGGTCACCCAAAAGAGAAAATCGCCCCAATGCTTCTATGTGCTGCGGAGCGAACTGGAACGCCTTTGGCGGGAAGGGAGTGTCATAACAGGAGATCTCCGTTCCTTTGCCGTACTGCGCTATGAAAAGGCCAGCGGCGTCGTTTCTATCCAGTTCACCTGGCTGGAGTCCGCCGGCGGCGAAGCGATTGCCGGCTGGGAGCAAATCGTGCGCCTGCCTTATGACAGGCTGGCACGGTTTGTGGAAAGCAGCCTGGAGGGATCCGGAGACAAACAGTGGCAGGCGCTGTCCATGGAGGAGGTAAAGAGGCCCAGGCTGATATTCAGCAGCGCATGGGCCAATCTCCACGCGGCGGCGTCTCATAAGACGGTACGGCGAAGACTGGCCCGATTCCTGCGGGATCACTTCAACTGGCCAGGGACGGACCAAATCTGCTTTTATAACGATTTTGTTCCGTACAGCTTCTTTTTCCGGGAGTTCCGCGGCGGGCAGCCGGGGATCTGCGGCGGAGTGATCCTGCACGGACAGGAGGATATGGACAGGGCGTATTATTCCCTGCATACATAATTTTCTATCATCGAGGAGGATATTTGAATGGATAAAACGATCAATCTGAATAATATCATCGGCGCCGCGTCCGGTGAGCACAGCAATATGCTGGGCAAGTTTCTTTACTTCTCCCTCTCCAATGTCCTTGTAGACAAAAAGGAGCTGGAGAAACTGTGTGAGAGCCTGGGCATGGACTGCTCCTGCGGCAAGCGGCTGCCCGTGTCCGACGCATTCAAAAGCGCCACCGGGGATATCAGGGACCGCATCACTGTCCGGCGGGGCGGTGAACAGAAGTTTTACCAGATCTACTGCAGGGACAATGAGAACACCCCCGATGTGCTCTCTCGGGAGCTGGTGAAGGAAACCGTGAACCAGCGCACCAACCAGTACGAGAAGCTGGCCAACATCCATTATGACAAGGCCGACCAGCGCTTCGGTTACGACAACCTTTCCTACGATGAGGATGTAGACGCCATGCATTACTGCCAGCAGGCGGAAGAACTCTTTGAACTGTATCAGACCTGTGCCAACCGCAAGCAGATCGAAACCATCTGCCTGAAATACCTGCGTTCTCTGGACGCCACCAAGGTCAGCGTCAACGGGCATCTCTATTTCATTCCCAGGCACACCATGGACCAGGTAGCGGTATTCGAGACTTTCATGGAGGAACTCAGCCGCCTCAACCGCAACAATACCCCGCTGATTGCCAACAGCTTCTATATCATCGACGACGCCAAGCAGCGCGATAAGATGACGGAGGAGTTTTATCTGGCGGTCAAGAAGGATATTGCGAAGTACCAGGAGCGGGCCGACTACTTCATCCAGTCCGGCTGTAGCAGCCCCTCCACCATGGAGCGGTGGGTCGTGAGGATCCAGGCGTTGGAGGAAAAGAAACGCCACTATGAGGAGATCCTGCGACGGGAGCTTACCGGCCTGGATGAGGAGTTTGAATCCCTCCGGCTGCTCTCGCAGGAGTTGTCCCTGCGGGCCAGAGGTATTCGCTCCAGAAAAGCGGCGTAACATGCCATGACCGCAATGCGCGGGGAGGGTTATCCTCCCCGCTTTTTTGTGCATAGAAACCCTCTCAATATACTTGTCAGGACAAATATATCTATTGTCATTTTGTGCAGAAATAAGGTATAATTATATCGGCAGTGGGAGGTATGCCATTCAGCAAGTTACAAGTCAATACCCATAGCTGCCCCACTGTTTATTGAACAGAGAAGGATACGGATAAACGAAAGCGAGGTGGGTTAATGGAGAAACAGGCAATATCTATTTGTCTTGTGACCGAACTGAATAAGACGCTGGAGGATAAGCTTTTCCAGCATCGCACAGAACTGGAGTCATGCGCCTCTCTGGAGGAGGCAGAATCTAAACTGGGGCGGAAGCATTACTGCCTGATTGTCTTCGATGTTTCAGCTGTGACAACAGAGCGGGCGCTTCGAAGCCTTGCGCTGATGCGGCGATTGACCTACGCGCCCATTTTGCTGCTGGCCCCCATGGAACTGGGGAAGGAATTGATTAAAGCCGGGGCAGATTGCTGTATCTCTACCTCGGCGTCACCTGATTCGCTTACATTGGCTGCACTCTCTTTGCTCCGGCGCTACACGCTCTATGACCAGTACGATGAAACACGCCCTATGAATGCAGTGATTTACCGGCGTGGAATTGCATTTGACCACCTGCACCATCAGGTGACCCTGGATGGCGAGCAGATCCACCTGACGCCAAAAGAATATAAGCTCCTCTATTACTTTGTCAGAAACCCTGGCATCTTGTTCTCAGCCGATCAGATATGTGACAGCATTTGGGGCGTTGAGTTTGACGAGAATCGGGATGTGACTACCGTGATTGCCGAACTCCGCCATAAGCTGAAGGATACCAGAGAGCATCCGGTTTATATTCAAACAATTCATGGGTTTGGCTATAAATTTCTTCCTGAAGAGTAGTAAACTGTCGAAGCCTGCGATATTTCATGGAAAATCCAGGGAAAATCCTGATAAAATCTGGGGAATTATAGTGTATGCTTTTCTTATTCATCGAATAAGGAGAGCATACCGTGAAAACAGTCCTGATATGGCTGAAACTGAATTACAAGATCTTAAAGGCCGTTGTTACCGCCCAGGGAACAGCGGCCTTTTTCTGTTCGACACGGTCTGATAAAAGAGTAAAGAAAACCACAATTTTCCATTATTTTTGCAACCTGCCTTTATATAACGCAGCAAAAAAAGCCCTGCGCCGTACAGATGGATCTGTGCCGGTAACTGCGAAAAGTGTCGTCAATTAGCCCCCTTTGTCATTTCCTGTCATCTTCCCGCGTATCCCCGCAGGAAAGCATCCGCCGAATTTCATTGTCGGTCCCCTCCGTACAGTTTTTCACCGCTCACCGAAAGAAAAATTGTATGGAAAGGATTTTACATATGAATACAGAAACGAGAAGACATGTGGTCGATTTACTGGACACCTACCGTAAAAGGGCCCGTCAGATCGCTGTTCTGCGGTATGAACTCTCCAATCCGGCGATAATCACGGAGGAGGAGATGATCGATACCATGCAGTTCGCCCACCCGGAGGGTTCGGGGGGCACGGATGGACGCGTCTCCGACAAAACGCCCTACATCGCCCTGGGCTACCGGGACCAGGCGGAACGCCTCAACTGCGAGGCTGTCAGTGAAATCGCCTCGGAATTGCTGAGGCTGGAGCAGGAACAGGCCAGGCTGGAATATTATATCTCCCTGCTGGAGCCCCGCCAGGAGCGTGTGCTCCGCATGACCTGTTTTGAGGGATCCGCGCAGGAAACCGTGGCCAAAGAACTTGGAATCACATTGCGCAGGGTCCAGGATATCAAGGCCCAGGCCATCAACGAACTTGCGGAGATGTACGCATTTACCGCTAAACTGAAGTGATCCCGTAGTCCGCTTCGCTCTTTCTTCGTAAAAGTTTCGTGAAAACTTCGTAAAAGATGTGGCGGTATAGGGCTTGAAACTTCGTCCCGGCCTATGTTATGATTAGGCTGTCAAAAAAAGAGATGCTCTCCGGCTTCGCTGGCCGGAGGGCATTTCCTTTTCTCAGTGATGCGGCCTGCATAGCGTGGCCGCCCTTTTCATATCCATGTTATTGATAATAGGACAGGGGGGAACCGTCATGCAGGGATATGCCCTTACAGCGGAAGAATATCAAAAGCTGAAAAATACGGATATCCGTAAGGTGGATCCGGCCACAGTGCCGGACATCAAGGATGTCGAGGTGGATACCTCGCTCCCGCCTGCGGAGCGGATCTTGGATGCGGTGCGGCAGATGAACGGAAACCCCTTTGTCTTCCGCAGCGGCGGCATCCTGGTAAAGACCTCTTTCGTGGGAACGAGGTCCCTGCAGGCGGTGCTGGAGGACTGCCTGGAAAGCTCTAAATGACAACGCCGCAAAAACTCCCTCTTTACAGGAGGATCGAGAACTGATATACTGAGTGCGGACTAAATCAGAATCACAGGTTCCATTGAACGCTTTCTGACGATATGGCCGCATACGCGGCGATGATTGTCAGGAGGTTGTTTTATGGAATTTTTTTATTGCTATGCTTATGGGCGCCTCTCTAAAGAGGATGGCGACAAGGTCGAAAGCGACAGCATCAAAAACCAGCGGGATCTGATCCATACCTATATCAGCCGGCACACCGAGATGAAGCTGGTGGACGAGGGGTACGACGACGGTTATACGGGTACTAATTTTGAGCGCCCTCATTTCAAGGAGATGCTGGAGGCTGTGCGCAGCGGAAAGGTCAACTGCGTGATCGTCAAGGATCTCTCCCGTTTCGGCCGTGAGTACATCGAAGCGGGCCGTTATATCGAAAAACTGTTCCCGGCGCTGGGCGTCCGCTTCATCGCTATCAACGACAACTATGACACCGCACATCTGGACAGCGCCAGCAGCCTGATGCTGCCCTTCAAGAACCTGATCAACGACTCCTATTGCAGGGATACCTCCATCAAGATCCGCAGCCATTTTGATGTCAAGCGGAGAAACGGGGAGTTTATCGGGTCCTTCGCCGCATATGGCTACGCGAAGGACCCGGACAACAAAAATCGGCTGGTGGTCGATCCCGAAGCTGCCGATGTTGTGCGGGACATATTCTCGCGCCTCATCTCTGGCCAGAGCTGCCAGAGCATCTCGGATGATCTTAACGCGCTGGGGATCCTTTCTCCCATGGAGTATAAGCGGGCGAAGGGCATGAATTATGAGTCCGGCTACCGCGTCCACAGCAAAGCTATGTGGAGCGCCGGCGGTGTGCGCCGCATTCTGGAGAATGAGGTTTATCTGGGCGTGATGGAGCAGGGCAAGCGTACCACCCCAAATTATAAAGTCAAAACAGTGATCAAACGGCCGCGGGAACAGTGGCTGCGTGTGGAGGATACCCACGAGGCCATTATCAGCCGGGAGGATTTTGAACTGGCCGCGAGGCTGATGCGCACCGACACCCGTAAAGCCCCCGGCGCAAAGGCTGTTTATCCCCTCTCCGGGCTGGTGTATTGCGGCGATTGCAAGGGCAGTATGATCCGCAAGACCAGCACTTACGACGGGAAGAGCTATGCCTATTATATCTGCGCGGTCCACCGGGCAGATAAAACGGTATGCTCCCCTCACAGCATCAGCGAGGCCAAACTGGAGAAGGCTGTGCTGGATGGCATCAATTTTCACATTAAAGCCGTAGTCGCGCTGAGTGATGCGCTGGAGGCCATCGGCCGGCGGCCGCTCCAGAAGGTAGCCGCGGAAAAAATGGACCGGCAGCTGGAAACCCTGCGCCGGGAGCTTGTGAGTAAGCAGGATATCCGGGATTCCCTCTACCGCCGCTATGCCGCCGGGGAGGTGTCCCAGGAGGACTTTTATGAGTTCAAACGGATATTTACCAGGGACTGCGAGGAAGTGGAGCAGTCCATTGAAGCGCAGCAGAAGCAGCTTGATGCGTTGGTTGAGGCGGCCTCACCGGACAGCCCTTGGATCGAGCATTTCCGGCGCTATGGACAGTTGGACAGCCTCAGACGGGATACGCTGGTGCGCCTTGTAGACCGTATTGTGGTATATGAAGACGACCGTGTTGAAATCGAGTTCCGCTACCACGAGCAGTTTAGGCAGGCTATGACCATCGTTGCCGGGCAGGCGAAGGCTCTGCCGCTGAGAGAGGCGGTGTGAGAGCATGGCAAGGAAATCCAGAAAGAGTGTATCTGCCGTTATTCAAAATGGCCACGCGGAAGCCGAGGTACAGGCGGCGGAGAGCGCGGTGCAGGAGCAGGTCTATGATGTCGTGGGCTACGCCCGCCTGTCGGTGATGGAAACACGGGATCGGAAGGACAGCGAATCGCTGCAGAATCAAAAGGCGCTGCTCCGGGATTATATTGCACGGCACCCGGATCTGCGGCTCCACGCCATTTTTGAAGACAACGGGGAAACAGGCACTAACTTTGACCGGGAAGGGTTCGAGGCCATGCTCGACGCTGTGCGCGGCGGAAAGGCCAACTGCATTGTGGTCAAGGATCTCTCCCGCTTCGGCAGGGACTACATAGAGGCGGGCACCTATCTGGAAACCATTTTCCCTGCCATTGGCGTGCGTTTCATCTCCATCGGAGACGGGTACGACAGTTCCGACGCCTCTACCGCCGATTGTTTGACAGTAGCGCTGAAAAACATGGTCAATCAGATGTACTCCAAGGATATCTCAAGGAAGTCGGGCTCCGTCCTGCGGGAAAAGATGCGGCGGGGGGAATTTATAGGGGCCTATGCCGCCTATGGATATATCAAAGACCCTCTGGATAAACACCGCATCGTCATCGACCCGGAGGCGGCTGGCGTTGTTCGGGAGATATTCCGGAAAAAACTGGACGGGATGAGCGACGCTGCGATCACCCGCTGGCTCAATGAGGCCGGGATCCTGCGGCCCTGCTGCTACCGCTATCAAAAGGGGATCATATTGGACAAGCGGTTCGCCCGGCCGACACCCTGGGGCATTGAGGGAGTAAAAACCATCTTGCGCAACGAGGTCTATCTGGGCAACATGGTACAGGGCCGCCGCCGGTCTGAGTTCTACGCCGGAAGGCCGGATAGGATGCTGCCCCGTGAAGAGTGGACCGTCGTGGAAAACACCCACGAGCCTATCATTGACAGAGCGGATTTTGAGCGGGTGCAGGCGATCATGGCTGAGAAAAATGTCCAGTACCATGCCCGGCTCGGGAAATACGACTACCTCGGCAAAAGCGAGAATATCCTGAAGGGCCTGGTCTACTGCGCCGACTGCGGGAAGCCCATGGTCCGCTATAAGCAGGTAAGCCACGGGAAAAGTGTCAGCTATTACTACCTCTGTCCAAACTATGCCGCGCTCCTGGAGCAGAGCGGGTGCGTCTATAAATTCTTTAAAGAGGACGCTCTGCTGGAGGCACTGCATGAGGCTGTTTCTAAAGAGGTTGAATTGGCTGCTGATATGACGGCGCTGGCCCGGCGCCTTTCCGCGGGAAAAGAAAGCAGGGCCGGAAAGGCTGCGGCAGCGATCAAGCGGTTGAATACTGAACTGGGCCGTGTAGAGGGCCTGAAAAAGACATCCATGCTGGACTATCTCGACGGAAAGCTGACCGCGGAGGAATATGAGCGGCTGCGGGAAAGCTGTTCCGTGGAGGCTGAGAACTTGAAGACGCGGATAGCGGAACTCCGCATGGAGCAGAAACAGCTGGGCGAAACATTGACGGAGAGAAATCCTTGGCTGAAGGCTTTTGGCTGCAACAGTCCCGTGGATAGGCTGACATCGAAGCTGGCCCATGCCCTGATCGAGCGTGTCACCATCTACGACAACAGCCGGATCGAGGTGGCATTACGATTTCAGGATGAAAAAGAACGGCTGATGGTCGCGGCCAAGGTGGTGAGCGCGGTATGATCCTGGCAAAATATATCCGCCTCTCCAGCGCCGATGAGGACGCCGTATACGGTGATAAGCCGGAGAGTAACAGCGTATCCAATCAGAGGATGCTCCTGGACAGCTATATCCAGCGGGAAGCGGAGTTTTCCGGCTGCCCGGTCCTGGAATTTCTGGATGACGGCCGAAGCGGCACCAATTTTGCGAGGCCGGGAGTGCGAGCACTGCTGGACGCCGCCAAACGCAGGGAGATCGACTGTGTGATCGTCAAGGATTTTTCCCGGTTCGGCCGCAACTACATAGAGGTGGGCAACTACCTTGAACAGGTTTTTCCCTTCCTTGGCATCCGTTTTATCTCTGTAAACGACGGTTACGACAGCAGCAATTATCCCTACGGCGTGGCCGGGGATCTCAACAACGCCATACGGAATCTCATCAATGAACTTTACAGCCGCGACCTCTCCGAAAAGGTGAAGGGCGCAAGGCGGCAGTACGCTCAAAGGGGGCAATGCATTGCCGCGTATCCCATCTATGGCTATCTCAAATCCCCGGAGGACAGAAAAAAGCTTATTCCGGACGATGGTGCCGCTGAAATCGTGCGCCGGATTTTTGACCGATATCTCAGTGGGCTCAGCCCGACGGAGATCGCGCGGGAACTAAATTCGGACGGCATACCGACGCCATCTCAGAGAAAGAGGGAGCTCGGCTCCAAGCGTCAGACATGGAACTCTGAACGGCGTGATAATGAGTGGACAGACACCTCGATTACCAGGATACTCCGAGACGAGCGGTATACCGGGAAACTTATCTCCATCAAATCTACACGCAGGGAGGTTGGGAATCAGAACTCCTCCAAGGCTACGGATAGAGATGATTGGATCGTTGTGCCGGACGCTTTTACCCCTATTGTAACACAGGAAATTTTTGACGCCGCACAAAGCCGGTATTCTGAAATCTGCCACCCGGTGATGCCCAGAGGACCGCAGGAAATTAAATTGTTTTCAGGGAAAGTGAAATGCGGTTCATGCGGCCTGGCCCTGACACGGCGAAAGGTAAAAGCTGGCTGGTATTACACCTGCGACGGCAGGGCACAAAAGGAGGACAGCAAGTGCCGAAGTATTCGGCTGTTCGAAAAGGATCTGATCCGAGTGGTACTCTCATCCATCCGCCTGCAGGCCAGGCTCGCCATACGGTTAGAAAAACAATCTCTCCGGCAGGAAAAAGATTCAGACAGGGTGCTGGATCGTGTGTGGGAAAACCGGCGTCGTATGCAAATGAGGCTGGACCGGCTTACTGCGCAAAAGGTAGAGGTATATTTACGTTATGATCGTGAGGAAATAACAGCTGTCGAGTTCAAGAGGAAACGCGCCGAAATCAATCGGGCCATAGAGGAATGCTGCGCAGCGCTCTCCTCGGCCATGAAACCGGACGCAAACAGTTGGAATAAAAACGCTGTCGGTATCAAAGAGCAGATCCATACATTGAAAGGGCTGACGAATCTGCGCAGCCTTGACCGTGAGATGGTTGAAAAGCTGATCCATTCCATACGGGTCTATGCAGGCAACCGGGTTGAAATCATCTGGAATTTTAGTGACGACTATATGAAGCTGTTTGAGAAAAAAGAGGAGGGCATTTGCAATGTGGGAACATAAATAACTACTTCATACAGTGACCCATAATGGGCTGAACTGGGCAGGGCAGGCAACACAATAAAAGGGGGAACGGGGTAATCCGTTCCTCTTTTTATGCCGTGCGGGTGTTTTTTAGTCCTTATAGAGCACTGGAGGGCTATAGTGTTCTGTAAGGACTAAAAAGAAAATAGTTTTTGCGCCGTTGCGAAAAAAATCGAATTATTTTTTGGTTTTCCCTTGACACTTTCGGATGACGGCTACTCCGGCACCAGCTTTGAGCGGCCTGGGTTCCAGGAAATGTTGGAGGCGGTGGAGAGCGGCAAGGTATCTACCGTTATCGTCAAGGACTTGTCCCGCTTTGGCCGGAACACGGCCATGACCGGAATGTATATCAACATCACCTTCGCCAAGCATGAAGTCCGCTTCATTGCCATCAACGACAATTTTGACACTATTGACCCCAACAGCGTGGACAATGATTTTGCGGGCATCAAAAACTGGTTCAACGAGTTCTATGCCAGGGACACCAGCCGCAAGATCCGGGCCGTCAACAAGGCCAAAGGGGAACGTGGCGAGCCGCTAACGGTACACGCTCCCTATGGCTACCAGAAAGACCCGGAGAACAAGAAGCGGTGGCTGGTGGACGAGAAGGCGGCCCAGGTGGTCAAACGTATCTTCGCTCTCTGCATGGAGGGCCGTGGGCCAATGCAGATTGCCAAGCTGCTGACGGCGGAACGGGTCTTAAACCCTACGGCTTACAAACGGCGGCAAGGGGTGGCTACCCCAACGCCGGAAACCGCTGACCCCTGCTACTGGGGTACTGGAACAGTAGTAGCTATCCTTGAGCGGCGGGAATACACGGGCTGTACGGTGAACTTCAAGACCTACACCATCTCTATCTGGGACAAGAAACAGCGGGATAATCCAGCGGAAAAACAAGCGGTTTTCTACGGCACACATCCGGCTATCATTGACCCAGAGGTATTCGACAAGGTCCAGGTCATCCGCCAACAGCGCCACCGCCGGACCAAGACAGGCAAGAGCAGTCTCTTTTCCGGGCTGGTCTATTGCGCCGACTGCGGGGCCAAAATGCGCTACTGCACCACCAGCTATTTTGAAAAGCGGCAAGACCACTTCGTTTGCGCCAACTACCGCAGCAACACCGGGAGCTGCTCCGCCCACTTCATCCGGGCTGTGGTGCTGGAGGAGCTGGTTTGGATGCACATGGAGGCGGTCATTTCCTATGTGACCCGCTACGAGGCCCACTTCCGGGCTGTCATGGAGGAGCGGCTCAAGCTGTCCACCGACGAAGCGGTAAAGGTGCGCCGCAAAAAGCTGGCCCAGGACGAAAAGCGGCTGGACGAGCTGGACCGTCTGTTTCTCCGGCTCTACGAGGACAACGTGGCGGGGCGTATTTCTGATGAACGGTATGCCATGATGAGCGGAGCCTATGAGGACGAACAGGCCAAGCTGAAAGAGGAAACCCAAGCCCTGCAAAGGGAAATCCAAGCACAAGAGCAGCAGCTTGATGATTTGGGCCAGTTTATCCAGCGGGCAAAACGCTATACGGACTTGAAAGAGCTGACCCCGTATGCGCTCCGGGAACTGGTCAAGGCCATCTACATCGAGGCCCCGGACAAATCCAGCGGCCACCGCCGCCAAAATATCCGCATCGCCTATGACCTTATAGGCTTCATCCCGCTGGAAGCTCTCACAAAAGAGGAAACGGCATGACCCCGAAAGGCCATGCCGTTCCAAAACTTTCTTATGACACCCCAGCTAACCGGCGGGGCGTTTTTTTGTGAACACGAAAACCCCGGGCTAAGCCCGTGGTTCCAAAAAGGCTATGCCTATGAGTAGAAATGATAAACCTCCAACGATACAATAGAAGATG
>CANQHN010000017.1 GCA_947623745.1 uncultured Oscillospiraceae bacterium
AGCACGCAGTCCACCATGTGCTCCAGCACCTTGGGGCCGGCGATGGAGCCCTCCTTGTTCACGTGGCCGATGACGAACACGGTGATGTTCTCCCCCTTGGCCAGCTGCATCAGGGCCATGGTGCACTCCTTCACCTGGCTGACGCTGCCGGGGGCGGCGGTCAGGTCGCCGTGGTACAAGGTCTGGATGGAGTCCACGATGAGCACGTCGGGCTGAAGGGCGTGGACGGCGTCCAGCGTGTTCTCCAGGTTGGACTCCCCCAGCAGGTACAGGCCCTCCCCCCGCACCCGCAGGCGCTCGGCCCGCAGCTTGATCTGCCGCTCCGACTCCTCGCCGGAGACGTAGAGCACCTTGGCGAAGCGGCACAGGTGGTCGCAGATCTGGAGCATCAGGGTGGACTTGCCGATGCCCGGCGCGCCGCCCACCAGTACCAGGGAGCCGCGCACCGCGCCGCCCCCCAGCACCCGGTCCAGCTCCCCCATGCCGGTCTGGAACCGCAGCTCGTCGGTGGTCTCCACCTGGGCGATGGCCCTGGGCATCCGCTCGGGCACCCCCAGGGCGGAGCCGGAGGGGCGCGCCGCGCCGGCGCGCTTGGCGGCGGGCTTCTCCGCCGGGCGCTCCACCACCGTGTTCCAAGCCCCGCAGGCCGGGCATCTGCCCACCCACTTGGGGGTCTCGTTGCCGCACTCGGTACAGAAAAAGAGGGTCTTGGTTTTCATCGTCTACACTCCTGTGTCCTCATTGGTAGGCCCCGGCGCGGTGAGGATGGCGCCGGCCAGGACGGCGGCCAGTCTGCGCTGGTAGCCGTCCGAGCGCAGCAGGGCCTCCTCCTCCGGGTTGGTCAAAAAGCCGCACTCCACCAGGATGGCGGCGCAGTCCACGTGGTTGAGCAGGTACACGCTGTCCGGGATGGGCTTGGCCTTGCGGCCGTTGTCCGGGTCCAGCCCGGCGGCCAGGGCGGCCTGGACGTGCTCGGCCACCGCTTTGGAGCCCTCCGTGGGGGCGTAGAACACCTGGGCCCCGCGGTACCTGCCGTCCGGATAGCTGTTCTGGTGGATGCTCACCAGCAGGCCGCAGCCCAGCTCCCGGATCATCCGTTCCCGGTTGTGCAGGTCGGAGACCTTCTTCTCCCGCAGGGTCTCGGACCCCACGTCGTGCAGAGACAGGTCCTCCCGCCGCAGCAGCTCCGGAGCGACCCCGTAGAAGGCCAGCACATCCTCCAGCTTCAGGGCCACGTCCAGGTTGATTTGGCTCTCCAGGGCCCCGGTGATGGAGACGGCCCCGCCGTCCTCCCCGCCGTGGCCGGCGTCGATGATCAGTGCCCCGCCCCGGAGCGCCGGCCCCATGGCCGGGGCAGCGGCCCCCCGCCAGGCCAGCAGCGCCCCGCCGCCGGCCAGGACCGCCGCCGCCAGGGCGGCACAGAGCATTTTTTTCACTCGCCACACCTCCCGGTCCAGCCTATGGGCCGGAGGGCGGTTTTATCCCTGTTTTTTGCAGTATAGCACAAATGTACGACTCTGTAAAGGGGGCGGGCACATAAAAAACAGGGGGATGGCCTCCCCCCTGTTCGGTCACAGGATGATGCAGATGAGCCCGCCGGACCCCTCGTTGATGATGCGCTGGAGGGTCTCCCGCAGCTTGGCGCGGGCCTCCTCGGGCATCCGCTTGACCTTGGCGTTCAGGTCCTCCCCCACCAGCTCGTGGAAGGACTTGCCGAAGATGTTGGACTGCCAGATCTTCTGGGTGTCCCCCTCGAACTCCTGGAGCAGATAGTGGATCATGTCCTCGCTCTGCTTCTCACTGCCCACGATGGGGGACACCTCCGTCTCGATGTCCGCGCGGATCATGTGGATGGAGGGGGCGCTGGCCTTCAGGCGCACGCCGTAGCGGCCCCCCTGCTTGACGATCTCCGGCTCCTCCAGCACCAGGGAGTCGATGGAGGGGACCACGATGCCGTAGCCGGTCTCCTCCACCTCCTTCAGGGCGCCGGCCACCTTGTCATAGGCACTCTTCACCCCGGCCAGCTGGGTGAGCAGGCCCACCAGGTCGCCGTCGTCGGCGATCTGGAACCCGGACTGCTGGGACAGGGTGGTGTAGAACAGCGACCGGGGCAGCTCCAGCTCACCCCGGGCCACCCCCGTACCCAGGTCGATGGCTGACACCCTGGCCGAGCTGACCTGCTCGCAGCCCCGGATGGTCCCCATGGACCCCTCCACGTCCCGGATGCGGCGCAGGCACCCCGCCCCCTCCCGGATGGCGGCGTACAGGGCGGCCTTGATGGGGTGCTCCCGGGGCAGGGCGTCCACCCAGGGAGGCAGGAACAGGTCCAGCTCCTTGATGGGGAACTCGTAGAGCACGCTCTTGAGCAGCTCGCCGATGTCCCCCTCGGACAGCTCCAGGCAGTTGGCCGCCACACAGGTCACGTCGTACCGCTTGGAGATGTCCGCCCGGATGGCCTGGGTGCGCTCGGAGGCGGGGTAGGCGGAGTTGAGCAGCACCAGGAAGGGCTTGCCCAGCTCTTTCAGCTCCGAGATGACCCGCTCCTCCGCCTCCAGGTAGTCCTCCCGGGGGATCTCGGTGATGGTGCCGTCGGTGGTCACCACGATGCCGATGGTGGAGTGCTCGGCGATGACTTTCCGGGTGCCCACCTCCGCCGCCTCGGCCATGGGGATTGGCTGGGGAAACCAGGGGGTGGTGACCATGCGCTCGGTCTCCCCCTCCAGGTGGCCCACCGCGCCGCTGACCATATAGCCCACGCAGTCGATGAGCCGCACCTGGAAGGCCGCCGCGCCGTCCATGGACACCGCCACCGCCTCCTCCGGGACGAACTTGGGCTCGGCGGTCATGATGGTGCGGCCGGAGCCGCTCTGGGGCAGCTCATCCCGGGCCCGCTCCCGGCGGTAGACGTTTTCGATGTTGGGGATGACCAGGGTCTCCATGAAGCGCTTGATGAATGTGGATTTTCCCGTGCGTACCGGCCCAACCACGCCGATGTAGATATCGCCCTCGGTGCGCAGGGCGATATCCTCATAGATTTTGCGATCTTCCACTGATATTCCTCCTTCGGCCGCCTTCAGCCGGTCTTTTCCCTACACTATATGGGGATAAGCTGTGGAATATGACCGCCGCGGGGGACCGTGTTCCTCCGATGAAAAAAGGCGCCGGCCTGCGGCCGGCGCCCGGGTCCATTCAGCGCACACGGGGGATGAGCAGCATCCTGCCAGCGGGCAGCTGGCCGTCCTCCAGCTCGTTGGCCTGGGAGATCTCCTCCTCGGTGGTGCCGTAGGCCTTGGCGATGTCCCACAGCCCCTCGCCGGGAGCGCTCATGCGCAGGACGATGGACGGCTGTCCCCCGTCCCCCGCGGTCCGCTCCTCCCCCAGGTCCGCGCCGCAGACGCCCTGGACCTGGTCGTCAGCGGTGATGAAGCTGTGGAAATCCAGGGTAAAGCGCACCTCCAGGCCGCCGGCGGCGGGGATCACGTACAGCTCCCGGGGCTGGGCGCACCAGCACTGGCACGTCCCCGCGGCGCTCTCGCAGCGGCTCTGGACGGACAGGGACTTCTCCACCCCCTGGAGCTGTCCGGCGTCATCCAGGTACAGGGCCGTGAAGCGCACCTGGGCCGTGAGCACGGTCTGCTCCCCCTCGGTGCCCCGGGCCACCTCCCCCACCTGGGCCCAGCAGCAGGGGACGGCCCGCACCGGGGTGGTGGTCTCCATCAGCTCCCGCACCGGAACGGCCCGTTCCCCCTGCTCCATGACCCGGTGCAGGCGGTAGGTCTCCATGCGGGTCTCCGTCCGGCAGCTGGTGCTGTACAGGTCCCGCAGGATGGTCACCGGCCGGTGCTCCCGGACCACGGCCTGAGCCAGCAGCTCCGCCGTCACGGTGCCGATGCTGCCCCCTTCCAGGTCCTCCAGCCGCAGCTCGGACAGGGCCGCACGCACCTGGCAGCGGCTGTCCTCCCCGACCCCGGCCACCTCCATGATCTGGGAGAAGGCCAGGCTCTGGCGCACCGTTTTCAGCTCGCCGCCGTCCCGCACCAGGGCCTCCAGCTCCAGCGCGCCCTTGAAGATGAGCTTACTGCCGATGAGCTTGCTCTCGGCGCAGCGGGGCTCGCCCCGCAGGGTGAGCACCTCCCCGTCGGAGAAGCCCAAATCAATGTCCTCCGAGAATGTAAAGGGTTTTTCCTGTACGGCTATTACCACGTCGGCCCCGTGCTCGGTCAGCAGCTGGCGCACGCCGTTCTCCCCGTCCTCCGCCGCGCCGGAGCACAGCTCCAGCTGGGAGGGCTGCCAGGCCTGCACCTCCACCGCAAGCTCCAGGCGCACCAAAATCTTCCGGGGGTTGAGCAGACGGGCCTCACACCAGCGCACCCGGGGGAAGGCCAGGGCGCTGCCCTGCCCGGTGAGGGCCGGGGCGTCGGCCTGGCAGGTAAAGGGCAGGTCCACCTCCATCCGGCGCACCTCCTCCCCCGCCTCGGGCAGGTAGAACACACAGGCCCGGGCCTGGCCAGTGACGCTCACCGCCCCGTCCCGCACCTGCTTGTTCGTCAAATACGCCTGTCCCTCCGCCTCCAGGATGCGCAGGATGTCCGGGCAGGCGTCGGGCACGATGGCCTCCCTCGTCTCCTCCTGACACACCGTGGCGTCCAGCGCCAGCTCATAACAGTTTACCGTATCACGCCGCAATTCCAGCTCCATTGTGACCGCTCCCTCATTCTTCAATGTCCGGCCCCGGCTCCGCCGGGGGCCCGCTTTGTGACACTGTATGCGCCGGGAGCCGGGGTTATGCCCCCCGGGTCACTCTTTCAGTCCAAACAGTCTGCGCAGCACACCCCGCAGCCACTTGGGGGAGCGCACCACTACGATACCCACAAGCCTTCCTCCTCTCGCCCAGACTCGGCCTTCGCCGGCTGATACAGTATATGGGATCGGGGGCCGCCGTGACACAAAAGAGGCCGGACTACCGTCCGGCCTCTGAGACTGTCGAAAAAGGCCAAGGCCTTTTCCGACAAAGGGCTGCGGCCCGCGGCAGCGCACTCGCTGCGCTCGCACGTTTGCGGGCCGAGAGGTATTTTTCCCAACGTGCATGCCGCCGGGAAAAATAGATCACACTGGATTCGCGCCTGTGGGCGCGAACTCTGCGAGGCTCTCTTGACAAACTAAGGCCGGACATTACCTGTCCGGCCTCTTTTTATTCTTATCGTTTTTCCCACTCCCAGTCCGGGATGGCCTTCACCTGCTCGTAGAGCCGCACATAGCTCTGGTGGCGGCTCCTGGGGATCTCCCCGGCCTTGACGGCGGCCAGCACGGCGCAGCCTTTCTCCTTCACGTGGGCGCAGTCCTGGAACTGGCACTTGTCCAGATAGGGCCGGAACTCCCGGAAGGTGTACTGCAGGTCCTCCCTGCGGGTGAGCTCCATGCGCTCGATATCGAAGGAGGAAAACCCGGGCGTGTCCGCCGCCACCGCCCCGCAGGACAGGCGGAACAGCTCCACGTGGCGGGTGGTGTGCCGGCCCCGGCCCAGCTTTTCGCTCACTTCCCCGGTCTGAATGGAGAACCCGGGCTCCAGGGCGTTGAGGATGCTGGACTTGCCCACGCCGGAATTTCCTGTAAAGGCCACTACCTTGCCGGCAATCAGCGCCCGGAGCTCCTCGATGCCGGCGCCGGTGGCGGCGCTGGCCAGGACGGTGGGGAACCCGGCTTTTCGGTAGATCTCCGCCAGCTCCTCCCCGGGGACCAGGTCGCACTTGTTGACGCAGATCACGCACTCACAGCCCCGGCCCTCCGCGATGGACACCACCCGGTCGATGAGGAACGGGTCGGTCACCGGGGTGGCCCGGGAGGCAATGATCACCAGCTGGTCGATGTTGGCCACGGCGGGCCGCTGGAACTCATTTTTCCGGGGCAGGATCTCGTCCAGGGCCCCCTGCCCCCCGCCCAGGGGGGTAAAGGTCACCCGGTCCCCCACCAGGGGGGCGATCTTCCCGTAGCGGTGTCTGCCCCGGCCGCGGCAGGCGGTGATCTCCCGGCCGTCGTCCACGTAGTAGAACCCGCTCAGGGCCTTCATGATGATCCCCTGGGCCATTACTCGTCAAAGTTCACGGTCTCGTTGTGGTCCAGCACCCCGTTGTAGAACACGGTGAGCACTTTGGTGCCGCTGCCCGCCGGGGCGGATACCGTGACCTCCACGGCGGTGTCCATCATGGGGTCCTTGATCTCGTCGTAGATGGTGTTATTGTCCATGACCACCTGCACCCGCAGGGGGGGCTCGATCTCGGGGGGCAGGCTGATGACCACGGTCTTGGTGATCTCCTCGGGCTGCGCGGAGGGGTCGGGGCCTTGGCTGACCATCAGGTTGACGGTGGTGCCGGGCTCCACCTCCTCCCCCGCCGCGGGGTTCTGGTCGATGACCTGGTTGACGGGGTGGTCGTCACTGTAGGTGGGGATGATGTGGGCCTCCAGGTTGAGCAGCTTCAGACGGCTCTCTGCCCAGCTACTGGTCTGGCCGATATAGTCCTCCACCTTGACGGTCTTGGCCTCCGGGCCCTTGCTGACCACCAGGTACACCTCGTCCCCGGGGTGCATGATGGTGCCGGGCTCCGGGGTGGCGGAGATGACCTTGCCGTTCTCCACCTCGCTGCTGTACACAAACTCCGGCTCATGGACCTTCAGGCCCATGTTCTCCAGCCTTGTGGACACCTGGTAGTACTCCAGGTTGACCACGGGGATCATCTCAAGCTCCTCCGGCCCGCCGCTGGTCACCACCACGATGGTGGTCTCCGGGTTGAGGACCTGGGTGTTGGCCACGGGGTCCTGGCTGAGGATGGTGCCCTCGGGGGAGTCGTCCGCGCGGACCTCGCCCTGCTCCAGCCTGAACTTGCCCAGCAGCTCGGTGTCCGCGGCGGCCTCGTTCAGCAGCATCCCCACTACGCTGGGCACGTCGTACTGCTGGGGCGGGGCGAGCATCTCCTGCACGAAGTTGCGGTAGACGTACATGACCACGCCGCCGATGACCACCAGAATCAGCATCACCGCGATGACGATGGGCCAGGGGGAGCCCCGGCGGCGGTCATCGTAGTCGTCATAGTCGTCGTAATCGTCGTCGTCCTCGTACTCCGGCTCGGCCCGGCGGCGGCGGGAGGTGCCGCCGGAGGGGATGGAGCTGTGGCTGGCGGAGTAGGCGGGGCGAATCTGGGTCTTGTCCCCGTCGTCCTCCGGCTCCATGAAGTCGGCCATGTGGTACTCGAAGTTGATATTGGGGTTCTTTCGGAACTCCTCCAGGTCGTAGAGCATCTCGTCGGCGGACAGGTAGCGGTTGTCCGGGTTGGGGGCCATGGCCTTCATGGTGATCTCCTCCAGGGCCTCGGGGATGGAGGGATCGATCTCCCTGGGGGAGAGCGGGATGGAGTTGATGTGCTGGATGGCCACGGAGACGGGTGTGTCCCCCTCGAAGGGCAGGCGGCCGGTGATCATCTCGTAGAGCACCACGCCGGCGGAGTACAGGTCGGAGCGGGAGTCGATATAGCTGCCCCGGGCCTGCTCGGGGGAGATATAGTGTACCGAGCCCAGGGCCTCCTGGGTGAGAGTGCTGTGGGTGCTGGAGGCCACCCGGGCGATGCCGAAGTCGGCCACCTTCACGCTGCCATCCCGCAGGACCATGATGTTGTGGGGTTTGATGTCCCGGTGGATGATGCCGCGGCTGTGGGCGTGGCCCAGGGCCTTGACGATCTGGGTGATGAAGTGCAGGGCCTCCCGCCAGTTGAGCTTGTTCCCCTTCTTCTGCATATACTGCTTGAGGGTGATGCCATCGATGAGCTCCATGACGATATACTCCAGCTCCGAGGAGCGGCTGACATCGTACACGGCCACGATGTTGGGGTGGGAGAGCATGGCGACAGCCTGGGACTCGTCGTGGAACCGGCGGCGGAACTCCGCGTCTTGGGACAGGTCCTCCCGCAGGACCTTGATGGCCACCAGGCGGTTGAGCCGGTGGTCCCGGGCCTTGTAGACCCGCGCCATGCCGCCGGAGCCGATGAGCTCCAGGATCTCATATCGGTTGTCGAGCAATTTACCAATACACTGATCCATAGGTAAATCCTCCTTATTCCTGGTCGTAGCCGCAGCGGATGAGCACCGCGGTGACATTGTCGGGGGCGCCGCGCTCCAGCGCCAGGTCCAGCAGGCGCTGGCAGCACTCCCCGGCGGGGCCGCCGCGGATGACCTCGTACTGGAGCTCCTGCTCGGTGAGCAGGTTGCTCAGCCCGTCGCTGCACAGCAGCAGAAAACTGCCCTCCTCCAGCTCCTGGTGGAAGGCGTCGGCGCGCAGGCGGGGGTCGGTCCCCAGGGCGCGGGTGATGACGTTCTTGTGGGGGTGCCGCCTGGCCTGCTCCCGGGTCAGGTCCCCCCGCTGTACCAGGTCCTCCACCAGGGAGTGGTCCCGGGTAATCCGCCGGGCGTAGGCGGGGGTGATGTAGTAGGCGCGGCTGTCCCCCTCGTTGAGGACCAGGGCGTTGCGCCCGTCGGTCAGCACCGCCACCAGGGTGGTGCCCATGCCGGCGCACTCGGCCTGGGTGGACGCGCGGCGGTACACCTCGGCGTTGGCCCGGACGGCGGCGCGCTCCATGCGCTGCTGGTCCGTCTCGTGGAGCAGGGCCTGGCCGTGAAAGAACTCCTCCATGAATACATCCACCGCCATGGTGCTGGCAATGTTGCCGGCCCGGGCGCCGCCCATGCCGTCGCACACCAGGGCAATGATGCGGCCGTCCTCCAGCTCGCGGAAGGCGAACGCGTCCTGGTTCTGCCCTCTCACCACTCCGTGGTGGGTGATCCCCCATACGTTCATGGAACCTCAGCTTCTTTCCTCGTGGTTTTCAGAGGGGCGCTCCCCGCGCTCCCCCTGCCGCTGCATCGCCTTGCGGCGCAGCTGGCCGCAGGAGGCGTCGATATCGCCGCCCAGCTTCCGCCGGACCGTCACGGTGACGCCCCGGCGCTCCAGGCGCTTCTGGAAGGCCGCCACCCGGCGGCTTGGCTTTAACGGGCTCTCCGCCACGTCGTTGAGCGGGATCAGGTTGACGTGGCCGGGGGTCCCCCTCAAAAGGCCGGCCAGCAGGTCGGCCTGCTCGTCGGAGTCGTTCACCCCGTCGATGAGGGCGTACTCGTAGGAGATGCGCCGGCCGGTGGTCTGGAAATACCGGCGGCAGGTGTCCATCAGCTTCTCCACCCCCACGGAGCGGTTGACCGGCATGAGGCGGGAGCGGGTGGCGTCGTCCGGGGCGTGGAGGGATACCGACAGGGTCAATTGTAACCCCAACTGGGCCAGTTTGTCAATTTTCTCGACTAAACCGCAGGTGGACAGGGAGATGTGCCGCATCCCGATGTTCAGCCCCTCCGGGCTGTTGACCAGCTGGAGGAACTTCATCACCGTGTCGAAGTTGTCCAGGGGCTCCCCGATGCCCATGAGCACGATGTTGGAGATCTCCCGGCCGCTGTCCATCTGGGTGAACAGCACCTGGTCCAGCATCTCCGCGGGGGTCAGGTCCCGGACCTTGCCCCCGATGGTGGAGGCGCAGAAGGCGCAGCCCATCCGGCACCCCACCTGGCAGGAGATGCACACGGTGTTGCCGTGTTTGTAGCCCATGAGCACCGACTCCACACAGCTGCCGTCCCCCAGGCGCCAGAGGTACTTGGTGGTGCCGTCCAGGGCGGAGACCTGCCTGCGCTCCACCGCCGGGCAGGTGATGGAGCACAGCCCGCCCAGCCGCTCCCGCAGGGGCTTGGACAGGTCGCTCATCTCGTCGAAGGAGACGGCCCCCCGGTGGAGCCAGCGAAAGACCTGTTTGGCCCGGAAGGCCGGCTCGCCCAGGTCTTTGAAGAAGGCGGACATCTCCTCCAGGGTCATAGATTTTATGTCAACCAAAAGGGCTCATCCCTCTTTTCGCAGTTTGCAGATAAAAAATCCGTCGGTGCCGTGGCGCTGGGGCCACAGGGTGACCATGGGCCCGGCCGCGTCCGCCAGGGCGGCGGGCAGCGGGAACGCCTCCGTCCGGAACTCCGGGCGGCCCTCCAGAAAGCCCTGGACCACCCCCCCGTTCTCCCGCTCCAGCACGGTGCAGGTGGAGTAGAGCAGCACCCCGCCGGGCCTGACGTACCGGCCGGCGTTGTCCAGGATGGCCCGCTGCACCTCCGGCAGGCCCTCCAGGGGACCGGGGTCCTTGAACCGGATGTCCGGCTTCTTGCGGATGACCCCCAGGCCGGAACAGGGGGCGTCCACCAGCACCAGGTCGAAGGCGCCCTCCCACTCGGGGCGGAACGCCCGGCCGTCGGCGGTTTTGGGGGCGATGCAGGTCAGGCCCAGCCGGTCCGCGCCGGCCTGGATCAGCTTCTTTTTGTGGGGGTGCAGGTCGCAGGAGATCACCTCTCCCCGGTCCTCCATCTGGATGGCGGCGGCGAAGGACTTGCCCCCCGGGGCGGCGCACACGTCCAGCACCCGCATCCCCGGCTCCAGGCCCGCCGCCAGGACGGCCAGGCGGGAGGCCGGGTCCTGGACGTAAAACAGGCCCTTCTGGAAGGAGGGCAGCTTCTCCAGGTCCCCGGTGTGGGACAGGAGCAGGCAGTCTGCCAGCCAGGGGTGGGGCTGGGCCTCCACCCCCTCCTCCGACAGCAGGTCCGTCAGAGCCTGGGCGTCCGTTTTGCACCGGTTGACCTGGACGGCCATGGGGGGACGGCTGTTATCAGCGGCCAGGAAGGCCGCCGTCCCCTCCTGCCCCAGCTCCGGCAGCAGCTGCTCCACCAGCCACTTGGGGTGGCTGTACAGGATGGACAGGTACTCCGCCGGGTCCGTCTGGGGAATGGTGGGCAGGCGGTCCAGGCTGCGCTGGAGGCTGCGCAGGATGGCGTTGACCATGCCGGGGGCGCGCTTGTTGGCGCTGTGGGTCTTTACCAGCTCCACACTGGAGTGGATGGCCGCGCTCTGGGGCACCTTGGTGAGGAACAACATCTGGTAGGCCCCCAGGCGCAGGGCCTGGAGCACCTTGGACTCCATGCGCTCCAGGGGGATGTTGGAGAACTTGCCCAGGTAGAAGTCTAGCAGCAGGCGGTTCTCTATCACGCCGAAGCACAGGTTGGTGGCCAGCGCCGCGTCCCGGGCGTCCAGTCCCGCGGCGGCGAGCTGCTTTTTCAGCGCGCCGTCGGACCAGCCCCCCTGGCGCTGGCAGGCGTGAAGCGTGAGCAGGGCAACTTCCCGGGCGTCCATAGGCGCGGCCTCCTCTCTGTATCTGCGGCGGTTATTTCTGGATGGGGTGCCCCCTCAAATAGTCCGCGGCGGCCATGCGGCGGCCGCCGGGGGGCTGGAGCTCCAGGATGCGCAGCACCGTCCCCTCCCCGCAGGCCACGTCGATGCCCTCCTTCCCGGCAGCCAGGACGGTGCCGGGGGCGGCGTGGTGGGTCTGCTCCAGGACGGCGGAGCGGTAGAGCTTCATGGCCTCGCCGGTGAAGAGGTCCGTGGAGGCGGCGGGCCAGGGGCACAGGCCCCGGATCTTGTTGTGGACCGCCCGGGCGGTCTGTGTCCAGTCCACGGGGGACAGTGCCTTGGACAGCATGGGCGCGTAGGTGGCCCCCGCCGGGTCCTGGGGGGTGCGGGAGGCCGTCCCGGCGTCCAGCCGGGCCACCGCCTCCACCAGCAGCTCCCCGCCCAGGGCGGCCAGCCGGTCGTGGACCGACTCCACCCCCTCGTCGGGGCCGATGGAGATGGCTCTTTGCAGGATGATGTCCCCCGCGTCCAGCTCGGAGGCCATGTGCATGATGGTCACGCCGGTCTGCGTCTCGCCGTTGACCACCGCCCAGTTGATGGGGGCGGCCCCCCGGTACTTGGGCAGCAGGGACGAGTGGACATTGATGCAGCCCTTGGGGGGCAGGGCCAGGATGTCGTCGGGCAGGATACGGCCGTAGGCCGCCACCGCGATCAGGTCGGGGTCCAGCTCCCTCAAAAGGGCCAGGGCGGGGCCGTCCCGCAGCTTGGTGGGCTGATAGACGGGGATGCCGTGCTCCAGGGCCCGGACCTTCACCGGGGGCGGCTGGAGCTTGTTCTGGTGCCGGCCCACGGGCTTGTCCGGCTGGGTGAACACCCCGGCCACCTGGTGTCCCGCGTCCAGCAGGGCCTGGAGGGCGGGGACGGCGAAGTCGGGGGTGCCCATGAACACGATTCTCACGGCTGCTCCTCCCGCTGTTCCTCCTCCGCCTCCTGGTCCGCCATGGCGTCCAGCTCCGCGGAGGTATAGAGGCGGCCGGCCAGCTCGTCGTACAGGTGGCCGTCCAGGTGGGCCAGCTCATGGCAGAAGCACCGGGCGGAGAGGGCCTCGCCCTCGCACTCGAACCACTCCCCCATCCGGTCCTGGGCCCGGACCTTCACCCACTCCGGGCGCTTGACGTAGCCCCACAGGCCGGGCAGGGACAGGCAGCCCTCCAGGCCGTCCTGCTCCCCCCGCTGCTCGATGATCTCGGGGTTGACCAGCTCCAGCATGGTCCCCTCGTCCAGGTCGGTCACTACCACCACCGCCCGGCGCAGGATGCCCACCTGGGGGGCGGCCAGGCCCACGCCGTTGGCCTGGGCCAAGGTGTCCTTCAGGTCGTCCAGCAGGTCCCACAGCTTCTGGTCGAACCTGGTGACGGGGTGGCACTTCTTGTGGAGGGTGGGGTCCTCCCGGGTGATGATCGTGCGAATGGCCATAATCTGATCTCCTTTAGTCATAAGGGTTGAAATCCGCGAATACGGAGACGCCCTTGTTGTCTCTGTCCTGATGGGCCGCGCACAGCAGGCCCGCTGTGAGCCGCCGCAGGACGGCGGAGTTTTTTCCCATGAGGGTCAGCCGGTAGCGGTAGCGGTTGTTGACCTTGGCCACCGCTGCGGGGGCGGGCCCCAGCAGCTGGAAGGGCTCCCCCAGCTCCCGCAGGCCCCGCTCCAGGGCCTGGCGCAGGCGGGTGCAGCAGCGCAGCACCCCGGCCTCGCCGGGGCCGGAGGCGGTGAACACCAGCATGTCCCGGAAGGGGGGGTATCCCCTGGCCCGGCGCAGCTGGATCTCCTGGTCATAAAAGCTGTCGTAGTCCTGGCGGGCGGCGTAGCGGATGACGTCGTTGTCCGGGGTGAAGGTCTGGATGACCGCCCGGCCCAGCTTGCCGCCCCGGCCCGCCCGGCCCACCACCTGGGTGATGAGGGAGAAGGTCCGCTCCCCCGCCCGGTAGTCGTCCACATACAGGGACAGGTCGGCGGCCACCACCCCCACCAGGGTCACGTTTTCGAAGTCCAGCCCCTTGGCCACCATCTGGGTGCCCACCAGGATGGGGACCCGCTCCTTCTGAAAGCGGGAGAGGATCTTTTCGTGGGTGTTGACGGCGGACACGGTGTCCGTGTCCATGCGCAGCACCTCCTGGCCGGGGAAGGCCTCCTCCAGTTCGGCCTGCACCTTCTGAGTGCCCGCGCCGATGAAGCTCAGCGCCCCGCCGCACACCGGGCAGGCCGGGGGCAGGGGCTGGGAGTGGCCGCAGTAGTGGCACATGAGCCGCCCGTTGGCCGAGTGGTAGGTCAGGCGCACCGAGCACCGGGGGCAGGTGGGCACCTCGCCGCACTCGCCGCAGGTGACCATGCTGCTGGCCCCCCGGCGGTTGAGGAAGAGGATGCTCTGCTCCCCCGCCTGGAAATTCCTGCTCAGCTCCTCCCGGAGCAGAAAGCTGACGCTGGTGCCGTTGCCCTCCCGCAGGTCCTGCTTCATGTCGGCGATGAGCACCTGGGGCAGGCTGTGCTCGTTGTAGCGGCGGCGGAGGGTGAAGAGATGGTAGCTGCCCGCCTTGGCGTAGTACATGCTCTCCACCGACGGGGTGGCCGAGCCCAGCAGCAGCAGGGCGTTGTGCTGGACACAGCGGTACTTGGCCACCTCCCGGGCGTGATACCGGGGGGTGTTTTCGGATTTATAGGTGGTCTCCTGCTCCTCGTCCAAAACGATGAGGCCCAGGTCGTCCAGGGGGGCGAACACCGCCGAGCGGGTGCCGATGACCACCCGGGCCTGGCCGGAGCGGACGCGCTTCCACTCGTCGTAGCGCTCGCCGGAGCGCAGGGAGCTGTGGAGCACGGCGATCCGGCTGCCGAAGTGGGAGGCGAAGATTCGCAGCAGCTGGGGCGTCAGGGCGATCTCGGGCACCAGCACCATGGCGGTGCGGCCCCGGTCCAGCACCGACTGGATCAGACGGATATACACCTGGGTCTTTCCGCTGCCGGTGACGCCGTACAGCAGGGCGGCGGCGGGCTTCCCCTCCCGGGAGAGCTTGTCCAGCCCGTCGAAGGCCGCCTGCTGCTCGTCGTTGAGGACGGGCGGCCCGGCGGGCTCCACATCATCCAGGCTGACCCGGCGCAGCACCTCCTGCCGCTCCAGGGTCAGGATGCCGCTGCGTTCCAAACTCTTCAAAGTGGCGGAGGAGGCGCCGGTGAAGTAGCACAGCTCCTTCACCGAGGCGGCGCCCAGGGCGCACAGCAGCTCAGTCACCGCGTAGCGCAGCGGGGCGCGGCGGCGGTTGGGGGTCACTAGGGCCAGAGCCTCCTCAGCGGGGAGGGCCAGCACGGCCACCCGCTCCGTCTTGTCCCCCACCGCCCGCTGGGCACCGGTCTCCCAGTGGGCCAGACCGGCGTCCACCAGGAATCTCATGGCGGGGTTGGGGTCCTTCGTGCCGAAGGCGGCGCGGATCTGGTCCAGGTCCCCCCGGCCGTTCCAGGAGTAGAGCATATCCAGCAGCTGCGCGGCGGCGGTGTGGCCCGCCGCGGCGGCATAGGCGCTCTCCCGGTCCTGGACATCGAGCACCAGGGAGTCCTTCAGGGAGAAGTACAGCCCGGCGGGGAGCATGGCCTTCACCGCGTCGTACACCGTGCAGAAGTAGCGCTCCCGCATCCATAGGGCCAGCTGGATGCCCTCGTGGCTGAGCACCGGCTGCTCGTCCAGCTGGGCCAGGATGGCCTTGAGGGCGCGGCCCTCCTCCGCCGGACCGATGGCCAGCACCAGCCCGTCACAGCTGCGGCTGCCCGCGCCGAAGGGCACGGCCACCCGCATCCCGGGGCGCAGCTTCTCCTCCAGTTCGGGGGGCACCAGGTAGTCGTACGGTCTGTCGATGGCGTAGATCGCCTTGGACACCGCCACCTTGGCCGCTGTCCTGCCCATACGTCTCCCCCTTCTTCAAAGCGCGGCGCAAGCGATGGGACCCCACCGCCTGCGTCTGCACCCTCTCAATACTCTGATACGTCCAGTTCGCCGTTGGCCACCTCGTGGACGGCGATGCTCACCGGCTTCTCCTCCAGGGGGACGCCGGCGGCCTGTGCCTCACTGGAGATCTGACGGGCGCGGCAGGCGACCACGTTCACCAGCTGATAGCGGCTGGGCACCTTGTCCAGCAGGTCCTTCATCGCGGGTTCGAGCATCATAATGAAAGCACTCCTTTTACAATGTGATCACGGTTTTCCACGCGGCACTCCGCCGCAGTCAAAATGGCCTCGATCTCGGCCACGGCGCCGGACACCCGGTCGTTGATAACCAGGTAGTCGTAGTTTTTGACCTCCCCGATCTCCTCCCGGGCCTTTTTCAGCCGGCCCTGGATGACCTCCTCCCCGTCGGTGTTGCGGCCGTGGAGGCGGCGGGAGAGCTCCTCGAAGGAGGGCGGGGCGATAAAGATGAGGATGGCCTCCGGGCAGCGGGCGCGGACCTTGGCCGCGCCCTGGACCTCGATGTCCAGCAGCACGTCGGTCCCGGCGTCCAGCTTCTCCTGGATGACCTTCAGGGAGGTGCCGTAGTAGTTGCCCACGTACTGGGCGTACTCCAGCAGCTCCCCGGCGGCGATCATCCGCTCGAACTCCGCCCGGCCGACGAAGTTGTAGTTCACCCCGTCCTGCTCCCCGGTCCGGGGCTCCCGGGTGGTGAAGGACACGGAGAAATACAGGTCCTCCCGCTGTCCCAGCAGCTCGGCGATGACGGTGCTCTTGCCCACCCCGGAGGGGCCGGAGAGCACGATGAGCTGTCCGCGCTGTTTCTTCTGTGTCATGTCTCTTCCTCCTCACTGGCCGGGACGTCCTGGCCGGCGGCGCGCCCGGCCACCGTCTCCGGCTGGAGGGCCGAGAGCACCAGGCAGCCGTTGTCCATCAGCAGCACCGCCCGGGTGCGCCGGCCGTACGTGGCGTCGATCAGGTTCCCCCGGTCCCGGACCTCCTGCACCATGCGCTTGATGGGGGCGGAGTCGGGGCTGACGATGGCGATGAGCCGCCCGGCGGACACCATGTTCCCAAATCCGATGTTGATCAGTTTCAAGCCAAAGTCCCCTTACTCGATATTCTGGACCTGTTCGCGGATCTTCTCGATCTCCGCTTTTATGTCAACCACTACCCGGGTGATCTGGATGTCGCTGCACTTGGAGCCGATGGTGTTGGCCTCCCGGTTGAACTCCTGGATGAGGAAGTCCAGCTTGCGGCCCACCGCGCCGCCGGCGGCCAGCATCTCCCGCAGCTGGGCGATGTGGCTGCGCAGGCGCACCGTCTCCTCGTCCACCGCCACCTTGTCGGCGAAGATGGCCGCCTCGGTGAGGATGCGGCTCTCGTCGATCTGGGTGTTCTCCAGCACCTCCCGGAGGCGGGCCTCCAGCTTGGCGCGGTACTCCGCCACCGTCTGGGGGGAGCGCTCCTCCACCCGGGCCACCAGGGCCTCAATGGTCCCGGCCCGGCCCAGCACGTCGGCGGCCAGGCGGGCGCCCTCCTTCTCCCGCATGGCGTTGAAGTCGGCGATGGCCAGCTCCAGCACCTCCAGGAGGCGGGCCTTCATCTGCTCCGGGTCCTCCTCCCTCTTCTCCACGGTGAGCACGTCGGGGAACCGGGCCAGCTCCACCACGGAGCACTCGCCCTGGACCTTGATCCCCCCGCCCGCCTGGGCCGCCTGCCTCCAGGCCGCGGCGTGGACCTGCTGGAGAGCGGCGGCGTAGGTCTGGACCAGGGCCTCGTTGACGGTGACGGCCACGTCGTCCCCGCCGGTGCGGGTGAGGGTGACGAACACATCCACCTTCCCCCGGCCCACCCCGGACTGGACCAGGGCCTTCATGGCGTCCTCCGCGAAGATGTAGCTGCGGGGCATCTTGACGGTGCAGTCCAGATAGCGGTTGTTCACGGAGCGCAGCTCGACGGTGAGCGCGAGCCCGTCGTCATAGTTTTTCTCTCCCCGGCCGTAGCCGGTCATGCTCTTTATCATTGTTTCCACTCGCCTTTCGGTCAAAACCTGTTTTTCCCGCCCGGAGCGATCCGGGGGAACAGGCCGAAGATCAGCCGGGTCAATCCCACGTCATACAGGACGAACACGGCGCTGCCCAGGGCGAACACCATCCAGGACGCGCTCAGCCAGGCCGGCACGCTGGGCAGGAACAGCCCCCGCAGCAAAAACCAGAACAGGGCCAGCACGGCGTTGAAGTACCCCAGCTTGCACACCCAGGCCAGCCACAGAGACAGCTGCTCCAGGCGGCTCTTCACCACCGGGTAGATGCCGAAGAAGGCCAGGTACAGCGCCGCCACCCCTTTGTCGGGCAGCAGGATCAGCCCCAGCACGCTGCCGGCGGCCCAGCATAGACAGCCCGCGCCCCGCCCCGCGGCCAGTACCGCCGCCAGGGGGAACAGGCCCGCGGCCGCGGCCAGCCCCAGCCGTCCGGAGGGGGCGATCCCCGCCAGCCACAGCAGAGCCAGACTCCCCGCGCTCAGCACACCCACCAGGGCGGTGCGGGCGGCGGGGCGTGAAAAGTCGTTTCGGGGCATTTCAGCACCGGCCCCCGCCGCAGCACATGTTCAGGCACAGCATGGTGGTGCAGCAGTCGCAGGCGTCTATCCCGCCGCCGGCAAAGCCGTAGGGCTGGTAGGCCCGCCCGCCCTGCTGGGACATGGCGTAGGCCTGGCGGTACTCCATGTTGTTGGGCTCCATCTGTACCGCCCGGGCGTAGTTCTGGGCGGCCTCGTCCAGCCAGCCCTTGCGGTAGGCGATGCTGCCGGTGAGGAAGTACCACTCCCCGTCCCGCTGGCTCACCTCGCTGAGCAGGCGCTCGGCGGTCTGGATGTCGCCGCCGTTGATCAGATTGCGCACCCGGATATAGGTGGGGTTGGAGCCGGCGCTGGAGTAGCTCTGGTAGCCCCCCTGATAGGCCTGCTGGTAGCCGCCGGAGGGCTGCTGATAGCCCTGGTAGCCGCCGCCGGCCTTGCGCTGCTTGGTGATCTGGTCGTAGGCCTCGTTGATCTCCTTCATCTTCTCCTCGGCCAGGTCGGCAAGGGGGTTGTTCTGGTAGTTGTCCGGGTGGTATTTGCGGGCCAGCTCCCGGTAGGCCTTCTTGACCTCCTCGTCGCTGGCATCCTGGCTGACGCCCAGGACGCTGTACGGGTCTTTCATCTGTCTGTTCTCCAAATCTTCTGTTTTTTGATCCTGTCCCAGCTGCCCTCAAAGACGGCGCGCTGGACCAGGGGAAGTCCCAGGTAGAGCACATTTTCCAGCACCGGGCCCCGGCATCCCGGCTCCAGCATGGCGTAGGCCGAGCGCATCAGGGCCAGGGACTGGTCCAGGGTGAGGGCCAGGGCCTCGTCGTCCCCCTCGGGGCCGTAGCGGTACACCAGGGGGTTGTAGGCCCCGGAGGCCTTGTCCCGCTCCAGGTCGTCCCTGGCGTCCAGCAGGTAGATCCACCGGCCCAGGTGGTACAGCAGCAGGCGCACCGGCCGGTCCCGGCCCGCCTCCCCCGTGGCGGGGGCGGCGGCCTGGAGCAGCTGGGCGAACGCGTCCGCCGGGCGGTCCAGGGAGGGGCACTTGTCCCGCTCCAGCCCGCTCAGGCGCTCCAGCTGTTCCCGCACCGCCCGGTCGAACTCCGGGCGGCTTTCGGCGGCCCGCCGGTAGGCCCCCCGGAGCAGGAGCGACAGCAGCCGGGCGGGCAGGCCCTTGAAAAAGCCCTCGTCCGCTACGCTGTCCCGCAGCTTCCACCAGGCCAGGATCACGCTCTCCTCTGCGGCCAGGTCCAGCGCCTGCGAGTCCTGGCACATGGGCTGTCTGAGCAGGGGGTTGGCGTGGCACCGGCCCAGGCAGGGGGTGAAGCTCCCCTCCTCCGGGGCGAGCAGCAGGGCCAGAAAGGTGAAGTCGTAGTTGAGCAGCAGGGGGGCCAGCAGGCCGCAGCGGCGGCGCATGGCCCGGCACAGGCCGCAGTAGGTGGCGCGGTACAGGTCGAAGTCCTTGCACTTCAGCTCCCCCCGCACCGGCCGGACATAGCCGAACATCAGGCCGTCTGGGAGCGGATGACGAACTCCGGGCGCTGCTGGCTGGACACATAGCGGTTGAGGAGCACCGCCGGGACGAAGCCCGCCAGCACCCCCAGGCCGCCCATGCCGATGGAGGCCAGCTCCCCCAGCCCCAGGGCCCCGCCCAGCAGGTAGCCCAGCACCAGGAAGATGCAGGGCAGCACCCACACCACCACAGCGATACGGATGGAGCTGCCGGCGATGCTGTCCACCTCCACCACCTGACCCACCCGGGCGCCCCGGGCGTTGGAGGCCAGGGCGAGCAGCTCCTCGGGGGGCTGCTGGCCGCAGTTGCCGCAGTTATCGCAGTTTTTACAGTTGGTCTGGCGCAGGAGGGCCACCTGGGCCACGTCCTCACTGACCAGTTTTTTCACAATGGCGCTCTGACTCATAGTCTGCCCCCTCCCAAGGGCCTGAAAGGACCTCAGCTGATATTGACGACGACGGAGTACTCCCCGATGACGCCCACGTTCTGCGGGGCGTTGAGGTAGACGGTGGCCTTCACAGGCAGGCCGCCGGTGGCGGTCACGTCCGACAGGTCGGCCACGATGCGGAACTGGCTGGAGTCCAGCTGTTCCAGGTCCGCCTCATGGCCGCGGACCACCACGGAGCGCACCAAGGTGACGATCTCCGCACTGCGGCCGGGGGGCACGTTGATGACCTCGATATTGTCCACATTGATGGTGCGGGTCGCCAGGTCGTCGATGGTCACGGTCACCGTGGCCTGGGCGATGCCGCTGACGTTCTCCAGGCGGGGATCCAGGTCGATGGTGAAGGTGAACGCCTTGGTGCCCACCACCTGGGCCAGATTCACGCTGCCCAGGGAGATGCTCTCCAGGCCCTCCATGTCGGCCTCCTCGCCGGAGACGGTGATGGTCTCGGGGAAGATGATGACCTTGCCCTCCACGTCCTCCGCCGTGGCGCCGCCGCCGTCGATAAATCCGACGGTGAGGGGGATATCCCGGACCACCACGATGGGCAGGGTGACGTAGACGGTCTCAACACTCAGCTTCACGTCCAGGTCGGTGAGCGGGTTGCCCTGGGGGTCCAGCAGGGTCAGCGGCACGTCGCCCGCCACCCGCTGGGTCAGGTTCTCGCCGGTGATGACCGCCTCCACCCCGGCCACCTGGCTGACCTGGTCAGCCGAGCCGCTGATGGTGACGGACTCCTCACTGACGGACCACTGGCCGGCCTGATACCCGTCGGCGATGCTGCCCTGGAGCCGCGGCTGGATGGGGAAGGTGCTGGCGGTCAGCCGGCCCACCGTCACGGTGATGTCGGTGGGGTCGCGCTCCACGCCGGTCAGGTCGGCGGCGGTGACGTTGGAGGGGTAGTTGATGGTGTAGCCCAGGGGGAACTCCCCCTCCCCGGACAGCCGGGACACGTCCACGGTGACGTTCAGGCTGCCCTGGCGCAGGCGCTCCAGCACGCTCAGCTGGGCCTCGATCCGGAGGGTGACGGAGTCCCGGGAGACGGACTTGATGGTGAGGCCCTGCTCCTCCAGCACCCGCTCGCCGCTGAGGACCACGGGGATATTCCGGAAGGTCTGGGTCTGGCTGTAGTCCACGGTCTCCCGCACGAAGATCCAAAAGATAGTGGCCATCAGGACGGAGAGCAGCATATACAGCCATTTGCTGTCCTTCAGCTTCTGTATCATTCCTCGTCCCCCTCCTTCCCGGCCCGGCCGAAGAGCAGGTCAGACAGGGCCTGGGCGAAGCCGCGCTTCTCGCTCTGGGCCTGGTCGGCTATCAGCTCGTTGCGCAGCAGGCGGTCCAGGGTCTCCGGGGCCAGGTGCCGCTTGAGCATCCCGCCCACGGCGGCGGAGATGGAGCCCGTCTCCTCCGACACGATGACCACCACCGCGTCGGAGTGCTCGCTCATGCCGATGCCCGCCCGGTGGCGCATCCCCAGATCCCGGCTGATGCTCACGCTGTTGGACATGGGGAGCATACACCCCGCGGCGACGATGCGCCCGTTCCGGACGATCACCGCCCCGTCGTGGAGGGGGGCCTTGTTCCAGAAAATGTTCTTCAAAAGCTCGCTGGACACGGAGCAGTCCAGGGCGGTGCCGGTCTTGATCACATCGTCCAGCAGGTGCTGGCGCTCAAAGACCATCAGCGCGCCCACCTTGTCCCGGGACATGGAGGCGTAGGCCTCCACCGTCTCGGAGATGGCCTGGTCCAGATCGTGGGGCTGGGAGCTCTGCTGGAAGATGCCGCTGATGCCCAGGCTGCTGCCCATGCGCTCCAGGGCGCGCCGCAGCTCCGGCTGGAACAGCACCACCAGGATCACGCCGCCCCACTCCAGGACCCGGTTGAGTAAGTAGTTGGTGGCGTACAGCCGGAAGAAGTAGCACACGAACATCGCCACCAGCAGGATCACCACGCCCCGCACCAGGCGGCCGGCGCTGGTCTTGCGCGCCACCCACAGCAGCCGGTAGAGGATGATGGAGATCAGCAGGATATCGAATATGTCGTTGATCCGAATGGTACTCAACAAGCTGCTGCCGGATTCCAGCAGCCGCTGCACCACTGCCAACTCCATGGTATCACCACTTTCATAATAAGCCTATTTTAATATTATACGATATTCAGCCGGGATTGGCAACATGTTCCCCCGGATTTCAAAATGAATTTTTCATGAATTGCGCCCCGTCAGAGGACAAAAAATCCCCCGAAACCACAGAGGTTTCGGGGGATCAGAGCCCGTCCGGCGTCACAGCAGGCGGCCCATCTCCTGCAGGAACCGCTGCACGTCTGTCCGGGCGGTGAAGGCGGACACGCTGGCACGCACCGTGCCCGTGTCCAGGGTTCCGGCGCTGCGGTGGGCCAGGGGGGCGCAGTGGAGCCCGGCCCGCACGGCCACGCCCCGCTCCGACAGGGCCTGGCCCAGCTCCTCGCAGTCCCGGCCGGCCACGCGGAAGGACAGCACCCCGGCCTGAGCGGAGGGGTCCGGGGCGCGGAACACCTCCGCCCCCTCCAGCCGCGCCAGACCGGCCGCCATCTGGTCCAGCAGGGCGTCCTCCCGGGCGCGGATGCGCTCCGGCCCCCGCTCCCGGACGAACCGCAGGCCCTCCAGCAGCCCGGCGATGCCGGGCATGTTGTGGGTGCCCGCCTCCAGCCGGTCGGGGAGGAAGTCCGGCATCTCCTGCTGCAGGGAGAGGCTGCCCGTCCCGCCGCAGAGCAGCGGCCGGGTCTGGGCGGCGCACAGCAGAAGCCCGGTGCCCTGGGGGCCGTAGAGCCCCTTGTGGCCCGGCATGGCCACGAAGGCCGCCCCCCAGCCCTCCAGGGACACCGGCAGGCACCCGGCGGACTGGGAGGCGTCCACGATCAGCGGCACCCCCCGCGCCCGGCACAGGGCCGCGATGTCCTCCACCGGCAGCACGAAGCCGAACACGTTGGACACGTGGGTGGTGATGACGGCGGACACCTCCGGGCCGATGAGCCGCGCAAAGGCCGCCAGGGCCGCCTCCCGGTCAAACAGGGGGCCGGCGGCTGTTTTCACCGTCACGTCCCCTATGGCGTGGAGGGGCCGGGTGACGGCGTTGTGCTCCCAGCCGGAGATCACCACCGTGTCCCCCGGCCGGACCAGGGAGCGGATGGCCAGGTTCAGGGCGTGGGTGGCGTTGAAGGTGAACACCACCTGGTCCGGGTCGTGGACGCCGAACAGCTCCGCCGCCAGCTCCCGGCAGTCGAAGGCGGTCCGGGCCGCCGCCATGGCCCACCGGTGGCCCCCCCGGCCGGGGGTGGTCATGCCGCGGATCGCGCCGGCCGCAGCGGCGGCCACGGCGGGAGGCTTTTGCAGCGTGGTGGCCGCGCTGTCCAGATAGATCACATCAGCACCTCCCGATAGCTCCCGTCCCCGGCGGTGATAAAGATCTTCTTCGGGTCCAGCCCCACCCGGTGCAGCACCTGCAGGGCCGCGGTCAGGCTGCGCTGGGACACCTTCACCGAGTGGCTGCACCCCTCCCCCGCGATGCTCTTGGGGGAGCGCAGGATATGGGCAGTGATGCCCGAGCGCTCCAGCGCGGCGGCGGTGCGCTGGGCGTAGGTCAGGGATCTGCATTGAAACAGATAGTAGAGCATAGCATGATTCCTTTCGGTGTGCGAGAGGGCGTCTGCCCTCATGGTCATGGTATGCGCCCGGCCCGTCCCAGGTACCGGGGCGGCCAGCTATCCATTTTTTGCAGAAGTCGATGAAAAAAGCATATTTGACGGCGGGAGGAAATCCTTTTATGATATTAGCAACAGGATATCACACCATTTTTACAAGGAGGTCCCACAGATGAAAGAACAAGTCAAGCCCGTCGTCATCGGCACCGTGGGCGCCGGCTACGCCGCCCATCTCCACGGCAATGGATACGAGAAGGTCAGCGGCGTGCCCATCCGGCTCAAGACCGTGTGCGACCTGAACCTGACCCTGGCCAACGAGGTCAAGGAGCGCTACGGCTACGAGCAGGCCATCTCCGACTTCGACGCGCTGCTCGCCGACCCGGAGATCGACGTCATCGACATCGTCACGCCTCCCTTCCTCCACTGCAACATGGCGGCCAAGGCCCTGCGGGCCGGCAAGCACGTCATCTGCGAGAAGCCCCTCACCGGCTACTTCGGCGCGCCGGGCGAGGAGAACGTGGGCGCCACCCCCAAGTCCCAGATGTACAAGGCGGTGCTGGAGACCATGGAGGAGCTCAAGCAGGTCATGGCCACCACCGACAAGAAGTTCATGTACGCGGAGAACTTCGTCTACGCCACCCCCGTGCAGAAGGCCGCCGAGATCATCCGCAACAAAAAGAGCAAGATCCTGTTCATGAAGGGCGAGGAGAGCCTGAAGGGCTCCAGCTCCCCGGTGGCTGGCAAGTGGAACAAGACCGGCGGCGGCATCCTGGTGCGCACCGGCACCCACCCCCTCACCGGGATGCTCTTCCTCAAGCAGCAGGAGGCCCTGGCCCGGGGAGAGGTCATCACCGTCAAGAGCGTGTCCGCCGATGTGGGCGTCACCACCGCGTGCCTCACCGAGCATGAGCACCGGCACATCGCCGCCCGCCCCGAGGACGTGGAGGACTACGCCGCCGTCACCGTCACCTTCTCCGACGGCACCAAGTGCCTGACCATCGCCAGCGACGCCGTTCTGGGCGGCACCAAGAACTACATCGAGGTGTACAGCAACGACAGCGCCCTGATGTGCAACATCACCCCCACCGACCTGCTCAACACCTATTTCCTGGACGAGGACGGCCTGGAGGACACCTATATCTCCGAGATGCTCCCCGCCAAGCTGGGCTGGAACAAGGCCTTCGTGTCCGACGAGATCATCCGGGGCTACATGGGCGAGCTCCAGGACTTCATGGAGACCATCGCCTACGACAAGGTCCCCTCCTCCAACTTCGAGCTGGCCTACCAGACCACCAAGATCATGTACGCCGCCTACCTCTCCGCCGAGGAGGGCCGCCGGGTAGATTTCTAAATTAGTTTACATAAAAAACTCCTGTGCCTCAGGCACAGGAGTTTTTTCTATGCGGTCAAAGCGGCTCGATCAGGCACACCGCGTGGGCGGCGATGCCCTCCCCCGCGCCGGTGAACCCCAGGCCCTCCTCGGTGGTGGCCTTCACGCTGACCTGGGAGGGGTCCGCCCCCATGCGCCCGGCCAGATTCTGCCGCATCTGGGGGATGTGGGGGGCCAGCTTGGGCCACTGGGCCAAAACGGTGGCGTCCACGTTGCCCACCCGCCAGCCGTGCTTCTTCAAAATTTCAGTCACCCGCTCCAGCAGGGTCAGGCTGTCCGCACCGGCGTAGGCCGGGTCGCTGTCCGGGAACCACTGGCCGATATCCCCCAGGGCGGCGGCGCCCAGCAGGGCGTCCATCACCGCGTGGGTGAGCACATCGGCGTCGGAGTGGCCCAGGAGCCCTTTCCCGTATGGGATATCCACCCCGCCCAGGATGAGCTTCCGGCCCTCCACCAGTCGGTGGACGTCGTAGCCGTGTCCGACGCGCATCACAGCTTCCCCCTCCCCCGGGCCTCCAGGATGGCCTGGGCGAACAGCATGTCGATGGGGGTGGTGATCTTTAAATTCTCCCGGCTGCCGGGGGTGAGGACCACCTTCATGCCCATGCGTTCCACCGCGGCGCAGTCGTCGGTGAGCACCTCCCCGTCCTCCAGGGCCTTCTGGGTGGCGGCCCGGATCAGGTCGGCGTCGAACACCTGGGGGGTCTGAACGGCGAACAGGGCGCTGCGGTCCACGGTCTCCACCGCCAAATCCCCCTCCGCCCGCTTGACGGTATCGGTGACAGGGACGGCGGGGGCGGCGGCCCCGGTTTTGGCGGCCTGCCGCACCGCCTTGGCGATGACCTTCTGGGGCACCAGGGGGCGGGCCCCGTCGTGGATGGCGATGAGCCCGGCGTCCTGCCGCACCTCCCGCAGGCCGGCCTGGACGGAGTGGATGCGCTCGGCTCCGCCGGTGACCACCTTGGTCACCTTGTCCAGGTTGAACTGCCGGCACAGCTCCCCCACCTCCACCAGCTGGTCCTCCCGGGTGACCACCACGATCTCGGTGATCTCCGGGCTGTCCTGAAAGGCGTACAGGGTGTGGAGCAGAACGGGCAGCTCGCCCAGGGGGGCGAGCACCTTGTCCTCCCCCCCCATCCGCCGGGCGCTGCCCGCGGCCACGATCACCGCGGAGCACACCTGGGCGTTTTTTTTGCGCCGGAACAGGGAAAGCAGTCCTGCCATATCGTATCCCTCCTGATTTGGCGGACCAGGCTCCGGTCCGCCTGTAAAACTTGAAAAAAGGAGCCCTCTCAGGCTCCTTGCGCTGCTTTGCTTTTGTCTGTTTAGGCCAAGGCACCGTTGATGCTCCGCTCCACGTCCTCGTAGCTGCAGCTCTGGGACAGGACGATCTCGGAGATCAAAATCTGCTTGGCGGAGTGGAGCATCTTGCGCTCGCCGGTGGACAGGCCCCGCTGGTTGTCCCGGATCATCAGACCCTTGACCACCCGGGCCACCTCGAACAGGTCGCCGCTCTTCAGTCGCTCCATGTTCTCCCGGTAGCGGCGGTTCCAGCTCTGTGTCATGTTCACCTCGATGGACGGGAAGGCGGCCAGCACTTTTTCGGCCAGCTCACTGTCCACTACAGGGCGCACCCCGATCTCCTCGCAGTTGTCTACCGGGATCATGACCAGCATGGCACGCACAGGCAGCTTCAAGGTGTAATAGTCTCTCACCACTCCGTTGACCTTTTTCGTAACGATACTTTCTACGATGCCCGCCCCATGCATGGGGTGGACCACCTTGTCCCCTACCTGATACACAGCGCACCTCCTGATTTCGCCCTGCGCTCTCGACCTCCACTTCTCCTTCATGAATTATTATAGCAACACAAGTTTTCTTATGCAAGGAATTATTTATCAAATTTTTAAAATCTTAACATTTTCTTTATGCTATTTTTTACTTTTTTCTCCAGTTTTCCTACCTTTTCGTGAAAAATACACAGTTTTTGTCTCAAATATGACAATGCAAGTTCTCCTGCATCAAAAACCCGCCCGTCTCTTCCGGGACGGGCGGGTCTTTCACATTGGCTTACTCCTGGACGGGCTCCTCGGCGCTCTCCTCCGCGGCGGGCTCCTCCGCCTCGGGCTCGGGCTCCTGCGCGGGGGCGGGGGCCTCCAGCAGAGCGCGGATGGACAGGGAGACCTTCTTGTGCTCCATATCCACGTCGGTGATCTTCACGTCCACCCGGTCGCCCTCGGCCAGCACGTCGCCGGGCTTGTCGATGCGGTGGTCGGCAATCTGGGAGATGTGGATCAGGCCGTCCACACCGGGGACGATCTCAGCGAAGGCGCCGAAGGTCATCAGCTTGACGATGCGCACGTTGGCCACGTCGCCCACCTGGTAGGTGGAGGTGAACACGGTCCAGGGCTCCTGGCTGTGGTCCTTCATGCCCAGGGAGATCTTCTTCTTCTCCTTGTCGGCGGCGATGACGTACACCTCGACGGTGTCGCCCACCTTGACCACCTCGGAGGGGTGCTTGATGCGGCTCCAGGACAGCTCGGAGATGTGGACCATGCCGTCCACGCCGCCGATGTCCACAAAGGCGCCGTAAGAGGTGAGGGACTTGACGGTGCCGGTGTAGCGCTTGCCCTCCTCGATCTCAGCCCAGACCTTCTCGGCGGCGGCGGCGCGCTCGGCCCGCTGGACCCGGCTGATGGAACCCACCACGCGGCGGCGGGCGCGGTTGACCTCAGTGATCACCAGGCGGACGTGCTTCTTGAGCAGCTCGGTCATCGGAGTCTCGCGGGGCAGGCCGGTCTGGGACGCGGGGACGAACACGCGGATGCCCTTCACGGACACGACCACGCCGCCCTTGTTGTCCTCAGTGACGATGCCCTCCACGGGGGTCTCGCTCTCCCGGGCGGCCTCGATCTGCTCCCAGCCCTTCACGGTGTCCAGGCGCTTCTTGGACAGCTTGACCAAGCAGTCCCGGTCGCTGACCAGCATCACGTAGGACTCGATCTCCTCGCCCACCTTCACGATGTCCTCGGGCTTGACCGTGGGATCGTCGCTCAGCTCGCTGAGGGGGATGTAGCCGGGATACTTGATGCCCAGCTCGACCTGGATCTCGGTGGGTGTGATCGCGACCACAGTCCCGGTGACCTTATCCCCCGTATTGATAGGCTTGATCGACTCCTCCAGCATCTCCGCAAAGGATTTTTCGATCTCCATGTTTTCTTCGCTCATTGTGTCATAGACCTCCTTTATTATCCACGTGGGGGTCGACGCCCCCGCCGTGATTCCGACAGTACCCGACTCTGGGAGGCGGGACAGGTCCAGGTCCGCCGCGCGCTCGATGAGCGCAACGTTGGGACAGACCTGGCCGCACAGCTCCGCAAGCCGCCGCGTATTGGAGCTGTGCCTATCGCCGATGACCACCATCATGCCGCACCGGGCGGCAAGACAGCGCGCCTCCTCCTGACGTGTAGACGTCGCTCCACATATTGTATCAAAGAATTTTGCGTCTGTACACACTTTTTTTGCTTTTTTCACGCAATCTGACCAAATCTTTTTTGTAGAAGTGGTCTGGGAGACAAAAGTGAGGGGTTTTTGCGCCCGCTCAGGGTCCTCCTCCAGCCAGTTTTCCAGCTCCTGGGCCCCGCTCAGCACCACCGGACGCCGGCACCAGCCGGCGATGGCGGTCACCTCCGGGTGGTCAGGGGTGCCAATGATCACCGGCTGCCGCCCCTGCTCCTCCGCCTGCTGGACGATCTGGTGGATGTGGGTGACGTTGGGACAGGTGGCATCCAAAATCTCCACGCCCCGGGCCCGCAGCTGCTCGTACACCGCCCGGCTCTCGCCGTGGGAACGGATGAGCACCGCGCCGCCGCTGGGGACCTGCTCCGGGCGGTCCACCGCCGTCAGGCCCTGGGCGGCCAGGCGCTCCACCACGTCCCGGTTGTGGATGATGGAGCCCAGCATGACGCAGGGCCGGCCGGAGGCCGCGGTCTGCTCCGCCAGCTCCACCGCCCGCCGCACGCCGTAGCAGAACCCGGCGGATTTGGCCAGCTCCAGCTTCCGGGCCATCAGATCCCATCCCCCAGGGCGCGGACCCGGTCCATCAGGTCCTGGGCGATGTGCTGCAGCTCCTCGGCGGTGGCCTTGCGCCCGGCCACCTGCGGGCAGTAGGGCTCCCCAATGACCACCTTCACGGGCTTAAAGAGGGGCTTGTGGGGCTGGATATACACCGGCAGCAGGGGGCGGCCGGTGCGGGTGGCGAACAGGGCGGCGCCGGCCTTGGCCTCCACGTTCTCCCCCTCCCCCACTCGGGTCCCCTCGGGGAACATCAGCAGCTTCTGGTCGTCCTTCAGGCATTTCAGGGCGGTCTTGGCGGCCTTCATGTCCGCCTTGCCCCGGTCCACGCCGAACACGCCGGCCTTGCCCAGGATCCAGCCGATCACCGGCCAGTCCAAAATCTGCTGCTTGGCCATGGCCCACATGGTGTGCTTCCGGCCGAAGGCGAACACCACGTAGAACGGATCCCCCGCCGTGGTGTGGTTGGGGCAGATCACCGCCCCGCCCTCGGGGATGTTCTCCCGGCCCACCGCCTGGATGGGGTGGAAGATGCGGAAAAAGGGCCAGATCACGGCGTACAGAAAGTGGTAAACGCGCTCTCGTCTCATCCCCGCAGCCTCTCCTCTATGATGTCCAGCAGGGCCCGCAGGCTCTGGGCCAGATTTAACTCAGAGGTGTCCAGCAGCACCGCGTCCTCCGCCCGGCGCAGGGGGGCAACGGGGCGGTTCTCGTCCCGGGCGTCCCGCTCCCGGATCTCCGCCAAAACGGTCTCGAATCCGGCGCTCTGGCCCCGGGCCTCCAGGTCCTTCACCCGGCGCATGGCCCGGGCCTCCGGGGCGGCGGTGAGGAACACCTTCACATCGGCATTGGGCAGCACCACGGTGCCGATGTCCCGGCCGTCCATGATCACGTCGTGCTCCCGTGCCTGCCTGCGCTGGAAGTCCAGCAGGAAGGCCCGCACCTCCGGGATGGCCGACACCTGGGAGGCCAGGCCGGACACCCGGTTCTCCCGGATGGCCCTGGACACGTCCTCCCCGCCCAGGAACATCCGCTGCTCCCCGTCCGGGCCGTAGTCCATCCGGATGTCCAGTCCCTCCAGCAGAGGGACGACCTGGGCCGGGTCAGAGGCGTCCGCCCCGGCGCGCAGCACCCGCAGGGCCACCGTGCGGTAGATGGCCCCGGTATCCACGTATAGAAAGCCCAGCTCCCTGGCGGCCTGCCGGGCCAGGGTGCTCTTCCCGGCCCCGGCGGGGCCGTCAATGGCCACGCTCCGATATTTCTCCACAGAGATCCCCCCGTGTCTCAAAATGGGGTCACAGCCGGGACACATACTCCGCCGCGGCCTCCCCCGCCGCCCGGCCGGTGGCCCAGGCGATCTGCAGGTTGAACCCGCCGGTGTAGGCGTCCACATCCAGCAGCTCCCCGGCAAAAAACAGGCCGGGGACCTTTTTGGACATCATGGTCCTGGGGTCCACCTCCGACACCTTCACGCCGCCGGAGGTGATGATGGCCTCGGCGATGGGCCGGGGGCCGGACACCGCCACGGAGAAGCCCTTGAGGACCTCCAGCAGTCGGCGGCGCTCCCCCCGGGTCACGTCCCGGGCCTTCCGCTCCCCCGGGATACCGGCGCGCTCCAGCAGCACCGGGGCCATCAGCCGGGGGACCAGAGTGAGGGCCAGGTTGGACATGTCCCGGTTGGCTCCGCCAGACAGCTCCCGCAGCAGGCGCTCGTCCAGCTTCTGCTCGTCCAGGGCGGGCTTGAGGTCGATGAGGCAGGTGTAGCTGTCCCCCCCGAAGTCCCGCATGTGGGCGCTGGCGCTCAAAACAAGGGGGCCGGACAGGCCGAAGTGGGTGAACAGCAGCTCCCCCTGCTCCTGGTAGACCACCTTGTTCTTCCTGTTTTTTACCTTCAACAGTACATTTTTCAGGGCCAGGCCCTGCATTTTGGCGCAGTCCGGGTCCGGGGACTCCAGGGGCACCAGGGAGGGCCTGGGCGGGACCACCGTGTGGCCCAGCTCCGCCGCCAGGCGGTAGCCGTCCCCGGTGGAGCCGGTGGCCGGGTAGGACGCGCCGCCGGTGGCCAGGACCACCGCCCCGGCGTTCAAAGTCCTCCCGTCCTCCAGTTCCACGGACACCCCGTCGTCCCCGCAGGGGCGCAGGGCCGCGGCCCTGCCCTGGAGGATGGGGACCTTCCGCCGGCGCAGCTCGTTATAGAGCGCGTCGATGATATCGGCGGCCCGGTCGGACTGGGGGAACACCCGGTTCCCCCGCTCCACCTTCAGCGGCACCCCCAGGCCGGTGAAGAAGTCCTCCACATCGGCGGGAGAGGTGCGGCTCATGGCGCTGTATAGGAAACGGCTGTTGCGGGGAACGGCCGCCAGGGCCTCCTCCGCAGAGCAGTGGTTGGTGACGTTGCACCGGCCCTTGCCGGTGATGTAGAGCTTGCGGCCCACCTTCTGGTTGCGCTCCAGAAGGGCCGTCTCCGCCCCCAGCCGGGCGGCTGCGACAGCCGCCATCATGCCGGCGGCCCCGCCGCCGACCACCAGCAAAGAGCTGGTCACTCCTGCACCTTCTCGTACACGCCGTACTCGTCCCAGATGTCCTCCAGGGTGCGGAAGGTCTCGGACAGGTCCTTGTTCTGCTTGCGGCTGACCGCCACCAGCAGGGCGTTGATGAGGCTCAGCGGGGCCACCAGGGAGTCCACAAAGGAGGCCATATCGCTGCGGGCGGTCAGGGCGTAGCTGGAGATGGGGGCCAGCGGGGAGCTCTCGCTGTCGGTGAGGGCGATGGTGGTGGCTCCCTGGTTCCGGGCGAAGGTCATGGCCTGGACGGTGCGGCTGGAGTAGCGGGGGAAGCTGATGCCGATGACCACGTCGCCCGGGCCCACCCGCACCAGGTTCTCGAACACCTCGCTGGCGGTGTTGGCGCCCACCAGCACCACGTTTTCAAAGATCAGGTTGCAGTAGAAGTGCAGGAACACAGCCAGGCTGGCCGCGGAGCGCACCCCCAGGATGTAGATCTTGCGGGCGGACACGATGGCGTCCACCGCGCTGCTGAAGCTCTGGCGGTCGATCTCCTCCATGGTCATGCGGATCTTCTCCATGTCCGACTGGAGCACACTGCCCAGCACGTCGTGGTCGCCGATGCGGTCGTTGGAGACCTCGATGCGCTGCACGGAGGTCAGGCGGTTGCGGATCATCTTCTGCAGGGCCTTCTGCATACTGGGGTAGCCGTCGAAGCCCAGCTCCGAGGCGAAGCGCACCACCGTGGACTCGCTGACGTTCACCGTCTTGCCCAGCTTACTGGCCGTCATAAACGTCGCCTTGTCGTAGGACTCCAGGATGTAGTTGGCGATGCGTTTCTGCCCCTTGGAAAAGGTGGGCATGTTCTCCTGGATCACGGTCAGAATGTCTCGGCTCATATTTTGTCAACTCCTGTTTTTTCTCCCTCCGCCCGCTTGTCGGGGCGCCGGCGCACTGCATCGTCCTGACGCATATTTTGCATCAGCGCCGTCCCGCGGCGGACAATAACAGGAATATGATACCTGTTCGCGCAGAAAAATGCAAGTGAAATCTGCAAGATTTTCCTACTGTCTTGCAAAAAATTTTTTACTTCTCGTCCAAAAGCGCCTTCACCTCGTCCGGCGCCAGCGCCCTCCACTTGCCGGGCGCCAGGGTGCGGTCCAGCTCCAGCGCCCCCTCCCGGATGCGCTTGAGCCGCTCCACCCTCAGCCCCGCCTTCTCGCACATGCGGCGCACCTGGCGGTTCTTCCCCTGGTGGATGGTGATGGACAGCTGGCTGACGCTGCCGCTCACCCGGCCCCGGCGGACCCTGGCCGGGGCGATGGGCTCCCCGTCCAGCTCCATGGGGGCGCACAGGATGGGCAGCCCTCTGGCCGTGTCCCCGGTGACCCACACCAGGTACTCCTTCTCCACCTCGTGGCTGGGGTGGAGGAGTTTCTGGGTCAGCTCCCCGTCGTCGGTGAGGATGAGCAGGCCCTCCGAGTCCAGGTCCAGCCGGCCCACGGGCCACACCCGCCTGCCGCAGCCGGACACCAGCTGGGCCACCGTCCGGCGGCCCTTCTCGTCGGAGAGGGTGGTGACATACCCCCTGGGCTTGTTGAGCATCAGGTAGGTGCGCTCCCCCGCCGGACGCAGGGGCCTGCCGTCGATCTCGATCCTGTCCCGGTCCGGGTCGGCCCTGTCCCCCAGGCGGGCCGCGGCGCCGTTCACCGTCACCCGGCCGGCGGCGATCCACTCCTCCGCCGTCCGGCGGGACGCCTCGCCCCGCTCTGACAGCAGCTTCTGGAGCCGCTCCTCCATTCCGGCCCGCCTCCTCTCGTTAAAGTATCAGAAGATCCCGGAGAGCAGCCCCTCCAAGGGGTTCTTCGCCGGGACCGCGTCCCGGCCCGCGCTCCGGGCGGCCACCAGGGGCACCTGGCCCACCAGCTCGCCGCCGCAGCGGACCTCCAGCGTCCCCAGCCGGTCCCCCCTCTCCACGGGGGCGGACACCGCCGGGGCGTCCCACACGGTTTTCAGCTCCAACTGCTCCTCCCCGGTCACCGGGTAGAGCCAGCCGCGCTGCACCTGGGCCTCCACGAAGGGGACCAGGGAGCCGGAGACAGGGACACAGCCAAAAACGGCCCCCTCCTCCACCTCCGCCGGGGCGTAGCCGGCAAAGCCCCAGTCCAGCAGGGCGGCGTGGTCCCGCCAGTCGTCGGGGTCGTTGAGGGTGACGGCGATCAGGGTCATGCCGCCCCGGCGGGCCGCCGAGACCAGGGTGCGCCCGGCCTTCTCGGTGTAGCCCGTTTTCATCCCCACCGCCCCCTCATACCGCCAGAGCAGCTTGTTGTGGTTGGTGAGGACGCGGGAGCCCACAGTGGCCGTCTTGGTGGAGACGATGCGCAGCAGCGTCTCATTCTCCAGGCAGGCCCGGGCCAGCAGGGCCATGTCATAGGCGGAGGAGTAGTGCCCCTCCGCCGTCAGGCCGCTGGGGTTGACAAAGTGGGAGTCCGCCATGCCCAGCTCCCGGGCCTTGCGGTTCATCTCCCGGGCGAAGTCCTCCTGGCTCCCGGCGCAGCGGATGGCGATGGCCGCCGCCGCGTCGTTGCCCGAGCGGAGCAGCAGCCCGTAGAGCAGCCCCTCCAGGGTCACCCGCTCCCCGGGGCGCAGGTAGACGGAGGAGCCCTCCACCCCCACCGCCTCGTCGGGCACTGGGAACTCCTCCCCCAGGGGCACCCCGGACTCCAGGGCCACCAGGGCGGTCATCAGCTTGGTGATGGAGGCGATGTCCCGGCGGTCGTGGCTGTTGTGCTCATAGAGCACCCGGCCGCTGGAGGCCTCCACCAAAATCGCGCTGGACGCGCTGGTGCCCACCGCCTGGGCGGTGGGCAGCCGTTGAAACATCACAATGGCGCAAAGAGCCAGGGGCAGAATACGTTTCAATCCGGGACACCCTTTCCGATGTAAGTCGTCCCTAGTATTTGCCCCAAACCTCGTTTTTTGTCAGGAAATGATAGGCAGCTTTACTCGGCGATGTCCGGGTCCTGGCCGGCGGCCTGCTGCTCCTTTTTCTCCTGCTGCTTCTCGATAAAGGCGGTGACCTTGTCCACCACCTCGGGCACGGTGTCGATGATCTTGCCGGCGGTGGTGGCGGGCGGCGGGATCACGGGCAGGAGCTTCACATTCTCCCCCCGGACCACCAGGAAGGCCACCGGCTCCAGCTTGGCGCTGGCGCCGCTGCCGCCGCCGAAGCTGTCGCTCCGGCTCTTGGTGGAGAAGTCGCTGCCGCCGCTGGCAAAGCCGAAGGACAGCCGGGACACGGGGATCAGGGTCACGTCTCCGGTGATGATGGGCTGCCCGATGATGGTGTTGGAGTCCACCATGGTGCGGATCTTGTCCATCGTCGTGCTCATCAGGTCGTTGATCGGGTGATTATCCATCTTCAAACCGCCTTTCTTTTCGTCTGTTTGGCTTTTTGATTTCGCTTGAACCGAAGGAACCGGCACAGGGCCTTGACGCCGAAATAGATGCCCAGCCATAAAATCTGGCCGATGCGCAGGGACAGGGCGGCCTTGCCGTACAGGGTCATCCCCTTCGCGTCAAAGTCCAGGTAGACGTGGGCGTGGCCGTCCACCACGTGAAACGCCTGGGTCAGCGGCCCCCACAGGGCCCCCAGGGCGGCGTTGGCCTGCCCGTAGAGCAGGGCGGCGTCCGCCGGGTCGTCGCTGCCCACGGTGAGCAGCAGCTCCAGCTCGTCCACCACCAGCTTTTTCCAGAAGCACCCCGCCGCCTCCAGGGCCAGGGGGAGGAAGGTCTTGGCCAGCTCCAGGGCGCCGCCCTTGGGCTTGGGGGCCTTCTCCCCCTCCTTGGGCTCTTTGGGGGGCTTTTTCTTCTTCTCCTTCTTGGGTTTCTCCTTTTTCTCCCTCTTGGGCAGGGGGAACACCTTGATCCGCAGCGGCCCCAGCCGGGCCCGGACGGTCAGGCCGTCCTCGGCGAACTGGGCGGCCACGCCCACCTTGAGCCGCCCGATGAGGAACAGGACGGCCAGGACGATGAGGAGCACCACCCATCCGTTCACGGCTCCTCCCCCCCTTCGGCCTCCTCCGCCTGCTCCTGACGCAGGCGGGCCACGGCGGCCTCCAGCTCCAGGGTCATCTGGCCGCCCTCCTTGCTGGAGTCGGGCAGTTCAGGCAGCTCCTCCAGACTGGACAGGCCGAAGGAACGCAGGAAATTCTTGGTGGTGCGGTAGAGGATGGGGCGGCCCGGCACGGCCAGCCGTCCGGCCTCCTCGATGAGCTCCCGCTCCAGCAGCAGCCCCACGGTGTAGGAGCTGTCCACCCCCCGCACCTGGTCCACGTAGGCCCGGGTGACGGGCTGGAAATAGGCGATGACGGAGAGCACCTCCAGCGCCGGCTGGGACAGCCGGGCGGGCTTGCGGTTCTCCAGAATTTTGCGCACATAGGGGGCGTATTCCGGGGAGGAGCACAGCTGGTAGCTGGTATCCAGCTTCACCAGGCGAATGCCCCGGCGCTCGTAGCTGTAACGGTCCATCAGGCGCTGGGCCACCGCGTCCATGGTGGCCCGGTCCACCTCCAGCCCCAGGCACAGCCGCTCCACGCCCACCGGCTCGCCGGCGGCGAAGAGGATGCTCTCCAGGGCGGATTCCAGTTCTTTAACGTCCATTCGCTCCTCCTTTCCGGGGGAACCCAAAGATCAGTAGGTATCGGCGGTGAACTCCCCGCCCCCATCCTCCTGGCCGGTGGAGGTGACGGTGCAGTCCTCCTCGGTGCCCGCCAGGCGCAGGCGGTGGGCCTTGCACAGCTCCAGCACCGCGATAAAGGTGGCCACCACCTCCGAGCGGCTGCGGTTGCCCTTGAACAGGGCCCGGAACCGGGTAACGCCGAAGCGCAGCAGGCGCTGGAGGATCTCGGCGGCCTTGTCCGCCACCGGGTAGGGCTCCCGGCCCACGATGCCCTGGAAGGCGGACACCGGCGGGGGCAGCTTGTCGTCCGAGCGGGAGAGCACCGCCCGCATAGCGCGGCTCAGGTCCTCCCGGCTGTGGACGTAGCGGTAGGCCCGGTCGGCCTGGACGGGCTCCGGGGCCTTGGGGATGAGGTCCCGGCCGTAGGCATAGCGCTGGTCCAGCAGAGGGACGATCTGCTTGATCTTCAGGTAGTTTTCGTTGCGCTGGTGGGCCTCCAGGGAGGCGATGAGCTGTTCCATCTCCGACAGGGCCTCCTCGTCGTGGATGGACAGCAGCATTTTTGTTTTTATGTAAACTAATTGGGCGGCCATGGTCACAAATTCGCTGGCCACCTCCAGGTCCAGCTGTTTGCGCTGGTCCATCCACTGCATGTACTGGTCCAGGATGAGCGAGATCTGGATGTCCTTGATCTCCATCTTGTTCTTGCTCAACAGGTGGAGGATCAGGTCCAGGGGGCCAACGAAGTCCTCCATGTCCTCCGCCCTGGCCTTCACCACCCCCTCCAGGTGGTAGATGGGGCTGTCCAAACGCTCACCTCCAGAGCAGAATCAGAAGAAGTAGTACTGGGCGATCTCGAAGGGGAAGGCGGTCGCCCGGCACAGCAGGCGGGTGACCCCCTCCATGGCCGCCCCCAGCGGGCCGCCGAAGGCCCCGGACCAGGCCAGCAGGACCACCGCCACGATCATGAACCGCTCGTAGCGCAGGATGGTCAGGTAGGCCCTGTCCGGCAGCAGGGAGAAGAGCACCTTGGAGCCGTCCAGCGGCGGGATGGGGATCAGGTTGAACAGGCCCAGCCCGACGCTGAGCACCGCCATATAGCAGAAAAACAGGATGGCGTAGGCCGCGGCCGTGCCCTGGGGAAAAACGTGATAGATCAGGGAGCACACCCCCATGGCCAGGAAGGCCAGTACGAAGTTGGACACCGGCCCGGCCAGGGCGGTGATGGCCATGTCCCGCTTGGGGTGCTTGAAGTTGCGCATATCCACCGGCACCGGCTTGGCCCAGCCCACCCGGACGGCCAGCATCAGGAACAGGCCCACCAGGTCCACGTGGGCCAGGGGGTTGAGGGTCAGCCGGCCGTTGACCTTGGCGGTGGGGTCCCCCAGCCGGTAGGCCACCAGGCCGTGGGACAGCTCGTGGAAGGTCAGGCAGAACAGGCTGGCCGCCGCGCCCATGACCAGCATCAGCAGCTGGAGCCAGTTCATGTGGTCGAGAAATGCCTGAATGGTGCCCAACTCGATCCTTCCCTCCTAGGATAATCAAAGAAATTATAGCAAAGTTTTCAGAGATTGACAACTGTTTCCGGAAAAATGGGGCCGCGTTTTTCCAAAGGGCGCAGAAAGTCCCGGACGGCCGGGCCGTCCGGGACCACGCTTCATCGTCCGATGGAGGAGAAAATGAGCTGGAGCAGCTCCTGTTTCCCGTCCCCCTTCTCCGCGGAGAAGGGCACCACGGGCACCTCCTCCCCCAGCTCCAGGGTGTCCCGGATGAGCTGGAGATTGGGGGCGATCTCACTTTTTTTCAGCTTGTCCAGCTTGTTGGCCGCCACGGCGAAGGGGCAGCCGGCATCCCGGTACCACTGGGCCATGGTGCGGTCGTTCTCGGTGGGCTTGTGCCGGGCATCCACCACCATCACCCCGTAGGTCATCAGGCCGGGGGCGGCGAAGTAGCCCTCCATCAGCCGCGCCCACCGGTCCCGCTCGGCCTGGGAGACCTTGGCGTAGCCGTAGCCGGGCAGATCCACCAGGTAGAAGGCATTGTCCACCCGGAAGTAGTTGATGTGGGTGGTCTTGCCAGGGGCGGCGCCCACCCGGGCCAGGTTCCTCCGGCCCAGCAGGCGGTTGATCACCGAGGACTTGCCCACGTTGGACCGCCCGGCGAAGGCCACCTGGGGCAGGGCGTCCCGGATGAAGTCCTTCGGCCCGGCGGCGGAGAGGATGAACTGGGTATTCTGCAGGTTGAGGGCCATGTGCCGCGCCCTCCGCTTACAGGGCAGGGCGGACAGGGCCCCGGTTCCCCCGGTTGTCCGGGAGGCTCAGGTTGTCCTGGGCGACCTGCTGGGATTTGGCGTGGACGCCGGTGGGCAGGGCGTGGGAGAGCACCTGGTCCACCTGGTCCACCAGCACGAACTGCAGGCTGGAGCGCACGGTCTGGTCGATGTCCTCCAGGTCCTTCTCGTTCTCGGCGGGGAGGATCACGGTCTTGATGCCGCTGCGCTTGGCGGCCATGGTCTTTTCCCGCAGGCCGCCGATGGGCAGCACCCGGCCCCGCAGGGTCACCTCGCCGGTCATGGCGATGCCCGGGCGCACGGGGGCGCCGGTGAGGGCGGAGACCATGGCGGTGGTGATGGCGATGCCGGCGGAGGGGCCGTCCTTGGGCACGGCGCCCTCGGGGAAGTGGACGTGCATATCATTGTTCTGGTAGAATTTGGGGTCGATGCCCAGCTGGGCGGAGCGGCTGCGGATATAGCTCAGGGCCGCGTGGGCGGACTCCTTCATCACGTCGCCCAAGTTGCCCGTCAGCTCCACCTTGCCGGTGCCGGGGACCACGTTGACCTCCACCTCCAGCAGCTCGCCGCCCACGCTGGTCCAGGCCAGGCCGTTGACCACGCCGACCCGCTCCTTGAGGGCCTCCCGCTCCGGGTGGTAGCGGGGCACGCCCAGGTACTCCTGCAAGTCCTTCACGTGGACCCGCACGGCGGTCTCCCCGTCGGACACCAGCTTCATGGCCGCCTTGCGGCACACTCCGGCGATGCGGCGCTCCAGGATGCGCACCCCGGACTCCCGGGTGTAGGAGGCGATCATCTCCCGGATGGCGTCGTCGGTGATCTTCAGCTGGCCCTTGGCCAAGCCGTGGCGCTTCATCTCCTTGGGGATCAGGTGGCGCTTGGCGATCTGCAGCTTCTCCTCGTCGGTGTAGCTGGGCAGCTCGATGACCTCCATCCGGTCCAGCAGGGGCCGGGGGATGGTCTCGGTGGTGTTGGCGGTGGTGATGAACAGCACGTCGGACAGGTCGAAGGGCAGCTCCAGGAAGTGGTCCCGGAAGGTGGCGTTCTGCTCGCCGTCCAGCACCTCCAGCAGGGCCGAGGCCGGGTCGCCCCGGTGGTCGTGGCCCAGCTTGTCGATCTCGTCCAGCAGCAGCAGCGGGTTGCAGCTGCCCGCCTGGTTGACGGCGGCGATGATGCGCCCGGGCATGGAGCCCACATAGGTCTTGCGGTGGCCGCGGATGTCCGCCTCGTCGCTGACGCCGCCCAGGGAAATGCGGGCCAGCTTGCGGTTCAGCGCCCCAGCCACCGACATGGCGATGGAGGTCTTGCCCACGCCCGGAGGGCCGACAAGACAGATCACCTGCCCCTTCAGCTCGGGGGCGAGCTGCTTGACGGCCAGGAACTCCAGAATGCGCTCCTTCACCTTCTGCAGGCCGTAGTGGTCCCGGTCCAGGGCCTTCCGGGCCGCCTCCACGCTGACCCGCTCCTTGGTGCGCTTGTTCCAGGGCAGCTCCAGGCAGATATCCAGATAGTTGCGCAGCACCGAGGCCTCGGAGGAGCCGAAGGGCTGCTTGGCCAGACGGCCCACCTCCTTCTCCAGCTTCTGGCGCACCTGGTCGGGCAGGTCGGTCTCGGCGATCTTCTTGCGGTAGTCCGCGATGTCGTCGCCGTCGCCCTCCCCCAGCTCGTTCTGGATGGCCTTCATCTGCTCGCGCAGGTAGTAGTCCCGCTGGTTGTCGGCCATCTGCTCCCGGGCCCGGTTCTGGATCTCCACGTCCACGGCCAGCACCTCCACCTCCCGGCGGAGGATCTGGTACATCCGCTCCAGGCGGCGGGCCGGGCGCAGCTCCTCCAGGATGGCCTGCTTGTCGCCGGGGCGCATGGAGATGTTCTGGGCGATATAGTCGGAGATATAGCCGGGGTCGTCGCTGGAGAGCACGTTGACCAGCAGATCGGGGGACACCTTGGGGGCCAGCTCGGCGTAGCGCTGGAACACCTCGTAGGTGGAGCGGATCAGGGCCTCCGTCTTGGGGGCGGGCCGACCGGCCGGCTCCGCAGGGATCTCCTGCACCTCGGTCTCCAGATAGGGGTTCCGGCGGGTCATGGCGATCAGCCGGGCCCGGCACACTCCCTCCACCATCACCCGCACGTTGTCGCCTGGCATACGCAGCAGCTGGCGCACGTTGGAGATGGTGCCCACCTGGTACAGGTCCTCCGCGCCGGGGCGCTCCACAGAGATATCCCGCTGGGCCACCAGGAACACCGGGACGCCGGTGGACATGGCTTCCTCCAGGGCCTTGATGGAGGACTCCCGGCCCACGTCGAAGTGGATGAGCATATTGGGGAACACGGTCAGCCCCCGCAGGGCGATGGTAGGCAGGATGGAAGTTTTCATTGCGGTCTCCTTTTCCATAGGGACCTCCTTTCTCAGGGGACACAAGCGCCCCGGCGCCCGCTGGGAGTCAGGGCGCGGGGCGTTCGTTCAGCTTACGTTCTTGTTGGGGCGGCGGTCCTTGGCGTCCCGCAGGGCGGCCTTGCCCAGGCGGGGGCGCTGGGTGCGCTCCGGGTCCCGGGTGAGCTGGGGCTGGGCCTTCTCGGTCACGCACTCGGGGGTGATGGTCACCTTGACGATGGTGGGGTCGGAGGGGATGTCGTACATGATCTGGGCCATGACCTCCTCCAGGATGGCCCGCAGGCCCCGGGCGCCGATGCCCCGGGCGGAGGCCCGCTCCGCCACCGCCTCCAGGGCGGGACGGGTGAACTCCAGCTCCACCTCGTCGTACTCCAGCAGCTTCTGGTACTGCTTGACCAGGGCGTTCTTGGGCTCGGTGAGGATGCTGACCATCTGCTCCTTGTCCAGGGACTGGAGGGTGGTGATCACCGGCAGGCGGCCCACCAGCTCGGGGATGATGCCGAATTTCAGCAGGTCCTGGGGCTGGATGTCCTTGAGCAGGTCGCCCACGTTGCGCTCCTTCTTGCTCTGGATCTCGGCGCCGAAGCCCATGCTGCGCTTGTCCAGGCGGTTCTCGATGATCTTGTCGATGCCGTCGAAGGCGCCGCCGCAGATGAACAGGATGTTCTTGGTGTCGATCTGGATGAACTCCTGGTGGGGGTGCTTGCGCCCGCCCTGGGGCGGGACGTTGGCCACGGTGCCCTCCAGGATCTTCAGCAGGGCCTGCTGCACGCCCTCGCCGGAGACATCGCGGGTGATGGAGGTGTTCTCGCTCTTGCGGGCGATCTTGTCCATCTCGTCGATGTAGATGATGCCCCGCTCGGCCAGCTCCACGTCGTAGTCGGCGGCCTGGACCAGGCGCAGCAGGATGTTCTCCACGTCGTCGCCCACGTAGCCGGCCTCGGTGAGGGTGGTGGCGTCGGCGATGGCGAAGGGGACCCGCAGGATGCGGGCCAGGGTCTGGGCAAAGAGGGTCTTGCCGCAGCCGGTGGGGCCCATGAGCAGGATGTTGCTCTTCTGGAGCTCCACATCCTCCGCCCCGCCGAAGTAGATGCGCTTATAGTGGTTGTACACCGCCACGGACAGGGCCACCTTGGCCTGCTGCTGGCCGATGATATACTGGTCCAGCACCTGGTGGATCTCCTTTGGCGTGGGGATCTCGTCAGGGACGCTGGCGGAGTACTGCTCCTGTAGCTCCTCGTCGTCGTCCAGGATGCCCATGCACAGCTGGACGCACTCGTTGCAGATATAGGCGCCGGGCCCGGCGATCAGCCGCTGGACCTGGTCCTGGTGTTTGCCGCAGAAGGAGCAGCGGATGTTTCGTTTTTCGTCGTTTCTAGGCATAGTATGCCACCTCGTTGGAGAAAATACCCGCCGGCGTCAGCGTTTTTCGATGACCCGGTCGATAAGGCCGTACTCCACGGCCTGCTGGGCGGTCATGAAGTTGTCCCGCTCGCAGTCGGCGGTGACCACCTCGATGGGCTTGCCGGTGTTGTTGGCCAGGATGCGGTTCATGCGCTGCTTGATGATCTCCAGGCGCTTGAGGTGGATGGCCATATCGGTGATCTGGCCCTGGGTGCCGGCGGAGGGCTGGTGGATCATGATCTCCGCGTTGGGCAGGGCCAGGCGCTTGCCCTTAGCGCCGGAGGAGAGCAGAAACGCCCCCATGCTGGCGGCCATGCCGATGCAGATGGTGGACACGTCGCACTTGATATACTGCATGGTGTCGTAGATGGCCATCCCCGCGGTGACGGACCCGCCGGGGCTGTTGATGTAGAACTGGATGTCCTTGTCCGGGTCCTGGGCCTCCAGGTACAGCAGCTGGGCCACCACCAGGGAGGCGGTGGTGTCGTTGACCTCCTCGGACAGCATGATGATCCGGTCGTTGAGCAGGCGGGAGAAGATGTCGTAAGACCGCTCGCCCCGGTTGGTCTGCTCCACTACATAGGGAACTAAGCTCATTGTCGTTCCTCCTTTATCAAATGGTTATGCACCATTATACCCGCCCGGCCGGGAAACCATTCCTGTTCCCGCCGGGATATGCGTACCCGGGACGGACTGGGCCCGCCCCGGGATGCTGTCGTTTACTCAGCCTTGGGCTCCTCAGCGGCCTCGGCCTTCTTCTTGCGGGTGCGCTTGGGCTTGGGCTTCTCCGCGGGAGCGGGCTCCTCGGCCTTCTTCTCGGGCTCGCCCACCACAGCGGAGTCGATGACCAGCCGGGAGGCCTTCTGCAGCAGCAGGTCCCGCTTCAGGTCCTCGGCGGCCACGGCGGCCTGGACCTGGGCCAGCTCCAGCTTATACTGGTCGGCTAGGCGCTGCTGCTCGGCCTGGATCTCCTCGTCGGAGACCTGCAGGTCCTCGGCAGCGATCACAGCGCTCAGGGCCAGCTCCACCTGCACCTGACGCAGGGCGGTGGGACGGCTGGACTCCCGCATCCCGTTCACGTCGCCGCCCATCATCTCGGCGTAGTCCTCCAGCTTCATGCCCTGGCCGGCCAGCCGGTTGCGGAAGTCGTCCATGATGCGGTCCATCTGGACCTCCACCATGGCGTCGGGGATGTCGGCGTGCAGGTGGGCCACCAGCTGCTCCATGACGGCGTTCTCAAAGCTGCTCTGGGCGGACTCCTTCCGGCGCTGGAGCAGCTTCTCCCCCAGGTCCTTCTTGAAGTCGGCCAGGGTCTCGAACTCGGACACATCCTTGGCGAACTCGTCGTCCACCACGGGGGGCTGGGACTGCTTGACCTCTTTGACCTTCACGTGGAAAACCACGGCCTTCCCGGCCAGGTCGGGGACATAGTCGGCGGGGAAGGTGATGTCCAGGTCCTTCTCGTCGCCGGCGCTCAGGCCCACCAGCTGCTCCTCAAAGCCGGGGACAAAGGAGCCGGAGCCGATCTGCAGGCTGTAGTTCTCGCCCTTGCCGCCCTCGAAGGGGGCGCCGTCCTTGAAGCCCTCGAAGTCGATGACAGCGGTGTCGCCGGTCTCGATGGGACGCTCCACGCTGATCAGGCGGGTGGCGCGGGTGATGTAGGGCTTGAGCTCGTTCTCCACGTCCTCGTCGGTGATAACGGGCTCCGCCTTGGGGGCCGTCAGGCCCTTGTACTGGTCCACGATGGCCTCGGGGCGCACGGACACCAGAGCCTTGAAGATCAGGCCGTCCTTGCCAACCTCCACGATCTCCATCTTGGGGTAGCCCACATCGTCCAGGCCCTGCTCCTTCACAGCCTGGTCATAGGCGCCGGGGTAGACGGCGTTGACAGCGTCCTCATAGAACACGCCGGTGCCGTACATGCCCTCGATGATCTTCCGGGGGGCCTTGCCCTTGCGGAAGCCGGGGACGTTGATGCGGGAGCGGTTCTTCAAATAGGCCTGCTGCACGGCGGCCTCAAACTCCTCGGCCTCCACCTGGATGGTGAGCTCGACCGTGCTCTTCTCTTTTTTCTCTGCGTTGGTGACCTTCATGTCATCGTTCCTCCTGTAGTCGCGGCGCTCTGTTTTGACAACGAAAGCCGCCCCTTTGTACTTGCAATGGGATATTGTAGCATATCAAAATGGATTTGGCTAGATATATTTTACACTAATCCAGAATTTTTTGGGGACGGAATCCCAGGAAATCGGCGGAGACCAGCTGGTAATCCACCCCGCCCCGCTCCCCGCGCACCGCCAGGCGGTGGCTGCCGCCGTGCAGGTGCCCGTAGAAGCAGCGCTTCACGCCGTAGCGCTCCAGCAGGTCCACGATCTGCTGGCAGCAGTAGCCCTGGTACAAAGGCGGGTAGTGGAGGAAGCACAGCTTCTCCCGCTCCCCCGCCGCCTTCAGGGACGCCTCCAGGCGGATGAGCTCCCGGTTGAAGATCTTGGCGCTGTGCTCCCCCCGGTCCTCCTCGTAGAACCAGCCCCGGGTGCCGCACAGGGCGGTCTCCCCGTAGAGCTGGCAGTTGTTGTGGAGGATGGACAGGGTGTCCAGGCCGTTGTCCCGGAAAAAGGCGTTCATCTTGGCCGCGGTGTTCCACCAGTAGTCGTGGTTGCCCTTGAGCAGGATCTTCCGTCCGGGCAGGGCGTTGAGAAAGGCAAAGTCTGGCAGCGCCTCCTCCAGGCCCATGCCCCAGGACAGGTCGCCGCACAGCACCACCGTGTCCTCCGCTGCCACATCTTCAAAGCCCGCGCGCAGCTTCTCCACGTAGCCGCTCCAGCCGCCGCCGAACACGTCCATGGGCTTGTCGCCGCCCAGGGACAGGTGGGTATCTCCAATGGCGTACAGTGCCATAGCTTACCTCAGCATCTGGAGCACCGCGTCCACCATGTCCTCCTTCTCCACACACTGGGTAAAGCGCACCTGCTTGCCCCGCAGGCCGGCCAGAGGTGCGGGGGCGGAAAGGCCGGTGAGCTGGCTGAGCTGGTCCAGGGCGTCCAGGCCCTCCATGGGCCTCTCCACCCCCAGGGCGGACAGGACGCTGCCGCAGAACTTGAAGGGGCTGGCGGTGGAGACCACCACGGTGGGGGTGTAGTCGTCCGTCTCCTGGCGGTACTGGGCCAGGGCGGAGAAGGCCACGGCGGTGTGGGGGTCGATGAGATACTGGTAGCGGTGGTAGATGTAGGCGATCATCCGCTGGGTCTCCCGGTCGTCGCAGCAGTAGCCGGAGAACAGCTTCTGCAGCTTCCACGCCACCCGCTCGTTGACCTGGTAGCGCCCGGCGGCGGACAGCTGCTTCATCCAGCCCCGCACCTCCTGGTCGTCCTGGGTCAGGGCCAGCAGCAGCCGCTCCAGGTTACTGGAGATAAGGATGTCCATGGAGGGGGACATGGTATTGTAGAAGGTGCGGTTGCGGTCGTACACGCCGGTGCGGATGAAATCGGTGAGCACGTTGTTGCTGTTGGATGCGCAGAGGAGGCGCTTGATGGGCACACCGATCTCCCGGGCGTAGTAGCCGGCCAGGATGTTGCCGAAGTTGCCCGTGGGGACGCAGACGTTGATCTCGTCCCCCGGCTGAATATACCCGTCCCGCAGCAGGTCGCAGTAGGCGGAGACATAGTAGACGATCTGGGGCAGCACCCGGCCCCAGTTGATGGAGTTGGCGGAGGAGAAGAAGTACCCCAGCCCGGCCAGCCTGGCCCGCAGCTCCTCGTCGGAGAACAGGCGCTTCACGCCGGTCTGTGCGTCGTCAAAGTTGCCGTGGACGGCGCACACGCCCACGTTGTTCCCCTCCTGGGTGACCATCTGCAGCTCCTGGACCTGGGACACGCCGTCCTTGGGGTAGAACACCAGGATGCGGGTGCCGGCCACGTCCTTGAACCCCTCCAGGGCGCCCTTGCCGGTGTCGCCGGAGGTGGCCACCAGGATACAGGCCGTTTTCTGCTCCTCGATCTTGAGCAGGGAGGCCGAGAGCAGGTGGGGCAGCATCTGCAGTGCCATGTCCTTGAAGGCGCAGGTGGGGCCGTGCCACAGCTCCAGGCAGTGGGTGCTCTCGTCCAGGGTGCGCACCGGGGCCACGGCCGGGGTGTCGAACTTCTCCGGGCCGTAGGCGGCGTTGGCGTACTCCGTCAGCTCCTTGACGGAGAACTCGTCCAAAAAGGGCTTCATGACGTAGACGGCCCGCTGCTGGTAGGACATCTCCCGCAGCTCCTCCAGCGCCTTTTTGGGCATCTTGGGCAGGTAGGCCGGGGTCATCAGGCCGCCGTCCTCCGCCAGGCCCTGGGCGATGGCCCGGGAGGCCTGGACTGCCTGGGTGTGATCCCGTGTACTCACATATTGCATAGCACTCAGTCCCTTGCTCATTGAATTCGCAGTTCTCTCGCAAATCGAGAGGTCCCGCCTCTCTAACTTTTCATTATGCCAGTTTCTTGTCCCCCGGTCAAGAGATTTTGGGCAAAAACAGGATTTCCCGGGGAAACTAAAAGGCGTTTTCCCAATAGACGATCTCCGGGCGGACCGTCTGCGTCCCCTGAGGGGCGTAGACCTCCGCCACGTCGAACCGGGGCTGGAGGCCGGTGGGGTGCTCCTCCAGGTAGAGCTGGGCGGCGGCGCGCAGCTTCTCCTGCTTGCGCCGGTCCACGAACTCCCGGGCCTGGGCAAAGGCGGCGTTTTTGCGCAGCTTGACCTCCACGAAGGCCAAAAACGCCCCGTTTTGGGCCACCAAGTCCAGCTCCCCGAAGCGGCAGCGCCACCCGGCCTCCACGATCTCCCAGCCCCGCTGTCTCAAATACTCCGCCGCGGCCGCCTCCCCAAAGCGGCCCAGCGCCCTCCGGTCCCCGCCGCTCACAGGTTTTTCAGGAAGGTCCGGCGGTGGATGGGACTGGGGCCATAGGTGCGCAGCGCCTGGTAGTGCAGCCTGGTGCCGTAGCCCTTGTGCTGCTCAAAGCCGTACTGGGGATAATCCCTGGCCATCTCCAGCATGAACCGATCCCGGCTCACCTTGGCCAGGATGGAGGCCGCAGCGATGGAGGCCGAAAGGCTGTCCCCCTTCACGATGCAGCGGTGGGGGGTTCGGATGGCCGCTGTCTGCCCGCGGTCCCGGTTGCCGTCGATCAGGGCAAAGCCGGGGCACACCTCCAGGGCGTCGATGGCCAGCTGCATGGCCTTCATGCGGGCGCTGAGGATGTCGGTGGCGTCGATCTCGGCGGCGTCCACACCGGCCACCGCCCAGGCGCGGGCCGCGGCCTGGATAATGGGGAACAGGGCCTCCCGCTTCTTCTCAGTCAGCTTTTTGGAGTCGTTCAGGCCGGGGATATCCGCCCCAAGGGGGAGGATGACGGCCGCGGCGTACACCGGCCCGGCCAGAGGGCCGGCCCCGGCCTCGTCACAGCCGCACACCAGGTCATAGCCCGCCTGGGCGGCCTCCCGCTCATACTGCCACAGGTCCATCTTCTGCCCCCCTATTCCGGAAGTTCCAGTGTAAAGCGTCCTAGCTTGCCACCCCGATACTCGTCCAAAAGCACCTTGGCCATGCGCTCGGTGTCCCACTCGCCGCCGGAGATCTTCATCCCCCGGCGCTGGGCGCAGGCCTCCAGGAGTCGGTAGCCGTAGGCCACGTCGTTCTCCCCGTCCTCCCGGGCGGGCAGCTCCTTGAGCTTGTAGCCGTCCAGCAGCGCCTGGGGGTAACGCTCCCCCATCAGGGCCATCAGGTGGCAGCCCAGGGTCTCGGCGTCCATGATCTCATCCTTCACCGCCCCGGTAAAGGCCAGGTCCATGCCGGTGCGCTCGTCCTCGAACTTGGGCCAGAGGATGCCCGGCGTGTCCAGCAGGTCCAGCATCTGGTCCACGTGGACCCACTGCTTGCCCCGGGTGACGCCGGGGCGGTCGCCGGCCCTGGCAGATTTCTTCTTCGCCACCTTGTTGATGAAGGTGGATTTGCCCACGTTGGGCACCCCCACCACCATGGCCCGCACCGGGCGGCCCACCTGTCCCCTCTCCCGCCAGCGGGCGATCTGCTCCTTCAGCGCCCCCTGGACCGCGGCGGAGAACCGGTCCACCCCCCGGCCGGTCCTGGCGTCGGTCTCCAGCACGGCGTATCCCCGGGCACGGAACCAGTCCCCCCACACCCTGTTCTGGGCGGGGTCGGCCTGGTCGGCCCGGTTGAGGACGATGAGCCGGGGCTTGCCGGCGCAGATGGCGTCGATGTCCGGGTTGCGGCTGGACACGGGGATGCGGGCGTCGATGATCTCCGCCACGATATCCACATTTTTCAGGTCGGCCTCGATCTGCCGGCGGGTCTTGGTCATGTGTCCGGGGTACCACTGGATGTTCATATCGTTTCCTCACACAGTCTTGCAGCTTTTTTGAAAAAAAGGGAGCGGCACAGCCGCTCCCTTTTTTCGGTTGACTTAAAGGGCCTCTTTGACCTTGGCGGCCTTGCCCACGCGGTCACGCAGATAGTACAGCTTGGCGCGGCGGACCTTACCACGGCGCACGGTCTCGATCTTCTCGATGGAGGGGGCGTGGATGGGGAACACCTTCTCGACACCGACGCCGTAGGACACGCGGCGGACGGTGAAGGTCTCCTCCAGGCCGCCGTGCTTCTTGGCGATGACGGTACCCTCAAAGACCTGGATACGCTCGCGGTTGCCCTCTTTGACGCGGATGTGGACACGGACGGTGTCGCCGATGGAGACCTGGGGGGGCTCCGCCTTCTTGTACTGCTGGGTGAAAACCTGCATGAGATCCATAACTTTTTCCTCCTGTTATATAGGCGTTCTTGCCGGTTTTCCCTGTCTCCGACCCATGCGGAGGCTCCAACAGAGGACCGCCCGTTGTTCAGACCAAAAGATGATACCACAACTTTTTCGGATTTGCAAGCACTTTTTCAACTTTTTTCCGTTTTTCTCCGGCGGCGTCAGTCCTGGGCCGGCCGGCCCAGCTTTTCCGAGAACTCCACCCGGAAGGCTCCGAACCGGCCCTCGTCCAGGGCCTGCCGGATGCGCAGCGTCAGCTCGTTGTAGAACCAGAGGTTGTGCAGCACCGCCAGGCGCATGGCCAGCATCTCCCCCGCCGCGAAAAGGTGCCGCAGGTAGGCCCGGGAGAAGTTCCGGCAGGTGGGACAGCCGCAGCTGGGGCTCAGGGGCCGGGTGTCCAGCTTGTGCTTCTCGTTTTTGATGTTGATGACGCCCTCCCAGGTAAACAGTTTGCCGTGGCGGGCGTTGCGGGCGGGCATGACGCAGTCGAAAAAGTCGATCCCCCGCCACACCCCCTCGATGATGTTGGAGGGGGTGCCCACGCCCATCAGGTAGCGGGGCTTGTCCGCCGGCATGTGGGGCTCCACCGCCTCGATGATCCGGTACATGACCTCAGTGGGCTCCCCCACCGCCAGGCCGCCGATGGCGTAGCCGTCGCAGTCGATCCTGGCGATCTGGTCCATGTGCCAGACCCGCAGGTCCTCGTAGGTGGCCCCCTGGTTGATGCCGAAGAGCATCTGCCCCGGGTTCACGCAGTCCGGCTGGGCGTTGAGCCGGTCGTGCTCCGCCTTGCAGCGCTCCAGCCAGCGCAGGGTCCGCTCGCAGGAGGCCTTGGCGTAGTCGTAGGGGGCGGGGTTTTCCACGCACTCGTCGAAGGCCATGGCCACGTCGCTGCCCAGGTTGGACTGGATACGCATGGACTCCTCCGGGCCCATGAAGATGCGCCGGCCGTCGATGTGGGAGGCGAAGGTGACCCCCTCCTCCTTGATCTTCCGCAGGCCGGCCAGAGAGAACACCTGGAATCCCCCGGAGTCGGTGAGCATGGGGCCGTCCCAGCCCATCATTCTGTGCAGGCCGCCCAGCTGCTTCACCGCCTCGTCCCCGGGGCGCAGGTGGAGGTGGTAGGTGTTGGACAGCTCGATCTGGCAGCCGATCTCCCGCAGGTCCAGGGCGGACACCGCCCCCTTGATGGCCCCCTGAGTGCCCACGTTCATAAAGACCGGGGTCTGGGCCGTGCCGTGGGGACAGGTGAACACGCCCCGGCGGGCCCTGCCCTCCGTTTTCAGGACTTGAAACACAAAAAAACTCCTCTGTTACGAAATGAACATGGCGTCGCCGAAGGAGAAGAACCGGTAGCGCTCCCGCACCGCCTCGGCGTAGGCCGCCAGCACGTGCTCCCGGCCCGCCAGGGCGGACACCAGCATGATGAGGGTGGACTGGGGCAGGTGGAAATTGGTCACCAAGGCGTCCAGCACCTTGAATTTGTAGCCGGGGTAGATGAAGATGTTGGTCCAGCCGGAGCGCTCCGACATCGTGCCGTCCTCGGCGGCGAAGCTCTCCACCGTGCGGCAGGAGGTGGTGCCCACGCACACCACCCGGCCGCCGCCGCGCTTGGTGCGGTTGATGGTGTCGGCCGTCTCCCGGGAGATCATGCAGAACTCCGAGTGCATCTCGTGGTCCTGAATGTCCTCCGCCTTCACCGGGCGGAAGGTGCCCAGACCCACGTGGAGGGTGACGTAGCACACGGCCACCCCCATGTCTTGGATCTTCTGGAGCAGCTCCGGGGTGAAGTGCAGCCCGGCGGTGGGGGCGGCGGCGGAGCCGCTGACCTTGGAGTACACCGTCTGATAGCGCTCCTGGTCCTCCAGCTCCGCCTTGATATAGGGGGGCAGGGGCATCCGGCCCAGCCGCTCCAGCACCTCCAGGAAGATACCCTCGTACTGGAAACGGACCAGCCGCTTTCCGTCCTCCAGCTCCGTCTCCACGCGGGCGGTGAGCTCCCCGTCCCCGAAGATCACCTGGGCGCCGGGCCTGAGCTTGCGGCCGGGCCGCACCAGGCACTCCCAGCAGTTCTCCCCCCTGTCGACAAGGAGAAGCACTTCACAGGCTCCCCCGGTGGGGCGGCGGCCGATGAGCCGGGCGGGCAGCACCCGGGAGTCGTTGAGCACCAGGCAGTCGCCGGGGCGTAGGAACCGGGGCAGGTCGTAGAAATGGAAGTGCCCCGTCTCCCCCGTCACCTTATCCAGGGTAAGCAGGCGGGAGGCGTCCCGCCGCTCCAGGGGGGTCTGGGCGATGAGCTCCTGGGGGAGCTCAAAATCAAAATCCGATGTCTTCAATGGGATACCGTCCTTACTGGTATTCTCTCACCCGCGTGCCGGGGTAGTAAAACTCCACGATCTCGTCATAGGAGAAGCCCTCCTCGGCCATGGCGTAGGCCCCCCACTGGCTCATGCCCAGCTGGTGGCCGTTGCCGGCGCCCTGCACGGTGTAGGTGCCGGCGCTCACCTTCACCACCTTGTTGACCGGGGTGGTGACCGCGGGGCCGGCGGGGGCGGAGCTGGACGCGGCGGCGTCCAAGCTGTCCACGCTGCCGCTGCCGGTGATGACGTACAGGTCCTCCGGGTCGGCCCGCCTGGTGTCGCCGTCGCCGGTGATGGTGTAGACGCGCTCGGAGGTGTCCAGCGTGCCGGTCTCATTGACCCGGACGGAGCCGCCGGAGGTCCCAAGGCCCCCGGAGCTAGAGCCGGACAGGTCCGGGACCACCGCCGTCCCGGAGTCGGCCCCCTGGCCGTTGACAGTGAAGTGGATGGACGAGACGCCGAACAGACTGCGCACCCCGAAATTATTCTTGGGGGTGAAGGTGTTGCTCTTGCCGTTGGTGTAATTCACCCGCACCTGGATGACGTTGCCCAGCTGGGAGTAGGTCAACTCCAGAGAGGCCACCGAGGTGCCCGCCCCGTAGCCGTTGCTCTGGAGGCGCTGGGTCAGCTGGGCGGCGGTGTAGCTCTTGCTCCAGGAGGAGTAGGGGTTCTTGTCCGCCACCAGCTGCTCGTAGGGGTCCGTCACGCCGCACAGGTAGGGGTACTTCGCCTGATCGCTGCCCCACACGTTGGAGATGCTCTCGCTGGCCCCTCCGTGGGAGGCGGAGAAGTAGGCCTCGATGGGCTCGCCGTCATACAGGGCGTACATGCCCTCCGTCTCCTCCACGGCCCGGTCGGTGCGCTCATTGGCCTGATAGGAGGTGTTGTCGCTGCCGAAGCCGTTGTACACCTGGCAGTGCTCGGCGGTGCAGATGTCGAAGTGGTCGGCGCTGTGGCCCTGGACCTGGATCTTGTTCCAGGCGTAGCTCCGGGCGGCCACGGCCTGGGCCTTCAGGGCCTCCATGGGCCAGGCGTTGTTCATCTCGTAGGGGATGACGCCCCGGACGTAGGACTCCATGTCCACAATGTTCACCACCGTCAGGTCGCCGCCGCCGATGCGCTCGTAGCGGAACCCGCCGGGGTACTTGAACCCCTTGAACCAGGTGCGCACGTCCCGCTCCCCGGTGACGTCTGGCATGACGCCCAGGGCCAGGGACTTGCCCCCGTCGAACTGGAAGAGGATCCGGGCGCTGCCCGTCTCCACCACGTTCACCGCGTAGGTGCTGGTGCCCCTCACGTCCACGCCGCCCAGGCTGCTACAGGCGGCCCAGGCCTGCTCCGCCGTGTCGTAGGCCCCGGCGCGCACCTGATACTCCCCCTCGATCCAGGCCACAAAGCCGCCGTCAACGCTCCGGGCCGCATCCTCGGCCTCCTCGAAATCCCGGGCGGAGCCCAGCACCACGTGGTAGCAGCCGATGGAGGTCCGGCCGGAGGAGGTGGAGTAGCCGCCGGAGGAGGTCAGATACATCTGGCTGGCCCGGAGCATGGTGATCACCGTGACGTCCTCATCGGTGTACCCCAGCTCCTCAAAGTCCAGGTCCTCGTCGAAGTAGCCGAAGCGGTAGCCGCTGCCGTGGCCGGTGTTGTTCTGCAGGTTGGCGGCGGAGAGGGCGTTTCCCCCGTAGGCCAGGCCCACCCGGATCATCGTCTCCCCCCGCCGGGCGGCGGACACGCCGGGGACGCACAGGGAGATACACACCGCCGCTGCGGCCAATTGCAACAGAAATTTCTTCATTTTTGCGCTCCATTTCTCTAAATGGGCGACGCTCCACGCATTGACACCGGGAAAGCTCCATGCTATTATGAGACAGCCGCACATATTATAAATAGGAAGAGGGATCTCCGCCGCCGAAAACGGTCGGTCCATGTCGTATATTATAGCGATAACCGCCCGGATTGGCAACCTCTGATTTCTCTTTTCTTCCCCGCCAATATTTTCTTCTTCGGATACGAAAGGATCTGCTGCACATGGAAAAGTATAAAGTAGGCATCATCGGCGGCACCGGCATGGTGGGCCAGCGGTTCGTCACCCTGATGGACGGCCACCCCTGGTTCCAGCTCACCACCATCGCCGCCAGTCCCCGCTCCGCCGGGAAAACTTACGAGCAGGCCGTTGCCGGCCGCTGGGCCATGAAAACGCCCATCCCCGAGCAGGCCAAGGACATCGTCGTGCTGGACGCCGGCGCCGACGTGGAGAAGATCGCCGCCATGGTGGACTTCGTCTTTTGCGCCGTGGACATGAAGAAGGACGAGATCCGCGCCCTGGAGGAGCGGTACGCCAAGGCCGAGTGCCCGGTGATCTCCAACAACTCCGCCCACCGCTGGACCCCCGACGTGCCCATGGTGGTGCCCGAGATGAACCCGGAGCACCTGGAGATCATCCCCGCCCAGCGCGCCCGCCTGGGCACCAAGCGGGGCTTCATCGCCGTCAAGTCCAACTGTTCCATCCAGTCCTACGCCCCCGCGCTCCACCCCCTGCGCAAGTACGGCATCGAGAAGGCGCTGGTCTGCACCTACCAGGCCATCTCCGGCGCGGGCAAGACCTTCGAGCGCTGGCCCGAGATGGTGGATAACCTGATCCCCTACATCGGCGGCGAGGAGGAGAAGAGCGAGCAGGAGCCCCTGAAGGTCTGGGGCCGCATCGAAAACGGCCAGATCGTCAAGGCCGAGGAGCCCTCCATCACCGCCCAGTGCCTGCGGGTGCCCGTGTCCGACGGCCACACCGCCGCGGTGTTCGTCACCTTCAAAAACAAGCCCACCATGGAGCAGATCAAGGCCGACTGGGCCGCCTTCCGGGGCCGTCCCCAGGAGCTGGAGCTGCCCTCCGCCCCCAAGCAGTTCCTCCACTACTTCGAGCAGCCCGACCGGCCCCAGGCCAGACTGGACCGGGAGCTGGAGGGCGGCATGGCCGTGTCCATGGGCCGCCTGCGCCCCGACACCCAGTACGACTACAAGTTCGTGGGCCTGAGCCACAACACCCTGCGCGGCGCCGCCGGCGGCGGTGTGCTGCTTGCGGAGCTGCTGTGCGCCGAGGGATATATTGACAGAGTGAAGAGTTGAGAGTGAAGAGTGAAGATTTATATCTCTATCTTCAATCTTCACTCTCCAATCTCCACTCTCCAATCTCTACTCTCCAATCTCCAATCTTTTTGAAAGGATGTTATCTATGCGAACTCCCGTCTTTACCGGCTCCTGCACCGCCCTGGTCACCCCCTTCGACCAGAACGGCAGCATCAACTACGACGCTTTCGGCAAACTCATCGAACAGCAGATCGCCGCCGGCATCGACGCAGTGTGCGTGTGCGGCACCACCGGCGAGTCGGCCACCATGTCCATCCGGGAGCACATCGCCGCGGTGGAGTTCTGCGTGAAGAAGGTGGACCACCGGGTGAAGGTCATCGCCGGCGCGGGCAGCAACGACACCTCCGCCGCCGTGTACCTGTCCCAGCACGCCCAGGACTCCGGGGCCGACGCCCTGCTCCATGTCACTCCCTACTACAACAAGGCCAGCCAGACCGGCCTGATCAAGCACTACGAGTACATCGCCGACCGGACCGACCTGCCCATCATCCTCTACAACGTGCCCAGCCGCACCGGCGTCTCCTTCACCGCCGACACCTACCGGGTCCTCTCCGAGAACCCCAAAATCAACGGCGTCAAGGAGGCCAGCGGCAACTTCTCCCTGCTGGCCCACACCCGGTTCCTCTGCCCCGACGACTTCTACATCTGGTCCGGCAACGACGACCAGGTGGTGCCCATGATGGCCCTGGGGGCCAAGGGCGTCATCTCCGTGGTGGCCAACATCGCCCCTGAGGTGATGGTGAAGATGTCCCACCTGTGCCTGGACAATGACTTCGACGCCGCCTCCAAGATCCAGATCGCCTACATGGACCTGATCGACGCTTTGTTCTGCGAGGTCAACCCCATCCCCGTCAAGGCCGCCATGAACCTGATGGGCATGGAGGCCGGCCCCCTGCGCCTGCCCCTGTGCGACATCTCCGAGAAGAACCTGGCCGTCCTGCGCGCCTCCATGGAGCGCATGGGCCTGCTGAAGTAAGGAGTTTTTCTGATGCTGAAGATGATCATCTCCGGCTGCAACGGCCACATGGGCCGGGTGGTGGAGCAGCTTTGCGCCGCCGACCCCGCCGTGGAGATCGCCGCCGGCTTCGACATTCTGGGCAGCGGGGAGCGGCCCTTCCCGGTGCTCTCCTCCCCCGCCCTGTTTGGGGGCGAGGCCGACGCGGTCATCGACTTCTCCTCCCCCGCCGCCCTGGACGGGCTGCTGGAGTTTGCCAGGACCCGCAGGGTCCCCCTGGTGCTGGCCACCACGGGCTACTCCCCGGAGCAGGTGGCCCAGATCGGCGCCGCCGCCCTGGAGGTGCCCATCTTCCGCTCCGCCAATATGTCCCTGGGCATCAACGTGCTGCTGGAGCTGGTGAAGAAGGCCGCCGCCGTGCTGGGGGACAGCTACGACATCGAGATCGTGGAGCGCCACCACCGCCGCAAGGTGGACGCCCCCTCCGGCACCGCCCTGATGATCGCCGACGCGGCCGCCTCCGCCTGCGGCCACGAGACGGAGTACGTCTTTGAGCGGCACTCCGTCCGCCACCCCCGGGACAAGAGGGAGATCGGCATCTCCGCCGTCCGGGGGGGCACCATCGTGGGGGAGCATGAGATCATCTTCGCCGGCCACGACGAGGTGATGGAGATCAAACACACGGCCCTGTCCCGGGAGATCTTCGCCCAGGGCGCCCTGGAGGCCGCCAAGTTCATGTCCACCGTCACCGCCCCCGGGCTGTACGATATGTCCATGCTGGTGAAATAAAGGCAAAAAAATCGGACGCTTCCGCGTCCGATTTTTTCTTCGCTTTTACAGGGAGGCCCGGTGGAACACCTTTTTGCCCTTTTTGATCATCAGGCCGTCCCCGGCCAGGTCCGCGGCGGTGTAGGAGGCGGTGGCGGCGGCCACCTTCTCCCCGTTGACCTCTACGCCGCCCTGCTCCACCAGGCGGCGGGCCTCCTTCTTGGAGGGGGCCAGGCCGCACTTGAGCATCAGGTCCAGCACGCCGATGGCGCCGCCGGTCAGGTCGGCCTCGGTGAGAACGGTGGCGGGCACATTGCTCGTGTCCCCGCCGGTGGAGAACAGGGCCTTGGCGGCGGCCTGGGCCTTCCGGGCCTCCTCCTCGCCGTGGACCAGCTTGGTCAGCTCGTAAGCCAAAATCTCCTTGGCGGTGTTGAGCTGGCTGCCCTCCCACTTGTCCATCTCGTCGATCTGCTCCAGGGGCAGGAAGGTGAGCATCCGCAGGCACTTGAGCACGTCGCCGTCGCCCACGTTGCGCCAATACTGGTAGAAGTCGTAGGGGCTGGTCTTGTTAGGGTCCAGCCACACGGCGTTGCCGGCGGTCTTGCCCATCTTGTTGCCGTTGGAGTCGGTGAGCAGGGTGATGGTCATGGCGTGGGCGTCCTTGCCCAGCTT
>CANQHN010000018.1 GCA_947623745.1 uncultured Oscillospiraceae bacterium
GCCGCTTTACGACAGGTCTCCACACTGCCGCACCGCGAGCCGCGCGGTCTTTTTTCCTCCTTTTTGTATGTGCGTCCATCCATGAAGTGGAGTGGGTGGACGCCATTGAGCTATGTGTTCCCGCGTCGGGCGGGCTGGCACCAAACTGATCGGAATTTCACCATTGAATTTGTTATCGGTGCATTTTAATGAGAAAAGGGCCTGCTTTAGTTGATTTCAGCGCATCTTTTATGGTATAGTATAATTGTATTGCTAAATGATTCGCGTTGCTTTGGGCGCCGTCTGCGGCGTCGGGGAAGAAAGGATGTGACCTCTTATGAATGATTTCTCCTTTTCCGTCTCCCCCATCGAGGAATTTTTGGGACTGAAACTGTACCAATATGGCTGGGAGCAGTGTGCTCCGTTCCACTCCTTTGGTCCTTTTGTCCGCAACCATTATCTGTTCCACTACGTGATCTCTGGACAAGGCAGGCTTGATGCTAATGGCTCGGATAACGTGACCCAGCATTTCAGCCTGAAGGCCGGGCAGGGATTCCTCATTTCTCCCGGCCAAATCAACACATACAGCGCCGATCGGGACGATCCCTGGAAATATGTTTGGCTGGAATTTGACGGCCTGCAGGTTTCGGAATATCTGAATGCGGCGGGGCTGAGTATTTCACAGCCGATCTATCACCCAAAGAGCACCGCCCAGGCTGAGGAACTAAAGGACATCATGCTTGATATTGCCAGCCATCCAAATGCCTCGACGCTCTATCAGATCGGACACCTGTGCCTTTTCCTGGATATGCTCATCCAATCCTCATCCACGCGGCGCGAGCCCCGAGGGAACCAGCTGCGGGACTTCTATATCCAGGAAGCGGTCAATTTCATGGAACAGAACTACCGGCGGGATCTGACGGTGGAGGAGATCGCCGACGTATGCAGGCTCAACCGCAGCTATTTCAGCAAGCTGTTCAAGAAAAGCAAGGGCTGTCCGCCCCAGGAGTACCTGATCCGAATGCGCCTGGCCAAGGCCGAGGAGATGATGATGACCTCCTCGGCGTCCATTGGAGACATTGCCGCTTACTGCGGCTATCCAAACCAGCTCCACTTTTCCAGGCTGTTCAAACAGCATTACGGGGTCTCTCCCCGGGAGTGGCGCAACAAAAACAAGCTATATGACGCCCATTGATCCGGTCGGCGGAAAAGCCCAGCTTTTCTGCCGGCTTGTTTTTTTAGTCCGCCTTCAGATAGAACTGGAACGCCTGGTAGTCCCCGGAGGGGATCGGCAGCGGCCAGCCGGCCTTCATGAGTACATCGCCGCTCCAGCTGCCCTCCCCGTTGACCTGATAACACAGCGCCGGGTCAAGTCCCTTGAAATGGAGGGTCAAAAGCGGGGCTGCGGCATGGGCCGTTCCGGTGACCAGGCTGACCAGCGCCTCTCTCCTGTCCGGCGAGACGTGCTCCCACGCGGTATAGGGGCCGTTTTGGAAGGGATCGCTGAGCCGGTAGTAGTCCCCGTTTTGAATCAGATCATAGTGCTCCTTGAAGAAGGCCGTCTGCCGCCGGGCGGTCTCTTTTTCTTCCCGGGTGCATCTGCCCGGGTCCAGCTCAAAACCGAATGTGCCGTGCATCGCTGCCACCCCCCGGGTCTCCAAGGGCGTAACGCGGCCGGTGCATCCGTTTGGTACGGCGGTGACGTGGGCTCCCATGGTGGACACGGGATAACAGAACGAAGTGCCGTATTGGATGCGCAGGCGGTCGATGGCGTCGGTGTTGTCGCTGCACCAGATCTGAGGGGTATAGTAGAGCATACCGCCGTCAAAGCGGCCGCCGCCGCCGCTGCACCCCTCGATGAGCAGCCCGGGAGAGTCGCGGCGCAGGCGTTCCGCGAACTCGTACACGCCCAGAACATAGCGGTGGCAGACCTCGCCCTGCCGGTCCGCGGGCAGTGCGGCCGACCCCACCTGGGTGAGGCTGCGGTTCATGTCCCATTTGATGTAGGAGATATGGGCGCTCTCCAGCACCGCTTTGATCTGACCGTAGACATGCTCGCGCACGTCGCTGCGGGAGAAGTCCAGCACCAGCTGTTCCCGGCCGCGGGATGGTTCCCGGCCCGGGACTCGCAGGATCCAGTCGGGATGGGCGCGGTAGAGGTTACTGTCCTCGTTGACCATCTCCGGTTCAATCCAGATGCCGAACTCCATGCCCAGCTTCTTGACGCGGGGAACAAGGGCGCCCAGGCCGCCGGGGAGTTTTTCCTCATTGACGACCCAGTCCCCCAGGCCGGCCCTGTCGTTGTTCCGTGCACCAAACCAGCCGTCGTCCATCACAAACAGCTCAACGCCCAGCTGGGAGGCCTCTTTGGCAATGCTGATCAAACGCTCCGCGTCGAAGCGGGCCTCCGTGGCCTCCCAGTTGTTGAGAAGCACCGGCCTGCGGCGTCCCGCCCAGGGGTCCCGAATGAGATTGCGCCGAATGCCGCGGTGGAATTGGCGGCTCATCTGCCCAAACCCGCTGGGGGAGCATACCACAGCCGCCTCCGGGGCGGTGAACACCGCGCCCGGCTCCAACGTCCAGCAGAACTGGTAGGGGTGGAGCCCCATGACCAGGCGGGAGTTTTCAAACTGATCCGCTTCCGCCTCCGCCAGAAAGTTGCCGCTGTACAGCAGCATGGCGCCGTAACACAATCCGTAGTCCTCGTTCGCGTCCCGGTCGCACAGGATCACAAAGGGGTTGTGCTGATGGCTGGAGGCGCCCCGCACGCTGCCCACGCTCTGGACCCCCGGGCGCAGATGGGCGCGGCTGGGGCAGCGCTCCATGACGTGGGCCCCGTTGAAGGTAATAAAATCCAGATCGGAGCGGATGAAGTCCAGGCAGAGGGACGCGCACCGGCACAGCCGGATCGTTCCGTTTCCTCGATTCTTCACCCGGACGGCGCGGGTGATCAGATCGTACTTCTCCAGCACGCCGTAGAGCAGCTCCACCTCTACCTGGGCGGCCTCGTCAACCAAGAGGACAGAGAGGGTCTCCCACTCCTCCTCCCCGCCGTAGAAGGCGGGCAGGCCGTCCAGGGCGTATTTCCCCCTGCGGGCCTCGCTGTCCACATAGCGCAGGTCCGCGGTCCGGCTTCCATTGGGCAGCTCCAGCTCAATGGAAGGCAGACGGAAATCTCCCACGCCGCAGGTGGAGTACTCCTGGGGGAGCGTGTCCAGAGAGAAGGTGCGGTCGCTGCCCGCCTCGCTGGGATTTGGGGAGAACCCCCGCTCCTTGGCACGCAGAAGATAGGACAGGTCGCCGCCCGGGAGCCGGGGGCCGTAGTAGGTGTGCAGCAGGACATTGTAGGCCCCTGCTTTCATCTGATAGGTGGTGTTTTCCGTGTGCAGGGTGATGAGCTTGTTTTCCTTGTCGAGAATAATCAAGGGAGTTCCCCCCAACAGAATCAGGATGTGCCGGCAATCGGGCGGGTTCGGCGGTACATAGTCAGGAACAGCTTGCGGTCCTGGATCGACAGCCCCGGCCACCGGACGTGCCGGGGCTGCGGAAAAGAGCGGAGGCTTATTTGCCGCCGGTGCCGGCGATGCCCTCCACGAACTGCTTCTGGAAGATCAGGTACAGCACGACCATAGGAAGCATGGCCAGCAGGGAACCCGCCATCAGCATGGGGAAGTTGGTAGTGTCCATCCCGCGCAGAGTGGCCAGGCCGGCGGACAGGGTGAACATATTGATGTCGTTGTTGACGATTTGAGGCCACATCAGGTCGCCGTAGGCGAACACCGCGGTGAAGATGGTGATGGCGGCCACAGACGTGCCGGTCAGCGGGAACATGACCTTATAGAACGTCTGGAACTGGTTGCAGCCATCCAGGTAGGCCGCCTCGCCGATCTCGTTGGGGATGCCCATATACGTCTGCCGCAGGAAGAACACGCCGAAGGCGCTGACGATGCCCGGGAATACCAGGCCCGCAATGGTGTTGACCAGACCGAGCTTGGCCACCATCTGATACTGGGGGATAATGAAGATCTGGCTCGGCAGGGACATCTGCACCAGCACAATGGTGAACAGCAGGTTTTTGCCGCGGAACTTCAGCTTGGCGAATGCGTAGCCCGCCATGGAGCTGAAAACAACGGCGCAGACCACCCGGAAGAACACCAGAAGGATGGTGTTCCAGTACAGCTTGACAAAGGGGAGATTCTCAAGGACTTTCTTATATCCGTCCAGCCGGAACGCGGAGGGGAAAAAGGTGGCGGGGATACTCACGCTCTCGGCCTGCGTCTTGAAGCTGGTGAGGACCATCCACAGGAAGGGGAAGATCATGATCGCGGCTCCAATGATCAAAGCGGCATACACGAGGACCTTGGTAGTGACATAGGAGCGGCGTGAAGAACTCGTTTTATTCATGCAGGACCCTCCTTAAATATCGTAGGTGACCCACTTCTTCTGCCCCCAGAACTGGATCAGGGTGACAAGCAGGATCAAAGCGACTGTCCAGACGACGATGGCGGAACCGTAGCCCCGGTCCCCGGCCACGAAGGACGAGCGGTAGAACAGGTACATCAAGCTCTGCATATCGGCCATAGCGGGGTTGGTGTCATCGGACATCATATAGATCAGGTCGTACACCTTCATGGAGGCCATCAGACGCATGATCAGCACGGAGAACATGGTGGGAGAGATCATGGGCAGCGTGATGTTGAAGAACTGCCGGATCTTGCCCGCGCCGTCAATGCTGCTGGCCTCATACAGCTGCTTGTTGATGTTTTGCAGGCCCGCCAGCAGCAGCACCGCGTCATATCCGATGCTGCTCCAGGTGGAGACGATGGCGACGGCGATAATGGCGGTTTTGGAGTTGGTGATCCACTGGATGTGGGTGCCGAGGATCTGGTTGAGGATGCCGCTGTCGCCGTTGAAGATCACCTGCCACACCATGGCGATGGCGGCGGGGGCGCACACCATGGGCAGGAAGAAGATGGTGCGGAAGCCGCCCTTGAATTTGACCTTGGCGTTCAGGAGCATCGCCACAAACAGGGCCAGAGCGATGCCCACCGGAACGGTGAGGATACAGAAATAGACGGTGTTCCAGGTGGCCTTCCAGAAATCGGGGTTCCGGAACATTTCGATGTAGTTATCCAGGCCGATGAACCGGTAGTGGCCGAAGCCCAGATGCTCGCAGAAGCTGGTGTAGATCGTCTGGATAAAGGGCCAGATATTCAGTACGAACAGGCCGATGATGGTAGGGGCCACCAGGAGCCAGCCCCAATTCTCCTCCCGTCGGGCGGAAGCGGACAGCTTTCTATTTTTCACAGGGCGCCCTCCTCTCAGTTGCCGGCCAATTTCTTGGCTGTCTCTGTGTTGACGATCTCGGTCATCTTGTCCAGGCCGGCGTCGACCTCCTGATTGCCGGCATAGACCTGCGTCAGCACATCCAGGACCTGGCTCTTCCAGCGGGGACTGGCGGAGTTGTACGGCACCTGAATGGCATAGTCGAACTGCTCAAAGATGCAGTCCACGTTGATGGGATCTCCGTACTCCTCGAAGGCGGTCCGCCAGCTCTCCTCGGTGCCCAGGTACGCGGGGATCGCCGCGCCGGACCGGCCCTGGATCAGCTGGGCCTCCTCCGTACCGAAGTACTTCAGGACATCCTTCACGATCTCCAGGTTCTTCCCGTGCGCGCCGGTGGAATAGCACAGGCCGTTGGACATACAGGCCCGGCCGTCCTGGTCCAGGCTCTCCGGAGTGCTGACCGGATCAGGGGCCTTGGGGAGCTTGGCGATGTCCCACTTGCCCAGCATCTCGGGGTGGTCTTTCAGAGCGCCCAGCAGGCTCCAGGAGCCCTCCATGAACATGGCGGCCCGCTGAGACCAGAACGTAGCGCCCGCGCCGTTCTGCGTGAAGAAATTCTGGTCCGGGCACCACTCCTCCTGCTGCATCCCGATGTAGAACTCCATGGCCTCCTTGCCCCCGGGCTGGTTGAACCCGCAGGCGGTGCGGTCGGCGCTGAGGATGTAGCCGCCGTTCTGATAGACGTAGGCCCAGTAGCCCAGCTGGTCGTCCAGATAGGCCAAATAGCCGTAATTGCCGGTGGCGTCATAGATTTTCTGAGAGGCCTCCGTCAGATCGTCCCAGGTCCAGTCGTCGTCGGGATAGGCGACCCCGGCGGCATCGAACATCTCCTTGTTATAGACCAGCACGCCGTTGTCCTTATCCTTGGGCACGCCGTAGTAGCGCCCGTCGGAACCGCTGATATTGCCCAGGGAAATTTCGGAGAAATGATTCTGATAGTAGCCGGGCTCCACGTCGTCATAGAGATCCGTTACGTCGGCCAGCATGCCGAAATCCGCATAGTACAGCAGCTGATTGGTGTGCATCCAGAAGATGTCCGGCATCGTATTGGACTCGGCGGCGGCCTCCAGCTTGGTCCAGTACTCATTCCAGCTGACCACCTGCACGTCGATGACGACGTCCGGATGCTGGGCGGTATAGGCGTCACACATATCCTGCATGCCCTGGCGCTGGTTGGTGTCCCAGATCTGGAAGGTAAGATGTGTCTTACCATCGGACGCCCCGCAGCCGGATACAGACAGCATCAGCGCAACGAGCAGTACCGCCGCCATTCCGCGGAGGAATTTTTTCATAAAACCACTCCTTATTTTCGTTTCCGTTTACGTTCAGCCAGCTATAACGTGTAATCAAACTATATTCTTTTGGCGCACATGTGTAAATAAAGGAAAGCGGTTAGAATATGCACTTATGTGCGCTGAGACGCTTTATGTGAAAGTGAGGACACATTTCTCCATATTTCTGTAAATTTTCTCTTTTCGGTATGCAAATGCACCAAAAGATGGAGCTCTGAAACGGCGATTCAAATCATTGTGCCAGTGACTGCAGGCTGTTCCGCGTCTGGCACTTTTGCCGTTACCATCCCTTATGTGTGGGCGCCCGCAGAAGCCGGAGAGTTTCAGTTGAACCGCGCGGCGAGGTGTGGTATAGTAGACAAAACAACTTGACAGTTGAAAGGGTGAAGCGTCTTGCTTTTTCAAAAGAGAGATGCCGAGCAGGAGCCAGTGGACCAGGAAAAGACCGGCCCGGCCCGCTTTTGGGCGCTGATCAAAGATGAGCTTGCCGCTGTGTTGATTGCAAACCTGCTGTTTTTGGTCACCTGTATCCCCGTCATTACCATTCCGCCGGCAATACTTGCCCTGCATACGCTCATGCGAAAGATCGTGCGGGAAGAAGGCGTATCGTGTGTGCGGGACTATTTCGCAGTGTTCAAGCAGGGCTGGAAGCGCGCGTATGGCGCGTTCCTCCTGGCTGCACTTCCTATGGGGCTGGCGGGATACGGGGCCGTATTCTATCTGGGGCGGGCCTCAGCGCATCCCCTGCTCCTGCTGCCTTTTGCCCTGTGCGCCGCTATTTTCCTGGCAGTGATGCTGGCGTCCACCTATTTGTATGGGCTCTTGTGTGACGGCAAGCCGCTTGGCGAGGCGGTCAAGCCGGCCTTGATGCTGGGGGCAGCGACGCCTCTGCGGGCATTGCTCGCAGCTCTGTGTGATTACGGACTGCCCCTGCTGGCGATATTGTTTTTCCCTCTGAGCGCGGCCTATCTGCTTCTGCTTGGGTTTTCACTGCCCTGCCTTCTTGGGAATTTTTACATTCGAACCGGTTTGGAATTGTACTACGGCACTTAGCGGTCACCACCCGTAAATCAAATTGGAGAGGCACCCTGTTGGCAATGATCATGCCGTCAGTGTGCCTTTTTGATTTACGTGCCCGCAGAGTGCATCGCTGTCATTTATCGGTTTGTCAAGCGGTATGTTAAGGGCCCTGCGGAACATTTTTTCTGGAAAAATCGAAGGTCGGAACATACATTTTCTCACAATGTGTGCAGGATAGTTTGTATTGACTTGCAAATTTCTGTGTATCTGCCAGTTGAAAAGTGGAGATGCAGCGCATATAATTTAGCACAACCCTTCACTAAAGAAATGAAAGGAAGTAAATCCTGCATAAAATAGAATTTTTTGCCCGCTGTGCAGGAAATGATTCTCGGGAATGGGGAGTGCGATATGAAACAGTTAGACATCCGGCAGGAGGGGTACCCCCAGCAGGGGCTGTACTACCCCCAGTTCGAACACGACGCCTGCGGCATCGGCGTGGTGGTGGACATCAAGGGCCGCAAGAGCTACAGCACCGTAAACGACGCGCTGCGCATCGTGGAGAAGCTGGAGCACCGGGCCGGCAAGGACGCCGAGGGCAAGACCGGCGACGGCGTGGGCATCCTGCTGCAGATCTCCCACAAGTTTTTCTCCAAGACCGCTCCGGCCTGCGGCATCAAGCTCGGGGAGGAGCGCGACTACGGCATCGGCATGTTCTTCTTCCCCCAGGACACCCTCAAGCGCAACCAGGCCAAGAAGATGTTCGAGGTCATCGTGGCCAAGGAGGGCATGGAGTTCCTCGGCTGGCGCCAGGTGCCGGTGGTCACCCAGGTGCTGGGTAAAAAGGCCCTGGACAAGATGCCCAACATCCAGCAGGCGTTCATCAAGCGGCCCGATGGAGTGGCGAAAGGGCTGGACTTTGACCGCAAGCTGTATGTGGCCCGCCGGGTGTTCGAGCAGTCCAACATCGACACCTACGTGCCCTCCCTCTCCAGCCGGACCATCGTCTACAAGGGCATGTTCCTGGTGCGGGAGCTGAGGCAGTTCTACCTGGACCTGCAGGACCAGGACTACGAGAGCGCCATCGCCTTTGTCCACTCCCGCTTCTCCACCAACACCAACCCCTCCTGGGAGCTGGCCCACCCCTACCGCATGATCTGCCACAACGGCGAGATCAACACCATCCGGGGCAACGTGGACCGCATGTCCTCCCGGGAGGAGACCATGTCCAACCCCATCATCGACGACGAGCTGGACAAGGTCTACCCGGTGATCAGCCCCCACGGCTCCGACTCGGCCATGCTGGACAACGCCCTGGAGTTCATGGTCATGTCCGGCATGGACCTGCCTCTGGCGGTGATGACCACCATCCCCGAGCCCTGGATGAAGGACAACAACATCTCCCGGGCCAAGCGGGACCTGTACCAGTACTACGCCATCATGATGGAGCCCTGGGACGGCCCGGCCTCCATCCTGTTCTCTGACGGCGACACCGTGGGCGCCGTGCTGGACCGCAACGGCCTGCGCCCGAGCCGGTACTACATCACCGACGACGACAAGCTCATCCTCTCCTCCGAGGTTGGTGCCCTGGAGGTGGACGCCGCCCACGTGGTGAAGAAGTCCCGCCTCCAGCCCGGCAAGATGCTGCTGGTGGACACTGTCCAGGGGCGTATCATCGGCGACACCGAGATCAAGGAGACCTACGCCGCCCGCCAGCCCTACGGCGAGTGGCTGGACCGGGGCCTGGTGCGGCTGCGCGACCTGCCCATCCCCAACAAGAAGGTGCCCAGCTACACCTACCAGGAGCTCACCCGGCTGCAGAAGGCCTTCGGCTACGCCTATGAGGACGTGAAGAACACCATCCTCCCCATGGCCCGCACCGGGGCGGAGCCCACCGCCGCCATGGGCATCGACATCCCCCTGGCGGTGCTGTCCGACCACGAGCAGCCCCTGTTCAACTACTTCAAGCAGCTCTTTGCCCAGGTCACCAACCCGCCCATCGACTCCATCCGGGAGGAGACAGTCACCGACACCACCGTCTACGTGGGCAACAACGGCAACCTGCTGGAGGAGAAGGCGGAGAACTGCCACGCGCTCCAGGTCCACCGGCCCATCCTCACCAGCGTGGAGCTGATGAAGATCCAGACCATGAAGAAGCCGGGGTTCCACGTGGAGACGGTGTCCATCCTCCACTACAAGAACACCCCCCTCAAGCTGGCGCTGGACCACCTGTTTGTGACGGTGGACCGGGCCTACCGCAACGGGGCCAACATCGTCATCCTCTCCGACCGGGGGGTGGACGAGAACCACGTGCCCATCCCCTCCCTGCTGGCCGTGTCCGCCGTGGAGCGCTACCTCATCCGCACCAAGAAGTCCTCCGCTGTGTCCATCGTGCTGGAGTCCGCCGAGCCCCGGGACGTGCACCACTTCGCCACCCTGCTGGGCTACGGCGCCCGGGCGGTGAACCCCTACCTGGTCCACGACACCATCGGCTCCCTCATCGACCAGGGCCTGCTGGACAAGGACTACCACACCGCCGTCAAGGACTACAACGAGGCCATCGTCCACGGCATCGTGAAGATCGCCTCCAAGATGGGGATCTCCACCATCCAGTCCTACCAGTCCGCCCAGATCTTCGAGGCGGTGGGCATCGACAAGTCGGTGGTGGACGAGTATTTCACCGGCACCATCAGCCGCGTGGGCGGCGTGGGCCTGAAGGAGATCGGCGAGATGGTGGAGAGCCACCACTCCCGTGCCTTCGACCCCCTGGGCCTGGGGGGCGACCCCACCCTGGACAGCATGGGCGAGCACAAGGCCCGCGCCGGCCAGGAGGACCACATGTACAACCCGGAGGTCATCCACCTGCTCCAGGAGGCCACCCGGAAGGGCGACTACGCCCTGTTCAAGAAGTACTCCGCCCTGGTGGACGACGCCGCCAAGCCCCACACCCTGCGGGGCCTGATGGAGATGCAGTACCTGGATAAGCCCATCCCCATCGACGAGGTGGAGAGCGTGGAGTCCATCGTCAAGCGCTTCAAGACCGGGGCCATGTCCTTCGGCTCCATCTCCCGGGAGGCCCACGAGTGCATGGCCATCGCCATGAACACCCTGGGCGGCAAGTCCAACTCCGGCGAGGGCGGCGAGGACCCGGCCCGCTTCGGCACCATCACCAACTCCGCCATCAAGCAGGTGGCCTCCGGCCGGTTCGGCGTCACCAGCGAGTACCTGGTGTCCGCCCAGGACCTCCAGATCAAGATGGCCCAGGGCGCCAAGCCCGGCGAGGGCGGCAACCTGCCCGGCAAGAAGGTCACCCCCGAGGTGGGCAAGACCCGCAACTCCACCCCGGGCGTCACCCTCATCTCCCCGCCGCCCCACCACGACATCTACTCCATCGAGGACCTGGCCCAGCTGATCTACGACCTGAAGAACTCCAACCGCCAGGCCCGGATCTCCGTGAAGCTGTGCTCTGAGCCGGGCGTCGGCACCATCGCCGCGGGCGTCGCCAAGGCGGGCGCCCAGGTGGTGCTCATCTGCGGCTACGACGGCGGCACCGGGGCCGCCCCCCGCAACTCCATCCACTCCGCCGGCGTGCCCTGGGAGCTGGGCGTGGCTGAGGCCCACCAGACCCTCATCATGAACGGCCTGCGCTCCCGGATCATCGTGGAGACCGACGGCAAGCTCATGAGCGGCCGGGACGTGGCCATCGCCTGTATGCTGGGCGCCGAGGAGTTCGGCTTCGGCAGCGTGTCCCTGGTGACCATGGGCTGTTGCATGATGCGGGTGTGCAACCTGGGCACCTGCCCCGTGGGCATCGCCACCCAAAACCCGGAGCTGCGCAAGCGCTTCACCGGCAAGCCCGAGTACGTGATGAACTTCATGCGCTTCGTGGCCCAGGAGCTGCGGGAGCACATGGCCAGGCTGGGGGTGCGCACCGTCAATGAGCTGGTGGGCCGCACCGACCTGCTGAAGGTCCGGAAGCACGCGGTGAACAGCCGCGCCGCCACCGTCAAGCTGGACGCCATCCTGAACAACCCCTACCAGGGGGCGGACGTAAAGACCCACTTCGACCCCGCCGACGTCTACGACTTCGAGCTGGAAAAGACCGTGGATATGAAGCTGCTGAAAAAGTTCAGGGGGGCCCTGGAGAAGGGGGAGCCCAAGAGCGTCTCCATCCGCGTCTCCTCCACCGACCGCACCCTGGGCACCATCCTGGGCAGCGATATCACCCGGCTCCACGGCAACTCCCTGCCCGAGGACACCTACACCGTCAAGTGCACCGGCGGAGCGGGCCAGTCCTTCGGGGCCTTCATCCCCAAGGGCCTGACCCTGGAGCTGGAGGGCGACTGCAACGACCACATGGGCAAGGGCCTGTCCGGCGGCAAGATCGTGGTTTACCCGCCCAAAAACGCCGCCTATAAGGCTGACGAGAACATCATCATCGGCAACGTGGCCCTCTACGGCGCCACCAGCGGCAAGGCGTTCATCAATGGCGTGGCCGGCGAGCGGTTCGCCGTGCGCAACTCCGGCGCCTGGGCCGTGGTGGAGGGCGTGGGCGACCACGGCTGTGAGTACATGACCGGCGGCTGTGTGGTGGTCCTGGGCCCCACCGGCAAGAACTTCGCGGCCGGCATGTCCGGCGGCATCGCCTATGTCTGGGACGAGGACCGGGACCTCTACCTGCGGCTGAACAAGGCCCTGGTGACCATGGACCCGGTCACGGAAAAGAGCGACATCGCCCAGATCCGCCAGATGCTCACCGAGCACGTGGCGGCGACCGGCTCCCCCAAGGCGAAGGAGATTTTGGAGCACCTGGATGAGAAGGCCCAGTGCTTCAAGAAGATCCTGCCCCGGGACTACGAGCGGATGATGCGGATCATCAACGACTTTATGGATCAGGGCATGAGCCGCGAGGACGCAGAGATCGAGGCCTTCAACATCAGCACCAAGGACTAAGGGGGAGCAGAAGATGGGAAAGATCACTGGATTTTTGGAGTATCAGCGCCAGGCCAACCCTGCCGAGGCGCCGCTGGACCGCATTGAGCACTGGAAGGAGTTCCACCCCCGGCTCCAGGAGGCCGACCGCCGCCAGCAGGGCGCTCGGTGCATGGAGTGCGGCATTCCCTTCTGTCAGTCCGGCGTACAGCTCAACGGCATGTTCACCGGCTGTCCGCTACACAACCTGGTACCCGAGTGGAACGACCTGCTGTTTACCGGCAGCCTGCCCCAGGCGTTGGAGCGGCTGCGCAAGGCCAACAACTTCCCGGAGTTCACCGGCCGGGTGTGTCCCGCCCTGTGCGAGGCGGCCTGCACCTGCGGGCAGCACGGGGACCCCGTCACCGTCCGGGAGAACGAGCTGGGCATCATTGAGGAGGGCTACTCCCGGGGCCTGGTGAAGGCCGAGCCCCCCGCCCACCGCAGCGGCAAGACGGTGGCGGTGGTGGGCTCCGGCCCCTCCGGCCTGGCGGCGGCCGACCAGCTCAACCGCCGCGGCCACTCCGTCACCGTGTTCGAGCGGGAGGACCGGGTGGGCGGCCTGCTGATGTACGGCATCCCCAACATGAAGCTGGAAAAGAAATACGTCAAGCGGCGCGTGGAGATCATGGAGCAGGAGGGGGTCAAGTTCGTCACCGGGGTCAACGTGGGCGGCGACAAGGCCGCCCGGGAGCTGCTGGACAGCTTTGACGCGGTGGTGCTGTGCACCGGCGCCAAACAGCCCCGGGATCTGAACGTCCCCGGCCGGGACGCCAAGGGGGTCCACTTCGCCGTGGACTTCCTGGCCGCCACCACAAAGAGCCTGCTGAACTCCAAGCTCAAGGACGGCAACTACATCAGCGCCGCCGGCAAGGACGTAATCATCGTCGGCGGCGGCGACACCGGCAACGACTGCGTGGGCACCGCCATCCGCCACGGGTGCAAATCCGTCACCCAGCTGGAGATGATGCCCAAGCTGCCCGACTGCCGCACCGACGACAACCGCTGGCCCGAGTGGCCCCGGGTGTGCAAGACCGACTACGGCCAGGAGGAGGCCATCGCCCTGTTCGGCCACGACCCGCGGATCTACCAGACCACGGTGAAGGAGCTGCTCACCGGCGAGAACGGGGAGCTGCGGGCGGTCAAGACCATCAAGCTGGAGCCCAAAAAGGACCAGAAGACGGGCCGCGTGAACATGGTGGAGGTCCCCGGCACCGAGGAGGAGCTGCCCTGCCAGCTGCTGCTCATCGCCGCGGGCTTCCTGGGGCCGGAGGCCTACGTGGCCCAGGCCTTCGGCGTGGAGACGGATGCCCGCTCCAACTTGAAGGCCGACAACTACGCCACCAGCATCCCCGGGGTGTTCGCCGCCGGTGACGCCCGCCGGGGGCAGTCCCTGGTGGTGTGGGCCATCGCCGAGGGCCGGGGCGCGGCCCGGGCGGTAGACGAGTACCTGATGGGGTACAGCTATCTCTAAACGACAGCGGGGTGTCCGTGTCTCCACGGGCACCCCGCTGAAAGCTGCAACGGGCTGCAATGCCGTTAAAATGGGAGGACACTGCAAATGCGGCATCCTCCCTGCTTTTTCTGTTCAATTATGATGCCTTACTCCTTTTCATCCGCCACGGCGGGTCCCTTTTCCGGCTGCTCCCTCGTGAGACGGCCGGCCTGACGGAGGATGCGGGAGCTGTTGATCAGAATGATAAACGCGCCGATGTTGTGCAGGAAGGCCCCCGCCAGGGCGGGGATCAGCCCCACCGCCGCCAGCAGCATCATGAACAGGCTGACTGCAAAGGCGATTGCGATATTCTGATACATGATGCTCTTGGTGGACCGGGCCAGGGAGATGACGAAGGGGATGTTCTCCAGATCGTTGTTCATCAGGGCGATGTCCGCGCTCTGGATCGCCACATCGGAGCCCATGGCGCCCATGGCAATGCCCACATCCGCCTCGGCCAGGGCGAGCGCGTCGTTGATGCCGTCGCCCACGGCCAGCACTTGGGCGTCCTGCCGCAGGAGCTTCACCCGCTCCAGCTTCTCCTCCGGGAGCAGCTGGAAATAGGCCTCGTCCATGCCGGCCTGGAGCTGGATGTGCCTGGCCGCCCGCTCCCGGTCGCCGGTGAGCAGGACGGAGCGGCTCACCCCCATGTCCCGCAGGCGGCGGATCACGTCCTCCGCCTCCGGACGGATGGAGTCGTCGAACATCAGGCACCCCAGCACCATCCCGCCGCGGACCACCCAGTTGGCCGGGCCGCCGCCCCGCTCCAGCTCCGTCTCATCCAAATGGTAGCCCAGGGACTCGATCCAGCTCCGGCTGCCGAACAGCACCTCGTCCGTCCCCTTGACGGCTGTGATGCCCTTGCCGGGCTGCTCCCGCACCTCATAGCCGCTCTCGCAGCTGATCCCCTCCATCTCCCTCATCAGGGAGCGAGAGATGGGGTGCATGGAGCCGGACGCGGCGCAGGCCCCGGCGGCGAACAGCTCCTCCCTGCTCTTGGCGCCCTGGAGATACCAGCCGTTCACCGACAGCTCTCCCCGGGTGATGGTGCCCGTCTTGTCGAAGATGATGGTGCTCACCTGGGTCAGCTGCTCTACGAATTTTGAGCTCTTGATCAGGATGCCCCGCTTGGTGGCCGCGGCCAGGGCCGCGATCATGGGGGCGGAGCTGACCAGCATGTGGCCGCAGGGACAGCTCACCACCAGCACGGCGATGGCGTTGCCCACCTCCCTGGTCAGCAGGGCGGCCAGGGCAGCCACCGACAGGGCGAAGGGGATATAGTAGTGCATGAACTGGTCAACGATGCGCATCTCGGGGATGGAGATCTTCTGGGCGTCCTCCAGCAGCTTGACGATCTTGTTGAACGAGGTGTCCTGGTACTCCTTCTCCACCCGCACGCGGATCACGCCGTCCAGATTGGTGGTGCCGGCGTAGACCGGGTCGCCCACCGACACAGAGGCGGGCAGCGGCTCGCCGGTGAGGGATTTCTGGTCGATATTGGACTTGCCCCAGATCACGGTGCCGTCAACGGGCAGGAACACGCCCGGGTGGACGATCACCACATCTCCCCGCTTCAGGCTGGCGGCGTCCACCGTCTTTTCCCCCTCCTCTGTCTCCAGCAGGGCGGTGGACGCCTGCATCTTCTTCAGGCCCTCGATGGCGTCCCGGCCGCCCATGATGCTGCGCTCCTCCAGAAAGTGGACCACGCTCAGGATCACGGGGATGAGGATGGCCAGCTCGTGCTGCCCGGTGATATAGCAGGCCAGTACGGCGATGGATACCAGGATCTCCATGGCGTTGACCACGTCCTGCTGCAAAAACCCCTGGATGGCGGTGACCAGCAGGGGGACGCCCTCGATGAGCACCCCCACCGAGTAGATCAGGCCCGCCACCACCGCCTGCTGGGGAAAGACCAGCTTATAGATCAGCCCCGTCACAAGGCAGGTCATGGCCGCCAGGGCGGTGGAAATCTCCCGGGAGATTTTCCGCTTCTCCCCCTGGGACAGGTCGGCGGAGTGGAAATCCTCCAGCACGTGATCCGCGGTATGGGTCAGATTTTCCATCTCATCCCCTCCTTACGGCAGGAATACCTGGGGAGTCCCCTCCCCGTCGGGCAGAACGATCTTGCCGCCCATCTTGTTCAGCACCGCCGTGACCTTCTCCCGGAACACCCGCTCCCAAACCACGTCCTGGTTGCGCTGGTACTCCTCGTACAGGCCGTAGAACTCCGCCACCCGGTCGTTGGCTATGGTCAGCTGCTCCGACTGCGCGACCTGGGCGTCGCTGACCAGCTTGTCCGCACTGGCCCGGGCGTCGGGAATCACCTGCTCCCGGTACTGGTTGGCCTGCTGGATCTTGGTCTCCTTCTCCACGTAGGCCGCATTGACCTGGTTGAAGTGGTAGGACAGGGCCTCCGGGGGCTTGATGCTACGGATCTCAAACTCGGTGATGGTCACCCCCATCTCCAGCTGGTCCATCAGGGCCTGGGAGCGGCTGATGACCTGCTGGGTGTACACGTCCTTCTCATCCGTGAGCAGGCCGTCCACCCCGGTGGAGGTGGCGCAGGAGGTCATCACGCCGCTGACGATGCCGTTGATGGCCTTCTGCGGGTCGCTGTTGTAGAGGGCGTACTCCACCGGGTCGGTGATGCGGTACTTCAGGGTGGCGTCGATGTGGATGATGTTCTCGTCCCCTGTGATCAGATAGCCGGTCTCCTGGATATCCGCGTAGGCGGGGTCGGCGGAGGACGCGTGGGTGGTGACCGCCACCTCCTGGACCCGGCCCACCGGGACCTTGACCACCTCGTCGATCACATAGGGGAACGCCAGCAGCAGGCCCGGCTGGTGGATCTGCTCCTCTCGGGTATCCCCCACCAGCTTTCCGAACCGCAGCACCACTCCCACCTCATAGTTGTTGACCACCCGGATGCCGGAGCAGCAGATGATCACCGCCAGGATGGCGATGAGCCACTTGCAGTAGAGCATGGCCGTGTTGATGATGGTCACAAAACGCTCGGAATGCTTCATCCCGCACCCCCGTCACTGTCCGGCCAGCACGTCGAAGGGGGGCTGGTCCATCTTCACGATCATCACCGTGTTCTCGTCCACCGAGGCCTCCAGAGCGGCCAGCTTGCGCAGGAACTTGTACAGCTCCGGGTCCTGGGTGTGGGCGGAGGCGTAGATGCCGGCCACGGTGCGCTCGGTCTCGGCGTTGATCTGGGCGGCCTCCTCCCTGCCCTCGGCGATGATGCTGGCCACCTCCGCGTCGGACTCGCTGACGATGATCTTGGCGTCCCGCTCGCCCTCGGCCAGCAGCTGGTCGATGTATTTCTGCCGTTCGGCCTGCATCTGAGTAAAGACGCTCTGCACATTGGTGGAGGGCAGGCCGATGCGCCGCAGGCGCAGGTCGTGGATCTGGATACCGTATTGGTCCAGGGCGTGGGCGGCCACCTCCTGGAGCATGATCTGCTCGATCTCAGTGATCTTGATGTCGTCCTCGTCCATAGACACCAGGCTGGACAGGTCATAGCTGCCCATGGTCCCGTTTTTGGAGTTGGCGATCAGGTCACCCAGATACTTCTCCGCCACCGCCGTGTCGCCCACGCTGGTGTAGTAGCGCAGGGGATCGGCGATGCTCCAGATGGCGTAGGTCTGCATGATGACATTTCGCTTGTCATGGGTCAGGGTCTCCAGGTAGCCGGAGTCCATGTACTGCTTGCGGGCGTCGTAGACGCTGACGTTCTCAAAGGGCCAGGGCAGGCGCAGATACATCCCCGCCTGGGTGATGGACGCCCTGGCGGCGCCGAAGCGGGTCACCACCGCGCACTGTCCCTCATCCACTTTGAACACAAAGCCGAAGAACCCAATGATGACCGCCACGATCAGGGCAAAGGCCCACTTCACGATGCGTTTCTGATTCATCCCTCTCCATCCTTTCCCGCGTCGGCGGCTGAGGTGTCAGCCGCCGCAGCCTGTCCCGCGCTGAAGGCCGCCGGCCAGCCGTCCTTTCCCGCGAACAGGCTGTTCTCGTCCACGCCCTGACCGATCAGATACTTCTTCTGGCCGGACAGCGCCGCCTGGAAGCTGTCCAGGAATTTGTCCAGCTTATAGACCTCCGGGTCCAGCTGGTACGCCTCGATGCTGGCGTTATACTCTATGATCTCCGCGTTGGCGGCGGAGACCCGCTCGTCCCGGGAGATGCCAGCCTGGTTGATCGCCGTCTGCCGGTCCGCGTTGGCCTGCTCACGCGCCACCATGGCGCTGCCCTCGGCGGTGAGGATGGCGGCCTTCTTCTGGATCCCGGCGCTGACCACGCTCTGGTACACGTCGGCGATCTCGATGGGGGGATGGATGCTGGCCAGCGTGACCCCCATCACCTCGATGCCCAGCCCGTTGTCCCGGGCGTATTCCCGGAGCTGATCCTCGATGTCGTGGGACAGGGCGCTGCGGTCCACGCTCATGATCGTGCTGATATCGGTGTTCACCGTGGAGTGCATCACGATCTCATAGCCCTTGGCGTTCAGGGCCGCCTCCGGGTCCGTGTAATTGGTGAGGAAGGCGTACAGGTCGCTGATCCGGTAGATGACCTTCAGGTTGATGGCCACGAGCTCCCGGCCCGCCCCCAGCAGCAGGGTCTGCTCCTCCCCCTTGTGGGCCAGGGTCCACAGGTTGTTCGGGCTCTCCGTGTCCCCCTCGTAGCCCACGATCATGGTCCTGGCGTGGTCCACGTCGTACAGCCGAGCCTGCTCAAAGGGGGCGGGGAGCTTGATGTGCAGCCCTGGCTCCAGGATGTCCGCCCGGGTCAGGCGGCCAAACCGGTACAGCGCCCCCTGCTGGTACGCCTCCACCTGCACCAGGCAGGTGGACAGCCACATCAGGATCACCACCCCCAGCGCGCAGGTGGGCAGAGTGGTACGCAGGAATTTCAGGCTCCACAAGGAGCGCATGGAGATGCCCGTATTCCGCTCCAGCCAGTCCAGCGCGCCGCTGTGAGCCGCACCCCACTGCCGGTAGAAGGGCAGCAGCACATACAGGCTGAACTCCAGGTCCCGGCCGTGGCGCAGCACCTTGACCAGCACGCTGGCGACAGCGCACAGGGCCACATAGCCCAGCAGGCCGATCTGGACGTAGTCCACATACCGGGTCACCTGGAACAGCCCCGTGAAGGTGAGCACCATGTCCAGAAAGACGGCCGCCACCGCCACCCGGTCAATGACCATCAGGTTGCAGATGCTGGAGGCGTCCTGCACCTGCTTGAGCTTCAGCGCCCACCACTTCTCGATGCAGGCGTACAGGATAAAGGCGACCACGCACACCACCATGTGGATGGGAGCGGGCGTCCCCGCCTGCTCCGGCAGGCGGAGCGTGAAGGCGTAGAACCCCACCACAGCTACCGCCACGACCACCAGCAGCATCGTGGCATTGACGCTGTCCACTGTGTCCCGGCCGCCCTGCTCCTGTTCCTCTGGGCCGGGCGGTGCCTGCTCCTCCTTGGTCCGGGCGACCTCCCCGTAGATCGACAGGGCCGCCAGGATCAGCAGCAGTACGCTCTGGCAGATCTGTAGCAGGCTGAAATGCAGCACCGCGTAGGTATTCAGCCCGCGGTTCAGAAACAGGAACAGCAAGCCGGCGCACAGCAGCGCAAAGCTGGTCACCAGGTAGTCGATCTGTTTGCTGAATTTGTTCATGATCACTCCTCCTCACACCCCGGCCGCGGCCGGCACTCTGGACAGGCCGGCGCTCAGGAAATCACTCCTGGCAGGCCCGCAGCAGGGCGGCGCGCATCAGCTCCACATCGGCCCGCTCCCAGAAAGCGGCGGGGATAGGCTCCGGGCTCTTCTCGGCCAGGTCCCCCTCGTCCCGCTTGGCCGCGGCCACCACCTCCCAGAAGTGCCCGGCCTGTTCCAGCCCCATATACCGCTCCGCTCGGGCGAGCACCTGCTCATAGCCGCCGGGCAGCGCGCCCAGGCCGTGATAGACCGCTGTCGCCACCTTGGCCGGCGTATCGGCCTCGCAGGCCCGGCAAAACCACACCGCCGCCAGGGCGTTCGGCCCCTCGTCCTCAGGCAGCTCCAGGCTGGCCAGGTCCACCCGCTCGCTCTCCATGGGCAGGCGGCCCAGGGACAGGCAGGCGTAGCCCCGCAGGATGTTGAACTGCCGCTCAAAGCGCTGCCGGTCCATCTGGCCGCCGCCGCGGGCCACCGCCTGACCCCCCTCCCCCGGCTCCACCGTCAGGCCGCAGCAGGTCAGGGGGTGCTCCAATACGTAACCTGTCAATTTTTTGCTTTCCATCTCTGTTCCTCCATTCTGAATTGGAAACGGCGCCCGGCGATCCCCGCCGGGCCGCTGTTTTTCCCATAATAGACAGTCGCGGTCCTACCGCTTATCCCCGCAGGCGGGCAGCAGGATCCGCACCTGGGTCCCCACCTCCGGGGTGCTGGCGATGGTGATGGTCCCCCGGCTCTGCTCCACCACCTTCTGCACAAAACGCAGGCCCAGTCCGTGGGAGTTCCGGGTGGAGAACCCCTCGCCCCAGACCTGGCTGAGCAGCTCCCGGGCGATCCCCACGCCATTGTCGCTCACCTCAAAGCACACGCAGGCGCTCCCCTGCTCCTCCAGGCCAAAAATGCGCAGGCTGATCCTCCCGCTCTCCTTGTCCACCGCGTAGAAGGAGTTCTCGATCAAATTGATCAGCGCCCGGGAAAACCGGATCAGGTTGACCTCCACCTGCGCGTCCGGCACAAGGTTCTTCACCTGTATCATCTCCGCGTACTCCGCCGCGGAGGTCTGGGCCAAAATGCTGCGCTCGATCTCGCCGGTGTCCACCGCCCGCAGGCGGTCCTCATAGAGGATCTCGGAGATCATCCCGCTGATGCGCTCTATGTTCCCCTCCACGTTCTCCAGGTAGCCCACCTCCTGCAGATCGCCCCGGTTTTCACAGGAGAGCTTCACCAGCCCCACCAGGGCCTGCATACTGGTCAGAGGGGATTTCAGGTCGTGGACCAAGTGCTTGAGCTCCACGTAGGTCCGGTCCTCCATGACCCGCATCTGGGTCTCCAGCAGGGCCCGCTCGTTCTGCTCCTTCTGCTCGCTGATGCGCTTGATGTTGTTCTCGTCCAGGATCAGGATGAGCATCAGCACGGAAACCAGCAGGAGCATGGTGCAGCAGATCGCTGCCATTCCCTGGAGAAAGGGCGCCGTGCCGGTGAAGCCGGCCACCATTTTGATATCCAGGGAGCTCTCGCCCCGGCCGAAGGGCAGCCCGCGCAGGGCGGGCATCACATCCATAAACTGGATCGCGGTGATGAACAACAGCATCAAGAGGACCTTTTTGACCAGGTTCACAAAATTGAACCGGATCTTGGTAAAGACCAGCAACATCCCGATCAGCGTGACGGCCGGCACGCCGAAATCATACCGGATGCCGTAGATCTGCTTGATGATCAGGTAGGCGCCCGGGACGGCCAGGCACACCGCCAGCACAGAGAGCCCGAAGCGGTAGCGCACCCCGCTGCTGTTGATGACCTCCGCCAGGAAAAAAGCGCCCAGGTAGTGCGGGACCGCCCGCACAGTGTTCAGGATCACCAGTTTGAGGGCGGCCAGCAGGATGTGGATATTCTCCCCCGTCCTCAGCGCGTCCTCCAGGGAGCGGTAGACGCCAAAATTCCTGACGGTCAGGAACGCGGGCATCGAGATGCCGGCCGCGATCAGCAGGATCCCCGCCAGCAAAAGTCCCCAGTTGGTCCGCGCGGCGTCCTTCGCCGTGTGGACCAGCTCCCCGGGGAAGCTCCGCCCCTGGTCATTGTCCCGCATTGCCATCCCTCCCCCGCGCAGGGCGCTCACCGGCGGACGGAAAACCGCCGGCCGGGTCCCGCTCCTGCGCCGCGTTTCATGCGAAAACCGCCTTGCCGCCCACGGGTGGACTGGCAAGGCAGTTTCCATGTGATCTCCGCGCCCGGCGCCGGTCAGGCGGCGGGACCGCCATCCCGCCGCCCGCCGACAGCCGCCCGGACGCTGCCTGCGAATCTGTCAGCGCAGTCCGTAGTAGGCCAACACGTATTCCACGATATCCAGCTGGTCGCCGATCCGGCGCTCCAGGGGGTAGCCGCGGTAGGTCTCCACGGTGATGGTGGGGATCTCCAGGTTGGTGGTCACGGTGTTGTTGATGCTGCCGATGGGGCCCGGGCCGTAGAAATTAAACCGCTCGGAGCCCACCTCGCCCAGCTCGGTGGCGATCAGCAGGTCCATGTACATGTCTGACATTTTATCCAGGCTGGTGTAAATCAGGGAGCTGCCCAAAAAATCCGTGTTTTCCCGGTTGGCGCGGGCTTCATGCAGGTCGAACAGGAAGATCGGGTCGACCCTGGCAATATCCTGATAGATGGAGTCCGCCGCCCGCTCAGCCATGGTGCCATTCGGATCGCCGGGGAAGGAGCGGTTGAGGTCCTGCTGTTCGGTGACGTAGCGCGTCCTGGGCTCCGCCGAGGCACCCCACGGGTTGGCCGGGGCCACGATATACAGCGTGCCCGCCTTGATGGTGGCCTTCTTCACCAGGCGGCCCGTCATCCAGCCGGCGATCTCATCCCCGTGGACGCCGGCCACGATGTAGATGGACGGGCCCTCCTCCTGGCCCTTGATGACGGTGACCTCGTTCTCCACGTCGGTCCCCTCGGCCAGCTTGTAGGAGCTGACCTCCACCGGGTACTCCTCCACGAAGTAGTCGCCGAAATCAGTGGGCATCATCTCCTCCGGGTCAAAGTCGTAGGGCGGGTCGATGACCACATCCGCCCCGATCTCAGGCCGGTCGATGGTCTCTCTGCGGTTGTATCCCTCCGAAGCGCTGTCCCCGCCGCTTCCAGACGTGGAGGCGGAGACGGAACCGGGATCCGGCTCCGGCGCAGGCGCTGGAGCGGACGTGCTCCCAGGGCCGGCGCAGCCGGTGAGGAGCAGCGCGGCGCACAGCGCGGTCAACAGCAAGCGTTTCATGGCGTATCCCCCCTCAAACGTTCAGATACTTGGCTCAGGCGGCGGGCGGAGCCAGATAGGGCCCGATGTCCCCCTCCATCTCGGCGTAGGAGGGGATGTTGGTCATGACCAGATTGCCCAGCCCCAGCTCATTGAAGGCCGCGGCGACCTGCGTCACGCCGCAGATGTGGCGGGCGACGCGCATGGAGATGGGATGCCCGGCCTCGTCATAGGGCACGTACAGGCGGCCGTACTCGGCGGCCTTCACATAGAACTTGTCCTTGCCGGTGACCACCATCTCCGAGTCGGTGCGGCCGCGCAGACGGCCCTGGGAGGGGTTGGAGGTCTCCATCAGCAGGGCGTAGGTGTCAGTGAAGTCGCCCAGCTCCCGGTGGGTCAGGCCGTGCAGATTGGTGGGCGAGGGCTCGATGCCGATGGACACGCCCTCCAGGGCCATATTGATGATGGCGGAGTTTGCCAGCAGCATAGCGTCCTCATGGGCCACCATGGCGTTGATGGTGGGGTACTCCGGGGACGCCTCGTGCAGGTCCATCTCGATGGCCACGTCCTCCTGGCGGATGAGCTCGGCCACACCGTAGGCGATCTTCTCAGTGAAGTTGCCGTCGGTCCGGCCGGGGTAAGCGCGGTTCAGGTTGCGGGTCTCAGAGCCGGACAGGCGCTGGCCGGAGGTGGCGTGGACGTAAATCTCCGGGTCGGGCCACTGGTGCACCGGGTTGGTGGCCCGGGAGCCGAAGCGGAACCAGCGGTCCCCGTTGGGGGTGCTGATGGTGAACCGGGTGGGGGCGCCCTCCTGGGGGTCGGTACAAGTCATGGCGCTGTTGTTGGCCCGGGGGATGACGTACAGCGTCCCCTCCTCCACCACGGCGTTCTCAATGAGCAGCACCGCGGCCACCAGGCCGGAGGGCTCGTTGGCGTGGGTGCCGCCCAGCACCAGCATGGAGTCGCCCTCCTTGGCGCCCTTGAGGACATACACCTCGGTGTCGCCGGCGGTATCCTTCAGGCCGGGATACCAGTCGGAGAGCATCTTGATCTCCGTGACGCCGGGGCCGGGATAGATGGGCTCCTCCTGGCGCTGGGCCAGGAACACGGTGGCCAGATAGCCGATGGTCAGGGCGGACAGGCACAGCAGAACGATGGCCGTCAGCCAGCTTTTTTTCGTCTCGATCTTCAACGTCCACCCTCCTCTCACTTGATCAGCAGCAGCCGGAGCACCAGGGGGACGACCACCAGCGCCGCGTCGATCTGCAGCAGCACATTCTTTTCCTGGATCATGTTCCAGACGATAAACACCAGCAGGAACAGGACGATTGCAAGGTAAATATACAGCATTTCTGTTCCCTCCTTAAGTCAAGAATCCAAGGCTGCGGGACTTGAGCAGGGTGAACAGTCCGAACAGCACACACACGATGAAGGGGATCACGCAGTAGCGCAGCACCTTGGAGTACTTCTCGCCCACGATCTGAGCGGCGTAGTTGCCGGCCAGGGCGGTGGGGGGCATCAGGTCGCCCAGAGAGCAGATGAAGGACAGGGCGGCGGCGATGACCACCTGGTCGCCGGTGTCCAGCAGGGCCAGCAGGAAGGGCACGCCCAGAACGGAGGCGGCGCCGTAAGAGGACACCGCGCCGAAGGCGGGCATGACGATGCAGATGGCGGCGTACAGCACCACAAGGCCGAAGCCGAAGCAGTTGATGACGATGTAGCCGCGCACGCCAGTGAGGGTCATGATCTGGATGAACATGCCCACGCCCATCAGCTTGCCCAGCACGGGCACGGTGGTTTTCATGGCCTCGCGGATGGCCTTGACGGCGTTGAAGCGCTTGCCTGTGAACAGGCCCACTGCGCTTCCGATCATAAAGATCAGGGGCATGCCCAGGTTGGGTATCAGGTTGGGCAGCATCCGGCAGGCCACCATCAGCACAACGATCACTACGATGGGGATGTACAGCTTGATGCCGTACTTTTTGCCGATCTCCAGGTCCAGGCCGCCCTTGATCTTCTCATAGTCCAGGTTTTTACAGTAGCGCAGGCCGATGAACAGCACCGTGAAGATGGCGCCGGGGATGGTCAGGAAGGCCAGAGGGCCCTCAAACCCGATGTAGGGCATATCCACGCCGCCGCCAATGAGCATGGCGGGGATATTGACCGGGGGCGCGGCCATGCCCATGATGGCGCCGATGGCCAGGATCGCGCCGGTCTGCGGGGCGGGGATGCCCATCTGCAGCAGGATGGGTGCCACGATGGCGCCGGCGGACAGCACAGCGGCGGTGGACGATCCGGTGATCATGCCGGGGAACATGATGATGAACATCAGCAGGACCAGCAGCACCGCGGGGACCTTGTAGAATTTGGACACGATCACCGCGTTCAGGGCCTCCAGGGCCCCGGACTCCTGGATCACAGTCATGAAGACCATGGCCGTGGAGATGATGAGGATGGTGTCCATATACACAAAAGTGCCCTCGAACAGGTGGCGCAGGGGGATCCCCTCCCCTGCCACCAGGGCACCGGCCACCGCCCCGGCCGCCATGGACAGGCTGACCGGGAGCTTGAACAGGAAGTTGCCCAGCAGAAAGACGCCGAGCATCACCAGAAATACGATCAGTTCGATTTCCAAATAGGATCCCTCCCAATAGTTTATCTGCGGTATGCTTCACGAGCAAGGCCGGCTTTGGAGACGGCATTCATCGTAAAGCAGGCTTTGCTCCTAAAACAATCCCGCTCTCGCGTCCCCCGGCCCCCACACAAAGGGCCGGGGGATGCGCGCGTATCCGTCAGATCAGGCGCCGAACAGCTCGGTCAGCGGGGTCACGGCGTCGGCGATGGAGTAGATCAGGGTGATGGGCACGCCGTTATCGGTGGCGGCATCGGTGAACAGGCCGTCGTCGTTGCCGTCCTCAACCACCATGATATAGTCCGCGCAGGGCAGCATCATGTTGTTGAACTGGTCGGACAGGGCGCCGCGGCGGGACGCGCCGCCCAGGTGGGCCACGATCACAGTGGCGTCGCTGTCCTTCACCGCGTCCACAATAGCCTGAGCGCGGGCCAGCTCATCCTCCTGGGAGATACCGGCGGCGCCGAGGCCCTTGGAGGACGCGCCGCAGGCGATGATGATGGTGCCGTAGTTGGCCATCTCATCGGCGGCGGCGGTGGAGTTGAAGGTGTAGTCGGCGGCGCCCACCTTTTTCATCAGGGCGTCCAGCATGGACACGTCGGCGCTCTGTCCAACAGAGGTGACCAGCACGGGGCCGGGGACATTGTCCTTGGTGAAGGTGCCGTTCTCAGTGACCACGCGGTTGCTGTCGCTGGTACGGAAGGTGTAGTCGCTGTTGGTGTTGATGCTGGCGTCGCCGACAGCCTGGCTGGTGCCGGGCATGGTGCCGCCGTTGGTGCCGGTGGGGCCCGCAGCGGGGGTGCTGGCGGCGGGCGCGCTGCCGCCGCCGCAGGCGGTCAGGGCGACGCTGGCCACCAGGGCCAGGGCGAGCAGGGCCGCGAACTTTTTCTTCATAATAATCATCCTCCTAAAAATCAAATCAGTTTCGGGCCGTCTCAGCCCAGGGACTTCAGGGTGTACTCCAGGCCCTTCTCGATCATCTCGTTGGCGTCGGGCAGGCCGGATACCTTGATGGGCTTGTCAGGATAGAGCGTGTCAAAGGCGTTGATCAGCTCCTTACTGATGCTCATGTGGTAGGCGGTGCGCTTCTCGATGGGCCAGCCCTCCTCCGGGATCTCGTAGTTGTTGCCGAACAGCCCGGCCTCCCACATGGCGCGGTAGTTGCCGGAGATGCCGTCCTTGAACAGCGCCTCATCGATCTTCTCATGGTAGCCGCCCATGACGGGGTTGCAGCTCTCAAACAGGGTGCACAGGGCGTTGGTGTTGTCGCCCAGGCCCCGGTGAGACAGGCCGTAGGAGGTCTGCCCGGAGAACTCCAGACGCATGGGCAGGTTGTTGATCACGCAGTTCATCACGGCCGTGGAGCCCAGGGGCACAGCGTTCTCATGGACCACCAGAGTGTTGACCAGGGTGGTGGACTCGGCGCCGGCCTCGTGGCCGTCCAGGATGAAGTCGATGCCCTCGGTGTTGATGAAGTTATAGATGGCCCAGCAGGTCTGCTCGGTGAGGTAGCCGTCCTGCACGCCGGGGTGGTTGCGGTTGAGGTTGCGGATCTCGGCCAGCTCGTCATGCTTCAGTTCGCGCCCGGAGGGGTTGAAGCGGTAGTTGGGGTCGGGCCACTGGTGGATGGGGTTGGTCAGGCGGGTGCCCACGTGGAACTCCCGCACGGTGCCGTCGGGCAGATCGAAGGTCATCTTGCCGATCTGGCCGCGCAGGGGCTGGGTGTGGGTGTAGCCGCTGTTGTTGGCATGGACCATGACATAGATGGTGCCGGCCTCGCACTTGGCGTTCTCCAGATAGGTCACGGCGTTGAGCATGGAGCCCACCTCGTTGGTGTGGGTGCCGCCGTAGATGAACGCCTTGCCGCCGGGGACGCCGCTGTCAAAGACGTAGATATCCACGTCGTTGATGGTGCCCTTCAGGTTCGCATTGTAGTCGCTGAGCTTGAGCACGCCGGTGATGTTGGGGTTGCCGGTGTAGAGCACGTCGGGCTGCTGCTGCTCCCAGAAGGCGCTGCCGGCCACGACGCAGATCAGCGCGGCCACCAGAAGGACGGCGACGTTTCGGATCAGTTGATTATTCTTCATATCGCTCCCATCCTCCCTACTTTATGCCCAGCGCCCGGAGGACCAGCGGGATGCAGACGATCCCCAGGCAGATGGCCATATCGAATTTCTTCTCGCGGATAATGTCCCAGATGACCACCAGCGCCAGGATAGCGACGATGATACGGTAGATCACGTATAAAACGGATATCATATCCTGCACCTCCTTAAATCATCAGGGCCTTGGCGGCGACCCGGGCCACGATGTAGACCACGGCCACCACGCATACCAGGATCACGGGGATCACGTTTTTGACCACCACGGACTTGCCGGATACGCCGTCGGCGCCCAGCGCCTGGCTGGTCAGATCCACGATGCCGCCCCGCAGGGAGGTGAACATGCTGATCGCCAGGACCGCGCCCAGGCCGAACATGGCCATCTCCGTATTGCCGTACAGGGCCTCCACCAGCAGGAAATCGCCGGCGGCGGCGATGCACACCGCCAGGGCGGGGCCGAAGAAGGTGCCGGCGATCAGGACCAGCACACACAGGCCCACAGCCAGGAACGTGCCGGTGGTGGCGCTGTTGAGGGTGGAGGCGGCGGTAGCCAGGGCGAACTGAGCGGAGATGGTGCCCACGCTGCCCACCAGGGTGAGGACCTCGGTGACGCTGGCGAAGGCGTACATCAGGACCAGCTCAGGGGCCGCGGAGCGCATCCCCTCGGCGGCCGCCGTCAGAGGATTGGCGCTCTTGGCCTTCAGGAACACGGCCAGGATGAAGCCGATGGTGTAGATGAGGGGGTAGCCCAGGAAGGGCATGATAAAGTACAGGAAGTTGTGGCTGATGAGCAGCAGGGCCACCACGATCAGGGGGACCAGGCACACCGGGCCGCCGGCCTTCTCCCGGTCGGGGTCGGCCTGCACATCCTCCAGGATGCGTCTGCCGGAGATGGCGCAGTAGACCACAAGGGCGGGCAGCGCGATCACCAGGCAGGGCACGAAGTAGCCCTCAAAGGAGCCCAGGTACCCGTTGGGGCCATGGGCGATGACGGTGAGCATGGTGGGCATGCACAGGGGGGGCAGCAGGACGCCCAGGGCGGAGCCCACGGCCACTACCTCCACGGCCTTGGCCTTATCGGCGCCCTTGTCCATCAGGTACTTGCCCACCATCAGGCCAGTGCTCAGCACACTGGTCAGCGCCACGCCGGTCAGCATCGCGGGCAGGGCCACGAACAGGGTCAGGAACAGCAGCTGCAGCACGTTGCCGCGCTTGCGCCCGACGATCTTTTGGAAAATGTACTCCAGCGTACCGTTGTGGTACAGCAGGAACACAAAGGCCGCGCCGGCCAGGATCTGCATGGCGTTGTCAAGGTAGGCGAAGGGCCCCTCCACGATCTCCCGCACACGGACCCCCATGCCGGCCAGCAGCGTCACAATGGCGCACACCACAAAGACCAGGGGGGCGACCAGAGCGATCCGGTTCTTGAAAAACACGCTCAAGACCGCGACAACAGCCAGCAGAACAAACAACAGCAGATAGGCTTCTGTTAAATTCACTCGATTCACTCCTCATTTTAAACGAGTATGCCTGGCCGAGGAGGGCCGGCAGACAGTTTTAGGGGCGTCCCCCGCCCGCCTGGGGGAGGGCGGGCAGGGGACACAGAGAGGGACGAAACGGATCGACCGCCGTTTCTACAGAACTATGAAGATCAATACGCCTGGGAGGAGTAGTCACGGCGAGGATCGCCGCCGGCATAGAACTTGCCGGCATCCTTGTCCAGGTAGATGGCGGCAATACCGCCCACAGAGGAGTTGTACTCGCCGGCGTCCTTCATCTCGTAGCCCATCTCCTCCAGCGCAGAGACCACATCGGGGTCGATGCGGGGCTGCTCAATGGTCAGAGAGGTCAGCGGGCCAGTGCTGAAGGAGCGGTTGATGGCCATAGCGCGGGGGGCGTTGATGGCCTGCTGGACGTTCATGTCGTACAGCAGGATGTTGTTCATGACCGTCGCCACTGCCGGGGGAATGGCCAGGGAGCCGGGGGAGCCGATGGCCAGGACGGGCTCGCCATCCTCAAGCACCAGGGTGGGAGAGATGGTGGAGCGCACGCGCTTGCCGGGCATGACGTAGTCGGGGCTGTCGGGATTCTCGTGGTCCAGGTTGCCCACGTGGCTGTTGTAGTAGAAGCCCAGACCGGGGGCCAGGAACTTACAGCCCCAGCCGTTGCCCAGGGTGTTGGTGGTGGAGACCATGTTGCCGTAGTCGTCGATGACGACGATGTGGCTGGTGTGCAGGCTCTCGGGCGCGGTCTCGCCCTTCTTGGCGACGGGCAGATCACTGACGGGGACCGACTCCATGACCTTCTTGTTGTCCATGTCGATGAGCGCGGCGCGCTCAGCGGCGAACTCCTTGGAGACCATCTGGGCGATGGGCAGGTCATAGAAAGCGGGGTCGCCAATGTAGCTGTAGGAGTCGCTCAGGCCGAGCCGGCAGGCCTCATTGAAGATGAACAGGTAGTCCGCGCTGTTCTGGTCGTACTTGGCGATGTCCAGCTCCTCCATGATGTTGAGCATCTCCAGCAGCCAGTCGCCGCCGTTGGACGGCGGGGGAACGGTGACCACTTCGTAGCCGTAGTAGGTGGTGCGGATGGGCTCGCGCTCCATGACCTCGTAGTTGGCCAGGTCCTCCTTGGCCATCAGGCTGCCGTTGGCCTGCAGCCCCTCGACGATCTTGTCGGCGATCTCGCCCTCGTAGAACACCTCCATGCCGCCGTCGGAGATGGCCTGGAGGGTGGCGGCCAGCTTCTCATTCTTGAACAGGTCGCCCTCGGAGTAGGGGATGCCGTCGTTGGTGTAGATGGCCAGGCCCTCCTCGTCGAAGTTGTCGTAGTTGTCCATGATGGCGTCAGCCAGACGCTTCTCCATGGGGAAGCCGTCCCGGGCCAGCTTGATGGCGGGGGCCATGACTTCCTCGCGGCTCATGGTGCCGTACTCCTCCAGGGCGGTCAGAAGGCCGGCGACCTGGCCGGGCACCGCCGCGTTCTTAGCGGTATTGGTGTCGGTGTCAGGGTTGTACATACCGGGCTGCAGGGCAATGGGCACGGTCTCCATGTACTCCAGGATGTCGTACTGCTGGCCGTCCTCGATGTAGATGTTCATCATGCCGCAGCCGCCGATGCCGCTCAGCCAGGGCTCGCAAACGCCAACGGCGAAGGCGGTGGCGACCGCCGCGTCAACGGCGTTGCCGCCGGCCTGGAGGATCTCCACGCCGGCCTGGGAGGCGTAAATGCTGGCGCTGGTGACGCCGCCGTGGGTGCCGATGGCGCCGTTGCCGAATTCGTCGCCCTCCATGACCTCGGGCTCCGGCTCGGGCTCGGGCTCAGGCGTGCTGGCCGCGGGAGCGCTGGCGGCGGGGGTGCTGGCAGCGGGGGTGCTGGCGGCCGGCGGGGTCTGCTGCGCACAGCTGGCCATCAGGCCCACGCACATGGCCAGGGCCAGGAGCAGGGCGCCCAGTCTGGTTCGCATGGTAGTGCTTTGCATCTTTTACATTCTCCTCTCTTAACTTTCAGATTGAGTGGATAGGTCCGCGGCGCCGGCCGGAAGGCCGGGACCGCCCAGGTCCGAAGGCTGTGTTCTCAGGTGCGGGTGCGCTTTTGACGGCCTGACCGCCCCGCGGGGGCCTCTGCGGCCTCACCGCGCCAAACCGTCCGCCGGGCGTCAACTGTCGCTCCGCGGCAATCCCACCTGAAAAGACAACCTCCAGATATTGTAAAGGGCCGCTCTGACAAACGCCGGAAACCGGCCCCTTTCCTGGCTTTTCTCTGACAGCCCCTTTCAGTTCTTATCCGCCGGGAGCTGTCTCATGCTTTAACGAAATTTAAACTATTTTTGCTGATTATATTACGAAATCTGAATTTCATTTTGCAGGAATTACTTTTTTAAAATTCATATTGTGTGAGAAAGATTTTTACGCTCTCTTTATCCTGATGCGAGACCTCCCCCTTTTATCTCACCCATAGTCTACTATATTTTGTGTCAAATGTTCAAGTTTTTCTCTTTTTTATTTCTGTCGTTACCCAATATTGTTAATCTTGTCCAACTTTTCAATCAGTTTTTGCCGTTTGAAAACATTCTTATCCCGGATGCTCTCCAAAATACCTTTCTTCAAATTTGAATGAATTTTTTGATTTTGATTTATACCCTGTAAATTTTTCTTTATAATTTCTTAACAATTTGAGCTTCTTTTTTTTAAGGCCCTCCTTTTGCGCCGGACTTTGTCCCGCGCGATCCGACCCTCCCGGTCCTCACAGTTAGTTTGCACATCTTGCTCTAAAGTTGCCTTATATTGAAGGGCCCGGCAGTCAAACCGACTGCCGGGCCCTAATTCCTATAATTCGATTTTCTTTTCCCAGCTATGCGCGCAGCCGGTATCTCTGCCTGGGCCGCCCCACCTTGCCGTAGCTCTGACACACCTCCACCCTGCCCTGGGACACCAGATACTGGAGATACCGGTAGGTGGTCTGGTGGGCCAGGCCGGTGCCCTTGGCGATGTCCTCCACCGTCAGGAACCCGTCCGCCTGCCGCAGGCAGTTCTCGATCAGCTCCAGAGTCGCCCCGCCGATCCCCTTCACGCTCTGCTCCTGGGTCCAGTCCTTCAACTTCTGCCTGCTCTCCATCAGGCGGATGTGCAGGCGGATGCGGCTGATGATATCGGGCACCTTTATGGGCTTGAGGGCAAAGTCGCTGGCTCCGGCCTCGATGAACCCGTCGGCCACCTCCTGGCTCTCATCAATGGTGAACACGATGATGGGCACATCGGCGTCCAGCTCCCGGAGCATTTTGACCCCCTTGATCCCGTTGATCCTGGGCAGGTGGTAGTCGATGAGCACCAAGTCCGGATGCTCTGAGGTGAACAGCTTCAGCCCCGCCGGCACGTCCTGGGCCATCAGGGTGCTCCACCCCTGATACTGGAACACCGCCTGAAGTGCGTCCAGGATCTGGATGTCATCGTCGATCATCAGGATTTTCAGCTCATTCTCCAACACTTCAGTCACTCCCTCTCCAAAATCGATTCGGGCTCAGCCGGCCGGTCTGCGCCGCGCCCGAAGGCACAGCAGCAGCGCCCCCGCAGCCGCAGTCAGTCCAGCCAGCAGCCAGATTCTCGGATAGCGCTCCGTACTGTACACCGCCGACTGGCCGATCTCCGGCCAGTCCACCGGGTCATAGGGCAGGCCGTAGTCCGCCGTCAGGCGGCGGATGTTCAGCAGGTTGATCACAGGCAGCCCCCGGGCCAGATATCGCTGCACCAGGCCGCTGTCTCCGTCCAGCACCGGGGGGCGGGACGGGTTGAGCACCCCCTGCCCCAGGGAGATGCCGCTCTCTCCGCGGCCCATGGAGGTGACGTTTCCGCCCACCGCCACAAAGCAGTCGATGGGCCCCAGCCTGGCATAGAGCGCCTCGCGCTGCGCCAGGTTCTCCTGGTAGTCCGGCTGCTCCATCAGCTCCAGACCGCACTCGGACAGCCGCGCTCTGATCTGCGCCGCCAGCTCCGGGTCCATCCCCTCTCCCACGTCGCTCCCGCCGCCCATGGTCACGGCGGCGCTGCGGGTCTGGATCAGTCCGTCCCGCTCCAGCCGCCACATCATCTCCGGAAAGGTCAGCTCCGGATCGTTGGCCCCATAGGTGGACGCCCCGACAGAGGAGATGCAGATGAGCTCCACCCCCATGCTCTCGCAGGCCGCCACCACCGCCAGGTCCAGGCCCGGGAAGGAGCCCGAGAAGCCGGCCCCCACGGTGTCGCCGGGCCGGACTCCCGCCTCATACAGCAGGCGCACGCACAGCGCCCCCATGTCGGGCCAAGCGGCCGTCCGCTTGGCCTCGACGGCCCCCAGGGTCGTGGTGATGCCGGTGTAGGACTGCCCAATCATCCCCGTCTGGTGCAGGTCCTCCTCCGCCATGGGGATGCCCAGCTGCTCCTTATAGCCGCGCACCGCCTCAAAGCAGGCGGACAGCTGCCGGGCCGCCTGGACCTGGGCGTCGTAATACTCCGTCCGCTCTGTCCGGACACCGCCGGCGGCCAGCAGAGCCGCCGCCGTCACAGCCGCAAGGGCCGCGCACAGCAGGCGCGTGACGCGCATGTCCCGCCTCCTCATACCGGAAACACCCTCATCCCGAACCACATCATCAGCAGGGCCAGCAGCCCGACCACCACGGCCAGGGAGAGCAGGGACTTGAGCACGCCCTGCTTCTCCATCTCCTGGGCCATGATGCCGGGCACCAGTACGCCGATCATCCCCGGGTCGTAGGGCAGCAGGCCCGTCCCGACGATGGCCGCGTTGAGCAGGAAGGACAGCAGGATCAGCACCGCGAAGCGCCGCCGGCCGTACAGGATGGTCCACCGGGCGATCAGCCTGGCGCAGCCGCAGGCCAGCAGGGCCACGATTACGGTATAGACGACCCGCACAGGGGTCTGGAGGGTGAGGGCGATGTACCCCGGCACGATGATGCCCGCCGGGGACAGGCCGGTCAGCTCGGAAAAAATCAGGCTGAGCGCCACGCCGGCCAGAACGATCTCGTTATACATCCCGCGCCTCCCTTCGGACACGCTCCATCAGGCCCCGGCCGGGGCCCGCCAAATTGCCCGCCGCGAACACCACCGCCGTCTCCGGCACCTGCTCCAGGGGCAGCTGCTCCGCGCCGGAGAAACGGCGCACCTGTACGCCCGGCACATCCCGGATCGCCGCCCGGGACATGGCCAGCTGGGACGCCCCCATCAGCCAGACCTCGTCCGGCTTCAGGTCCCGCACCACCATCTCCATGTGCCGGGTGCGGTAGCCGCGGTCGGGCCGGTTGTTGACCAGAAGGATCAGCCGCCTCTCCTCCCAGCCGTACTTCTCCCGCAGCCGGTGGAACACCAGCTCGGTGGACTGGGGGTCGTTGATGGAAAGGCCGTTCACGAACATCCCGCCCCCGGGCAGGACGTGCAGGGAGAGGGCATACGGGTCGCGCTGGTAGCGGGACATCCCCGCCAGGGCCGTCTCCTCCTCCACACCCAAATGGCGGCACACCGCCAGGGCCAGGGCCAGATTCTCCGGGAAATCGAAGTCCGGCTCCCGCCCGGTGGGGACGGCCAGCACCGCCTCGCACCCCAGGGCGCCGGCATTCCGGCTGAGCTGGGGGAAGAAGTCCCTGTCCGCGGTGAACAGGGTGCCACCCCTGGGGATGGTGTTGGACAGGCTGTCGCAGATCTCCTCCAGGGTCTGGCCCATCTCCTCGGTGTGGTCCAGGCGCACGTTGGTGATGACCCCCACATCCGCCCGGAGCATCTGGTGCTGGGCCACCGCCTGGAGGGCCGGGTCCACCGCCATACACTCGATGACCAGGACCTGGGCCCCCTCCGCCGCCGCCCGGTGGAGGATCTCCAACTGCTCCTTGATATTCGCCCGGCCCCGGCGGCGCAGGGGCGCCGGTACGCTGTCCGTGCCGATGACCATGGGGTCGGTGCCCGTGGTCTTGCAGTACACCCGCAGGCCGCCGGCCCGCAGACCGGCGTCGATCAGGCGGGTGAGGGTGGATTTCCCCCGGATCCCGTTGACGTGGACCACGTGCTCCAGCCGGGCGCGGTCCCTCACGGCCGTGCGCCGCTCGGCCGCCAGGGCAAGCAGTATCACAGCCAGCAGCGCCGCCAAAACAGCCGTCATACGCGCCCACCTCCCCGCGCCGTGTTAGGAGCTCTGCACAAATTAAAAAGGATAAACTACCCCTATTTTATTTCATTTGAACACTCCTATAATATTAGCACGCTGTCCCGGAAAAGTAAAGTCCAATTTTTGACGCCGCGCTGCGGAACATGAAAGGCCGCCCCCGGCTTTCTTCCGAAAGCCGGGGGCGGCGCTGTGTTCGCCATATCACAGTGTCACAACTGGGAAAATCCCGGGCGGGCGGGTCATTTTTTCTCCCCGCCCCGCTCCCCGCAGAAATGAAGGAAATAGGTGATGGCCAGCAGATCGGCGCAGCCGCCGGGGGAGAGATTTTTCTGTATGAACGCCCGGTCCAGTCCATCCAGCGTGTCCTGGCCGGGGACGGCCCCCTCCAGGCCGGCGGCGGCCTGCGCGGCCCAGCGCTGGCCCTCCAGACCTCCCCGGGCGATGAGGTTGGTGTCCTCCACCCGGGCGATCAGCTTGACCAGGGCGGCGGCGCCCGCCTGCTCCATGGTGGCCCCGGCGGCCAGGGCCTCCTCCAGGGCGGGCAGTCCAACCTCCCGGACCCCGGGCAGGCCCGCCGCCAGCTCCCCCCGGATCCCCCGCGTTCCATATTTCAGGAAGAACTCCTCTCCTCTCGTCCCGGCGGCCTGCTCGCCGATCATTGCCAGGTCGGCCTCCGCCTCCTCCCTGGCCATGGCGCCGCACTCCGCCAGGATTCTCTCCGGCGCGGCCCAGGGGGCCTCCGGCGTCCACAGCCGTCCGGCGGCGGCGCACACCGTCCCCAGGGAGAAAACCGCCCCCTTGTGGGTGTTGATGCCCCCGGTGGCGGCAAACATGGCCTGCTCCGCCCGGATCCCGACCCGCCGCAGGCGCCGGAAGGTGTCGGCGGGCGGGAGGGCCGCCGTCTCCTGTCCGATGGAGACGGCCTGGCGGAAGTAGGGCAGCAGGGCGGCCGTGCTGTCCAGAAACGTGAACACGTCCATGTCCCGGTGGCTGCCGTTGTTGGCCCGGTCCACCAGCCCGGGCTTCGGGGTGGTGCAGACCTCGTAGAGCAGGGCCCGGACGGCCTGACCGGCCAGAAGGTCCCCGTCCTCCCGGGCAAAAAAGTCCGTCAATATGTCCCGCGTAACCTTTTGCAGCTCCTCCACCCTGTGCAGCCGCCGGGAGGCGCAGCCCTTCCCTGTTTTGCCGCACACCAGGCAGGCCCGGGGCGGCTTTCCCAGCCCCTCCCGGCCCAGCCTGGTCCCGTCCGGGGCGAGCACGTCCATGTCAAACAGCCGCCCCAGCCGGTCCTGGTCCTCCAGTTCCGCGCACAGCGCCTTGACCGCCCAGGCATCCCCCTCGACGGCCAGAATGGCCTCGCAGCCTGTCGGTCTGTCCGTCTCCTCCCGGCACAGGACCTTCACCCGGGCGGTCTGGAGGGCGCTGGACAGGCGGTCCATCCCCTCCCGGAAGGCCCGGCGGATCAGCGGGCCGTTTTTGACCGGCCCGGCGATATTCAGGGAGAAGGAGATCAGGGGAAGGTTGCAGCGCTCCAGCAGCTCCCGCTGCCGGCCGGCCCGGGCCTCCCGGGCCTCCAGCATCTCCATCAGGGTCACTTCCCGCTCCACGAACACCCCTCCTGTCTCAGTAGTGGACCACCTGTTCGGCGGCCTGTATGGCCCGGATCACCGGGGCGGCCTCGGTGGAGTTGAAGTAGGCCCAGGTGCTCTCCGGCACCAGGGGCCGGATGTCGGCCAGGCGTCCGTCGTGGATGAGCCTTCGGACGCTGCTGGCGCTGACGGCGGCCCCGCCCGCCTCCAGCCTGGGGACGATCACGCACCTTATCCCCATCCTGGGAAGCTCCTCGGCCATGATCCGATTGTACAGCCCGGTGACCTGACTGGTGGGCTCCTCCCCCACATACCGGGCGGAGAGCCCCAGGGCCTGGGAGATGGACCCGAACAGGGCCAGATCCAGCCGGGCGTGGCCCTCGATCACCGCCGCCTCGTCCCTGAGGAAGTAGCTGGGAAATGTGGCGGAGCTGATCATATAGGGGCCGCTCCGGCAGCAGACCACGTTGGGCAGGCCGGCCACCCCCCCCGTCACCAGCCTCCAGCGCACAGAAAAAGGCACCAGGCTGGCGTCCTCGCTGAGGACGAAAAGATAGACCGTGTCGTTCTCCGCCGCGGCCCGCTCCACCAGATACCGGTGGCCCAGGGTAAAGGGGTTGGCGTTCATGACCACCGCGGCGCTCCTCCCCTTCCGCCTCGATCTGGCCAGCTCCCCGCAGTAGGTCTGGAACCCGGCCCGGCGGTTCTCCAGGAAGGACAGGGTATTTTCCACCCGGGCGATCTCATAAAACCCCAGGTCCTGAAAAAATTTGGCGCTGGCGGTCTTGGTGTAGACGAACAGGTGGAACAAGCCCCGCGCCGCCTGATAATTCATCAGGTGGGAGACCACCTGGTTCATCAGGCCCTCCCCCTGATGGCTCCGCTCCACGGCGAAGCACCGCAGGGTGTTCCCAAAGGCGCTGCCCGTGGCGATCAGCCGGCTCTCATCGTCAAAAATGCCGCAGGTGTAGTCCAGATTGGCGTCCCGGCAGATGCTCTCCTGCTCCAGCAGAGCATCCACCTGGGCCCAGGCCAGACTGTCCCAGGGGGCTATGGTCTCCAGTTTTTCGCTCATGCCGATCACCTCGTTCGATACATTATTTTTTCATAAAAAGCTTTTTTTGTAAAGTATGTAATTTCGCGGCCCGCGGCAGCGCACACCGGCCGGACGTCTCTGGGGAAAAGAAAATCCGCCGTTCGGGGCAAAACACCGATACTCACGCCGGAAGTTGATTTTTGGGCCAGAACTATGCTATATTTTAATCACGACACCAACAAAAGGAGGCTCTCCCCATGCTTCATACGCGGAAGAAATCTCTCTGCCTGCTGCTCTCGCTCCTCACCGCCCTCTCCCCGATCCAGCCGGCGCTGGCCGCCGGGGTCTCCTATATGCCCGGCGTGACCCCCGAAATGTCCGACAGCGCCTACTGGGCCCAGCGCCAGGAGGGCGCCGGGGAGGTCATCCTGACCCTGGACGAGATCCGGGCCTTCAACGCCGCCAACGCCGCCAAGAGCGGTACCATGGTGATGGACCTGAAGTCCGCCGCCGACACCTTCGACGGCCGCGCCCGGAACGAGGCCATCCGCACCTCCTCCAAGGCCGACGCCGAGTACTACTTCGGCTGGACCTACGGCGGGGACGGGAAAAAGGCCGACTGGGCCTTTTTCCAGGACATGATGAAAAACTGCATCGACCCCCGCGCCACCTCAAAAATGCCGGTGCGCTACGGCGTGGCCGTGAACCGGACCGTCCTGCAGGTGTTCCCCTCGGAGAACCCCATCCTGGACGACCCCAACGACGTGGACTTCGACTACCAGGCCCTCAGCGCCGTCTGCGTCAACGACCCGCTGCTGCTCTACCTGACCTCCGCCGACGGGAAATACTACCTGGCCCGCAGCCGGGACTGCTCCGGCTGGATACGGGCGGAGGACGTGGCCATCTGCGCCGACAAGGAGGAGTGGCTCTCCGCCTGGGACCTGCCCTCGGAGCAGCTGCTGGTGGTCTACGGCAACAAGGTATACACCGACGCGTCCAATACCCACCCGGAGACCGCCCGCCGGATGCTGACCCAGGGCTCCGCCCTGGAGCTGGTCACCGATCTCAAGCCGGACCAGCTGATCAACAACCGCTCCCCCTACCACAACTACGTGGTCTATCTGCCTGTTCGCCGCAGCGACGGCAGCTATGAGAAACAGCTGGCCCTGATCCCCGAGACCGCCAAGGTCAGCGTGGGCTACCTCCCCCTCACCCTGGAAAACTTTGTCATGGTCAACCTCAACAACCTGGGCGACGCCTACGGCTGGGGCGGCATGATGGACGTGGAGGACTGTTCCGGCATGGTCCGCACCGCCTGCGCCTGCTTCGGGATGCAGATCGGCCGCAACACCACCTGGCAGTGGGAGATGGACATGGAGAAGGTCGATATGACCAATATGTCCATGGAGGAGAAGCGCCTCATCCTGGACCAGCTGCCCATGGGCTGCATCCTGGCCTTCCCCGGCCATGAGGTGGTCTATCTGGGCAAGGCGGACGAGAACTACTACGTGATCAGCTCGGTCAGCAGCATCATGAGCCCGGACACCGGCGCCCTGCTGCGCACCCGGGGCGTGATGATCAACACGCTGGAGGTCAAGCGGGCCAGCGGGATGAACTGGCTGGGCGCTCTCAACAAAGCCTATATGCCCTGCTACCCCAAGCTGGAGGGCAAGCACTACGACTTCCCCTCTCTCCAGTGGTACCATGACGGCGTGGCCTACTGCCTGGCAAACGGCCTCCTGCCCGCCCTGGACATCAACAACACCTTCGGCGTGGGCCAGACGGTCTCCCGTGGGGAGCTGGCCCAGGCCCTGTGGGCCCTGGCCGGAAAGCCGGAGGCCGCGGCCGCCTGTCCCTTTGCCGACGTGGCTGAGGACAGCGCCGCCCGGGCCGCCATCACCTGGGCGGCGGAGGCGAAGGTCCTGTCGGGCTACGAGGACGGCACGTTCGCCCCCGGGGAGCCCCTCACCCGCCAGCAGGCGGTCACCGCTCTGTGGCGGTTCGCCCAGAGCCAGGGGGTCTCCACGGCGGCCAGCGCGGACCTGGGTGGCTTCCGGGACGCCGGCAGTGTCAGCGGCTACGCCCAGGCGGCGATGCAGTGGGCCTGCGGCGCGGGCCTGGTGAGCGGTAGCGAGGGGTATCTCCTCCCCAACGGCACCATCGCCCGGGAGCAGCTGGCCATGATCCTTTTGCAGTACAGCCGGCTCGCCGCCCCGGCGCAGAGCGCGGAGCCCGCGGCGTAATCGAGAAAACACAAGGCGCGCCCTCCCGGCCGGAGAGCGCGCCTTTCTCTTCTGGCGGTCAAAAATAGCCAGACGCCCCCTCCCTTTTTCGCAAAAATCGTTGCAATTCCCCCAATATTCTGATATAGTAGCTCCACTGCACTCACTACATCAAAATCAGGAGGTACTACCATGACAAACGACAGACGCCCCGACGACATGACCCGTATCACCACCCCGGAACAGGCCCAGGCATTCATCGACCAACAGATCACCGCCCTCCGGGCCCAGATCGGAGGCAAAAAGGTCCTGCTGGCGCTGTCCGGCGGCGTGGACTCCTCCGTGGTGGCCGCCCTGCTCATCAAGGCCGTGGGGCGGCAGCTGGTCTGCGTCCACGTGAACCACGGCCTGCTGCGCAAGGGGGAGCCGGAGCAGGTCATCCAGGTGTTCCGCGACCAGATGAACGCCAATCTCATCTATGTGGACGCGGTAGACCGCTTCCTGGACAAGCTGGCCGGGGTCACCGACCCGGAACAAAAGCGGAAGATCATCGGCGGGGAGTTCATCGAGGTGTTCGCCGAGGAGGCCCGCAAGCTGGACGGCATCGAGTTCCTGGCCCAGGGCACCATCTGGCCCGACATCCTGGAGAGCGAGAAGGGCATCAAGGCCCACCACAACGCCGGCGGCCTGCCCGACGACATGAAGTTCGAGCTGGTGGAGCCGGTGAAGATCCTGTTCAAGGACGAGGTCCGGGTGGTGGGCAAGGCCCTGGGCCTGCCCGACAGCATGGTCTACCGCCAGCCCTTCCCCGGCCCCGGCCTGGGGGTGCGCTGTCCCGGCGCCATCACCCGAGACAGGCTGGAGGCCGTCCGGGAGTCCGACGCCATCCTCCGGGAGGAGTTTGCCAAAAACGGCCTGGAGGGCAAGGTGTGGCAGTACTTCACCGTGGTGCCCGACTTCAAGTCCACCGGCATTAAGGACAGCAAACGGGCCTTCGAGTGGTGCGTCATCATCCGGGCCATCAACACCACCGACGCCATGGCCGCCACCGTGGAGAACATCCCCTTCCCGCTGATGCAGCACCTGGTGGAGCGCATCACCCACGAGGTCCCCGGGGTGAACCGGGTGCTCTACGACTTTACACCCAAGCCCACCGGCACAATCGAATACGAATGAAAGATTTGTGGTCATAAGGGCTCTGAAACCCTTGCAAATGCTGGATTTTTCAAATTTCAAGGTTTGATTTGATAGCAAAATGATAGCAACTGCCTAACTGAAATTGTTTTGTCCTGTTCCCAGTGGCAAGCGGTTTGCAGGTGCTGTCAGTCCAATCCTATGAGTAGAGCAAAAAAGGCTCTGCCGACTTTCTGTGAAAGCCGGCAGAGCCTTTTGTTATTCATTTAAACCCAGTTTGTCCCGGAAGGCGTCCACCAGAGCATCACTCAACTCCTGCGAGGGGACCTTGGCCCACCGCTGGGTGGTGTCGTACTTGGGGTAGTTGTAGCGCCAGTGGTCATAGTCCTCGCTGGTGATCTCCCCGGCTTGGAACCGCCGTTTCTGCTCTGCCCAGGCGGAGAGCATTTCAAACATGGTGTGGTAGGCCGTACCCTTGGACTTGTCCAGCCGGAGGCAGATTCCACCGTCGAGTTCCCCAATGGTCAGCCCCCATATGTCCTCCAGGGCAAAGAGTGTGTGCATCAGGCCAATGTCGGTGTCTATGTCCGGGACAGTCAGGGCGCTGGGAGAGATGTCAAAGAAGCGGCAAGTGAATTGGTCAGCTCCGCCTTGGGTGTACGGCTCCCCGTTTCATACTGCGCCATTCGCACAACATTTCGTGAAACAGGGCAGTATCTTTGACTACACGCAAAAACAGCTTGATAATTCATGCCTGTTATGCTATATTTTATATAGTTTTATTATAATTTGTTTTCATTTGTTATTTTAATTGGAAAGAGGTATGCATAATGGTTGAACAGAGCAACAATGGGCAATCAGCTTTGCCCGGCATAGAATTGTTAAAAGCATTAACATCAGTTGGTAATTTTGAAATCATCCCATGTGAAAGCAACGTAGACTTTGAAGATAGCAACCGATTCACCAAGCTAGCATTAGGTTCTGAACAAAAAGCACAAATAAGCATGTTTATTCATGATATTCCAGCTGTGATAGCTTCCTCTGCAATGTCACAAGCCTATATTGCAAAATTCCCAGAAGGGTTACCGCATACTCTCACTGCATTGAAGCAGGGAGGATATGGTTCCATGATTCGTGCGGATGGAAAATTCGTCGGATCAGCGTCTTTCTATCCTATGTCATCCCAAGCTGCAATACTGAGGGCATTTACAGCAATGTCTGTCGCTTCAGGGCAATATTTTCTTGCACAGATCAACAGCGAGATGCACATGATGAGGATGAAGCTTGATGAAATATTGGGATTCCTTTACGGGGATAAAAAAGCTGAATTGATTTCAGAGATGAGTTTCATTCGATATGCATATCAGAATTATAGTTCTATAATGACACACGACCATCAACGAATCGCTACGATAGGAAGCCTGCAAAGTGCAAAGAAAGTCGCAATACAGGATATTGAATTCTATATCAGCGATCTTGAATCTACGGTTTCTCATAAGGATAAAGATTACGCGGGTTTGCGCTCAACGATTGATAAATCTTTCCAACTCAAAGGCAGCCTTGATTTGGCACAGCAACTTTATGTTATGAGCAGTATGATGGAAGTATATTTTGCTCAGAACCAAGAGGCAGAATATCTACGTGCTACTGAACAGGATATACTCTCCTATATTGATAAATGCGATAAACGCGTGTTGGGGAATTTCAGCATTTTGAAGGGTCGTATCAGCAATTATAGGGCAAAACCATTGGAAAAAGCAAATAAATCGTCTCTTGAGTCCGATGAAAATAGAATTGATTCGGTAATTGATGCATTGCATGATGGGGAAGAAAATACTATGCGAAAAGCTGTCCGTACGTTACTCAGTGCGGTTGATAGTCAGGCAGAATACTACTTGAGCAGTGAAGGGAACATCTATATCAAAGGCAAAATATAACGCTATTATCATTTCTTCTGCAACGGGATGTATAAAGAAATTAAACCAACGGATGATTTGATTGTCGTTACATACAACTAAAATCCCTCTTTGATGTGAGCAGTCAAAAGCCCATGGGTCCCATATTGGGACTCATGGGCTTTTTGAATATCAAGCTTCTTCTCCCCCTTCTGGACCGATGCGGTCCAGCTCACAGGACAGCAGCCGCTCGCCGGTCTCCCCCATCGTCCCCTTATCCCCCGCCGATCAGCGGCTGGTCAAAGGCAAACAGCATCTCATTGAGGGCAAACACGTCGTAGTTGCGGTGAACGATGAAATACTTCACGATGGTATCGAAGTGGCCGCCATACTTGCTGAGCTGCGGCGGATCGAAGCCGGGGCTGGCGTGGACAGCGAGCTGCTGGACACCATTCAAATGATCGCCGCCATCCTGGGCGGCATGAAGGAGGAGTGATAGATTGAAGGATTCCCAGGAAACGAAAAGGACTGTCCCGGTTCCGTCTGTTGGCGCAGACGGGGAACAGCCCATTTCTCAAATGACTGCCCCAAGTATAGCAGAGGAAACGTCGGAAAGCAATCCACCGGAGAAAAAATACCGGGAAATGCTCCGGCAGATGCAACGGATGAACGATCCGGCCTATCTCCCTACCATCTCCATGAACGAGCCCTACCAGAACGTGTACCGGAGCAGGCCGCCCGTCATCGACGGCCTGCTCTATCCGGGGACGTACCTCTTTGCCGGAGCGCCCAAGGTAGGCAAGTCGTTCCTGATGGATCAACTGGCCTACCATGTCAGCACCGGCCTCCCCCTGTGGGGCTACCCTGTCCACAAAGGGACCGTCCTCTATCTGGCGCTGGAGGACGACCACCGCCGCCTGCAAGGAGGCTCTATCGGATGTTCGGCATGGAGGCTACCAACGACCTTCTCTTTGCGATTTGCGCCAAGCAGGCCGGCAACGGACTGGAGGAACAGTTGAAACGATTCGTGGAGGAACATCCTGACACGAGGCTCATTATCATCGATACCCTTCAGAAAATTCGGGAGGCCGGCGGGGACAAGTACAGCTATGCCAACGACTATGAGCTGGTAGGAAAACTAAAACGGTTTGCTGACGGCTGCGGTGTCTGCCTCCTGCTGGTACATCACACCAGAAAGCAGCAGGCCGATGACAAATTCGATATGATCTCCGGCACCAACGGCTTGGCGGGGTCTGCGGACGGGGCCTTCCTTCTTCAGAAGGAGAAACGGACGGACAGTACCGCCACTCTGGACGTGGTGGGGCGGGACCAGCAGGACCAGCGGCTCTACCTCACCCGCGACAAGGAGCACTTGACCTGGATGCTGGACCGGGTGGAAACGGAACTGTGGATAGAGCCGCCCGACCCGGTGTTGGAGGCCGTGTCTACCTTCATCACAGCGGAGAGGCCATCCTGGGCCGGTACCGCTACGGAGCTGGCGGAGGCGTTGAAGTTGGATATGAAGCCCAATGCCTTGGCCATGCGGCTCAACGTCCGGGCGGGGAGGCTGTCGGTGGAGTACCACATCCGCTATGAGAACGCCCGCACCCACGCCGGGAGGAGCATCAGCCTGACGCTGGAGCCTCCCGAAGCGTGACGACCGTGACGGCCGTGACGACTATTTTGAGAGCGGGGCGGTGTTAAAAACATCGTCACGGTCGTCACGGCTGTCACAGGGGCCCCACACGAGCCCAGCGCAGCGGGTCGTGTGGGGAGAGGAGGAGCAAGGGAGTGAACGTAGTTTTCGCCGCAGGCGGAAACGGAGTTGAACGGACTTTGCGACGACGATGTGCAGGGTGCCCTTTTCAAAGGGCAGCCCTGCTGGGGGAGCCGTCCGCAGACGGCGGGGGCAACGCCCCCAAGACCACCCCGTAGGGCGCAAGGGCACTTTTGATGCGAAGTGTCAAAAGTGCTTTTGCGTTACTTTCGCAGAAAGTAACAAAGGCCGCCGCTTCGTCCTCACAAACTCCATATCGCTCACCTCGCCGCAGGCGGCGGGTCTCGCTCATTCCGTTGTTCGTCCTCTCGGCAAAAAGTCTCGTTTCACTACCAACTTTTCGCCGTGCAAATACGAAAGGAGTATTGATTTGAAAAGAACGATAAGCGTCATGGTGGGCCGCGGCTCGGTGAACCACAACAGCCGGAAGTTCCACGCCAAGAATACCGACCCAGAACGTTCCCATCTCAATATGGACTACTGCAACGAGGACATCAAGGTTGTCTACCACGAGCTGTTTGACGAAGCCCTCCAACGGTACAACGACAAGCAGACCAGGGCGGACCGTGTGATTACGGACTACTACGAGAAGATCCGTTCCGGCAAGCAGGAGAAACCCTTCCATGAAATCATCCTGCAAGTGGGAAACTTAGAAGATATGAACGCTCAGAGCGACGACGGGCAGTTGGCCAAACAGATTCTGGACGAATACTACCAGGGGTTCCGGGAGCGTAATCCGAACCTCCGGGTGTTCTCGGCTCACCTCCACATGGACGAGGCCACGCCCCATCTGCACATCGACTTTGTGCCGTTCACCACCGGCAGCAAACGGGGACTGGATACCAGGGTGTCTCTCAAACAGGCCCTTGCCGCCCAGGGCTTCAAGGGCGGCACCAGGGGAGACACGGAGTGGAGCCAGTGGGTACGGGCTGAAAAGGAACATCTCGCCGCCGTGATGGAGCGCCACGGCATCGAGTGGGAGGACAAGGGTACACACGACCAGCATCTTTCGGTCCTGGATTACAAGAAGGAGCAGCGGGCGAGGGAGGTTGCTGCGCTGGATGCGGAGCAGGCCCAGAAGCAGGAGCAAGTGGACCGTCAGGAACAGCGCCTGAAGGAGCTGGCCCCGGCGGTGAAGAACTTGGAGCAGTTGGCGGTACAGTTCTCCGAGGACCCCGAACAGGCTCTCCCGGAGGCCGGACCGCTGGAATCCGCCAGGGCTTACCGGGAGAAGAAGGTCAAGCCCCTTTGGGAGAAGATCGTCAAAGTCCTGCGCTCCGTCTATCGGACCTACTTCGACCTCAAGAGTAAGTTTGAGCGTCTGCAAGGACAGTACAACCGGGTGTCAGAGCGGTGCTATTCTTACTCAGCCCGGTTGGACGCGGTTTCGGCGGAGAACAAGTCTTTGAGGGAGGAGGTGAGGGACTATGAGCGACTGAAGCGGGCCATCGGCCCGGAGCAGACCAGCATGATGCTGGAGGCCGCCCGTCAGCAGGAACAGGCGGAAAAGGAGCGGAAACGAGCCGCCAGAAGGAAAGCAGATTTAGACGCACGATAAATGAAACGGAGGTAATCTTATGGAACAATTCATCTACGACGAGAGCAACGGCCTGTGGTACGAGCAGCAGGGGGACTATTACATCCCCTGCCTGTCTCTGCCGGAGGACCACCAGCCCATCGGCCTATGGGGACAGCGGCACCTGCGCTACATCAAAGAGTACCGTGATGGCTTCTATACCGGCCTCCTGTTGAGCGGCAAACTGAACAGCAATCTGGCGGACATTGACCGCCAGGCCCAGGAGCAGTTGGACACCATCATCCGCCAGATGGCCCAGGCCCAGGGTGTCACCGAGGCGTTGAAGGCCGCTGACCCGATGGCCTGGGTGGGACGGATGAATAATATCCGGGCGGCGGCAATTGAGATCATGATGAATCGAGAGTAGAGAAGAAAAATATTCATCGTCACATCAAAATATGACGATGAATATTTTTCAAAAAAGCTATTGACAACCTGCAAACCATATGGTATTATAGTTCTTGGCAAGAGAAAAGCTCCCGAAAGCAGCGGCAACTGCTTCTAGAAGCTTCCCACGCAGACATACATCTTTGCACAATCATTCTATCAGGTTTTTTGGACTTTGTCAACGTGGGCTTGTACTTTTTCAAAGAAGGAGGACAAGCAGGTGAGATACTACGTCAACAAAAACGCTCAGCAGAATGGCGACCACGAAGTTCATCGTTCGTACTGCAGTTGGTTGCCTGATGCGGCAAACAGGATTGACCTTGGTGAGTGCTCTACACCCCAAGAAGCTCTCCGGGTAGCGCGTTTGTACTACAACCAAGTCGATGGTTGTGCTTATTGTTGCCCTGAGATCCACCATCATTGAGCGCAAAGTGGCCCGCCCTGAAGGGCGGGCCACTGCCGTATCGGAGTGAGAAAATGAGAGTAAGAGTTTCGGATGTTGCATCAGCACAGAGCGGACTTGTACTAAGCCGAAAAGAGACATCAGCTCAAGCAAACACCCCTTTTAAGTATAGAAGACTAAATCTCCGGGCCCTTGAGGAGAATGGTTTTATTAATTTTGCGGAACTGGAAATGTTTTATTCCAGGGAGCCTTTGGAAGCCTCGTTGCTAACTAAGCCCAAAGATATTGTTATCCGTCTATTTACTCCTATGCACCCGGTTTTGATTGATAGTCAAAATAAAGGCCTACTTGTTCCTTCCCAGCTTGCAATTCTTAAAGTAATAGATGAAAGCATCCTTATGCCGGCGTTTCTCCGCCTGTGTTTAGCACAGAATGACCTGCAGGAACGAGTTAAAAAACTAGAGCATGGCACAGCACAGAGAACAGTGAAGCTTCGGACGGTGTTAGATGAAATAATCAATATTCCTGACATAAAAACGCAGGAAAAGGTGGTCAACTTAGATTTGACCAATCGAAACCGGGAACGTAAGTATCGCGAGCTCATCAGGCAAGAACGTCTTTTAACTGAAAGCATTATCGGAAGAATTCTTGGAGGTCAAGAGCAATGACATCAAGAGCCAATATCGAAAATACGCTGATGCGCGGTGCTGACACACTGCGGGACACCATTGACGCGGCAAACTACAAAGATTACGTTCTGCCTATGATGTTCCTCAAATATCTGAGTGACACATATGAAGAATCTGTAGAAACATTACGACGGCAATATCCTGATGATAAACGTTTCCAGCGGCAAAAGCGTTATCTACCGTTTACCATTGCGGAAGACTGTTCTTTCAAGACATTGTATGATCAGCGGTTCGCCGATAATATTGGCCAGGTCATCAATGCTTCCATGAGAAGCATTGAGGCGGACAACAATCAGCAGTTGGCCGGCGTGCTTAGTGCTATCGATTACAACAGTGAAAACGCATTGGGAACCCGCGAGCATAAAAATGCGATTCTCCGAGATCTCTTGGAGGACTTTGAATCTCTTGACTTGCGCCCCTCCAAGATTGAGGTAAAAGAAGGACAAGTCCCGGCGGATGTGATTGGGGATGCCTATGAGTATATGATAGGCCAATTCGCCAGGATGGCGGGCAAAAAGGCCGGCTCCTTCTATACTCCACCCGCTGTTTCTGAGATCATGGCGCGAATCGTGAATGTTCAACCCGGTGAACGAGTCTATGACCCTACCTGTGGATCCGGTTCACTGCTTATCAGAACAGCAAAAAAGCAGAATATAAGCGCGGTTTCCATCTATGGACAGGAAGTCAACGGCTCCTCTGTCGCTATGGCCAAGATGAATATGTATATCCATGAGATCCGTGACGCAAAAATCGCCTGGGGTGACACACTTGCAAACCCACGGTTTCTGGACTCAGATGGTAATCTCCTACTGTTTGATGCCATTGTCGCCAATATGCCGTTTTCAAAGGACAAGTGGGCTTCCGGCTTTAATCCGGGCGGGGAGTCCAGCGGCAAGGGCAAAAAAGAATTCAAGATGGAACCATCTCTGGACAAGTTCCACCGTTTCGATTGGGGCGTTCCCCCTGCCAGCAAAGGCGACTGGGCTTTTTTACTGCACATGATAGCCAGCCTCTCCGTAAACGGCAGGATTGCGACAGTTGCACCACACGGCGTACTGTTTCGCGGTGCGGCTGAGGGCAGGATACGCCAGAAAGTCATTGAAGAGAACCTCTTGGATGCGGTCATTGGTCTGCCTGAGAATCTGTTTTACGGTACGTCCATCCCTGCGTGCATCCTGGTGTTCAAGAAGAGCAGGCCGACCAGTGACATTCTCTTCATCGATGCCAGCAAAAAAGATGAAGAGGGAAATCTCCGCTATGTAAAGGCAAGCAATCAAAACGAGTTGAGCCAAAAGCATATTGAAGATATTGTTGATGCCTATCAGCGCCGTACAGATCGTCCCAAATTTGCTCATGTAGCTACACTGGATGAAATCAAAGAAAATCAGTATAACCTCAATATTCCCCGATATGTGGACACCTTCGAGGAAGAAGAGCTCATCGATATCGACGCAGTCCAAGCCAACATCGCCCGGCTGAAAAGGGAGATTGCAGAGGCCGAAGCCCAGATGGATGCCTATTTGAAGGAGCTTGGACTATAAGATTATAAAAGGTATTTCTTAAAATCAACAGGAGGTCATATTATGACCGATTTGATTAAAGAACGAATTGACCAGATACGTTCAGGGAAAGTGCCTAGCGGATATGTGAAGACAAGGGCCGGAATAATGCCGGTAGATTGGAAACACGATGTTCAAGCCAAACATGTGTTTCAAAGTTATACAAATAAAGACCATCACGGAAATTATGAAATTTTGGCTGCAACGCAAGAGAATGGAATCGTGCCAAGGAACCAACTGGATAAAGAAATAAAATGCTCCGATGAGGGAATTGACGGATATAAAATAGTTAGTCGAGGCGATTTTATTATCAGTCTTCGCTCTTTTCAGGGGGGAATCGAGTATTCGGAGTACGATGGACTTGTAAGCCCGGCATATACCGTATTAAAGCCTATACATGAAATATCAGATGGGTATTATAAGTATTATTTTAAGTCGAATGACTTTATCTCAAGACTAAACGGTGCAGTATATGGAATTCGCGATGGAAAACAAATCGGTTATGAGGATTTTGGAGATTTATATATTCATTTCCCTTCTCTTGCGGAGCAACGACGAATAACGGATATTTTGACGTACTGCGACAAGATAATCGCTCTCTACCAGCAGCAAATGGATGAGCTCAAGAAGGAAAAGAGCTATTTCCAAAAGAATATGTTTCTGCAGCAAGGCGAAACAAATCCGCGAATTCGCTTTCCTGGATTTACTTCTCCGTGGGAACATCGCAAGTTAGGAGAGATGAGCGAATCATACTCTGGAGGAACCCCAACCGCAGGGATTAAAGAGTACTATAACGGGGAGATTCCATTTATTCGTTCTGCTGAAATAAACAATGATACAACCGAACTTTTTTTATCAGAGGAAGGACTTCAAAATTCTTCTGCACGACTTGTTTCCGTGGGTGATATTTTGTATGCGTTATATGGAGCAACAAGCGGAGAAGTTGGCCGAGCAAGGTTAAAAGGTGCGATAAATCAAGCGATTTTGGCTATTAAACCATATGCTGAACATGATACAGAGTTCCTTGCCCAATGGTTGAGAAAAAGTAAACATAATATCATTGGAACCTATCTACAAGGGGGGCAAGGAAATCTATCTGGAACGATAGTTAAAGAGTTATTAGTTGAATTTCCATCATTACAAGAACAGCAGCAAATTGGCAACTTTTTTGCTTCCCTCGATAACCTTATCACCCTTCATCAGCGGAAGTTAGACGAAGCGCGTCGAGAGAGGAAAGCGTTGATGCAACTGCTACTTACAGGAATTGTCCGAGTTAAAACATAAATAAGAACGTGCATAAGGAGGAACCGATATGCCTGACCATACGATTTTTAACGAGCGCCCTGAATCGCAGGACCGGGCGTTAAAAGTAATTGAAAAGCTCGGGTATACCATCGTTCCCCGCGGCGAGGCCGAGCAAAAGCGTGGGTCTCGTAAAGCAGTTCTTTTTCAGGGGGAACTGCAGGCGTTCCTGAGTTCTCAATCTTATCTGTTTGGGTCAGAAAAGCGATTTTTTTCCGGCGGAGCAATCGCCAAGGCAATGCAGGCTATAGACCCAAACAGCTCAGCGGGGCTATATGCGGCAAATAAGGATATCTATGACCTTTTGTGCTCCGGCAAAAGCTTGGAGGAAGAACTCCCTGACGCCACCAGGCAGTCCTTTGACATCAGCTACATCGACTTTGAGCATCCTGAGAAAAACATATTTCAAGTGACAGACGAGTTTGAAGTGGAGCGAGTCAACGGGAAGTTTGCGCGCCCGGACATCGTTTTGCTTGTCAACGGTATCCCCCTGGTCGTGATTGAGTGCAAAAAATCCGGCGTGGATGTCATGGAAGGTGTGACACAGAATATTCGGAACTGGGGGGAGGATTATATTCCGCAACTGTTTCGCTATACACAGCTCGTTTTAGCTGTAAATCCCGATAAGGTCCTTTATGGCACCTGCGGGACTCCCGCCCGACACTTTGTTTCCTGGCATGAGGACAATCAAGAGTGGTTGAACACTTGGTGCCGGAAATGCTCCCCCGACGGGCAGATCAAAGAGCAGGATCGGGCGTTGATTTCTCTTCTGCACCCGGAAAGGCTTTTGGATTTGATCCGTAACTTTATAATCTACGACAACAATGTCAAGAAAATATGCCGCTACAAGCAGTATTTTGCCGTTAAAAAATGTATGGACCGTATTTTACTGCGGGACGGAAAAGGCACAAGAAGCGGCGTCGTTTGGCATACACAGGGAAGCGGCAAGACATTGACTATGATCATGCTCACAAAGATGATTATCCGTGAAAGCATGCGTCAGGGCAGTGCCATCAGCCGTCCCCGTTTTGTTATGGTCACAGACCGAATCAATCTGGACAAGCAGATTCGAGATAACTTTATTCACACCAAGATGAGTCCTCATCGGGCTAAGACAGGCAAAGGGCTGATTGAATTGCTGCAGGATGACGGCAACACAGTGATAACAGCCCTTGTCAACAAGTTTGAGGCCGCCGTGAAATCGGAATACCGTAACGATAGTCCAAATCTGTTCCTTTTCATTGATGAAGGTCACCGGACTCAGTACGGGAAATTGAATCTCTACATGAATCGCGTACTGCCTAACGCCGTGAAAATAGCTTTTACCGGAACGCCGTTGATTCAAAAAGCGCCCAAGGATGACAAACGGCAGATTATTCCGGCGAAAGATACCTATGCCAAATTTGGCCCTCTGATTGACCAGTACACTTTGCAGGACGCCATCGATGACAAGGTGACGGTCCCGATAGTATACGAAGGCCGTGTGGTTCCGCAGAAGGTTACGAGCGAGCAGATCAATGCGCACTTGAAATATATAACCGTTGGCCTTTCGGAAGAGGCAAGAAAGGACCTGGAGATCAAGTATAGCCGTTTTGTTGCACTGGCCCAGACCGAAGCGCGGCTGAACATGATCGCATTTGACTTGCATGAGCATTTTCTCAGTTATGTGAAGCCGAAGGGGTTCAAGGCCATGCTGACTTGTTCTTCTCGTGCTGAGGCGGTCCAACTATATTATAAACTTCGTGACTTGGGCGGCATTACACCGGCAGTTGTGATTACTCCCAATACTGCAAAGGAAGGAAATGACGAACCCAATACGCCCCAGACGCAGAAAATCATTTCAGATTTCTTCAAGAAAGAGGTTGACCCTCTTTTTAAGAACAACTATGATGATTACGAGGATTCAGTAACAGGGGAATTTGTAGATCCTGAAGGCGAGATCGATTTGCTGATTGTCAAAGACAAACTGCTTACCGGCTTTGATGCCCCTGTTGCAGCCGTATTGTACGTGGACAAGAAGCTCCAGGATCACACCCTTTTACAAGCGATTGCCCGGGTGAACCGTGTGTATACCAACAAGGACTTTGGCCTTGTTGTTGACTATATTGGTATTTTCAAAAAGCTGAATTCAGCTCTCGACTTGTATAGCGACGAGCAGTCCGGCATGAACCTGTTTGATAGCAACGAAATTCAATCTGCAATTTCTACGGTTAACGAAGAAAAAGATAATTTGGAAAGAACGTATCGGGAACTGTGGGATATATTCAAAGGAATCGATAGAGACGAATCTAATACGAATATCTGGCAGGAACGTCTTCGCGAGGATAATATCAGGAAGACTTTCTATGAAAAATTGTCAGCTTTTGCAAAAATGCTCGACCTCCTATACTCCAGCTACGATTTCTTTGACCTGGTAGGTTTTGAGCAGTCTGAAATATATCGAAAGGATTATCTGTTCTTTAAAAAGCTCAAAGATAGCGTAACCCTTCGGTTTAATGATACTGTTGACTTCTCGCGTTATGAGGACGGTATTCGTCAGTTGCTAAATACTTATGTAAATGCCGAAGATGCGAAGATTCTTATTGAGCCGCTGGACATCTCCAATAAAGAAAGAATACAAGAACAGCTTGCAAAATTGGGCTCGAATGAGGCTAAAGCTGAAGCTATTAAAACGCGGCAGGTGGAGGTGCTGGAAAGTCAACGGTACATTGACCCCATCAAATATATGACTTTCATGGAGAGAATCAATAAAACGATTGCAGAATACCTCTCCGAGCGCAATAGTGAGAAGTATTTGTCTTCTATGGAAAAAATGGCCGAAGACTATCGTGCCGGCCGTAATTCTACAGAATACCCTGCCAATATTATGGGTGATAGCGATGCTAAGTCGTTTTATGGGGCTGTCTGTACAGGAATAAAGAAGTCTTTGGGGGACGTGGAAATCAAAGTATCCGAAGAGATGGGGGCGCTCGCACTGAAAGCCAAGGATATTATTGTCACTTATGCCAAACGCGACTGGCGTGATAATGTCATAGTACATCGCAATATAAAAAAGGCCCTGGACGATTTACTGTTTGACTTCATGGAAGAGAATCACTTGGATTGGCCACTGGATACCATTGATATCATTATCGATGAAATTCTGATGGTAGCAAAGCGAGTATATTGAGTATGGAAAAGGTATCTATTAAACTCCCATCATCCGGGAAATCCATTGAAGTACAGCTTGAACGAAAACAGATGAAAACCTGCCGCATAAAAGTCTATCCTGATCAAACTGTTGTACTCTCCCTTCCGACTACAGTTCCTTATGAATGTGCAGAGAGTTTTCTAAACGAAAAGGGAGGCTGGATAGAAACAAAGTTAGACATTTTCAAAAGGACATCTGGATATGCCGCGACAACAGAAATTAAAAATGGATATTCCGTAAAAATGCTTGGTGAGGATATGCTCTTTTCGGTTTCTGAGTGTAATTACAACCGTGTTTATCTGGAAGGTAAAACAATTCATATCTGCACGACTACACCAGCAGATCAAGAACGGCTTGTCACACAGTTTGAATCCTGGTGGAAAAAGCAGGCTGAGGCAATTATTACTGATCGTGTAGAATACTGGTATCCTGTAATAAAAAAATATGGCGTCGAAAAGCCTCAACTTTATATACGTAAAATGCGTACCCTGTGGGGAAGTTGCAGTGTCCCACGTCAAGCCATAACATTCAATTTTTATCTAATCAAAGCTCGCATACCATATATTGATTATGTAGTTTTACATGAGTTGGTGCATTTCTTATATCCAAACCATAGCAAACAGTTTTATGCTTTCCTGAGTAACTATATGCCTGACTGGAAGGAACGTAAACAGGTTTTAGATCAGGAGGTTGTACATGGGCTTTAAGGGGCCTAAGTTAACTGTTTTAAGCATATTAGATGGAGGAAATGAAGATTAAAAGATATTGAAATAGAATATTCAAACTTCTTCAAATCAGATAACAACTATGAAATCATCTTAAGAGAGTTTGACGGTTTAGATAACTGGGATAGGGAGAAAGTTGCTTCATATATGGAGGTTTTCCCGATATAAACTTCTGATTGCATGGAAAACCTTTTTCTCGTAGTAACATGGTAAGAAAATATAAAGTACAGATTTTGGCTCTGATAGCACTCCCCGATAGCATTTTGATAGCAGAAAGTCGAATACCCCATAGGATATGGATAACACGCTTCAAATCGAACCAAATAAAGCAAAATCCACTACGCAAAAAAGTTTAGAAACAACTTTCATTTGGCGAATACGAGTAATCAAAAAACCGGCAGCTCCCTGCGGCGCAGGGGGCTGCCGGCTTTTTACTCTTTTTCAGGCATACAAGCCGTTAAGCTTTCGCCAGCTCTTTGAAGTAGAATTCCCTGCCCTCCTCCAGCAAGGCGGGGGTATCCAGGCCATAGGGACACTTGGACCTGCATTTCCCGCAGTGGAGGCAGGCCTCGGTCTGACGCATCTTCTCCCGAACCTCAGGCGTGTCCCAGAATACGGCGGGCATACGGCCCATCATCGGAATGATCCGGGCACAGAGGCTGATCTCGATGCCCGCCGGACAGGGCATACAGTAGCCGCAGCCGCGGCAGAACTCGCCCACCAGCTCGGCCCGGTCCTTTTCGATGACCGCCTGGAACTCCTCCGTCATGGCGGGCGGCTGTTTGACGCAGGAGAGGAACTGATCCAGCTCCCACTCATGCTGGATGCCCCAGATGGGCACCACGCCGGGCTGGCCCTCCATATAGGCGGCAGCGGCGAAGCCGTTTCGGATGAGGCCGCCGGCCATCCCCTTCATGGCGACAAAGCCCATCCCGGCTTTGGCGCAGCCATCCACCAGCTCCTGCTCCTTGGGGCCGGAGAGGTAGTGAATACGCCGCCTCCCGTTGCGCACCGTGACCGCTCGAATTGAGCGGGCTGACCGGCATAATTGACCACCTTTTCC